>CAVZNF010000005.1:0-489108 GCA_963776565.1 uncultured Gaiellaceae bacterium
GCCGCAGGGCGAGCGCTTCTAGGCCTCGCCCGCCCTGCCGTCCGATAACGGGCTCATGCATAGCGGATCGCGTCGCCGGGCTTGAGTCGGACCGCGCGTCGGAGTGGAAGCTGCATGATCAAGAGCGCGAGCAGAACCGTGCCGACGAGCGCGATCAGCAAGTTGAGCGGCGGGAAGCTGAAGCCGAAGTCGATCCCGACGAGCTCCAGCAACAGCCAGCTGAACATGCGCGCGAGCGCGTAGCCGACGGGGATTCCGAGCAGCCAACCCGCCAGCGAGACCGTGAGGCCCTCGGCGGCGAAGATGCGGCGGATCTCGCGCGCGCGAGCGCCGATGCAGCGCAGGACGCCGATCTCGCGTGTCCGCTCGAGCACGCTCATCGTGATCGCGTTGACGAGGCCGACCATGCTGATCGCGACGATCAGCAGGCCGAGCACCCCGATCGCCGTTGAGATCGCCTTGTTCTGGCTGACGTTGGCCCGCTGGCCCGAATACTTGACCTGCGTCCCGATCCCGTAGCCGCCGGCGCCGAGTCGGTCCTCGAGCCGCGTTGTTGTCCGGTCGATGGCCCCGTGGTCCGAGCTCGCGGTCTGGATGAGGTAGCTGTTGACCGTGTCGATGCCCAGAGCCGTCTGCATCGTCTGCAGCGGCACGTAGAAAGCGGTGCCGTTGTTCCACTGCGTCGACGTCTCACCGACGACGCGGAAGGACTTCGGCCCCGCGGCCGTCTGCAGCTTCACCTCGTCGCCGACATGAGTGCCGGTCGTACGTGCGAGGTTGCCGGCGATCACTGCGACGCGTGCGTTGGTGGCCGCCTCCTGCGTGGTGAACCAGCGGCCGTGCGTGACCGGCGTGTCGAAGAGCGGCCGCCCGGGGTAGCCGTTCAGGAAGGCGTCCTTGCCGTCGAACTTGATCAGGTTCGTCAGGCTCGGCTGCGCCCGCGCGACGCCGGGTGTTATGCGGATCAGCCGGTCGGCGCGCGCGTCGAGCTGCGTGCCGACGGCCGTGTCCAGCTCGATGTCCCAGCGCGCCTGGTTCCAGACATCGTTTGTCGTCTTCGTGACGGTGTCGATCAGCGCGAGCACCGCCAGCAGCGTGCCCACCGCCAATGCGATCTGCGCGACCGTCGTGAGGCTGCGCCTGCCGCGGCGGGTGATGCTGCGGACGCCGATCTGCGCCGTTCGGGGCAGGAACGAGAGCCGCCGCAGCGCCCGGTCGAGCACCGCCTGCCCTCCCTGCAACGCGGGCACCTCCTCGAGACCCTCGCGAACCGGGATGCGTGAGCCGCGGCGGATCGCCGGCAGCGCCGCGAGCGGCGGCGCGACGAGCCCGACGAGGATGCTCGCGACCACGATCGGCAGCGAGACCTCGAAGCCGGGCGAGATCGCGAAGAAGCTCGAGCCGAAGAAACGGACGACCGCGTTCGCGACGACGAGACCGAGCGCCACCCCGATCACCGACCCTGCCGCTCCGAGCAGCAGCGCGGTGCCCAGGTAGATATGGCGGATCTGCCGGCGGGTGCCGCCGATCGCCTTCATCATTCCGATTTCGCGCCGTTGCTCGCCGATCAGCGTCGACATCGTGTTCGCGATCAGCACCAGCCCAGCCAGCAGCGCCAGGACCGTGAACACGTTCATGATCGAGGCCAGCTGGTCGAACAATTCCTTGCCAGGGTAGGAGCCGGCCTTGCGTACCTCGGGCAGATTCGAGAAGCCCGTGAAAGCGGTGTGGCCGGCCAGGTACTCTCCGAACAGCGGCGACGGTTCGGTCGGCCGCCGCCTTGCTGCTGTCGGCGAGCCGGAACTCGAGGCTGCTGTAACCGGTCTCGGCGCCCAGTCGCGCAAGCAGCGCTGGCGTCGAGTAGAGGACGACCGTGTCCAAGCCGATCGCGGCCTGGTCGCCGATCATGTTGCGGGCGACCCCGCTCACCGGCACCGTAACCGTCCGGTCGCCGACGCCGATGATCCGGATCGTGCTCCCCTCCTGGCCGGAGAAACGGCCCTGCTTGTCGTTCTGGACGCTGCTGAGGACGCTCAGACCGGCAGGCGGCCGTCCCGAGACGAGCGAGACGACATCGACCGACTGGCTCCGGTAAGTAGGGAGCGGCGATGATCGCCGCCTTCACCCGCCGCTGGCCGACCCAGACCCGCGTCTGGAAGTAGCTCCGTCCTTCGGCGGCCGTGACGTTCGGCAGCCGCCGCAACTCCGCCACCTGCGCCGGCGTCAGCGCGAGCGGCTTCAAGTTCAAGGTCAGGTCAGGCAGCCGGTTCGCCTGCACCTCCTTCTGCATCGCCTGGTCCATCAGCGACGGGATCGCGAAGATGCCGACACTTGCGACCGCAATCGCGAGCGTGAGCACGGTGAAGACCGTGCGCGCCTTCCGCCGCGTCAGATCGGTGATCGATTTCCTGAGGAGTGTCGAGTTCATGACCGCCTCCTCACTGCTCCGACGACGAGGCCGTCCCGGATCGTCACCATCCGACCCGCGCGGGCCGCGAGCCCGAGGTCGTGGGTGACGTAGAGGACGGTCTTGCCCTCGTCGTTCAGGCGCTGCAGCAGCTCGAACATCTCCGCTGCCGTCTGGGTGTCCAGGTTGCCGGTGGGCTCGTCGCCGATGATCAGCTTCGGGTTCGAAGCCAGCGCCCGCGCGATCGCCACCCGCTGCTGCTCACCTCCGGAGAGCTCCGCGGGCAAGTGATCGAGCTTGTCGCCGAGGCCGACCAGGTCGAGGTTGTGCCTCGCCGTCTCGAGTCGCTCGCGCCTGGAGCCTTTGCGCGCGAAGTCGAGCGGCAGCATCGCGTTCTCCAGCGCTGTCAGCGTGGGCAGCAGCTGGAAGAACTGGAACACGATGCCGACGTTCTGACCGCGCCAGACGGCGAGCTGTTCCTCGCTCAGGTCGTTGAGGCGCCTGCCGTCGACAACGACGTCGCCCGCCGTCGCCCGGTCGATGCCCGTGATCATGTTCATGATCGTGGTCTTGCCGCTGCCCGAGGGCCCCACGATCGCGACCATCTCGCCTTCTGTGATCGTCAGATCGACGCCGCGTAATGCTGGGTACTCGAGCTTCCCGGTCCGATAGACCTTCTCAACTGCCTCGAGCGCGATGAGCGGCGTCACGGCCTCGCGCTCGGGCGCTTCTTCGAGCATCAGGGGCACCGTTGTCATCGGTATCCCTCCTTCCAGTCTCGTGTGCGAGGGGCTGCGGGGGCGTCCTGGGAGCTCCGTCCGTGCATGTGGAGAGAGCCCGTCCGATAGGTGCAAGACCGCCGCGCACCAACGCTTCTCCTCCTGGAGCGGCGCGGGGAAGGAATCGACGAGCCCAGAGGGCTTGCGATACCCACCACCCCGGTTGAACTTACGCCGTCCAGGGTTACTCGCCTCAGCCAGTCACACGTCCGCGAAAGCCAGGAATGTGCATAGGGGAAACCGCGGATCGTCTCGGGCGCTTGCGCTGATGCACGCAGTCGAGACGAGGGCGAATTGCCTCCGGCCCTATTGTTCTGCGCGGAAGTCGTTTTACAACCTTCACCGTGAGGCATCAAGGTCGAGGGGCTGCGAAAGCCTCGGGGAGGCGGTCGCGGCCCTCACTTCCGACAGCGGGGTTAATGCCTGCTATCGCAGCGAGATGACAGCGATGCGTGAGATAGAGGCAAGCGGAATCGACCTGTATTGGCTGCCACTCGGGGCGGGCGGTCACTCCGTTCGTCTGAATGGCCTTGTCTTCGAGGCGATCGCGGCGTGGCTGCAGCACCGGGACCGCGCGGATCTCTACCACTCCGCCCTTGAGGTGTATGTGCCGGAAGGGCGGTTCGTGATCGAGCAGGCACCGGCCTGGGGCGAGAGCGGTGACCGGGGCGTCGTCGCGGAGGGGGCTGTCGGGGCGCGCGCCGCCGGCCGCTTTCGGCTCTTCCGCTACGAGGTGCGCTGCTGGCGTAATGGGGTGATCCCCGACCTAGCGGAGGCGGTGGAGAGCCCCCGCCGACTGACCGACGATCTCGAGTCTGCTCGACGGTTGATTGAGCTCGTGCCGCAGTTGCCGACACCCGTCTGGGGCCGAGACGAGCTTCGCACGGGCGAGATGTGGAACTCGAACTCGCTCATTTCGTGGCTTGTCGTACGCAGCGGACTCGACATCGACTCGGTCCATCTCCCGACGGGCGGGCGTGCCCCCGGCTGGCACGCCGGGATTGCGGTGGCCCGCCGGCAGCAGGCGGAAGCGACCTAGTACGCGTGTTCGCCGCGACACTAAGGCCGAGGCGCTGCGGCTCGCCGCCGACTAACGACGCCCACATGACGGCGTCCGCTGGTCGCTCAACCCGTACATGGGCTGCGGCACCGCTGCACCTTCTGTTACGTCTGACAGTTCACTTCCATCCAGCGTCAGGGTCTGACCTACCCGACCCGCTGAGTCTGGCAACAGTGCGTCGGCTCGCATAGCCGGGAGCCGGGGGAAAGTGCTGCAAATCGGAGGGCGCGCGCCAGCACGCGCGCCAGTGTTCTGGATGCAGGCGTGAATCAGTCACGTTTCCGGAGTGCCGGCGCGGACGCCGGCAATAGGGTCACGGTTTCGGCCAGAAGGCTCGACCCCGTCACCAACGCCAGGCGCGATGGAGCGAATAGCCTTCGGCAGATGCCGGTCGACGGCCCCTTCTACATGCCCGACCCGGAGCTGTTCGGTCACCCGGATGCGTACCCGTTGTTCACTGCCTTTGCATCGGGACTGGAAGAGGCTGGGCTTGCCGGTCGCTTCCCCATGGACGTCGAGCTTCGTCAAGTCGCGATCGAGTTGTTGGCCGAGCGATCGACGGTCGAAGAGGTTGAAGCCGATCAGAGCATGATTGAGCATGCGATCAGTGAGGCACAAGGCATCCTCGACGAGCGCCGACGCTAGAACGCCGCGACGCTCCCGACCTCGCGAGCTACCTGCGGATCGAGGAGCGTGAGCTCGAGGCGGGCGCGTATCTCTGGCGCTCGTACGCGGATCCCCTGATGGCACCGGGTGCATTTCGCGGCTACGCTCGATGAGCGCATTGGTTGTCTCTGACGCCGTCGAGGATTTTCACTTCCTCTTCGATTGTCTCCCCCGACCTAGCGCAGCAGAGAGTTCGTTCGGACTCCCTGTCCTGATAGGAACGAAGGAGCATCACATGTTCGCAACCATCCGCCGTTACGACGGTGTGGACGTCAATCGCTCGGTCGAGTTGACCCGCAAGGTCAACGAGACCCTCGTCCCGAAGCTCGAGAAGCTGTCCGGGTTCAAGGGCTACTACCTCGTCGATGCCGGCAACGGCATCTTCACCTCGCTCGGTCTCTTCGAGACGCCTGAGCAGGGTATGGAGTCGACGAAGCTCGTCACCACCTGGATCCGCGAGGAGAAGCTCGACACGATTCTCCCCAACGCGCCCAAGATCACGAGCGGCAAGATCGTTGCTCACAGCGACCGCGTTCTCGTCGCCGCGTAGCTCGACCGCACCGCATTCGACGGAGGGCCCGGCTTGCCGGGCCCTCATTCGTCGACGGAGCCACGTTGAAGCTCGTTCCCCGCGTTTGCCGCCTTCGTACGATCCCGAGCTCGCGAGCTATCTGCGTATCGAGGAGCGGGAGCTCGAGGCGGGCGGGGTGAACTAGCGCCCGCGCCCGCCTATCGGGCTTGACTCGAAGCTCATTTCAGACCGCCACGACTTCCCCGCCGCGGCGCCCTGAGCGAACGACGACGTAAGTCCAGACCGCCTTGACGACGGCCCAGACAAGCGCCACCGACGCGCTCGCGATGAGCAGGTAGACGACGTCGGGGAACCCATTGGCCATGATCGAAAGCGGCAAGCCCAGTTGCTTCGGAACGAGCACGAAGACGAACAGCGCCCAGACCAGACTCAGCACAAGCGAGAAGCGATCCGCCACCACGGGCCGAACCGGCCGCGTCGGACATGCCCGCGTCGAAGCGAGCTGACCGACTTGGCGATGCCGCGAGCTTGCAGCACGAGCAGCGCAAAGAGCGCCCCGAAGACGATGAAGATTGCGATGTTCGATGGCGGGGACGGCGGCTCTTGTCCTTCGACCAGACTGGCGACGCCCGCGGCGATCGTTCCCATGCGACCGGCGGTGAAGAGATCGAGGGAGTTCTCCGCATTCATCAGCACCACGACTCCGTCTTGGCTCTTCGGGATAAGCACGACGTTCGAGTGGAAATTGAACGTCTCGCCCTGATGGTGGACGACCGGGATGTCGTTGAGAGGGCCGACAAACCAGCCCATGCCATACGACGTGTCCTCCTTCGGCGTCGGCACGGCCGGTCGGTGGAGCTGAGTGATCCCGCCCGACGAGAGAACGGACGCGCCCTCGTACCGACCGCCGTTGAGCTGAGACACCACGTAGTGGGTCATGTCCTCAGCACTGGCGATCAGGTAGCCCGCAGGCAGGAGGCCCCGGTTGTACGCCTGGTGCGATTCCCGCGGTCGGCCGAACGCGTAGTTGTAACCGCTCGCGAGACCCGCTGGCTGCGCGGCATCCTCGGACGTGAACGAGTTGTGCATCTGGAGCGGGTCGAGGATCTTCGCCTGGACGTAGCTCTCGTACGACTGTCCGGTGACCGTCTGCACGATGAGTCCCAGAACCGAGTAGTTGATGGTGCTGTACTGGTGCTTCGAGCCAACCGGTGCTGACAGCTCAGCGCTTTTCAACTTGCGAACGGCCTGCTCCAAAGCGGTGTCGCTCGTGTCACCGTCACCCTGGTACGACCGGCCGGTCTTGGTGGAGATACCGCTCGTGTGGTTGAGCAGGTGCCGCACGGTGATCTCGGCTGAGGCCTTCTCGTCGGCCACGCGAAACCAAGGTAGGTAGCGCTGCACGGGCGCGTCGAGGTCGATCTTGTTCGCCTCGACGAGCTGCATGATCGCCAGGGCCGTGAACGACTTGGCCACCGATCCGATGATGAACGGCGTCTGCGGCGTCACGGCCCGTCCGGAGTCGTCTGCTTTGCCGAACCCACGCACGTAGGCGACCCGGCCGTCCTCGACGATCCCTAGTGCGAGGCCTGGAACGCGCTGCGCCGCCATCTCGCCTTGGACGAAGCTCTCTATCTCCGCATAGTTCGGGCCAGTACTCGCACCGTTGGCCGCAGGGGTCTCGGAACCCGGTTTGCTCACGAGGTAGGCGGCTCCAACGACGACCGCGCCTAGCACGACCGCGGTGATGATGCTTCGGCGCCGCGCGCGAATGCGACCTATCGTGCGACCTCCTGCCGTCTCACCGGTCGTGTCTGTCGGCCGTTCGGTCTCATTCCGGATCGCGCGCATCAGATGTTCTCCTGACTGGCTCGCGGAGCGCCATCGCTCTACGAGGCCGTTTTTCCTGAGTTGAGGACGTCCGTCCCCCTTGGGCGGACGGCCACGTCCTCACCGGTGGCCAATCGCGGAGAGTTGTTCGGCCAGCTTGCGGCGGAACGCCGGTACGTGTGCGAGAAGACGTAGGGCCCCATTGCGCAAGGGGCGGACTGCGTTGGGGGCGGTGGCCAGTCGGGTTAGCCGGTGGGCGAGCGCCACCACCTGCATGGCCTCGGCGCGACTGCCTGACGCATACTCGTCGAGCTCATCCTCGCGACCTTCCCGCAACGCGACCGACAGCGCATCACCGAGAGTTACCGCATCACGCAGGCCGAGGTTCATGCCTTGCCCACCGGCTGGGCTGTGTGCATGTGCGGCGTCGCCAGCCAGGAGTACCCGCCCGGACCGGTACCGGTCGGCGACACGCTCGTGGATCCGGAACCTGGATCCCCAGACCACTTCGGTCACCCTCACCGTGGCACGACGCGGTCCCCGGGTGTCGAGCAGCCGCTGCGCAAAGGCGACGTCGGGCTGCTCGGGCGCATCGTCGACTTCGGCCACCAGCCGGAACGATCCGTCCGGGAGCGGTGCCACGACCAACATGCCTGATTTGGAGAAGAACAGCAGGACCTCGGCAGCCGGCAGTCCGCCATCGACCCGCACGTCAGCCAGCGTGAAGGACAGCGACAGTGCATCGTTGCCGTTGTGCCCGAGACCGGCTAGATCGCGAATCGTGCTGTGCATGCCATCGGCCGCAACGACGTACTGCGCTTCGATCATGTTGCCGTTGTCCAATGTGACCTCGGCACGATCCGCGTTCTGCCTGATACCGGTGGCGACGCAGGGGCGGTGGACTCTGCCTCCGAGCTCCTCGAGGCGGTCCAGCAAGACCTGCTCTGTGATGTTCTGCGGCACCATCAGCGTGTACGGATACTTCGTCTGAAGACGGTCGAACCTGACCGGCACGAGTTCGCGATCGCCATCGCGGATGCTGAACTGCGAAGCGTGGATGCCGAGTCCTGCCAGTCGATCCGAGACTCCGATCCGCTCAAGCATCTCGAGGGTTCGGGCGTGTACGACAGCGGCGCGCGACGTGTTCGCCCCCTTTGCCTGACGATCGACCACCGTGACGTCACGACCATGTCCCGCTAACGACGTGGCAACGGCCAACCCCACGGGACCGGCACCAACCACTAGCACCTCGGTTCGATTGGGAAGTTGTTCACTCATCACGATCTCCCTTCGAGTTATCGGACCGGCCGCCACGCCGGACTCGCGCAGATGCGCCTGCCTCGGTCACGACTTCGCCCGCAAGTACTTGTCGAAGAAGCCGATCACTCGCCGCTCGTACTCCGCCGGTTCCGTGGTGATCCCGGCGATGTGTTGCCCCTTCGGGACCTCCCAGATCTGCTTCGGCTCGCGAGCCGCCTCGTAGAAGTCCCGGTTCGGCTTCGTCTCGGAGCCACCCTGACCGTTCTCGCCGTAGACGAAGAACACCGCGCGCGGAGCGATCTTTGATACCTCGCCCATGAGGCTAGGGGGTGGCAGGTCGTTCGTGAACAGCGCGGTCGCGAATGTGATGCTGGCTTCGGGCAAGATCTCGGCCCACGGTTCCCCGTTTGCGATTCCGTCGCGCACGGACTGGCCGCTCGAGCCCTCGGACACGATTGCCGCGAACTCCTCCGACTCCGCCGCAGCCCGGATCAACATCTCGCCACCGACCGAGAGGCCGATCCCGCCGATCCGCTCGGGGTCAACATCGGAACGGCTACGGAGATACGCCGCGGCAGCGTGCAGGTCTCGCTCGCCGTGCCAGCCGAAGGTATTCGGATCGCCTTCGCTCCCGCCCTCGCCGCGACGGTCGAAGAGGAGGACGCCGTAGCCATGACGCACGAGCATGCGCGTGTGTTCTTGGGGCCCAGAGCGCCCGGGAAAGGCGATGACCGTAGCGCCGTTCTGCGAAGGCACAAACCAGCCCTTGAGCTTGAGCCCGTCACTTGTGACGAAGGCGACGTCCTCATACGCGGAGCCGAGGTTCGGAGTCGGCACCCCCGCTCGCGCGCTGTGGGTGACGACATACGCGATCGCAGTCTGGAACAGCACCTGCGAGGCAAGCAGGAGCACGCCAACTGTGATGGCCGAGCGCCGTGCGTAACGGCGGAGGCGGCTACCGTCTGTGCGCCGCGAGCGCCAGAGCACTGCGACCCCAACACCGAGAAGCACAAAACCGCCAACCATCGACAGGAACCCGGTGAAGTCGTCACCGGAAGGTCCGCCGCTGAGCGAGTAGTACACGGCCTCGGTGCCGCTCAGGACACCGAAGAAGCCAAAGAGGAGCGCAAGCGTCGCCCGGACCCCAGCTCGAGCGCGGCGGTAGACGACCGCAGCGCCTATGAGGAGCGCAAGCGGTACGAGACCGCTGAAGAGGTGATCTGTTTGCGAGGTGCCCAGTTGCGGCTGGAGGAAGTTGTCGTCGACGACATGGAGTGCGACCAGGCCGACGGCCACAAGGAAGACCACCAACTCGGTGCGGTCGACCACCCTTCGTGAATCCGCCGTCACGGTCACGGAGCGGTCTAGACGACCCGCTCCGCCTAGTTCTAGAGATGGCTGACGGACACCCCCGCTGAAGGTGCCGTCGACGTCGTCTGCGACGGGCGCCGGCACCGTGCTACGACGCCGGGTCGGTCGTGGGAGTGGCGGGCGGGAGCACGCCCGACGCGTCCGTTGCCTGTTTGGCGCCGATAACGGACGAGCCAATGAAGAAGGATGCAACAACGAACGCGAGCCAGCCGAAGATCGCCGTCTTGCGGTGGCGTGCACTCCATCGGCCGATGCGGCCGGCCAGGTTGGTCCGATGGCACGGCTCGACATCGTCGCAACCTGGATCCTGGTCGTACTGGGCGGGATCAATCGTCACCAGACTGCGCTCCTTTAGCGAGGTCTTGCGGCTGCAGATCGCCACACGCACGCGTCCCGTAGCGGTCGGTGCTGGGGCAGTTCGATCACGGGATCTCGACCTTGGTCACGCTCGTTGCGATCGTTCGCTCGGCGACATAGAACGGCAGGAGGGCGAGCGCAGCCCCTTCAGACTGCGCGGTCACCGTCCACCAGATTGAGTGCTCTCCCGACCGGCACGAGGCGAGTGTGGCCTTGTGGCGGAGGACGCTCTCGTGCCCTCTGAATGAGGCGAAGACAATGCCGCACTCGTGCGGCTCGTGGCGATGGTGGAGGACATAGCAAGGCATGTGTCGAGACTGACTTGTAAACGCCGCCACGACATCGGGGTGACACCCTGATTTCCGGTTTTTCAGTCCCTGACCTATTCTCGTGCGGGAACGCACAATGACCGTTGCCGAGCACCTCGTAGGACGAGCCGACGAGCTCGACTCGTTCGATCACCTCCTTGCCGCGCTCGACGCCGGGCGCGCCGCGATGGCCGTTGAGGTCGTCGGCGAGCCAGGGATCGGAAAGACGCGACTTCTCACGGAGCTTGCGGGCCGCGCGGACGCACGGGGCCATCTCGTGCTCTCCGGGTCGGCTTCGGAGCTGGAACGCGATCTCCCCTTTGGGCTGTTCGTTGATGCGCTCGACGATTACCTCCAAGGCTTGGAGCGCGACCGGCTCGTCGGGCTCGACGACGACATCCGCAACGGTCTCGCAAGTGTCTTCCCGTCGCTCCACCCCCTCGCAACCAGCCAGGGAGAGGCGCTTAGCCATGAGCGGTACCGCGGCCATCGCGCAGTTCGAGAGATCCTCGAGCGTCTAACCGGAGTCAGACCGCTCGTGCTCTTGCTGGACGACATCCACTGGTCGGATTCCGCATCAATCGACCTACTCGGCTCGCTGCTGCGGCGGCCCCCCGACGCCGCCGTCCTGCTCGTGCTCGCGCTTCGGCCGCGCCAAGTGCCGGAGCGGCTGGCTGCAGCACTCGGGCCGGCCCGTCGTGCTGACTCCCTTGCTCGACTTGAGCTCGGCGCCCTTACGCGCGAACAAGCCGCCGAGCTACTCGGGTCGAACGTCGACGAGACGACGGCGGCCACTCTGTACGAGGACAGCGGCGGAAACCCGTTCTACCTCGAGCAGCTAGGGAGAGTGGTCAGTCGCGCAACGTCGAGCAGGATCGGCACGTCGGAGAGCTCGCTTGGCGACCTGGAGGTGCCACCCTTGGTCGCCGCGGCGCTGGCGAAGGAGCTCGACCTGTTGCCGGACGAGTCGCGTCTTCTGTTACGCGGTGCCGCCGTCGCTGGCGATCCCTTCGACCTTGAGCTCGCGACGGCCGCTGCGGCGGTCAAACCTATCTCGGCGTTCGACGCTATCGACGAGCTGCTTCGCCTCGACGTGATTCGTGAAACTGACGTACCCCGCCGCTTTCGCTTTCGTCATCCGCTTGTTCGTCGAGCGGTATACGTAACGGCGCCCGGTGGGTGGCGACTCGGCGCGCACGAACGTTGCGCCGCCGCGCTTGCAGCGCGTGGTGTCGGGCCAGCAGAGCGCGCGCATCACGTTGAGCGTGCTGGGCGGCAGGGCGACACGGCGTCTGTCGAGATTTTGCGCGACGCCGGAAACGCCGCCGCTTATCGGGCTCCAGAAATCGCCGCGCACTGGTTTGCAGTCGCGCTTCGCCTTCTACCCGACGATGCTGCTGTTGACGAACGCCTCGAGCTGCTCCTCGCTCGCGCTGGAGCCTTGGCCAACGGTGGGCACTTCGCGGAGGCGCACTCAGCCCTTCTGAAGACGATTGATCTCGTTCCCGACGAAGCGGTCGCTCTGCGCGTGCGACTCACGACCGCTTGCGCCGGCGTCGAGCACCTTCTCGGACTTCATGAGAACGCATACGGGCGTCTTGTTGAGGCGCTCGAGGGTCTCGAGGACGCCAACTCACGCGAGGCCGCTGCCCTGATGATCGAGCTCGCGCTCGACGGTGTCTACCGGATGGAGTTCGACCAGATCGAACCGTGGGCCCTGCAAGCGCTCGAGCTCGCGAGTCCGCTCGGAGATAGGGCGCTGAGTGCGAGTGCAGCCGCAATCCTCGCGTGGGGTGCAGGCCTATGCGGCAGGGTCGCGGACGCGGAGAAGTACCGCTCCGAGGCAGCGGCGCTCGTCGATTCTCTCGCGGACGAGGAGTTGGCACTCCGGCTCGACTCCGCGATCAATCTTGCAGGAGCCGAGCTCTATCTCGACCGATTCGACGACACCGGGATCCACGCAGAGCGCGTGATTGCCGTGGCCAAAGCGACCGGCCAACCGGCCGTGGTCAGTTTCGCGTTCATGCTGCTGGCCTGGGTGAGGATGCTGCGCGGCGATCTCGTCGACGGCGGTGAAATGCTGGATTCCGCCATCGAAGAGGCAAGGCTCCTCGGAAATGCTCAGAGCTTGGCCGGTCTTCTCCTCAACCGCTCGCTGACGGCACTGGCCGCTGGAGACGCAGAGCTTGCACTAAGTACGGCCGAAGAGAGCGTCGAGCTGACCAGGGGGATGGACAACGGGCTCATCCCGGCCGCCACCGGTCTGGCGTGGTCGGCCGCATGCCTCGAAACCGGCGATGCTGCCCTTGGCGAGGCCGTCGAGCTGATGCTCGAACGAACCGGCGGGCCGGAGATACCCCTGATGCCCGGCGGGAGCTTTCGCGCCAAGTGGCTCGAGCTTCTCACTCGTTGCTATCTCGCCCTGGGACGCCCCGACGACGCTGCACGTGCGGCCGAGTGCGCCGAGTGGGCGGCGACCTCCATGGGGTCGCTCCGGATGGCGACGTCGATGGCAGGGAGAGCGAAGGCGGAGGTCGCCCTACACGCGGGCGATTCCTGTCTTGCAGCGGAACGAGCTCTAGCATCGGCAACCGCGGCCGACGCCGTGGGCTTGCCCGTCGAGGGAGCGCTGTCACATGCCCTCGCCGGGCGTGCGCTGGCGCAAGCAGGTGAACGCGAGCAGGCAATCGCGGAACTCGAGCTCGCCGCAAGCGCGTTCCATGACTGCGGGGCGCGCCGCTACCGCGACGCGGCAGACCACGAGCTGCGCCTCCTTGGCCGTCGCGTTCATCGGCGTACGCGGCGTGGCAGCAGCGATGCGATCGGGGTCGGCTCGTTGACTGCACGCGAAGAACAGGTTGCCCAGCTCGTCCTCGATCGTAGAACGAATCCCGAGATCGCGCAGACCCTGTTTCTCAGCCCCAAGACCGTTGAAACGCATCTGCGAAACATCTTCCGCAAGCTCGAAGTTGGGTCCCGCGTCGAGGTCGCCCGAATTCTCGAGCAAGCCGATCGAGTTGCTGGGACTGTCCCTCGTTGAACCTTCAACAGTGGTCGAGGCAGGATCCTTCCCTGGTTCGATCCCACGTGCCGCAGAATCCGGTAGTGCCACCGGTAGCGCCACGGGGTGTGCGTTCGCGGACATCTACGACACACCCGACCGCACGGTTGAGCGAAACTCGCTTAGGGGTACGAGCCGTGATGGGCGCACCTGAGATCGAACTTCGGTGTGAAGCCAGCGGGAGGGCACCGATACCTAGCCCCATCCCGTCCACGTCGCGCTCAGCCCGCTACTGGATGCCGCTGTCGATCTCGAGATCGACGCGCGCGATGCGTTCCCTCAGCACTCGCGCAATCCGCGGCGTCACACCCGTTCCGTGCCGGTACAGAGGCGCTACGACGTTGTAGCGCCCTGGCGCGAGCAGCACGCGGTAGGTCGCGTCCTTCGTCGTGGTGATGCGCGCGGCGACGAGGCCATTTCGCTTGAACACGAGAAGCACCCCCGGAGCGGGTTTGGTGCACGGATCGGTGTCGATGCACACCGGACGGGATGGGTAGAGCGTTACCTTCCCTCGAAGACCTGATGCTCCCGCCACGCTCGCTGACACAGGGGCGACCCTACGGGTGAACTTCGCGTGCAGACGGAGACTGGCGGACCGGCGCGAGATTCGCGCCCGAGATGGTGGCCGTCGCGAGCAGCGTTGTTGTAGACCAGCCGATAATCCGCGCGTGCCTCTAGACGAGCTCCTGCCGTCGCTCCGCCCCGGTGGGCGGGACTTCGAGCGCATCTGCAAACGTCGTCCACCACTGGTTCTACGAGAGCTGGATATGGGCCCCCGACGGCCGCAGCCTCATCGTCCTCGAAAACCTTCGGACTCGACCGTGGGTCGTCGACATCAAGACCGACACCGTCAGGAAGCTTCCGTGGCTGGCTGACTCGATGCCGAGCTGGCAACGGGTGATCGGCTAGTTCAGCCCGCCCGCCTCTAGCTCGCCTCCGCAAGACTCGCCGTGACCTTCGCGACATCCCGCAGGCTCGGTGAACCCTCGCCGACCCGCGCCTCCCTGCTCAATCCCTCGGCAGAGCGGACGTGCGGTGAGCCCACGTCTGGCGCACGACCGGGCTCACGAGTCCGACTATCGAGGCGTTGAACTTGGCCGGTTCGTCCGCGAACAACTCGTGCCCCGACTTCTCGAACCAGACGAGGCTCTTCGACGGCGCGGTCAGTCCGTCGTAGTACGCGACGCTGGTCTCCGGAGGGACGAAGTGATCCTTGCGCGCGAGGAAGAAGAACACGGGCATCTGCAGGGCGGGTACGAGATCGACGATGTTAAGAACGGACGTCTCCGGCCACATGGCCTCGAACGTGAACCGGAAGCCGCGGATCAGATCGGGAACATCAATGATCGAGACTTCCGTCGCACGGAGGATTTTCGCCATCGTCCACAGCGTCCTCGCGTTCAGTTGGCCGTCGAGGCGCTGGACCAGGGTGCGCTCTGTGAACACGCTCCGCCAGTCATAAGGTGGCGGCCCGATGGCTTGCAGCTTCTTGATCGCCTTCCGGTCGCGGAGACGGTGCGCCTTCGAGAGGGCGAAGGCGTAGGAAGACGCTTCGGCCGCCGGCCAGTCGCCGATCTGCGCGACGCCGACATACGCCGCGACCTTGTCCGGGAAGCGTTGGGAATACAGCACGCCAAGAGCCGTGCCCCACGAGTGGCCGAGGATAGTCACCTGCTCTGATCCGAGGCGGACACGCACGGCGTCCACGAGCTCGTCCAAGTCAGCCACGAACCGCTCCACGGTCATCGAGGGCCTGGGGATCATCGAGCGGGCGAACGACCTGCCACTACCCCGCTGCTCCCAGTAGACGACCGTGAAGGCGTCCTCGAGCGGGGCGTTGAAGAATCGGAAGAAGCCCGTCTCCGGCCAACCCGGCCCGCCATGAAGGAGGACAGTGGCGGATTCGCACGGCTCCTCCCGCGGATCATCACCCACTGATCGACTCCTCCGAGGGGGAGGTATTCGACCTCGGCGATGCTTCCAGGAACGACCTTCCGGTTCGGTCCGCGGAATGGGCGGGTCCGGCCAAGGCGTCTCACGCGACTAGCATCGTGCCCCGCGTCGGTCTCAACCATCAGGGCTGCCGCTGATCCGTCTTCTCGGAACTACCCAGGTCGCCGAATCGCTCGCTCCTCGATCCGCGGGTAGCTCGCCAGCTCGTGGATGACAACTTGTTGTTACCCATGTCGCGTCCGAGGACGAAGTCGATTACGCCGCGTTGATCTGAAGCGGAAACCTCGATGAACAGATGCCTCGCCGCACGTGTCAGGCGGATGTCAGATCTGCACGATGCTTCACGCGACTTACGCGAGGACTCCTGCGGCGAACCGGCGGCGGTGCGGAACTCCGCGAGTTCTGCCATGCGGAAGACCCGATGTCGCGGCCGACGGCTCCGGCGCGTTCCACTCGCCTGAGACTACGGCGGAGACAGGCGGGAAGGAGATGCGGGGGCGCGAATGTCGCCCCCTTGACTCATCCGTCACAAAGCGGGATAGTCACCCCGCTCCCCGTGGGCAGGCGCCAGAACATCGGGCTCGTGGGGGAGGCGGGCCCCTCCCGAGAGGAGCGAGGGGATGCAAAGGCACAGACAAACCACGGCGATGGTGGTGGCCGCAGCGGCGATCGTGCTCGCGATCTTCGCCGCCGCCCAGGCACGCGATGCCAAGGCCGTCTTGCCGCCGGGCAACACCGTGGCCCAATGGGACACGATCGCTGAGGGCACCGTTGTCGGGTCCGGCGCCTTCCAGAACGAGAGCTTCATCTACATGGCCTACACGACGCAGGCCATGTACGAGGCGATCTCGCCGGGCGAGAGAAAAGGTCAGTCGGCAGATGCGGCGGTTATCGGCGCGGCTTCGACAGTGCTGACGAACTACTTCCCGAGCCAGGCGACGGCGATCGCGGCGCTGCGGAAAGAAGCCCTCGACGCTCTGCCAGACAACCAGGCGACCAAGGTCGGCCTCCGCTACGGCGACCTGACCGCGGAGAAGCTGATCGCGGCACGCGAGGGCGACGGGCTGCAGACGCCGATCGCATCGACTTCGACGTTCCCCAAACTCACGCCAGGCCCAGGGGTGTGGCGGCTCACGCCAACTGCCTTCGCGGTGCCGCAAACGCCGTGGGTCGGAGATGTCCGGCCGTTCATCCTTGAATCGGCGGACCAGTTCCTCCCACCGCCGCCGCCATCGCTGCAGAGCAGCACATGGGTGACCGATTTCAACGAGGTAAAGACGCACGGGTCGAGCACGAACCCGAACGCGACCGAGAGATCGACGGCGATGTTCTGGACGGCGAACGTGGTCCGCCAGTACAACCGTCTCGCCCGTGAAGTCGCGGCCGCACAGGGGTCGAGCCTCGTCGATACGGCCCGGCTCATGGCCATGGTGAACGTTGTCGCGGCCGACGGGGGGATCTCTGTGATGCACGCGAAGTACCACTACCTCTTCTGGCGGCCGGTCACTGCGATCAACGGATCGCTTGACGCCACCGCGGTCACAAACGACGGCTTCGGCCCAGTGCCGGGTTTCAACGACGGCAACGCGGCGACCGTTGAGGCGGCAGACCCCTGGCGGCCGTTGGTCGCAACGCCGAACCATCCCGAGTACCCCTCGGCGCATAACACGGTGACGTCGGGCCAGGCGGAGGTGTTCAGCCACTTCCTCGGTACCGACGCGATCAACGTGGACATCCATGGGTTCGACCCGTTGGGTCCCGCAGGGAACCTAAACGCCGTCCACCACTTCGCGACGGCGGCCGCGCTACGGGCCGAGATCGAGAACGCCCGCGTGTGGGGCGGGATCCATTACCGCTTCGCCGACGTGGCGGGCTTGCACCTCGGGGAGCAGGTCGCCGAATACGACCTGTCCCACGCCTTCTCCGGTAACGGCGACAAGTGAACCAGGTGCCCTGGCCGGCGGTCAGCCGCCGGCCAGGGTTTCCGCACTGCCCGTCGGCCGGTGTTGGCGGATCGGCGGTGATGCCGACACCAGTTCGTCGGATGTGGTCCATCTCTACAACGTTCTACAACCCGCAGGCTGGGACGAGCTGAGTCGTTCAGTGCGGTGCCCGCTCCGCGAGATCCGAGAACCCGGCCGTCGTGCTCGACAAAGAGGAGACGGAGGGGGCGGGCCGCAGGCGGTGGCGTCGCCTCCTCCGATCTCAGCAAGTGACAGACAGACACCACTCGGATGGAAGTGTCCGATCATCAAGACCGCGCGCGCGGTCACGATCTTCCCGAGCGATAGAAGGGGGACTAGAGACGCCTGCCGCGCGCTCCAGATTCAACGGGCTTCACCTACGACGCGCTCGATCCAGTTCCACCCCCCGGACGCACCCCCAGTCCCCGTAGGCGCATGGTAGCCAGCCGCAGCGCGACCACCAGCCCGCGACGGACCGTGGCAGGAGTAGCATTATTGGTGGCCGGGCCTGTCTATTTGGCTCGTCCCTACATCCCCCCTCCCCATAGGGACGATTGCTGCGGCTTGCCCGGCCCTTTGCTTGCCGCGGATTCTTCCCTGCGTCGGCGGAGTATCTTCTAGATCAGTCTCGATGATCTGGGGAGACGCAATGACTGGGATCGTCCTTTCTGCGGCGCTGCTGTTCGGCGCTGTGATCGTCTTCCTTCTACTCGCGATGAGGAAGTAGCTCAGCGCAAGTTTGTCCCTAGTGGACGGTGAGGTTCCCGCTTGTAGCGTCGGCCAGGATAGGGTCGTCCGGCTCGCCGCAGCCACTCGTCGAGCAGCTCGGAGAGTCGGCTCGAGAGCTTGCTGTGGCCGCGCTGCTCTGACGTCCAGGAGTGAGAAAGGCCCCGTATTCACGGGGCCTTTCAGTTTCGACGGCCGACAGCGCGACGACTCTCTACCTACCCAGGCCCACGCCTGTCGCCCACCAAGTACGCGACGATCAGCGCGGCCGGGAAGAAGACGAGGCTGAACAGGAAGAAGAGAATGAAGCTATGGCCCTTCCGCGATGCGACCCTGGCTGGCCAGAACGCGATAGCGATCCAGACGATGACCGCGAGAAGTGTCCAGAGCCACCATCCATTTGCGGCGAGCAGCATGAGACCTCCGTTCGTAGTGCGGGTTCTCCACACTTCGCGTGCTAACCCAGCTGTCCTCGCGCCTGTGCGCCTTCGGGGCGGGGTGGGTGGCTGCCCGAACGCCGCCGTGTCGGCTCTCGCCAGCTGGCCCCGGCCCCGCCGGGGAGCATGACGCGCTCGAGAGCTCGGCCTAGATGTCTGTCGCGGACGTGGCCTAGGGAACGCGAACCACGCGGTCGGGCAGGCCAACTCGCGGGGGTGTTATCACGGTGCGTGCTTCGAAACGTGTCCGTGCCTGTGCCTGAGCATTCCGGCCGCGCTCCAGGCGCTCGCGCATGCGAACGTCGGGACTGGCACGTGAGGTTCGGGCTCCGCCGCGAGGCCACCCAGCACCGAGAGGGGTGCTGGCGAACCGACGACCGGCGGAGCCCGCACCGCATGATGTGCGGGCTCCCGCCTGGTCGACGTCAATCTCCGCACCGCCAGTTCGATGGCTGACCCGCGGAACCCAAGCCTTCTTGGACGTTATGCCGTTGCTGACGCGAACGACTCGTTACTGACCCGTGTCGCGATCTTTTCGACCTCGCGAAGCGCTTCCTTCTCCTGAGAAAGGTTCTCGTCGAGTAGCTCGACGGCCTTCTCTTCACCGAGAGCCTTCGCCATGCGCCGCAGCCCCTCGTAGGCAGCGATCTCATAGTTCTCCGTGCGCGCTGCCGCTCCGAGATCGACGAGGTCGATGAGATACGAGGAGGACTCCTTGACCATCTCCTCGTGCTCCTTCTTCAGCCCCTCGAAGGCGATGCACTCCTCCTCGTGGGGCGTTTCGCCGAGCAGCTCGAACACTTGCTCGACGTTCGAGACGTGCTGCCGCGTTTGCGACAAGTGCTCCTTGAGGCCCGTCTTTAGCTCACTGTCCTGCACCTCGTCGATGAGCTTGGGAAGTGCTTCTTCCACGAGATTTCGCTCGACGTACAAGATGTCGCCGAGCTCGTGAAGGAAGAGCTCGCGGGGATTCGTGATCTCACTCACGCGTACTCCTTCTGTTGATTGATTAGGTCTTACCCAGTGACGGCGTGGCCTAAGCAATCGAACGCGCTGGAATCGTCCACTGAAGTGCGGAGCCGATGGCGCCGCGCAACGCGAGGCGACCGCTTTCGCGGTGCGTTTAACTCGAGCTCGAGATGGACACACTCAGTCTGCAAACGACGAAGGAGGAAAGGTGCCGCTTGCCATCGCCGGAACGGGCTATGGAGTCATTGGGATTCTTGTGATTGTTCTGCTGGTCGTTCTCATCCTGTACTTCGTGCGCCGCGCGTAGTACTTGCTCTCGTGGAAGCAATTCACGGGAGGCCACCCAGGAGTCAGGCAACGCCTCGAACCAGTCGGGGCTGATGCGCTCCCCCCCTCGACGGACCGAGCGGGTCGCTGTCGCCAGGAATCACGTCTTCGACTGTGTCCGACACCTTGTCGGCGCCGTCGCTGAGACCAACCTTCACTCGATCGACGTTTTCGGCGACCTCATCCTTGGTGCGAGCCCAGAATCAGCCCACGCGAGCGAACCTGCCGCGCGGGTCTGAGAGACTTCGCCAGGTGCCGCTTCGCGCCGCCGCGATCTGCGGTCTGTTGGCGTCGGTGACGTTCATTGTCGGCGTCCTGCTCGGCGACCTCGCTCAGCCCGACGCGTTCAGCCCGGCCGACGACGACATCAGCGATCTCGGCGCGCACACAGCCGACCAGGCCTGGCTCTACAACCAGATCGCGGCGAACCTCAATGGGCTCTTGATCGTCGCCTTCGCATTGGGCCTCTGGCGCGCGCTCGGGTCGGGCTGGCTTGCGAGGCTCGGCGTTCTCGGGCTGACGGTCATCGGAGTGACCCGGTTTCTCGAAGGCTTTCTCCGGCTCGACTGCCGCGGCATGGATCAGGGCTGCGACAACACGTCCTGGCAGGCCGACGGGCACCGGTTCGAATCCGGCATCGCGTCGGCGCTTTTTTTCCTGGTCCCGCTGCTGCTCGCATTCGCGTTTCGGCGGCTCCCACAGTGGCGCGACCTGTGGCTTCCGACGCTCCTCGTCGTGCCCACCGTGATAGCTGTGAGCGTTCTGTTCAGCCTGATCGGTGACGGTGCGGCGGTACGCGCTGCAAGCATCACGTGGTTCCTCTGGCTCGGGCTCCTCGCGTGGCGGCTGCTGCGGATCGCGGACGCCGAGACAGTCGGACCGGCTGCGGATCCGACCCCAACGCTCCCTGAATGAGGAGCTCCGGGCTCTCCCCTTGAAAACGTCGGTGGCGGTTAGGAGACGCTCGTTTAGGGGAAACCTTCGCCTCCGTGTATCTCGCCGGTTTCCACATTCCCGACGACGAGCCGCGAGCTCATCACGCTCGTGGACGAGCCGACGCGCTCGTTTCTCGAGAAGTCGCTCGCACTTGAGATTGGAGTCGTCGCACTCACCATCGATGACCGCGCGCCCGAGACGCCGGATCCGCGACCGCCTGAACAATTTCGGGGGCAGTTAGGTGGGCGACGAGACGTACGCGCGTAGCGACGCTCCGACCTCCTGCAAGCGCTCGGGCGTCCAGCGCTCGATCACCGTCAAGACTGCGCGAGCTTCGGACTGTGTCGTCCCAACGACGGCGGTGCCGTAGCGGAGACCTCGTTCAAGACGCTCGGCGATCCCAATCCCAAACGGGTCGCCGTACATTCGTAGCCGCCGCGCAAGCTCTGCTGCTTCGTCCTCGCTCACGGTGCAGCCGCGAATCTGGATCACCCATCGACCCTATCGAACATACGTTCGTATTTCAATCTTGGCCATGCTCGGCCGAGAAGATCGCGACAAGGGGTGCGGAAACGATGTATGCTTGTCCTACGTCAGACGTCAGACAGGAGAACATGAAATCGGAATCACTCACACTCACCGTCACGCCACTTGCTCCTCCCCAGCACGGACTTCGCTTGGTCGGAGAGCTGGACATGGCAACGGTGACCCAGCTCAAGGCGGCTCTTGAGACCGTCTCCCAAAACGGCCCGGTAACCGTCGACCTGACAGGGTTGACTTTCATCGACAGCACGGGTCTCCACGCGTTCATGGAGTTCGCGCGCTCTCAGAACGGGAATGGCCCTCTGGTCCTTGCGAGTCCGTCAGCGACGGCAAAGCGCGCTCTGGAGATAGCGGGCCTGGAAGGTCACCCCGGAGTTGAGTTCAGCTGATGGCGGCCGCTTCTGTCGTCCCACTCGCTGACAGGCTCAAGCAACGCCGAGAAGAACTCGGCATCAGCCAATCGCAGGCGGCCCGCGAGCTCGACGTCGCCCGTACCGCATATCGACTCTGGGAGATGGAGGCAGCAAAGCCAGCTCCCGATCGCTGGCGCCTGATTGCCAGCTGGCTGGGGGTGTCCGTGACGACGATGCTGCTCGCGGAGGATCTCGTGAGCGAGGACGAAGCCGCGATCGGAGACATCGTCGCGTTCGACTTCGGTCGGCCGGGCCGAGTGCCGAGGCCGGCTGGTGAGGTCAAGGGCTTTTTCGCCCAGGCGCGCGACCTCATCGCCGAGGGGACCGAAAGCGGTGACATCACATCGGAGCACGCGCAGGATCTGATGTTTCTCGTTGAACGAATTGAGACAGAACGCTCCAAGATGGAGACGTCCGCCTGGGAAGCAACGGAACTGCGGAAAGCCCTTCCCGCGAATGAGCATGCACCCAAGGCCGCGCGCGACGCCCTCTCCTTTGTCGGCGCCGACATCCCCGAGGAGCCCTTGCAGACAGCGTTGCTGCTCGCGAGCGAGCTAGTGACGAACAGCGTGGTTCACGGTCCCGCCGGCCCAAACAACGTCGGTCTCCTGATCAGCGTCGAGCGCAATGTCCTCAGGGTCGAGGTCTCCGACGGCTCGCCGCATCCTGCGACGCCGAAGGCGCCAAGCGAGGACGGTGGTCTTGGCCTCAGCTTCGTCGCGGAGATGGCCAGCCGCTGGGGCTCAGAACGTGATGACGGTTTGAACGTGACCTGGTTCGAACTTGACCTGCCACTGCCTGGCGGCTCCTCCCCTACGAGCATCCCCTAGGAAGTCGTCGTGTCGAGTGAGGCAAACAAAGCACTCGTCCGCCGCTTCTACGAAGAGATCGACAAGGGCAATCTGGCGGCGATGGATGACCTGGTGGCCGAGGACTACATCGACCATTCTCCACCACCGTTTCCCGGACTCTCGCCAGGTCGCGCTGGTCTCAAGCAGGCGTTCGAAATCTTCTGGGTCGCAACACCTGGTCAGCACCACATCGAGGAGCAGATCGCCGAGGGAGACAAGGTCGTCACCCGGATTCGAGTGACCGGCACACACGAGGATGATCTCCCCGGGATCGCGAAGACCGGGAACAGGCTGGAAACGACCGCGACGGTGACCCATAGGATCGAAGACGGCAGGCTCGCCGAGAAGTGGTCAAACAAGGACGAGCTCGGTTTTCTCCAGCAACTCGGCGTGATCCCTACGCCGGAAGGTCACGCCTCCTGACCGCCGGCAAGTTAGGGCGAGTCCATTCTTCAACTGTGCAGCCCGAAGCGTGGAGCCACCCGCTACCTGCGCCATGACCACTCCCCTCGGGAATCGCCGCGTCGTCTCGCACTGGAGGTGCAACCGCGTCGTGATTCTCCTCGGCGGTGCGGTCGAAGTCGGCCACCCCGCCTCGGTCGCCGCGGATCGAGCGTACGCGGCCTAGCTGGCAGCGACCTTCTCTCCTCGGCATAGTCGACCCTGTGCCAGAGCGCGACGAGCGGCGGGCAATGAATGAGGCCTACTTCCGCCAATGGAACGAGCGGGTAATGGAGCAGGTGGCGAAAAGGGCAGGCGACCAGGCGACCTTCAATGTGGCTTGCGAGTGCTCGTCGCTTGAGTGCGCAGGACGCATAAAGCTCACTCCTGCCGAGTACGAGGAGATTCACGAAGACCCGAGGCACTTCATTGTGATCAGGGGTCACGTGGCACCCGACATCGAGAGCTCGGTGCTCACAACTGAGAACTTCGAGGTCGTGCGAAAGCACGGCCGCGCGGGTGAGGTTGCCGAGGAACTCGCTGAGGACTAGACCGACGGCGCGACCGTTTCGGCAGTATCGCGCTCTTAGTCGCGGAAGCAGCCGTTCGGCATCACTTCACCTCCCTGGTCATTGCCGGGAGATGCCTTCCTCCGACCGCGCTACGCCAAACTCCTCAACCGCCGGGGTTGAGATGTGCGGAGATGGGTAAGGGAACTATCACCTGTGCGTTAAACGGCGCGACGACCATGACGTCGGCCGCCACGATCGGGCGGATGACGCCCTTCGCATCCGACCATGTGCCGCCGAGTAGCCGATCGATAGGGGATGCCGAGTGAGAGCGGGAGGGCGTCGCCTTCCCCGCTGAATTTCGAGACGGCTTCAGGCGCACTGCGAAGTGGGATTGGGCGTCGGAGAAGGGGCGAGCACCCCCGCGCGCTCTCCGGGATCTATCAGTGCTGTCTGAAGTCCCACCTGGGGCCGGCGAGGGCCGAGCGGAATTCGATGGAGGGGAACGATTGATCTCGCGGTCGAGCACGATCGAGAAGCGCTGGAACGAGTTGTCCGGGTATCGGACAAGATGAGACTGGTTTGGTGAGCGAAAGGCGCCTCAGAGTCGGACTCGTCATGGAGCCGACAGGCATCGAGAACCCGTATATCCACGGGGCCTACCTCGGGCTCGAGCGGGCCGTCCGAGAGTTGGGGATCAGAGGGCGAGTGCTGACACCGGCCCCGAAGGAAGGCTACGTCCCGAGCCTCTCACTTCTCGCGCGACAGAAGTACGACCTCGTCATCGGAAACGGGCTTCTTTGCCGCCCCCGCGATCGACAGAGTCGCCACCGAGTTTCCCGAAACGCGGTTCGCGATCTTCGACGTCGCCCACGACGATCTGGCGCATCGCCCGAAGAACGTCCTGGGCCTCGTGTTCAGCGAAGAGCAAGCCGGTTATCTGGCCGGTTACTTGGCTGCGCTCGTGCTGACGCTCTCTCCCGGGGAGGAGGTGATCAGCTCGGTCGGCGGCCAGCGGGTGCCGTCGGTCGAGCGGTTCATCGCCGGCTACCAGGCAGGCGCGAGAGGAGCCAATCCTCGCGTCACGACCTTGAACAGCTACACCGACGACTTCCTCGACCCCGTGAAAGGTAGGTCGGTCGCCCTGAGCCAGATCGCGAAGGGATCGCGAGTCGTGTTCCAGGTCGCCAGCCCCTGCGGCCTCGGGGCGCTGGAGGCGGCAAGCGAGCGTGGAATCTGGGGGATCGGAGTCGATGTCGACCAATCCCAACTCGGTCGGCACATCCTGACGAGCGCGGTGAAGAGGCTGGACGTGGCCGTGTTCGACACGATCGAGGAGCTCGTGCGCGGGACGCTCGAGACCGGTCGCACGTCCCGCTTCTCCCTCGGGAACCGCGGTGTCGGCCTCGGCACGATCAGCGCGGCGGTGCCCCGCTCGTTCAAGGCCGAGATCGAGGACGTCAGGGCCGAGATCGTCGCCGGGAAGATCCCGATCGCGAGCTCGGTCACATAGCGCTCTCGCTCTGTATCGAAACCCAGACGGTCCCGTCCAAGGAGGCCACGTCGGTCGGCGCGTGGCCAACCGGAATGAGGCCTACAACCCTACCGTCCTGCGGATCGATCTGGACGACGGTGCCGTCGGCGTTGTTGGCCGCGAACACCACCCCATCCGTCGCGCACATGCCCACGAGCCCTCCGCCAACCGGGGTCGTCTGAGCTCACCGTTCCCGTGTCCGGGTTGATGCGCCAGACCTGGCCTCGCGAGTCAGAGACCCAGACAGCCTGCTTCCCGGCCGCCAACGCGACGGGGTACTCGATGGGCACCTCGGCCGTGGCCGTGTTCGTGTGCGGCTCGATGCGCAGGGCCCGCTCGGCGGTCGTCACCACCCAGAGTGCCTCCTCGCCGAGTGCCACGCCTACCGGCACATGGCCGACGTCGATGATCGCCGAGGGCTCGTTCGTCGTCGGGTCGATGCGGAGCACATGGTGAGGACCCGCGGCGATCCAGACGGAATCGTCATCGGCGTCGACCGCGTAGGTCGGGTTCCAGACGAGTTCGCTCGAGCCCCTCAGGTCGATCGTCTCGACGACGGCGTCAGCGCTGGGATCGATGCGCGAGACTGTGCCGTCGCTCCCGTTCGCCACCCAGACCGCATCGGTTGCAACAGCGAGGTCTATCGCCGGTGCTCCGATTCCGATCGTCCTGATGACTTCGCGGCGATCTGGATGGATGCGGGAGACCGTTCCATCGTCTGCGTTGGCGACCCAGACCGAGCCGTGCCCGATCGCGATGGCGACAGGCCTTCGGCCCACGGGCACGTGGCCCACGACTCGGGAGCGCTGCTGGTCGATCACAGCGACCGAGTCGGGAGGCGGCGCGTTCGTACGTGACGACGCTCGGCGACGCCGTGCGACAGAGGGTCGTTCGGCGCCCGCGACTACCGGCGACTCGAGCGAAGGATCGTGGTTGAGGATGGCTCTCTCGAGGCGTTGGAGCGCATCGTCCGGCTTGAGCCCGAGCTCCTCGTCCAGCAACCGCCGGCCCGAGCGATAGACCTCGAGCGCGTCTGCCTGGCGGCCGCAGCGATAGAGGGCCAGCATCAGCTGGCCGCGCAGACGTTCCCGCAGTGGCTGCTCGCGCACGAGCCCCTCGAGCTCAGGAACCAGCTCCGCGTGGCGCCCCAGCGCGAGCTCGGCGTCGACCCGTTGCTCGAGGGCCGCAAGCCGCTGCTCTTCCAGCCGCCCTCGCTCCGCGCGTGCGAAGGAGTCGTCCAGCTCGGCCAGAGGCGCTCCACGCCACAGGGCCAGCCCCTCCCGGAGCAGCCGGGCGGCATGGGCGGGCTCCTCCGCGCGCGCCGTCGCCACCAGCCGCTCGAAGCGATGAAGATCGAGCTCACCGTCGCTGACCCGGATGAGGTAGCCGGGGGGCTGCGTCAGGATCAGATCCCGGCCGAGTGCCTTGCGCAGCTGAGACACGTACACCTGGAGCGCGGTCGGGGCGGTGTCGGGAGGTGAGGCACTCCAGAGCTCGTCGATCAGCCGATCGCGGGAGACGACTTTGTTAGCCCGCAGGAGCAAGGCGGCGAGCAGGCTGCGCTGCTTGACGCCTCCGAGCTTGAGGGGGCGCCCTTTCTCTTCCACCTCGAGCGGGCCGAGAACTCGGAATTCCAAGCGCTTTCCTCGCCGGTCTTTAGCGGCCTTTTAGGTCCCGCTGGTGCCTTTTTAGCTGCTTCGGCTCTTGTGTGCAAAGACCGCACGAGGCGGTCGCGAAAGAAACAAGGAGGACAGAATGACCAGCTCGACCCACATCAAGCTCGGGCGCACGGGACTCGTACTTGCGACCGCTGTGCTGGGCGCCGTCCTCGCCGGCTCCGCTCTGGCGGGCAATGGCTCTGGGTTGAACCTGCCGCCGCAGGCCGCGATCAAGGCCTCGAGCGCCAACTGGGCCGCGAAGGCGAAGCTGCTCGACGTGAACGGGCAGCCCCGCATCAGCCCGTCCGTTCCCACCGCGATCGACGCGGCGAGCGCCAACTGGGCCGCGAAGGCGAAGCTGCTCGACGTGAACGGGCAGCCCCGCATCAGCCCGTCCGTTCCCACCGCGATCGACGCGGCGAGCGCCAACTGGGCCGCGAAGGCGAAGCTGCTCGATGTGAACGGGCGGCCGGTCCACCAAACCCCGGTCACGAGCGGAGGCTCGAGCAGCTTCGACTGGGCCGACTTCGGTATCGGGGCCGGAGCGATGCTCGGCGTCCTGCTGCTCGCGACGGGTCTGCTGGCAGGCGCCTACTACGGCCGCAAGAGCGGCGTGCTTCCGCGTCCCACCCCGTAGGCGCGGCCTCTTCAGGATCCGGCCGGGGCGCTTCCCTTGTTGCCGCTCCGGCGGTTTGACTCCGGAAAGTGCGGCTCGCTTAACGCGGCCTGCTGGCGTCTTGTCTCACGAGGACGTCGCATCCTGAGACGCCCTGGCGCGAAGCCGCTGATGCTCCCCAGCTCAGCGGACTAGCGTGCGCCTGGGTCAGATCTGGGTCAGATTTCCCTGACCCACGGTGTCCAATCGTGACCTCGGTGGAGTGCTCAAGCCCGCATTACTACGTGCCCTGACCAACCCTGACCTCGTCTTCCCGTAATCGACAAGCTGGGGGTCACTGGTTCGAGCCCAGTACCGCCCATGGCTTAAGACAAGCCGTTTCAGCCAACAGAGAGGCTCCGCGAGGGGCATCTTTGTGCCCGGGTCAGATTGGGTCGTGCTCGTCCGCTGGTAGTGTTGACGATGACCACAGGAGTTTGAGCGAGTACCGGTTCGGCTTTTTGCGCCTTCCGCTGCGCGTTCATGGAGCAGTGAAGGGAGCTGGAGATATGCCGACCGGAACGGTCAAGTGGTTTAACGACGACAAGGGCTACGGCTTCGTGTCGCCGGATGATGGAAGCAAGGACGTCTTTGTCCACCACAGTGCTATCGGTGGGGAAGGGTTCAAGAGCCTCGCCGAGGGTGCGAAGGTCGAGTACGAGGTCGAGCAGGGCCCGAAGGGTCCGCAGGCGCGTAGCGTCAGCGTCGTCGCTTCTGTTTGAGCTGGTGGCGCACGTGATCCGCAGTGCGCCACGCCGACGGCTCGGGAACACCGGAGATAAGGGCGAGAGTGGCTACCTGCGATCTCGCTGATCGAGCGAAGCGAGCGGCGTGATCGCCGACACGGAGCGGCTGAAGAGCACGCCGAAGCTCTCGTTCGATAACGGTGGCGAGTTCATCCGGCAGACGCGTCGGGAGGTCGAGGAGTACCTGTCCGCTCGTGGCACCCGCGTGCGCGGCCGTGTCCAGCTGTACGCCAAGGGCGTCGTCGCTCTCGTCGTGTTAGCTCGGCTCGTGGCTGATACTCGATAGTTCGGGCCAACCCGGCGTGTGGCTCGGGCTGCTCAGCTTCGGCGGGATGATCCTCGGAACGTCGCTGATCGCGTTCAGCGTGATGCACGACGCCAATCATGGGGCGTACTTCCGGGCACGCCGTCTAAACCATCTGATGGGCTGGACGGCGGATGCGCTCCTCGGGCTCTCGAGCTACGCCTGGCGTGTGAAGCACAACGTTGCCCATCACACGTATACGAACGTCGACGGCTACGACGCCGACATCACGCAGGTGCCGTTCGCGAGGCTCGCGCCCGGGCAGCTCCCGCGCCCGTGGTACCGGCTGCAGCACTACTACATCTGGGCGCTGTACTGCGTGATGGCCCTCCGCTGGCAGACCGTCGGCGATATCGCCGCGTTCAGTCGGGGAAGCATCGGGACGAGCGCACTGCGCATGCCCCGCCGTTGGGATCTAGCCGGCCTCATCGGCGGGAAGGTGATCTTCGTCAGCTGGGCGATCGTCGTGCCGCTGCTCGTCTATCCATGGTGGGCCGTCCTCAGCGCGTATCTCGTCTACTCGATGGTCGTGAGCCTGATCATGGCCGTGACCTTCCAGCTCGCACACTGCGTCGAGGAGGCCGACTTCGCAACCGCTGAGGAGCTCTCCACCGAGCGACGGCTCTGGGCGGTGCACGAGGTCGAGACGACGGTCGACTTCTGTCCGCGCAACCCGGTTCTCAGCTGGGTCGTCGGAGGCCTCAACTACCAGATCGAGCACCACTTATTCCCCCGGGTGCCGCACACTCACTACGCAAAGATCGCCAAGATCGTCCAGCGCAACGCCAAGCGTCACGGTGTCCGCTACGTCACGCATCACTCGTTGCGCGCAGCACTCCGATCGCACTTCCGACACCTTCGCACGATGGGACGAAATGGTGTCCCGGTCACGCTCGAGATGGGCTAAAGCCTTCGGGCAGGCTAGTCAGTGGTCCTACCCCGGGCGGGGGGTATCTCGACAACCTTGCCGCGCATAGCGTTCGAGCGTGGATTTTTCTGACGCGGTGATTCTCGCTGCTCGAGTTTACGGAGTGAGCCGTGATCGTTCGGGAGGTCTGCGCCTCGCTCACTGCGTCAACGTCGCACAAGCACTCGGTCCGACTGCGACAGCAAACGCGATGAACGCCGCGGTCATCCATCGCATCCCCGAAGAGAGTGGTTGCACGATCGAAGATCTGGCGACGTGGGGAGTTGATCCGATGGTGTGCGAGGTGGTCGATGTCTTGACACGCCGAAGCGGCGAGACATACACGGACTACATCAGGCGCATTTGCGACGCACCCGGAGTTGCCGGCGACACGGCACGACTCGTGATGGTTGCCGATCTCACAATTAGCGCCGACCGTGAGGATTCGGACGCGTTGCGCGTACGCTACGAGCAAAGCCTTCCGCTCGTACGCAACGCACTTGCCGCAGCGATCGGCTAGACCTCGCGCCCAGTTCAGTCCGCCCGCGTCTTCGATGGCCCGGCTACGCGTTCGCGGCTACTTCGCGTACCTCGGCACTCTCGAACGTGACCCCGTCGGGAACGCTTCCGGGTATTCGTTCCGCCACTGCCAGTGGGACGAGCCTAGGCGGTAAAGCGTTCTCAAACAAGCTCCACGACGTGCTTGAACGTCGATCTGGTATCAGAGAGAGACATGAAGAGCGCTCCGCATGATTTCGGGTCACCGTCTGAGCTCATAGACGCGAGGATCAACGAGCTCGACGACTGGCGCGGTGAGATGCTCTCCCGGCTGCGTCGTCTCGTCAAGCAAGCCGACCCCGAGGTCGTCGAGGAGTGGAAGTGGAGAGGGACTCCCGTGTGGTCTCACGACGGGATCATCTGCACGGGCGAGACCTACAAGAGCGTGGTGAAGATGACCTTCGCCAAGGGCGCGTCGCTGGAAGACCCTTCGGGCCTGTTCAACTCGAGCCTGGAAGGCAACGTCAGGCGCGCCATCGACTTTCACGAAGGCGACAAGGTCGACGAGAAGGCTCTCAAGGCTCTCATTCGCTCCGCCGTTGCCCTGAACACAGCCAGCCGCGACTGACGCCGGCGGCGGTCTATTCGGCGGGGACGTCGAAGATGAGCGCGACGTAGCGGCGGACGAGCTCGAGCTGGCCGCGCATCATGTCCGGGTCGCTCATCGCGCGCGTGAGCATGAACGCACCCTCGAACGTCGCGAACACATGGTCGGCGAGGACGTCGGGATCGATCGCGATCTTCGGCGGATGCACCTCTGCCGCACGACGCAGCTTCTCTGCGAGACGCTCGCGCCACGCGAGGACCGCGCCCACGATGACGTCGTTCGTGCCGTCCTCGAAGAGCTGCTTCTCGAAGACGTATGACACGTAGAGGCAGCTCGGCTGCTGCGAGACCATCTCGTCGGCGGCGTCCTCGAATCGGCGGATGAACTCCACGATCTGCATCGCCGGGTCGTCGACTGTCGCCTCGGCCTTGGCCATGAAGTCCTCGAGGAACGCGACGTCGCCGGCGGCATAGCGTTCGACGAGGGCGCGAGCGAGGTGGTTCTTGCTCGGGAAGTGATGGAAGAAGGCGCCTTTGCTCGTCTCGCTCTCCGCGAGGATCGCGTCGATGGTGGTCGCGGCGAGGCCGTGATCGAGCACGAGGCGTTCTGCGCCGTCGAGGATCCGCTCGCGTGTCTCAGTTCCACTTCTGGCCATGAGCTTTCACCGTAGCTTGCCTTGCAACAGACTAGTCGGTCTGTTATAAGCGTACCAACTAGTCGGTCTAGCGAGAGGAGCCCAGATGTCGATCGCCGATCATGCAGCCGTGACCCTTGACGCGCTCGCGTCTGAGATGTCCGGACAGCTCGTGCGTCCGGAGGACGAGCTCTTCGACGAGGCGCGCAGCGTCTGGAACGGGATGATCGACCTGCGACCTGCCGGCGTCGCACGATGTGCCTCGACGGCCGACGTCCGGGCGGCGATCACCGCCGCGCGGTCTGCCGGACTTCCGCTCGCCGTGCGAGGAGGCGGGCACAACGTCGCCGGCTTCGGCACGATCGACGGTGGGCTCGTCATCGACCTCTCGCCGATGCGCGGGGTCAGCGTCGACGCCTCGACTCGGCGCGTTCGCGTCGGCGGCGGTGCCACGCTCGGCGATCTCGATTCGGGGACGCAGGCACACGGGCTGGTCGTGCCGTCCGGCGTCGTCAGCGAGACCGGTATTGCGGGCCTCACGCTCAGCGGTGGGCTGGGCTGGGTGCGGCGCAAGTGGGGCCTCAGCTGCGACAGTCTCGTGGGCGCGACCCTCGTGACCGCAGCCGGTGACGTGCTCGAGATCACGGAGGACACCGATCCCGATCTCCTCTGGGGACTACGCGGAGGCGGCGGGAACTTCGGCGTCGTCACGGATCTCGTTTTCGACGCGCACCCGCTGGGGCCGGAGGTTGCGTTCCTGTTCGCGCTCTATCCGCTCGGGAGCGCGAGGCACGTGCTGGCAGAGCACGAGCGCATCGTCGATGCCGGCGGCGATGAGGTGAGCACGATCGTCGTGCTCGGGTACGTGCCGCCGATCGACGACTTTCCCGCCGAGCTCCACGGGGTGCCGTACGCCGGCGTGCTCGGTGTGTACGCCGGTCCGGCGGACGACGGTGAGGCCGCACTTCGTCCCTTGCGGGAGCTCGGAGAGCTGCTCGTCGACCTCTCGGGGCCGATGCAGTTCGTCGACGTCCAGAAGATCTACGACCCCGACTATCCGGCAGGACATCGCTACTACTGGAAGTCGACCAATCTCGCTGCCATCACCGGTGACGCCGTCGACGCACTCGCGGAGCGAATGCTCGCTGCGCCCTCGAAGCACTCGACGATCGACATCTGGCTCAACGGCGGTGCGATCGATCGCATCACGTCCGCGGACACGGCGTTCGCGGGACGCGGCAACCGGTACGTCGTGAACCCCGAGGCCAACTGGGAAGACGCGACCGACGACGAGGCGAACATCGCGTGGGCGCGGAGCGTGCTCGCGGCACTCGAGCCACATGCGTCTGGTGGCGCGTATCTCAACTTCCCCGGTTTCCTCGAAGAGGGTCAGAAGCTCGTCCGCGAGAGCCACGGCTCGAACTACGCGCGGCTGGCCGAGCTCAAGCGCCGGCTCGACCCGGAGAACGTGTTCCGGCGTAATGCGAACGTCGAGCCGGCGGCGTCCTGAGAGTGCGAGACTGCGCGCGTGAAAATCCGCGCCGCAGTCCTCGAGGAGTTCGGCCAGCCGCTCGTCGTCCAGGAGGTCGACCTCGCGGAGCCGAAGGACCGCGAGGTGCTCGTCAGGCTCGCCGCGTGCGGCGTTTGCCACACCGATCTGTACACGGCGTCCGGTGCGGACCCGTCGGGATACGCGCCCTGTGTGCTCGGGCACGAGGGGGCCGGAGTCGTCGAGCGGATCGGGCCGGGCGTGACGTTCGTCGCTCCCGGCGACCACGTCATCACGCTGTTCGCGCCGGAATGCGGTGAGTGCATCCACTGCCGTAGTGGGCGGACAAACAGGTGCACGGCGATTCGCGATCAGCAGGGGCTCGGCTTCCTGCCGGACGGAACGACTCGGCTCTCTCGGGGCGGCGAGCCGATGCGCCATTTCATGGGCACGTCGACGTTCGCCGAGTACACCGTGATGCCCGAGATCGCGCTCGCCAAGGTCTCGCCGGAGGCGTCGCTCGAGGGTTGCGCACCGTTCGCGTGCGGCCTCGCGACGGGGATCGGCGCGGCGCTGTACACGGCCGACGTGCAGCCCGGCTCGACGTGCGCTGTGTTCGGCTGCGGGCTCGTCGGTCTCGGCGCCGTCATCGGATGCAGGCTGGCCCAGCGCCGGGAGGATCATCGCGATCGACCTTGCGGAAGGACGGCTCGAGAGTGCGCGCCACCACGGGGCGACTGACACGCGGATCGCTGGAGATGACGTCGTCGACTGGATCCGCGAGGAGACCGACGGGTTCGGCGCCGACTACACGTTCGAGGCGACCGGGAACGTCGGGGTCATGCGGCAGGCGGTCGAGGCCGCGCGCGAGGCGTGGGGGCTCGCGACGATGGTCGGCGTCGCCGGCAAGGGGGAGACGCTGGACATCGTCCCGCGCTTCCTCATCACCGGACGTCGCGTCACGGGCTCGTCGTTCGGCGGCGTGAAGGGGCGGTCGCAGGTTCCGCAGCTCGTCGATCGCTGGCTCGCGGGAGAGATCGACGTCGAGTCGCTCCTGAGCCACCGCCTCTCGCTCGACGAGGTCAACCGCGGCTTCGAGCTGATGGAAGCGCAGGACGGGATCCGCAGCGTGATCGCCTTCGCATAGCGTAGTTGCGATGAGGATCGGGCCGCAACTACCCTGACGCTCACGTGCGGCCGCTGACACGCCCCTGGCTCGTTCTCGCGATCGCGGTCGCCGTGGTTGCACTTCCCGCTGCGGCCTCCGGAGCGCCCTCGGCGCCGGCTGCGCCGTGGCCGCGGCCAACAGACGACCTACCAGGACTCGTCGGCGAGGACGCGAGCAGCGCCGGACATCACGACGATCGTCGCCTCCAACGACGACGCGGGCACGATCACGTTTCGGATCAACGTCCCGAACAGGGCGCAGCCTGCGCAGGACACTGGTCGGCCGTCATGGACATCGACAGCGACGCGAACCAGGCGACCGGCGATCCAGCCAACTTCGGGGCGGACTTCGTCCTCCAGTACCTCCTGGGGGAGAGCAATCCTGTACAAGTGGGATGGCTCTGACTACACGCTGAGCGCGACACAGGCGTCGCTGACTAGCTCGTGGTCGAGCGGCCCGACGTTCAAGATCAACGCGTCGGACTTGAGCAACACGCGTCGTCTTGCCTTCGACGCGCTTGTCGTATCCGGTGTGGCATTCGACCAGACGACGGGGGCGATCGATTGCACCAACTGCAAGCGATGACCTCGCGCCGGCTGATCGGTCTATACACGTACGACGCTCCAAGCTCACGAAGCCGACGCTCGTCGTGAGGAGCCTGAAGCCGACGCCTGCAAAGCCGATCGCGGGGCTGCCGTTCACGCTGCGCCTGGTCGCCGCGCGCTCCGACACGGGAGCGGTGGTGCAGAACGGGCGTGTCGACGTGCATGGGACGGGTAGGCAGGCGCGGCTGAAGGCGACAGGTTCAGCGCGTGCTGGGCGGGGCGGCGACCTGCACGTGGAACCTCCCGGCGAGCGCGAAGGGCAAGACCTTCCGAGGGTCGGTCACCGTCGCCTTCGAAGGGCTTGAAGGCGTCGCAGAGCTACGCAGGGAAAGTCCGCTAGCTCCGCCGCCAGTGCGACGCCTAGCGCTTCTCGTCTCTCTCCTCGTAGCTGTCGCCAGTCCACCGGGACGGCGGCCGGCTCGATCGATCGGACGCCGCGCAGCGTCGTCGAGCAGGCGTTGATGAACGTGCGTCCCGCGCCCGATCTACGGGGTTCACGCGGAATCGAGATAACCGCGTGCGGGTCATCATGACCCTGGACGACCCGCCTCTGGCGGCCGCGACATATGTGCCGTGGGTTCGCCGGGCTAGGTACGCGGCGCAAGCTGAACGTGCAGGAGCGCGTTCTCGCGCTCGTACCTCGGCACGCTCGAGGCCGAGCAGGCGAGGGCGATCGCGCGTGCTCCGCGACGCGATTCCATAGGCCGTCGTCTCGCCGCCGCTACCAGGTGCTCGTCAACGGCTTCGCAGTGAGCGTCCCGTACAGCCGTCTTCCCGACGCTCCTGTCGAGCGGAGATCGCCGACGCACGTCTACCCGAGCCTGGCGTACCACCTCGACCTCAACCGCGGGCCGTCCGTGGTCGGCGCGCCCGCGTTCTCCGGCTGACCGGAGCGAGGGGCAGACGGCGTGAAGGTCGCCGTCGTCGACGACGGCGTCGACCAGGAGCATCGCATTCCTCGACCCGACGGGCTTCTCGTTCCCGCCCGGCTTCCCGAAAGGGGGAGGAGGGTTCGACGACACCGAAGGTGATCGTCGCGCGCGGCTTCGCGGGGCCGGGCGCAAACGGCGCACCGCTCGATCGGGATCAGTCGTTTCACGGAACCTTCGTCGCGGGGGTCATCGCCGGCGTCAAGACCGACGTTCCGAGCCGGGCAGGCGCGGCTTCTGCAATGAGGCGGAAGGCGGCTGTCATCCGGCGGTCGAACGGCGTGTCGAGGAGTCGCGCCGCGCGCGTACATCGGCAACTACCGAGTCTTCAACGTCCCGCTCCGGCGCCGCTCGGAGGTTGCTGCTCGGCGAACAGCCCGGAGATCGTCGCCGCGTTCGAGGCTGCCGTGCGCGACGGGATGGACATCATCAACTTCTCCGGCGGTGGCCCTCAGGCCGATCCGCGCACGGACATCCTCATCGAGGCGGTCGACGAACGTCGTTCGCGCGGGCGTCGTACCGATCATCTCGGCCGGCAACGACCGCGACTTCTTCGGTCTCGGAACTGCTGGATCGCCCGCGACGGCTCCTGATGCGATCAGCGTCGGTGCGGTCGCAAACGCGCACGTCTTCGGCCCGTCGCTGTCGGTCGTCTCTCCGAGCGGGCTCCCACGCATGCCGTTCGCCCCGACGGACACGATCCCGCCCTCCTGGATCTCGGCGAACCAGCGGCTCGTCGACGTCGGGTCGATCGCCGGAGTGAGCCGACAGCTCTGCGATGCCGCGCCCGCAGGATCGCTGACCAGGGGCGATCGCGCTCGTCAGCCGGGGCGGCTGCCCGTACGCCGTGAAGGCGTCACGCGCGCGCGAGGCTGGCGCCAGCGGCATCGTGATCGCCGAGAATCGTCCGGGCGATCCGACGTTCGCGTTCATCACCGCGCTGTCCGGGGGGACGATCTCGGATCTGGACGGCTCGCGGATCCGCTGCCGCGGCGGCCGGCAGCAGGCGGCGCCGTCACGGTCCGGTTCACGCGCGAGACTCTCGGAGGTGCCGACGACGTGGGCCGGAGTGCCGACGAGCTTCTCGTCGTCGGGCTCACTCCCTTCGGGCACGCGCTGAAGCCGGACGTCACGGCGCCCGGTGCACAGGTCCTCTCGTCGACGCTTCCAGAGTTCGCGGGTGACCAGTACGCGGTTCTCGACGGCACGAGCTTCTCCGCGCCGCACGTCTCCGGCGTCGCAGCGCTCCTGACGCAGCGCCATCCGTCGTGGACGCCCGCAGCAGATGAAGTCGGCGCTCATGTCGACCGCCGGCCCCTCGCTTGGGCGACACGTCGCTGACGGAGGAGGCGTCGGTGCTCGTCGAGGGAGCAGGGCTCGTGAACGTCGGCTCGGCCGACAGGCCGCTCGTATTCACCGATCCGCAGTCGCTCTCGTTCGGCTACCTCGTCGCCGGCGGGGGTGCGAACTCGCAGTCGATCTCGGTCGCGATTTCCGACGCCGGCGACGGTGCCGGAACGTGGGTCGCAGAGGTCCATCCGCAGGTCGCGTCTGCGGGCGCGACGGTCGAGGCGGCGCCCGTCTCGCTCGCGCCCGGTGGAACTGCCGTCATGCAGATCACGGCTCGCGCCTCTGCAGGCGCGGTGCAGGGGGACAACTTCGGCTTCGTCCGTCCTCCGGCGAGGCAGCGACGTGCGACGGATCCCGTACGCCTTCTCGGTATCGCGTTCGTCGCTGACTTGCGCTCCGGTGACGGCGCTGAAGACGCTGCAGTCGGGAGACACGCGCACCGGCGACGACCGCGCGCAGGTCTATCGGTGGCCGACCTCGCCGTTCTCGATTCTCGGGATCTTCGGCGTCGACCCGTCGGTCAACGATGACGGCAAGGAGAAGATCTACTCGCTCGACGATCACGAAGCAGGCGGTCAACGCAGGCGTCGTGGTCGTGAAGCCCAAGACGAAGCTCGACGCGTCGATCACGGCGCTTCTGAGCTCGAACCAGCCGATTCATCCGTGGTTCATGGGCTCGCTCGACGAGAACGACGTGCTCGGATACGCGGGGATTCCGGTGAACGTAAACGGTCAGCTGCCGGACTTCCTGTATCTCGATCGGCGCCGCGGGCGGTGTGTTCCTTCCGCCTGGGAAGTACTACATCTCGGTCGACTCCGGGTCGCGACCCGTTCACCGGGCGTTCTCTGGCCGGGAAGTACACCCTGCGCTCGTGGGTCAACGACGTGAAGCCTCCGACCGTTCAGGGTTCTCACGACGAGACTCTCGAGCGGCCGGCCGACCATCGTCGCGAAAGTCGCCGATGCGAAGTCGGGGGTGGACCCGCAATCGCATGCAACTGTTCTTCGGACCGTCAACGCGCAGATCCACGGTCAGGACGACTCTGTTCGATCCAGCCACGGGAATTGCGGCGTTCGCGATCCCGAAGGAAGCGCTGCCGCTCATGCCGGGCACCCAGTTCATGCAGGTCGTCGTCTCGGACTACCAGGAGGCGAAGAACATCAACACGGAGTCCGAACAGCCCGCTTCCCAACACTCGGTTCGAGGGCTTCCGCGCGGACGCCGTACCGCGCCCGACGGTCACGTGGGTGACGCCGGAGAAGGGCACGCTGCGTTTCGGCCAGGCAGAAGCTCCTCGTCGTCGCGAACGACAACATCCAGATCTCCTCGGTCGGCTTCTTCGACGGCCAGCGGCAGATCGGACGCGTGCAGAAGAACACCGCCGGCCTGTACGAGATGACCTGGCGCACGAGTGGCAAGCGCAAGGGTGCGCACGTGCTCACTGCCGTCGCCTCCGACGTCCGCGGGCGCGAGGGCCGAGGCCGCGCAGACGATCCGCGTCTGCAAGTGATCGGCGCGACGCGGTTCGGGAAGCCCCTTCCGGAGGGCGGGACGATCGGCGTCGCCGCTGCCGCCAGCCCGTACGACAGCCGCTCGGACGTCCTCCGCGGCGTCGAGTGGTGGGAGGCGCGCGGTTACACGCGTCAAGCTCGCGCCGACGGAGTCTGGGATCGTGACGACTACGTCGCCGGGCGAGCGCGCAGCCGCGGGGCGGACCTGAACGCGCTCTTCGCGGATCCCGAGGTCGACGTCGTGCAGGCACTGCAGGGTGGGTTCGGCTCGGCGCAGGCGATCCCGTACCTCGACTTCGACCTCATCGCCACGAACCCGAAGCCGCTCGTCGGCTACTCGGACATCACTGCACTCCACGTCGCGATTCGCCAGCGCGCCGGCGTCGCGACCGTCTACGGCAACGGGTTGATGGGCGTCGGCGCGGTCGAGACGACGGCGTTCACGAAGGATCGGTTGCTGGACGTCCTGCGAACGGGCGGCGCGGGAGAGGTGCCTCACGATCCGGACGATTCCTGGGTGCGCACGCTGCACGGCGGGCGCGTGACCGCGCCTCTCGTCGGTGGGTGCCTGTGGCTCTTGATGCAGACGATGGGAACGCCATGGGAGCTGGAGCTCGACGGCGCGATCCTCTTCTTCGAGGACACGCACACGCCGCCGTACTACCTCGACGGTCACCTCGTTCAGCTCGCCCATGCCGGCAAGCTCGAGCAGGTCGCGGGTGTCGTCGTCGGGCAGCTGGAGAAGTCGGACTACGGCGACCTGCGGCCCGTCTCCGACTGGGCACGTTCGCGGACGATCGAGGACGTCCTCGAGGAGCGGCTCGGGTCGCTCGGCGTACCGGCGATCTACGGGCTCCCGCTCGGGCACACGAAGCACCTCGCGGCGCTCCCGCTCGGCGTGACGTGCACGCTCGACGCCGACGCGAAGACGCTCACGGTCGACGAGCCGGCTCTTCGGTAGTCGGCGGCTCCTCTTCGTGGTGGACGAAGAGGCCGCGCACGACGCCGATGATCTGCGCTCTCAGGGGCGGCCCGGGCGGGCCGGCCGGCTGTGACCACGCATAGGCGAACTCGGCTCCCAGCAGCAGGATCCACGCGACGACGTAGACGAAGAAGAGAAAGGTCATCACGCCGGCGAGCGACCCGTAGATGAGGTTGTACCGCGAGAAGTCGGAGAAGACGATGGCGAGCACCTTGGTCGAGCCCCAGATGCCGACCGCGGTGAGGATCGCGCCGGCGAGCGCTCCGCGCCGTTTCAGCTTTCGAGCCGGAACGAAGCGGTAGAGCAGCAGCGACGTCACTCCGATCGCGACGAGCTGGACGCTGTCGCGCAGCAGCAAGCCCAGATGGTGTCGCGATTCCCGCCCACTCGGTGAAGCGCTCCGCGAGCTTGCTGAAGAACGCGCCGAACGCCGAGATGCCGACGATCAGGATGACCAGGAGACCCGCCGCGGCCACGAGGACGAAGTCGACGAGCTTCGCCCGCGCGGCGGGCCGGCCCCGGTCGACCTTCATCGCAGCTTCGAGCCCGAGGCGGATCGAGGCCATCATCCCGGTCGCCCCCCAGAGGAGCGCCACCAGCGAGATGAGCCCGATCGCCGACAGTGGCGTGGCGATCTGCTCGATCGACCGCTGGATGTTCCCCTGTCCCGACGTGGAGACCGGGAGGATCTTGATCAGCTCGTCGATGACCTGCTGGCGAAGCTCGTCGTCCTGCAGGACGAGGCCGAAGACGGACACGAGCGCGATCGTCAGCGGGAAGAGGGAGAAAAGCACCCGATAGGCGATCGCCGCGGCGTACTGCGTACAGCGGTCGGCGAACATGTCCTCGATCGCGCGCGGCAGTGCTCGCGCGACTCCGCGGACGACGCCACCGAGGTGCTCGAGGGGCCGCCGTGCGAGTCGCTCGACCCTCCCTGGGGCCTCGGCGGCGGGGTCGCTCATCCACTTGAGTGTACGGAGCCGCCCTGAACGAGCCCCTGGAGTCGTGCTCGTACCTCGAACCTCAGCGCTCGGGCGCGGCCAGTCGCTGAAGAAGGTACGAGCTGACGGGCTCGCGCTTTCCCTTCACGTGCATCGGCGCGAGTGGCTGGACGATCGCCCGGGGCCCGAGCTCACGGAACGTGGCCTCGCCGATCAAGACTCCACCGACCGGCGCCGAGGCCTGGAGCCGCGCCGCGAGGTTCACGACGTCGCCGACCACACCGTGCTTGCGATGCCCGCGGGTCGCTCCGACGAGGCCCGCGTGCACGTCGCCGCTCGACACGCCGACGCGAAACTGCGGCCAGTCGTCGTGGTCGGCCGCCGTGCGCTTGGCAACACGTTGGAGCACGAGTGCCGCACGCGCCGCACGAAACGCGTGGTCGCTGACGCTCGCGTCCTTGCCGAAGAGGACCATGAGCTCGTCTCCTACGATCTGGTGCACTTCGCCTCCTGCGCCCTCCATCAGCGGGATGATGCGCCCGAAGTACGCGTTGAGCATCGCGGCCACCTCGTCCACCGGATGCCGCTCGGTGAAGGCCGTATAGCCGGCGAGGTCGGCGAGGATGACGCTCACCTCGCGGGTGCTGGAGAGCGTTTCGTCGAGGTAGAGCGCGCTGTAGCGCTCCTCGTGCCACTCCGTCCGGGCGACGATGGCGATCAGGACGAACGAGGCAAGCATGAGCAGGTGCCACTCCCACCACGAGTACTGCCAGTTACGCGCCCATGCGATCACGACCATCGCCTCGGCGAGGAGAGCGAACGCGAGAGCGAAAGCGAGGACGAACCGCTCCTGCCGCCGACGATGGATGCGCAGGAAGCCGAAGGCGGCGATCCCGAAGAGCGCGATCCCCAGCGACGCGAGGAGGATCTGCCAGCCGTCCAGCTGCTCGGCGGCGAGCGGGTCGTCGAGCGGGGGGATCTCGAAGAGCGAGAAGGCGGCCCAGACGAGGACGCTCGCCACCACGACGCCGACGAGCGCCGGAGCGGCCCGCAGGACACGGTCGGCCCGGTTCCCGTCCAGCTCGATTGCGGCGCAGGCCGCGAAGGCGCCCGCGAGCAGCAGCCCGACCGGTGTCGCGAGTTCGAAGCCCGCGTTCTTTCCGAGGAGAACTCCCGGCGTCGCGAGCGCATGCAGCCCGAAGAAGCTGGCGCTCACGATGCACGCGAGCGAGATGAGAAGGAGACGGGCGTCGCGTCGGCGCCGCGCCGCGGTCGTCACACCCCAGCTGAGCGCCGTCGCGATCGCGGCAGCGCCGAGCACGATCCAGAAGTGCGCCGGATGGTTCTCCCAGTGCTGGTCGAACGTGGGCCGCGCGAGGAGGAGCGCGAAGACGGCGAGCGGCGCCACCGCGATCGCGACCCAGTGTCCCGCGCGCATCCCGTCCAAGGTAGCGCGAGTCGCGTCTATTCTCACGCGCCATGAAGGTTGTCCTCCCCGACTCGTCCGAGCTCGAGCTCCCCGAGGGCGCGTCCGGCCTCGAGGCGGCGCGTGCGATCGGCCCGAAGCTTGCCGAGCAGGCCGTGCTCGCGCGGGTCGACGGTGAGACGCGCGACGTGCGGCTCCCGCTGGCCGACGGCGAGCACGTCCAGTTCCTGACGACGCGGGACACGAACGACCCGGACGCGCTCTTCGTGCTTCGCCACTCGACCGCCCATCTGCTGGCCGAGGCCGTCATGCGTCTTCACCCTGGTGTGAAGATCGCGATCGGCCCACCGATCGCCGACGGCTTCTACTACGACTTCGAGTTCCCCGAGCCGATCTCCGACGCCGATCTCGAGGCGATCGAGGAAGAGATCCGCCGCGAGATCGCGGAGGGCCGCGAGTGGACGCGCGAGGAGCTCTCTCGGGACGACGCGCGCGCCCGCTTCGCGGCTGAGGGACAGCCGTACAAGGTCGAGCTCGCCGACGAGGCGGAGGGCGCCATCTCGCTGTACACGCAGGGCGAATTCACCGATCTCTGCCGCGGCCCGCACCTCCAGAACGCGTCGCCGATCAAGGCGGTCAAGCTGACGAGTCTCGCCGGCGCCTACTGGCGCGGCGACGAGCACAACACCCAGCTGACGCGGATCTACGGCACGGCCTTCTTCTCGCAGGAAGACCTCGACGCGCACCTCGAGCGGCTCGAGCAGGCGCGCGCCCGCGACCACCGCAAGCTCGGCGTCCAGCTCGATCTCTTTCACCTGTCCGATCACTCGCCCGGCTCGCCGTTCTGGCACCCGCGCGGCATGGTGCTGTGGAACGCGCTCGAGGATCTCCGACGCCGCGAGAATCGCCGACGCGGCTACGTCGAGGTGAAGACGCCACTGCTCTACGACCTCGAGACGTACAAGACGTCGGGGCACTACGAGAACTACGAGGAGAACATGTTCTTCGTGCACACGCACGAGGGCGAGGAGCCGCTCGCGCTGAAGCCGATGAACTGCCCCGGGCACATGCTGCTGTTCGGGTCGAAGCTGCGCTCCTACCGCGACCTGCCGATCCGCTACGCCGAGTCGTCGACCCTCCACCGCGACGAGCGAGGCGGAACGCTGCACGGGCTCCTGCGGGTGAAGCACATCACGCAGGACGACGCGCACGTCTTCGTCACCGAGGACCAGATTCAGGACGAGATCGACGGGATGATCGACTTCATGAACTACCTCTACGACCGGTTCGGAGTCACTCCGCGCGCGGAGCTCTCGACCCGACCGGAGAAGCGGCTCGGCACGGACGAGCAGTGGGATCGGGCCGAGCGCTCGCTCGAGTCCGCGCTGCAACGGCACGGGGTCTCATACGAGATCTCGCCAGGTGAGGGCACCTTCTACGGCCCGAAGATCGACCTCCATATGACGGACGTCCTCGGACGAAGCTGGCAGATGGGAACGATCCAGCTCGACTACCAGATGCCCGTCCAGTTCGGCCTGACGTACATGGGGCCGGACAACCGCGAGCACTCGCCGGTCGTAATCCACCGCGCGCTCCTCGGCTCGCTCGAGCGCTTCATGGGCATCCTGATCGAGCACTACGGCGGCGAGTTCCCCTTCTGGCTCTCGCCGGTGCAGGCGCGGGTGATTCCCGTCGGGGAGTCGCATCGCATCTCAGCTGGCGACGCTCCGCGACCGTCTCGCAGCCGAGGGCTACCGCGTCGAGGTGGACGAGCGCGACGACACGCTCGGCAAGCGCATCCGCGACGCCGAGATCGAGAAGGTGCCGTTCGTCGTCGTGTACGGCGACCGCGAGTCGGACGAGGCCCTGGCGGTACGCGGGCGCGGCGGCGAGCAGTCGACGGTCTCGCTCGATGTCCTCTTGGCTCGGTTCGCAGAGCTGGCCGCAGAGGCCGATCCCGGGTAGGTGCTACGATCCGCGGCCTGCAAGCAGGAGCTCATCGCTTCCTCACCTCCCGGGCTTGACTCGCGGGGGTTCAACCGAGCCGGTTGGACGAAGTGACGAGCCGCTGCGTGCAGCGGTTCGTGTCGTTTACAAGGAGGAAGCTGAGAGCTTGATGAAGGGCCTTTGAGACCTCGCCGCCGTAGGCCGGATCTCGACCGGCAGGTCCCGCGAAAGCGGGACGAGCGAATAAACGAGGAGATCCGCGCACAGCGCGTCCGCCTGGTGGACGAGGAGGGCGGACAGGTGGGGATCCTCACCACGAAGGAAGCGCTCGAGTTCGCGTACGGCAAGGGCCTCGACCTCGTCGAGGTCGCGGCCGGCGCAGATCCGCCCGTCGCGCGAGTGATGGACTACTCGAAGTACCGCTACGAGCAGGAGCAGCGCGCCAAGCAGGCCCGGAAGCACCAGCTCCAGATTCAGATCAAGGAGATCAAGCTCAGACCAAAGATCGGCATCCATGACTACGAGACCAAGAAGGGGCACGTCGTGCGCTTTCTCGGCCAGCGAGCCAAGGTCAAGGTCACGATCATGTTCCGGGGGCGCGAGACGCTGCATCCGGAACGCGGCCGGGATCTCCTCATACGGCTCGCGGACGACGTGAAGGAGCTCGGCTCGATCGAGCAGCAGCCTCTTCTCGACGGTCGAAACATGATCATGGTTCTCGCGCCGAACAGGAACGTAGGAGTGAAGACTGATGCCAAAGATGAAGACATCGAAGGGCGCGAAGAAGCGCTTCAAGGTGACGGGGACGGGGAAGCTCCTGCGCCGTCACGGGATGAGGAGCCACAACCTCGAGAAGAAGTCGTCGAAGCGTAGGCGCGGCTTCCGCAAGATGGACGACGTCGCCGCGAGCGACGTCAAGAGTGTCAAGAAGCTTCTGAGAGGCGGCTGACGTGCCCAGAGTCAAGCGTGCGGTTCACGCGCGGAAGAAGCGCGCCAAGGTTCTCGATCAGGCGAAGGGTTACTACGGACGCAAGAAGTCGAGCTACCGCTTCGCGAAGGAGCAGGTCGAGCACTCGCTCGTCTACGCGTATCGCGATCGCAAGAACCGCAAGCGGACGTTCCGGTCGCTCTGGATCATCCGCATCAACGCGGCGGCGCGCGAGCACGACCTCTCGTACAACCGTTTCATGGCGGGCGTGAAGAAGGCCGGGATCGAGCTCGATCGCAAGTCGCTCGCCGACATCGCCGTTAGCGATCCGCAGGCGTTCGCGGCCGTCGCCGAGCGCGCGAAGGCCGCGCTCGGGTCCGACGCCGAAGCCGCCTGAGCACCTGATCGAATCGCGCCAGAACGAGAAGCTCCGGCTCGTCCGGAAGCTTCTCTCTGCGCGCAAGCACCGCGAGGAGACGGGGCTCTTCGCGGTCGAGAGCGAGGATCTCGTCGAAGCAGCGAACTGCCGCTGGCATCGAGCCCGTCGAGCTGCTCGTCGCGGGTGAGAACGTCCTGCCCGAGCTCCTCGGCGAGGTGTCGACGCTCGGCCACGCGCCGCGCGTGATCGGCGTCTACCGGCGCTCGGACCTTCCCGTCGGTGAGCGTGACGTCGTGCTCGCGCTGTGGCAGGTGTCCGATCCCGGCAACGTCGGGACACTTCTGCGCACTGCCGATGCGTTCGACGCCGGCGTGGCGCTCTCACCTGAGTGCGCCGATCCGACGGGGCCGCGGGCGCTGCGTGCCTCGGCTGGCGCGATCTTCCGAGTGCCGCTCGTGGAGTGGGCCGACATCCCTGATCGGAAGGTCGCACTCGTCGCGCACGGCGGCGAACCACTCGCCGCGGTCGACCTCACTCCTCCGCTGGCGTTCGTGCTCGGCTCCGAGCGGGAGGGTCTACCCGAGAGCCTCGTGGGAAAGTGTCACAAGGCGTCGATTCCCACTCCCGGCGACGCCGAGTCGCTGAACGTCGCGGCGGCCGGAGCGATCGCGCTCTACGAGCTCTCGCGCGCGCTCCCTGACGTCCGCGCTAGCCGAAGCCTCCGCCGCCTCCGCCGCCGCCTCCGCCGCCTCCGCCCGAGAAGCCTCCGCCGAAGCCACCGCGAGCCCGAGTTCGGTGGCGCGAGTGCGCTTCCGAACCCGGACGCGAGGTCGCCTATCGAGAGGCTCGTCGGGCCCGAGCCGAGGTCGCCCCACGACGAGATCCAGTAGATGGAGCTCGCCTCGTGGAGCGCCTCCGGCATGTGCAGCTGCGCCCCCTGCAGCACGCGCTCGGCGATCCCGAATGCGATGCCGTAGACGAGGTAGCGCTCCCAGAGCGCGAGCGTCGCGGGCGGCGCTTCCTGCAGGCGCGGGAAGTCGGAGAGGTAGCGCCGGAACGCGTCCCAGCGCTCGGCTTCCTCCTGTCCGGCCCGCGTGCGACGGCGCCACAGGCGCGCGATTGAAGATCAGCGTTCCGAGGCACAGCGCTGCGTTCGCGATCAGGCAGGCGCCGATGCCGACGAGGAGCACGTCGGAGTAGCGCGGGTACACGGGTCGCCACTCGCGTACGGCGAGGAAGACGAGCAGACCTCCGACGAGAGCGAAGAGAACCGTGGCGATGACGAGTGGGAGGGCGCCCGTCGACCGGAACCACACGCGGCGGCTCGCCTCGTCCGCGACGTGCTCCTTGAATGCGGTGAAGCGACCGTGCATCGTCTCGCGCTCGTCCTCGATCTGGTCGCGGAAGCGGGACAGGCGCTCGCTGCCTCCGTCCAGCACGCCGTCGACGACGTTCGCGACGTCGCGTTCCCAGGCGCGAAGCTCGCCGTCCTTGCCGGCCGAGAGCTCCAGGTCGGAGATGGTCTCGTGACGGAACCCGCCCCAGATCGGACGCTCCGTCGTCGTCGGCACGGCCTTGTAGACGCCCCGCCGGACGAGGTCGAAAAGCGTCGCGGTGAACTCGTAGGAGCCTGCCTCACCACCTTGCCGGAGGAGCGTCGGTACGAGCGCCGGCTCGGTATCGGTCGGCGGTTCCTGCTCGTACTCGCGGTCGTAGCCGGTCCGCCGCTCGCGGCCCATGAACCAGAAGACGGCGAGGATGACGAGGAGCGCCGGGATGCGTCGCGAGGCCGAGCACGACGAGGCCGGTGCGAATCGGGATGCGCCTTCAGAGCGTCGATCCGCTCGTGATCGCGTCCGTAGCGGTCGGCGTCGGCTTGCTCCTCCTGGAGGATGCGGTCGAACGCCTTCTCCTCGCTCGACGCGCATCCCGGCCGTCGAGGTGAACGCAGAGCGAGCGATCAAGCGTCCGCAGCTCGACGAACTGGTGTGCCGGGACGGAGACCGCGCGAAGGGTCGCGCGCGTGCCGACGAGCTCGACGTCGCCACGAACCCATACCGGCTTGCCCCACCCGCGCAGGATCTTCCCGGGCGCCGTCTCGATGCCGACGAGGCGATCGAGTGGCTCGTCCCACTGGTCGCCCCAGACCTTCAGATTGACGTCGACGACGTCGTCGTACGCGACCGCGACGCCGCGCAGCGTGTACGAGACCGTGAAGGCACGCGTCTGATCGCGCGCGTCGAAGTACCAGACGATCCGTGCGCTGTCACCACGTTGTTCGACACCGAACGTTGCCGGTGGCCCGGCTCGCGTCTCGAGTGCGGTCTCGTTGCCCCGCTGGAACGCGACGCCGCTCTCGGCGACCGAGGGGTTGATCAGTGTCTCGCCGTCGCGCAGCGGATGTCGCGGTACCCGAACGTGAAATCTCCCGAAAACGCGACCTCGATCCGCTCGCTTACACCGAGCGAGCCGTCCTCTTGGACGTCGACCGCGACGTCGGCCGAGAGCAGCGAGAAGCTGTCTGCCGAAGCGGTGCCCGGGAGAGCCAGCGCTGCGCAGGCGGCCAGAGCGAGACAGCAGACGAGGAGACGCAGCGACAGCGGCCGCGAAGCGGACGCCTTCAGGGATCTTCGTGCGAACGGAAACTCCGCGCTAGCGGATTTCCGTTCTTGCACACTCAAAAGTCGACGACCGGGGCGTCCCGTTGTGCTTCGTCCTCGACCTCGAAGAACTCGCGTTTCGTGAAGCCGAAAGGCCCGGCGAGCACGGCGCCGGGGAAGGTCTGGATCGCGTTGTGGTACGTCAGCACCGTGTCGTTGTAGACCTGGCGGCTGACGGCGACCTTGTTCTCCGTATCGGCGAGCTGGGCCTGGAGCTCCTGGAAGTTCTGCGTCGCCTTGAGGTCGGGATACGCCTCGGCGACGGCGAACAGGCGCCCGAGCGCCTGGCTGAGGATGCCTTCGGCCTGGGCCGCCTCGGCCGGGGAGCTCGCCTGCTGAGCGCGGGTGCGGGCCTCGGTCACTGCCTCGAACGTTCCACGCTCGTGAGCCGCGTAGCCCTTCACCGTCTCGACGAGGTTCGGGATGAGGTCCCAGCGCCGCTTGAGCTGCACCTCGATCTGGGACCAGGCGTTGTCGACGCGATTCCGCAGGCGGACGAGGCGGTTGTAGAGCCCGACCAGCAGGAGCGCCAGGACGACGAGCACGACGACGAGCACGATGACCCAGACCATCGAGCTCGACTCTAGCGGCGGTGGGTGACGAAGACCATGTCCTCTTCGCCGTCGTGCGGCCGCGAGTCGAACCAGCCGTACACAGCCTCGACGCCGAGCTCCGCCTCGTCGAGGAGACGAAGCCACTCGGTCGCCGAGAGCCAGTGCAGGTTGAAGCTCGTCTCTCCTCCGTCGCCGTAGCGGATCGCGAGCGAAAGCGTTCGCGCGCCCTCGTCCCAGTCGGCGCGCTCCAGGATGCCGGGCTCGCGCTCGAGCCAGAGCCCGTTCGTCTCCTCGATGTCCTCCCGGCTCGGGCTGAAGACGTCGAAGACGAAGCGACCGTCCGGCGCCAGCAGGCCGCGTGCCGCTCGGAGTGCCCGGAGCTTCTCCGCCTCCGTCTCCATGTGCAGGAGCGAACGGAACGGGCAGATGACGAGCGGCACGCGCTCGTTGACGGGCGGCTCGCGCAGGTCTCCGACGCGGAGGTCGACGAGCTCGGACACGCCGGCGCTCTCGGCCGCGGCGCGCGCGATGGCGAGCATGCCCGGCGAGGCGTCGACGCCGATCACGTTCACGCCAGCCCGCGCGATCGGCACCGCGATCCGGCCGGTACCGACGGCGAGCTCGACGACCGGACCGCCCGAGGCGAGCGCCTGCTCGACGTAGAAGTCGACGTCCTCCGTCACCGAGCGGCTCCACGGGTCGTAGAAGGGAGCGATCTCGTCGTAGAGCGTCATGCGGGCTTGCGCGCGATCCAGACGAACTCGCGGCTCGCGTCGTCGAAGGGACGGCGATCGAACCAGCCGTAGAGCGCCTCTGTCTCGAGCCCCGAGACGTCGAGCAGGCCTTCCCACTCGGAGCGCGTGACCCACCAGAGGGAGAGGGCGGGGACGTCCTCGATCGTGATGTCGACGCGGTTGTCGCCCGGCGCGTACGTCGTGAGGTGCCGGAGCGGCTCGTCTTCCCACGTTCCGTCCGACGCGGCGGCGACGCGATGGTCGAAGACGAATGCGTTCCAGGCGAAGCGCCCTCCGGGCCGGAGTGCACGGGCCACCCGCTCGAAGACACGTCGCCGATCGCGCCAGGTGGGGAGGTGGAGCAACGCCCTGTACGGGCAGATCACGAGATCGCTCGCCTGCTCGAAGTCGAGGTCGCGCATGTCGCGCTTCGTGGAGCTCGACGTCGACGCCGGCCTCCGCTGCGCGTGCGCGGGCGATGTCGAGCATCGCGGTGGAGAGGTCGATCCCGATGACGCGCTTGCCGGTGCGTTGCGCGATCGGTATCGAGATCCGACCCGATCCCGCGGCCAGCTCGATGATCGGGCCCTCGGCTTCGCGCGCGAGCGCGACGTAGTAGTCGACGTCCTCGGTCATGTCGGCTGCCCACGCGTCGTACACGGGCGCGAACCATTCGTAGCCGCTCATGCCGACGATTCAAGCAGCCCGAGGCACGTTGGTAACCTCGGCGCTCCCGTGGACGTCCAGGCACTCGAGAACGCCGCGCTCGCAGCTGCCGCCGCGGCCACGACGACCGACGAGATCGAGCACGTCCGCGTCGAGTTCCTCGGCCGCAAGAGCGAGCTGAAGCTCGCGCTTGCGAGACGTACGCGATCGCGAGACGGGGATGGCGCTCAACGCGCTGCGGGAGAAGCTCGAGACTGCGATCGACGAACGTCACGCCACGTTGGAGCGAGCAGAGCTCGACCGCCGCCTCACCGAGGAGAGCGTCGACGTCACGATGCCCGGCGCGCGTGTACGACGCGGTCATCTCCACCTCATCACGCAGATCCGGCGCGAGTTCGAGGACATCTTCCTGGGGATGGGGTACTCGGTGATCGACGGCCGTGAGGTGGAGACGACGCGCTACAACTTCGACGCGCTCAACTTCCCGCCCGGGCATCCGACCCGGTCGCCGCTGCAGACGCTCTTCCTCGACGACGAGACCGTCCTCCGCACGGAGACGTCTCCCGCGCAGATCCGCACCATGGAGGCGCGCGAGCCGCCGATCTACGTCGTGTGCCCAGGGCGCGTGTACCGCCGTGACACACCCGATGCGACGCATACGCCGACGTTCCACCAGGTCGAGGGTCTCGCCGTCGACGAGGGGATCACTCTGGGCGATCTTCTCGGCACGTTGGACTACCTCATCAAGTCGCTCTTCGGCGCGAGCCGCGAGAGTCGATTCGTCACGCATCACTTCCCGTTCACCGAGCCGTCGGTCGAGGCGCTCGTCTCGTGCCACATCTGTGACGGCTCGGGCTGCCCTGTGTGCCGGCACTCGGGCTGGATCGAGGTCGGCGGCTCCGGCATGGTCGACCCGAACCTGTTCGAGTTCGTGGGCTACGACTCCGAGCGGTACAGCGGCTTCGCATTCGGCTGGGGGCTCGAGCGGATCGCCGTTCTCCGGCACGGCATCCCCGATCTGCGCGAGCTCTGGCGCAACGACCCGCGCCTCCTGGGGCAGTTCTAGAAATGCGCGCCCCGCTCTCGTGGCTGCGCGAATACGTCACCGTCGACGCGACGACGGAGGAGATCGCCTACCGTCTCGCGATCTCGGCGCTCGACGTCGAGCGCGTCATCGACGTCGGGGTGCCGGACGTGGACGGCAACCTCGGCAACTTCCTCGTCGGCCGCGTGCTCGAGGTCGAGGCGCATCCGAACGCGGATCGCCTGCGGGTCTGCCAGGTCGACGTGGGTGAGGGAGATGCGCGTCAGATCGTCTGTGGCGCTTGGAACTTCGAAGCTGGAGCGACCGTGGCCGTCGCGCTCCCCGGGGCGTTCCTGCCGATCTTCGACCAGCCGCTCGATGAGCGTGAGCTGCGCGGCCAGGCTTCGCGTGGGATGATCCTGGCCGAGGACGAGGTCGGGCTCGGAGACGACCACGCCGGGATCATGGTGCTGTCCGACGGCCCTGAGCCCGGGACGTCGCTCGTGGACGTGCTGCCGATTCGCGATCAGGTGCTCGACGTGACGCCGACGGTGAATCGCGTCGACCTGCTGTCGATGGTCGGCCTCGCGCGAGAGGTCGCGGCGCTGCTCGGAGGCGAGCTGCATCCGCCGGCACCGGAGGATCCGGAGATCGTGGACGCGGAGGAGGTCGACATCGCGATCGAGGACTTCGCCGCGTGTCCCCGCTACATCGGCCGCGTGTTCCGCGACGTCGCGATCGGACCGTCACCGCAGTGGCTGCGGTCGCGGCTCTTCCTCGCCGACATGCGCTCCATCTCGAACGTCGTCGACGTGACGAACTACGTCATGCACGTCTGGGGGAGCCCGCTGCACGCGTTCGACCGCACCAAGCTGGCCGGCGGCCGGATCGTCGTGCGGCACGCACGCGCGGGCGAGGAGCTGCGCACGCTCGACGGGACGCTTCGCCACCTCGCGGCGGACGATCTGTTGATCACGGACGGCGAGCGCGCGGTCGCGCTCGCGGCGATCATGGGCGGCGAGGAGAGCGAGGTCACCGAGCAGACCAGCGAGGTGCTCCTCGAGGCTGCCAACTTCGAGCCGCTCGGGATCCTTCGCTCATCGGAGCGGCTCGCGCTCCGCACCGCGGGATCGAACCGGTGGGAGAAGGGCGTCGATCCGCATCTCGCGGAGCCTGCTGCGGTCCTCGCCAGCCGGATGCTCGTCGACCTCGCCGGAGCGCGAATGACGGGTCACGCCGATGTGCACGACGGGCTGCCGGAGCGCCCTGTCGTTCGTCTGCGTCCGGAGCGTGCGTCGCGAGTGATTGGCCTCGACGTCCCTCCCGAGGAGCAGCGCGCGACGTTGCTCGGGCTCGGCTTCGAGGTCTCCGACGAATGGGACGTGACCGTGCCGACCTGGCGCGCGCGCGACGTCACCCGCGAGATCGACGTCATCGAGGAGGTCGCGAGGCCTCTTCTCGACCGCGTCCCGCTCACGATGCCGCTGCGGCGCCACGTCCGTGGCCGCCTCACGAAGGAGCAGCGTCTGCGCCGCGTCGTCGAGGACACGCTGGTCGGGGCCGGCCTCTCCGAGGCATACACGTGGAGCCTCGTCGCGTCCGATCCGAGCCCCGAGGCAATCCGGCTCCCGAGTCCTATGACCTCGGAGCAGGCCATCCTCCGGACCACCATCGTGCCGGGTCTCGTCGAAGCCGCGCGCACGGGTGTCGACGCCGGCTCCGACGACGTCGCGCTGTTCGAGATCGCGCGCGTCTACCTCCCCTCGGGAGAGCAGCTGCCCGACGAGCACTGGCGTGTCGCAGGCGTCGTCGCAGGTGGATACGAGGTCGTCAAGGGCGTTCTCGAGACGCTCTACGCCGCGCTCGGGCTCGAGCTCCGCGTCGCGCGCTGCACGACACGGACTGCTCCACCCAGGGAAGGCGGCGCGAGACGGATGCAGGGTGGTTCGGCGAGCTGCACCCGACGCTCATCGAGGGCACGTGGGGGGCGTTCGAGCTCGACCTCGAGACGCTCTTCGCGGCCGTTCCGGAGCGGGTCGTCTACGAGGACGTCCTCACGTACCCGGCGACGCTGCAGGACATCGCGGTGGCCGTGGACGAAGACGTCGAGGTCGGCGCGCTCGTCGAAGCAGCGCGAGAGGCCGCCGGCGAACTCCTACGCGAGGCTCGCGTGTTCGACGTCTATCGCGGCGACCAGGTCGGCGCCGGGCGCAAGTCGGTCGCGATCCATCTCGCGTTCCAGTCGCCCGAGCGGACGCTCACCGAGGACGAGGCGACGACACTTCGAAGTCGCATCGTCGCCGCGCTCGCGGAGCACTTCGGGGCCGAGCTCCGTTCGTGAGGCGGCAGTCTGAGCAGCCGGCCGCCTGAAGCGGCCGGCTGCGGACACCGAGCGGGTTACGGATACGGGGGCGGGGCGTAGGTGCTCGTCGTCGTGGTCGTGCCAGTGGTCGTCGGCGGGCCGACGGCCTTTCCGCCCTTCCGGACCTGTCCCCTTATCTCGCCGGCTGCGTTCTTCGGCGTGTGCACGTTGACATAGGCGAGCCCTCCAAGCAGGGCCGTGACGGTGCGTGCGTTGACCTTCGCGGTGCCGCGCTGCCCGGAACGACACGGGCCGCACAGTGCGACCGCGATCGGTCCGGCCTTTCCGGCCTTCCCCATGTGGATGTGGGCCGCGATGGCCTTGCCGGTCAGCCCGTGGAAAGTGAGGCGCCAAGCGAGCGTGCCGCCCGCTGCCTTTCTCGTCAGCCCCGCTGCGAAGGTGCCTCCGGCGCCTGCCTTCGCGCCCGATGGCTTCGGGACTTCCTTGCCCGGCGCAAGGGCTGCCGTCAACGCGATTGCGTCGCTGTCGGGACCGAGCCAGCGAGCGCTGCCGATGCCCGACCACACACCCATCACGAACAACGCGACGACGACCGCTCCCACTCCCAGTGTTCGCTTCTTCATCGAACCTCCCGATCTGTTGACCTGAACGACTCTTCGCGGTCGGCGGCCAATCGGTTTGTCCTATACGGAACGTCCCGCCAGACGCCAGACCGGGCCTTGCGTCACGGCGTTCCCCGTGTCGGAGAGGTCGTAGAGAACGTTGAGGGAGCCGGTGATGCCCTCTGCGTCCATGCGCTCGAAGCACCGGCGCGCCATGACCGGTGAGACGCCGTATCCCTGCTTTCCCGATGCGCGGAAGCGCAGCGCGGTCTCGCCGGGTACGCGCGATGGGTTGAGCGGCGCGCCGAGGAGCGCCGCGCGCGGGACGTGGTCGGTCGAATCGAGCTCCAGGTCGCACAGCAGGTCGCTCCAGTCCGGAGGAAGCTGCGACAACGCCCCGTCCCAGGCGTCGGCGAGAGGCTGTGCTGGCGCACGCGCCGGCCTCGCAGCTGCAGGCGCCACGTCGCCGATGACGCCGACGAGCGCCAGCGTTCCCCAGATGCGCCGGCCGTCGAGGCGCCGGAAGATGTTGCGTGCACGCTCCACGCCTCCTCCGGAGCGCGTGATGTGCAGCCGAAGGTGGTCACCGAGTTTGCCCGGTTGGAGCGGGCCGAGAACCGCAGCGGCATCGGCCATGGATCCTTCGGGTGTGAACGAGAGCTGGGCCTCGGACCAATCGGGGTCGAGCGTCTTCTCGATCTGCGTCCACTGATCGGCGGCTCGCATCGGCAGATCAGCATAATGGCCGCTCGATGGCGACCGTCGAGGAGCGAGCCGAGTCCGGGGGGAGAGGCGTCTCCCAGGAAGTCCTGCGCGGTTTCTTCCGCGAGATGCTCCTGATCCGCCGGTTCGAGGAGAAGGTCGAGGACCGCTTCCGCGCCGGCGAGCTGCCCGGTTTCCTCCATGTCGCGATCGGCCAGGAGGCCACGGCGACTGGCGTTTGCGCTGCTCTTGCGAAGGAGGACGTGATCGCCTCGACGCATCGAGCGCACGGACACGCGATCGCGAAGGGGACTCCGGTGGAGCGCATCATGGCCGAGCTGTACGGCAAGGTCGAAGGCTGCAGCGGGGGCTACGGCGGCTCGATGCACCTCTACGACCTCGAGGTCGGAAATCTAGGCGCGAACGCCGTCGTGGGCGGCGGTCTTCCGGGCATCGTCGGAGCGGCTCTCGCGTTCCAGATGCGCGGTGAGAAGCGCGTCGCCGTCGCGTTCTTCGGCGACGGGGCGACCAACACGGGCTCCTTCCACGAGTCGCTGAACCTCGCGCAGCTCTGGCGAGTGCCCGCGGTCTTCGTCCTCGAGAACAACGGCTGGGCCGAGTCGACGCCGGCGAGCCAGCAGCTTCCGCTGCCTGTCGACGAGCTCGGCAAGCGCGCGGCAGCGTTCGGCATGAAGCTCATCGAGGCCGACGGCCAGGACGTCGAGGCTGTCTACCTTGCCGCGCTCGCGGCGCGTGAGTACGCGCTCGCCGGGAAGGGCCCCGTTCTCCTGCACCTGCGCACGCACCGGCTCACGGGGCACTTCGTCGGCGATCCGCAGGTCTATCGCGACAAGGACGCCCTGAAGGAGGAGCGCGAGACGAAGGACCCGATCCGGCTTCTCGGCGCGCGCCTCGAGCTCGCAGACGACGACTTCGCCGCGATCGACGCCGAGGTGACCGCCGAGGTCGAGGCCGCCGTCGAGTTCGCGAAAGCCGGAACGGACCCGGCACCCGAGGACGCGCTCAAGTACGTCTATGCCTGAGCTGACCTACAGGGAGGCCGTCCGCGATGCGCTCGGCAAGGCGCTGCGTGAGGACGAGCGCGTCTTCATCATGGGCGAGGACATCGCCGAGATGGGGGGCTCGATGGCGGTCACGCAAGGGCTGCTCGACGAGTTCGGCCCGGGTCGCGTCCGCAACACGCCGATCTCGGAGATGGCCATCGTCGGCAGCGGGATCGGCGCCGCGATCCAGGGGATGCGCCCGATCGTCGAGATCATGTACGAGGACTTCCTCACGATCTCGATGGAGCAGCTCGTGAACCAGGCGGCGAAGCATCGGACGATGTCGGGCGGCCAGGTGAAGGTGCCGCTGACGATTCGAACGCAGGGTGGTGCAGGCTGGTCTCCCGGTGCGCAGCACGCGCAGCAGCTCGAGGCCTGGTTCGTCCACGTGCCGGGCCTCAAGGTCGTGTTCGCGTCGACGCCGGAGGACGTCCGCGGGCTTCTCTGGTCGGCGATCTACGACGACAACCCGGTTGTCTTCTTCGAGCACCGCACGCTGTACCCGATCAAGGGCGAGGTGCCGGAGGAGCTGGAGCCGATCCCGCTCGGCAAGGCCAGGATTCACCGAGAGGGCGAGGACGTGACCGTCGTCGCGACCGGGCGGCTCGTGCACGAGGCGCTGACCGCGGCGGAGGAAGCGGAGAAGGAGGGGATCTCGGTCGAGGTCGTCGATCCCCGCACGCTGCTCCCGCTCGACGAGGAGACGATCGTCGGCTCTGTACGCAAGACCACACGCTGCGTGACCGCGCACGAGGCGGTGACACGCGGTGGCTTCGGAGCCGAGCTCGCGGCCGTGATCCAGCACGGTGCCTTCGACTGGCTCGATGCTCCGATCGAGCGCGTCGGCGCTGCGTTCGCACCGCTCGCGTTCGCGCCCGGGATGGAGCAGTGGGCCGTCCCGCACGCCGACGACGTTCTCGACGCGATCCGCCGGACGGTGGCACGAAGCTAGCCATGGCGACCGAGGTCAAGCTCCCGCGTCTGGGCCAGGGCATGGAGTCGGGGACGATCGTCCGCTGGCTCAAGACCGAGGGTGAGGCGGTCTCGAAGGGCGAGCCGCTCTACGAGCTCGACACGGACAAGGTGACGCAGGAGGTCGAGGCGGAGTCCGACGGCGTCCTCCTCAAGATCGTGATCGCCGACGGCGAAGTGGATGTCGGGACGACGGTGGCGATCATCGGCGCACAGGACGAGGACGTCGCCGCTCTGCTTGCCGGTTCGCAGGGAGGGAACGGCGACGCGCCCGGCGGCGACCGCGGCGCCGCCGGCGAGCGAGACGCCGGCTCCTTCACCGCCGACCGATGCGGCGCCTGCGAGCGGGGTCGCGGTGGATGACTCGCCTCAGCCCTCTGCCACGCCGCGTGCGCCCGGCGAGCACGTGAAGGCGAGCCCGCTCGCGCGGCGGATCGCGCGCGAGCGAGGCGTCGACATCGGGCAGATCGCCGGCACGGGGCCAGAAGGCCGCGTCATCGCCGAGGACGTCGAGAACGCCGCGGCCCGGCCGGCGGCGGCTGCGGCCGGCGCTCCGGCCTCCACCGACGTCGAGATCGTCGAGCTCACGTCCACGCGCAAGACGATCGCTCGCCGTCTGACGGAGGCGTGGCAGGCGCCGGTCTTCCAGCTCACCGTCACCGCGGATGCGACCGAGCTCGTCGCAACGCGCGAGCGCATGGTCGAGCTGCTCCGCGAGGGTGAGACGAAGCCGACCGTCTCCGACGTGCTCACGCGCATCGTCGCGTCGGCGCTCGTGCGCCATCGTCCCGTCAACGCGAACTTCGTCGACGGGAAGCTCCACCGCTTCGCTGCGGCAAACGTCGGCCTCGCAGTCGCGGCGCCGAGCGGGCTCGTCGTGCCGGTCATCCGCGACGCCGACAGGAAGTCCGTCCAGCAGATCGCCGCGGACCGCGCGGACATCGTGTCGCGCGCACGCGATGGGAAGCTCAAGCTGCCCGATCTCGAGGGCGGGACGTTCACCATCTCGAACCTCGGGATGTATGGCATCGAGCAGTTCGTCGCAGTCCTCAATCCGCCGCAGGTCGCGATCCTCGCGGTCGGCTCGATCGAGGAGCGCGCGACCGTCATCGACGGCGACCTCGCCATCGTTCCGACCATGACGATGACCCTCACGTGCGACCACAGGGCGATCGACGGGTCGGAAGGCGCTGAATTCCTGCGCGACGTCAAGGCGTACGTCGAAGCGCCAGCGCTCGCGTTGTAGCCTCCGTCCATGGTCATCCGGCGGGGCGGTCGGCAGGACGTCAGGTTCCTCCGCGACATGCTCCACCACGCGTACTACTGGCGCGAGCGCAATCCCGGCGACGGGCCTGGGCCGGCGGCGCGCTACGTCAAGGGGTGGGGGCGGCCCGGGGACACGGTTCTCATCGCGGTCGACGACGCCTTTCCGGTGGGCGCCGCGTGGTACCGGCTGTTCCGGCGCGATCTGCCCGGCTACGGGTTCGTCGACGAGGAGACGCCGGAGCTCGCGATCGCGGTCGTCCCGAGCAGACGGGGTCGCGGGATCGGCGAGGCGCTCATCGGAGCGCTCTGCGACCGGGCGCGCGACGACGGGTATCACGCACTGAGCCTCAGCGTCGAGCGGGGCAACGCCGCCCTCGTGGCCTTCTACGAGGAGCACGGCTTCGCGCGCGTGGGCGGTGGGGACGACTACAGCCTCACGATGCGGCGAGAGCTGTGACGCCCCGCCGCTAGGATCGCGGGCGTGGAATTCGACGTAGCCGTCCTCGGCGGGGGCCCTGCGGGCTACACGGCGGCGATCCGGGCGGCGCAGCTCGGCGCGCGCGTCGCCTGCGTCGAGCGAGAGGCAGAGCTCGGCGGGACGTGCCTCCGCGTTGGTTGCATTCCGACGAAGGCCTGGGTGTCGACCGCGCACGCGCTCCATGCGGCGCGTGAGGTGAACCCGAAGCTCGGCGTCGTCGGCGGCGAGCCCGAGCTCGACTTCGCCGCAGGCGAACGAGTGGAAGGCACAGGTCGTCAAGCAGATGACCGGCGGCGTGGCCTCGCTCTTCAAGGCCAACAATGTGACCTGGTTTCAGGGCAGCGCCCGCTTCGAGGATGCGCGCTCCTTCGCCTTCGACAAGGGTGAGATCGGCCTCAGTTTCAAGAGCGCGATCATCGCAACGGGATCGCAGCCGATCATGCCGCCGATCCCAGGTCTCGAGTCGCCTCGCTGCGTGGACTCGACCGGTCTGCTCGCCCAGACCGAGGTACCGAGGCGCCTCGTCGTTCTCGGCGGCGGGATCATCGGCTGCGAGTTCGCCTCGATCTTCGAGCGCTTCGGCACCGAGGTGACGATGATCGAGATGCTCGAGGCGCTCATCCCGCAGGAGGATTCGGACGCGACGAGTGAGCTTCGCAAGTCGTTCGCGCGGCGCGGCATCGTCGTCCATCTCGGCAAGCAGTGCACGAAGGTCGAGGACACCGGAGCCGGGCTCGTCGTGCATTTCGGCGAGGGCGAGACGGTCGAGTGCGATCTCATGCTCGTCTCCGTCGGGCGAGCGCCGCTCGTCGACGGGATCGGTCTCGAAGCTGCCGGCGTGACGTTCGATGCGCGGACAGGCGTCGGGACGGACGGACATCGGCGCACCTCGGCGCCTCACATCTATGCGGCTGGTGACGTCGCGGGTTACTGGCAGCTCGCGCACACGGGGTTCCGCGAGGGCGAGATCGCCGCGGAGAACGCCACCGGACACGACGCGGAGATGCCCGAGAACCCCGCGGTTCCGCGTCCGATCTACACGGATCCGGAGATCGCCGGCGTCGGGCTCACCGAAGCGCAGGCGGTCGAGCGCTACGGCGCCGAGTCGATCGCGGTAGGGAGGTTTCCGTGGGTCGCGAACGCACGCGCGGTCATGTCGGGCGAGACGGCTGGCTGGGTGAAGTCGATCCACGAGACGACGTACGGCGAGCTCGTCGGCGTCGTCATCGTCGGCTCGCACGCCACCGATCTGATCGAAGCCGCCGTCGTCGCGCTCGACGCCGAGGCGACGGTCGAGACCGTCGCGGACGGGATGGCGCCGCACCCGACGCTCTCCGAGGGCCTCAAGGAAGCGGGGCTCGTGGCGCTGGGTCGGCCGATCCACCTGCCGCCTCGGCGGCAGGTAGACGTTTGCCGTCCTCGGCAGTCGGTTACCCTGCGGACATGAAGCATCTACAACGAGGACGAACGCGCCGTCGGCTACATGACGCTGAAGGCGATGCAGCGCGCGATCGACAAGAAGCGTTCGCCGCGCGCCGGAGCGGTCTGAAGGATCGCGGCATACGTCGGGCTCGGGCTCGTCTCGGCCGGTGTCCTCGCAGGCGTGCTGGCCATCGCGCTCCGGCACCGCTCGGGAGACGCCGCTGAGGCCGCTTCGAGCCTTCGAGAGCGACGCCGAGATCGTCGGCGAGTACGTGACAGCCCCGGAGCCCGCCCCGGCCACGTGAGCCCGGGTCAGGCTGCCGACGACACGCCGCTGATCCGCCCCGCGCTCGACGGGCTTGTCCCGTACGAGCCGGGCAAGCCGGTCGAGGAGGTCCAGCGCGAACTCGGCCTCGAGCGCGTCGTCAAGCTCGCGTCCAACGAGGGGCCGTACGGGCCGTTCCCGGCCGCGCAGGAGGCGATCGCCCGAGCGACGCTCGAGCTGAACCGCTACCCCGACGGTGGCGCGTGGCGTCTGCGTACTGCGCTCGCCGAGCGGCACGACGTCGGGTTCGAGAGCGTCACCGTCTGCGCCGGTGCCGATGCCGTCGTCGGGTTCATCTGTATGGCGACGGTCGACGCTGGTGACGAAGTCGTCACCGCGTGGCCGTCGTTTCCGAGCTACGTGCTCGATCCGCTGAAGCTCGGCGGCGTCCCGGTGCGCGTGCCCTTGCGCGACGAGCGGATCGACCTCGACGCGATGCTGGCTGCGATCACGCCCCGCACGAAGCTCGTCTTCATCGCCGCCCCAAACAATCCGACGGGGACGACGAACAGCCGTGCGGAGCTCGACGCGTACTTCGAGCAGGTCCCCGCGCACGTCCTGACGGTCGTCGACCAGGCGTACCTCGAGTACGTCGCCGACCCCAACTACCCCGATGCGGTTGCGGAGTACTTCCAGCGCGGCCACCGCGTTCTCGTCCTCCGCACCTTCTCGAAGATCTTCGGCCTCGCGGGCCTGCGAGTCGGCTACGGCGTCGGGCCGGCCGACGTGATCACGGCCGTCGGCAAGGTGCGGCGCGCATTCGACGTCACATCGGCAGGGCAGGAGGCCGCGATCGCGAGCCTGCGGGACGAGGCCGAGATCGCCCGCCGTCGTTCGCTGAATCGCGACGCGATGGCGTTGATGCTGGAGGTTCTCCGGGAGCATTCCCTCGAGCCCGCCGGCCCGGCCGTCGCGAACTTCGCGTTCGTCCGCGTCAGCGACGCCGAGGGACTGAACGATGCGCTCCTCCGGCAAGGCGTCATCGTCCGGCCGCTCCGCTCGTTCGGCGCTCCCGACGCACTCCGCATCACCGCCGGCACCCCCGACGAGGTCGCGTTCCTGGGCGACGCGCTGGCTGCTCTCGCCGCTCCCGTCGCTACCTCGCTCCGTTGAGAAGCGCGTTACGTCTTCGCAGCGATTCGTAGGGATCGGGGGCTGGCAGAGCGAATCACGGCCTGTCGCTGAGCTATCCTCCGCCGGCGGGCGCCCGTCGAGGCGCTCGTCGTCGTACACCGGACTTTTTTCATGCGAACCACCCTGAAACGAGGACTGGGGCGCGGAGCCGCTCCGAACGGAAACGGGAAGGCGGTGCTCCCGCCGGGCTCCACCTCACCCGTGACCCTCTACCGGCAGCCGGAGCGCTCGTCGCGGTCCCGCGCAGCGCTCGTCGGCCGGATCGCAATGTGGCTCGGAATTGCATGCCTCGTCGTCGCGACGGGAACCGCCGGTGGCGCCTATCTCTACTTCCATGAGTCCGTCGCCGCCGTCGCGGCCAAGACGCCGGAAGTGCGCCGTGCGGCCCGCCAGCTCAGCGTCGCGCTCCCAGGGCAGCCCGCCGTTGCCCTCGTGATCGGCTACGACCACCGCAAGGGGGATGGCCCGAGCACCTCGGGTCGCTCCGACACGCTCATGCTCCTCCGCGCCGATCCGGCGTCCGACTCGATCTCGCTCCTCTCCTTCCCACGTGACATGCGCGTCGAGATTCGCTGCCCCGGCAAGACGCCGTTCTTCGACAAGATCAACGCGGCGTACTCGTACTGCGGCCCGCAGGGCTCGCTCCAGACGGTCCGCGGGCTCACGGGCGTGCAGATCAACTACCTGATCACGGTCAACTTCCGAGGTTTCCGGCAGATCGTCGACCGGCTCGACGGCGCCTGGATCGACGTGGATCGCCGCTACTTCAACGATCACAGCGGGCCGTCGGGCTACGCGACGATCAACCTGCGTCCCGGCTACCAGCAGCTCACCGGCCGGCAAACGCTCGACTACGTGCGCTTCCGCCACACCGACTCCGATCTCTATCGCGTCGCGCGGCAGCAGCAGTTCGTGAAGGCGCTCAAGGGCCAGATCCAGGAGAGCTTCGCGCCGACCGCGCTGCCGAAGGTCGTCAATGCGATCACCCACAACGTCGAGGTGGCGCAGGGCGGAGGCGTCGACGTGGACGGCCGCACCGTGCTCTCGTACGCGTTGTTCGCGTACGGACTTCCGAAGGGGCGTGTGTTCCAGACGCGCATCGAGGGTCTCGAGGGTTTCGCGGATCTGACCACCGACTCGGAGAACATCACGAAGGCGGTCACGACCTTCACGCACCCGGATGTCGCGTCGTCCGAGAACGCGACCGCCGTGGCCTTGGGCGAGAAGGTCAAGCGGCGCACGCCGGCGCCGAGCGCGACGACGATCACCGTGCTGAACGGCAACGGCGTCTCCGGCTCGGCGTCGACTGCCGGCTACCTGCTGGATCAGCGCTCGTACCAGATCCTGACGCCGCCGAACGGCCTTCCGGCGAACGCGCCGTCCTTCGACTACTTCCGCACCAAGGTCTACTACGACAAGTCGCGGCGCGGCGCCTCAGAGGCTGCGAAGAAGGTTGCGAACCTCTTCGCGTCGGCCGAGCTCGAGCCGCTCCCTCGCAAGATCTCGCAGCTCGCGAACGGCGCGATGCTGACGGTCGTGGTCGGCCAGACGTTCCACGGCAGCCTCGCCTCGGCGCCGATCGACCAGACGCCGAAGCGGGAGCGCCCGAATGTCTCGTACGCCCCGAACGCGTCGATCGACGAGCTGCGCGCGCGGCGCGAGCGGGTGTCGTTCCCGCTCATGGTGCCGACCGTCATCGAGCGCAGCTCGTGGACGGACTCGGCGATGCCGGCGCGGCTCTACTGGATCGACCCGGGCAAGAAGCACAAGGCGATGCGACTCGTCTATCACATGGGGTCGAACGAGTACTGGGGCGTGCAGATGACGGACTGGGACGACGCTCCGGTGCTCGCGGACAAGAGCCTTACGCGCCGTATCGGTGGGCGTATCTACGACCTCTACTACAACGGCCCCAAGCTCCACATGGTCGTCCTGCGAACGCCCAACGCCCGCTACTGGGTGGTCAACACGCTCCTCGATCGGCTCTCGAACGAGACGATGATCGCGATCGCCAAGGGCCTGAAGCCGCTCGGCTCCGTGAAGAGGACCTAGCACGTGCGCGTCGCCGTCTTCGGCGCGGGCTACGTCGGTCTCGTCACGGGCGCCTGCTTCGCGGAGCTCGGGCACGAGGTCGTCGTGCGCGACATCGTCGAAGCGAAGATCGACGCGCTTCGACGACGGCCGGGTTCCGATCCACGAGCCCGGGCTCGTGGAGCTTCTCGCGTCGAACCGCGAGCGCCTGAGCTTCACGACCGACGTCGGCGAGGCGGTCGCGAACGCGGACGTCGTCTACATCGCGGTCGGAACGCCGCCGACGTACTCGGGCGACGCCGATCTCTCGGACGTCTGGACGGTCGTGGACGAGTTGCCTCAGGTCGACCGCCGGATCGTCCTCGCGATGAAGAGCACCGTTCCGGTCGGGACAGGCCGCGCCGTCCGCCACCGGCTCGACGACCGGGGGCTCGCAAACGTCGGCTACGCCTCGAATCCGGAATTCACGGCCGAAGGCACGGCGGTCCGTGACTTCATGCAGCCCGATCGCGTCGTGATCGGCGCGTTCGACGAGGCCGACGCGGACGTCGTCGCCGCGCTCCACGAGGGCATCGACGCGCAGATCGTGCGCACCGACGTCGCGTCCGCGGAGATGGTCAAGCTCGCGTCGAATGCCGCCCTGATGACGCGCGTCAGCTTCATCAACGAGATCGCCAACGTCTGCGAAGCGACTGGAGCGGACGTCGTCGCCGTTGCCGAGGCCGTCGGCCTCGATCGCCGGATCGGCCCGTCGTTCCTCCGCGCCGGAATCGGGTACGGCGGCTCCTGCTTCCCGAAGGACTCGCTCGCGCTCAAGCAGCTCGCGGCGAACTCGGGCTACAACTTCCAACTCCTGAACGCGGTCATCGAGGTGAACGAGCTGCAGAAGCGACGCGTCATCGGGAAGCTCGAGCGGCGGCTCGGACCGCTCCGTGGGAAGCGGATCGCGCTCCTCGGGCTCGCGTTCAAGCCGGGCACCGACGACATGCGTGAGGCGCCGAGCCTCGTCCTCGCGGGCCGGCTCCTCTCCGAGGGGGCGGACGTCACGGCATGGGACCCGGTTGCGAACGGCGAGGCGCACCTGCACGGTGTCGAGATCGCGAAGACGGCACTCGATGCGCTCGACGGCGCAGACGCTGCGGTGGTCGTCACCGAATGGCCCGAGCTGCGCGAGCTCGACTGGGCCGCGGCGGCCGAGCGCATGCGAAGCGCGGTGATCGTGGACGGGCGCAACCTGCTGGATCCCGACGAGATGCGCTCGCTCGGTTTCACCTACGAAGGCATCGGGCGCCCGCGTCGTCATGAGCCTTCCCGGCGGTCGATCCTCGTGGAGGGCAGGGCACGAGGCTCCGACCGCTCACCGATCGCACGCGCAAGGACATGCTGCCGATCGTCGACCGGCCGCTCCTCGCCTACACGTTCGAGCATCTCGCGCGGCACGGCGTCGAGCATGCCGTCATCTCGTGCGGGTACCTGCCGGATCAGATCGAGGCGGGCTTCGGCACCCACCACGACGGCCTGTCGCTCGACTACGCGGTCGAGGACGAGCCGCTCGGCACCGGGGGAGCGATCGGCTTCGCCGGGCGCGAGCTCGACGAGAGCTTCTTCGCGCTCAACGGCGACTCGCTGCGCGAGGCCGACCTCGGCGAGCTGGTGGCGTTCCATCGCTCGACCGGCGCCAAGGCGACGATCCTGCTCACGCCGGTCGCCGACCCGAGCCGATACGGGCTCGTTCGCACCGCCGCGGACGGACGTGTCGAGACGTTCCTCGAGAAGCCGCGGCCCGACGAGATCGACACCGACCTGATCAACGCCGGCCTCTACGTGCTCGAGCCCGAGGTGCTCGATCTCGTCCCGCCGGGTCGCTCCGTCTCGATCGAGCGCGAGGTCTTCCCGCGGCTCGCCGAACATGGCTCCGTCTTCGGCATCGCGCTTCCCGGGTACTGGCTCGACGTCGGCACACCGGAGTCCTATCTCCAGGCGCACCGCGACGTGCTCGAGCGCATCTTCCAGACGGAGGTCGGCGATGCCCTCGGCACCGACTTCACGCTCGTCGACCCGGCTGCGGATGTTCATCCCCGCGCCAAGCTCGTTCCACCCGTGTACGTCGGCCCGGGCGCAGTCGTCGAGGAGGGCGCGCGTCTCGGGAGCCTCGCCGTGCTCGGAGCGGGTGCAACGCTCGCAGCCGGCGGGGTCGTGGAGAACGCCGTCGTGGGCGCTCGCACGAGTGTCGGCGCCGACGCCAGCGTCGTCGGCTCCCTCGTCGGCGCCGACGCCGAGATCGGCGCGGGCTGCGAGCTGCACAATCTCGCGGTCGTCGGGCCGGGCGCAGTGGTCGGCGCGCGCAACGTGCTCGATCACGGCCTCCGCGTCGGTGCGGGACAGCACATTCCCGACGAGGCGCTGCGCTTCTCGTGAGCCGCTACTCGGCGACGCCGCGCAAGGTCGAGAAGCCGTGGGGCTGGGAGCTCGTCTGGGCTGAGGCCGAGGACTACGTCGGCAAGCTCCTGTTCGTTCGCGCGGGCGAGTCGCTGAGCCTGCAGTACCACGAGGTCAAGGACGAGTCGTGGCTCGTGCAGGAGGGTCGCGCCACGCTCGAGCTCGGTGATGTGGGGGATGAGCTCGAGACGTTCGAGATCGCCGCAGGCGATGCGTTCCGCTTCCGGCCGCGAACGGTTCACCGCGTCACCGCGGTCGAGGACACACTCGTCATCGAGGTCTCAACGCCGCAGCTCACCGATGTCGTGCGCCTCGAGGACCGCTACGGGCGCGCGGGCACGTCAGAACCTTGACACGACTCTGATAAGGTATGCCGCGATGCGGCCGTGGATGACGATCGGAGAGACGAGCCGGCGCTCGGGCTGGTCGCCGCGCATGCTCCGCTACCTGGAGCAGGTGGGGCTCGTCGTGCCCGGTCGCAGCGACGCCGGCTACCGCCGCTACGGCATCCGCGAGCTCAACCAGCTGAATGCGCTGAGCGAGCTGCGCGCCCGCTTCGGCGTCGAGCTGGCCGAGCTCGAGTTCGCACTTCGCCTGCGACGTGAGCCTGCGCTGCGCGCCGCCGTCGAGACCTGGCTGGCCGGGACGACCGTCCCCGAGCCCGAGCAGCCCAATCCCGCCTGGGTCGAATGGGAGCAGCGCAAGCACGAGCGACTGCTCGTCACCGACGCGGCCTGAGATTTCACCAACCGACCACACCCGAAGAGAGGATCCATGGCAACCACACAGCGATACGACGTGAAGGATCTGGCGCTCGCCCCCGAAGGCGTGCGGCGGATTGCGTGGGCCGACCGGCAGATGCCGGTGCTCGCGGCGATCCGCGAGCGCTTCGAGCGCGAGCAGCCGCTCGCCGGGCACCGCATCTCCGCGTGTCTGCACGTGACGACCGAGACGGCGAACCTCGCCCGCACGCTGTCGGCGGGCGGCGCCGATGTCGTGCTCTGCGCGTCCAACCCGCTCTCGACGCAGGACGACGTCGCGGCTGCCCTCGTCGACGAGTACGGCGTCGGCGTGTTCGCGATCAAGGGAGAGGACAACGACACGTACTACCGCCACATCGAGGCCGCGGTCGATCACCGTCCGCACCTGACGATGGACGACGGCGCCGACGTGATCGGCGTGCTCCACTCGGCCCGCCGCGAGCAGCTCGGCGACGTGATCGCCGGCACGGAGGAGACGACCACTGGCGTGATCCGGCTCAAGGCTCTCGAGCGCGACGGCAAGCTCGGCTTTCCCGGTGATCGCTGTCAACGAGGCGCGCACGAAGCACCTCTTCGACAACCGCTACGGGACCGGCCAGTCGACGATCGACGGGATCATCCGCGCGACCAACGTCCTGCTCGCCGGCAAGCGCTTCGTCGTCGCCGGCTATGGCTGGACCGGACGTGGCGTGGCGATGCGGGCTCGTGGAATGGGGTCACACGTCATCGTCACCGAGGTCGATCCGATGCGCGCGCTCGAGGCGACGATGGAGGGCTACGAGGTCCTCACCATGGACGTCGCTGCCGCTGTCGGCGACCTCTTCTGCACCGCCACCGGCGACAAGAACGTGATCACGCGCTCACACATGGAGCGGATGAAGGATGGCGCGATCCTCGCCAACACCGGTCACTTCAACGTCGAGATCGAGATCGGCGCGCTGCGCGACCTCGCGGTCGAGACACGTGAGGCGCGGGCGTACGTCGACGAGTTCACGATGGCGGACGGCCGGCGGATCTATCTCATCGGTGAGGGGCGGCTCGTGAATCTTGCTGCAGCAGAGGGTCACCCCGCGCTCGTCATGGACATGTCGTTCGCGAACCAGGCGCTGTCCGCCGAGTGGGTCATCCAGAACGCGGCGACGCTCGAGCGCAAGGTCTACGACGTGCCGAAGGACATCGACGACGAGATCGCGCGGCTCAAGCTCGCGACGATGGGCATCGACATCGACCAGCTGACGGAGGAGCAGGCGCGGTACCTCGCCTCGTGGGACGAAGGGACCTGAGCCCAGAGAGCATCGTTCGCCTCGAGGACGACGCCGTGGTCGTGCTCGACCAGCGGCGTCTGCCGGACGAGGAGGTCGAGCTGCGGTGCGCGTCGGCGGCGGACGTCGCCGACGCCATCCGCACGCTCGCCGTTCGGGGCGCTCCAGCGATCGGTGTCGCGGCGGGCTACGGGCTCGCCTTGGCGGCTCAGCACGGAGAGGACCTGGACAGGGCGTACGAGGTGCTCGTGTCCTCCCGTCCGACTGCAGTCAACCTTCGCTGGGCGCTCGACGAGCTGCGCGACGATCCCACTCCCGAGCGGGCGCGCGCACTGCACGAGGTAGAGGTCGCGCGCTGTCGGCGGATGGGTCAGCACGCCGCCGCGCTCGTGCCGGCCGGAGCGCGCCTCCTCACGCACTGCAACACGGGCGCGCTCGCCACCGGTGGCTATGGATCGGCGCTCGGCGCGGTGCGCGCTGCGTGGGAGGATGGGCTCGTCGAGCACGTCTGGGTCGACGAGACCCGGCCGCTCCTCCAGGGTGAGCGCCTGACCGCATGGGAGCTCGAGACGTTGGGTATCCCGTTCTCCGTGATCGTTGACGGAGCAGCCGCGTCGCTCATGCGGGCCGGCGAAGTCGATGCGGTGCTCACCGGGGCGGACCGGATCGCCGCCAACGGCGACGTCGCGAACAAGGTCGGCACGTATGCGCTCGCTGTCGCCGCGGCGCATCACGATCTCCCGTTCTACGTCGTCGCACCGACCTCGACGGTCGATGCCGCCGCTGCGACTGGCGCGGACATTCCGATCGAGGAGCGCGACCCGCACGAGGTCACGCCACGCTTTCCGGCGCGCAACCCGGCGTTCGACGTCACTCCAGCCGAGCTCGTCACCGCGATCGTCACCGAGGTGGGCGTCCATCGCGCTCCGTACGGGTCCTCGCTTCCCACGCTTCTGCGCAGCGGATCGTGATCGACGTCGATCGCGAGACCGCGGCGGTGCTCGAGCGCTTCGGGTTCGACGAGCCCCTCTTCGAGTCCCTGCGCGCGCAGGTCGCCGCGGGCGAGCTTTCCCCTGCCTCGAACCTCGTCCAGGGCTCGATCGAGCCGCCGCGCGACGACGACATCACGAAGCTGCCTGCAACGGGCGACGCGCGGTACGAGAGCGCACGCGCCGCGGGGCTCGAGGCGCTCGAGCGGGGCGAGGTCGCGCAGGTCGTCCTCGCCGGCGGCATGGCGACGCGTTTCGGCGGTGTCGTCAAGGCGGTCCTCACGGCGGTGGATGGCAAGAGCTTCCTCGAGGCGAAGCTCGTGCAGACCGCGAGACTCGAGCAGGCGCTCGCGTGCGTGGTTCCCGTGGCGCTGATGACGAGCTTCGCGACCGACGAGGCGATCCGCGCGCACGTCGTCGAGCGCGACCTCGGAGAGCCGCTCGTGTTCAACCAGTTCGTCTCGCTCCGGCTCGAGACCTCGGGCGAGGTCTTTCGTGAAGAGAGCGGGAAGGCGTCGCTCTACGCTCCTGGCCACGGCGACCTCTTTCAGGCACTTCGCCGATCCGGGACGCTCGCTGCCCTTCGCGAGCGGGGAGTCCGGATCGTGATGGTGTCCAACGTCGACAACCTCGGCGCGCGCGTCGATCCGGTCGTCGTCGGTATGCACCTCCTCGGTCAGCGGCCGCTGACCTGCGAGGTCGCGCGCAAGGAGGGCGACATGGGAGGGGCGCCGGTGCGCGTCGACGGGAAGCTCCAGCTCGTGGAGGGCCCGCGCTTCCCGCCCTCGTTCGAGCAGGATCAACGCGCCGGTCTTCAACACGAACTCGGCGCTCATCGACATGGATGCGCTCGACGTCGACTACGACCTCACCTGGCTGTACGTGCGCAAGGCGGTCGCCGGGCGAGACGCCGTCCAGCTCGAGCGCCTCTATCACGAGGTTTCGGCGATCGTGCCCGCGCAGTACCTCGAGGTGCCGCGTCGCGGCCCGCGCGGTCGCTTCTCGCCGATCAAGACCCCCGCCGATCTCGAGCGCGCGCAGGACGACTTGCGCGAGCTCGTCGCAGCGTCGCCGCTCTGACGTAACGCCGAGCGGACTTGACGCGAACTCGGCACGAAGGCGTTGACCCTTCGTGCGTACCGTCGGTGCGTGCGGGTGCTCGATCTGCTGCTGCCGGAGCGGTGTGCGGTCTGTGAAGTGCCTGGACGAGCGCTGTGCGACGCATGTCGCGGATCGCTGACGAGACTCGTGCCGCCTGTCTGCGAGCGGTGTGGTTCGCCCGGCCCGTGGCCCGTGCGTCGCTGTGCCGAGTGCTCGGGAAGGCGGCTCGCGTTCGCCTCGGCGCGCTCGGCGGTCGTGTACGACGCGCGTGCTCGGGCGCTCGTTCGTGCATGGAAGGAACGTGGGCGACGTCGGCTCGCTGCGTGACGCCGCCGCACTCGTTGCGAGCGTGGTTCTGCGCCCCGCGGTCGACGGCCTCGTGCCCGTTCCGGGCGACCCGGAACGGGCGTGGCAGCGCGGCGACGTCCCCGCGCACGGCCTTGCGAGCGAGCTCGGGCAGAACTGGGCGCTGCCGGTCGTCGACGTCCTCGAACGCCGTCGCGCGCTGCCGCGCCAGCGTGGGCTCTCCCTCGACGAGCGTCGCCGCAACGTGCGCGGAAGCGTGGGCGCGCGCTCCGAGGTCGCGCCACGCGTCTGCGTTGTCGACGACGTCTACACGTCCGGCGCGACCGTCGACGCCTGCGCGTCGGCGTGCCGACGGGCCGGAGCGAGCCAAGTGGAGGTGATCACGTTCGCGCGGGCCGTCCGTTAGATTGAGAGTCACCGTCAGCCACGATCCCGAAAGGAGCGCCAGAGATGCAGCTCCAGGTCAAGGCCCAGCACGGCACCGTCCCGGACGCGGTTCGCTCGTACGCCGAGAAGCGCCTCGCGAAGCTCTCGCGCCGGCTGTACGAAGGGACGATCGTCGAGGTGACCTTCTCGCGCGAGCGCAATCCGTCGATTCGCGAGGACCACGTGGCCGAGGGTGTCGTGTTCACGAAGGGACCGAACCTCGTCGCGCGTGAGTCGGCAACGACATACGAGGCCGCGATCGACCAGCTCGTCGACAAGCTCGAGCGGCAGATCGAGCGCTATCGCGACAAGCGCGTGCGGGAGCCGCGACGGGTCGCGCGCAAGCCCAAGAGCGATCCTGCTGGCACTGGCGAGGAAGAGGCGGCGTAGTGATGCCACTCGATCCGGGTCGTGAGTGGCTCGCTGCCGGCATCACGGGGCTTCAGCGTCAGCGCGAGTGGGACGCCGTCGCCACGGCCGACGGTGACGGCACGCCGGGCGACGAGGTGGAGTTCGTTGCGCTCGACGACGGGACGTTCGTGCTCGAGTCAGACGGCAGCGCGGATCCCGCGCCGTTCGCGGCGGCCCTCGGCGACAGCATCGCGACGCCGTATCGTGCGCTCGCCGTGAAGCGCCAGGAAGTGTGGGCGGTAGGAGCGGTGGGGATCGAGGTCGGCCGGCTGGAGCCAGAGCCCCGCGGCGACGAGCTCGAGCTGACGTGGAACGGATCGGAGCTGGAGCTCACGATCGACGACCTGCCGGCCGAGCCGACGCGGGCGGCGGCGCTCGAGCGTCTGGCCAGCGAGCGTGTTGACGGTGCCTACGCCGCCCACGCGCACAGGCTGCGCGGGGATCTGTGGGAGCTCTCCGTGCTCGCGCTCTAGGCGGGTCGCGCCGCTATGCGGCCGATGTGCCGAGGCGCTCGGCGATCGTCGCACGCAGAGCGGTGGCGATCTCGGGCGACTCGCGCTCGAGACGCCACAGGTCCCGGTTCAGGACCGTGATTAGCGTCATCGTCCGTCGCTGCGATCACCGTGGCGGTGCGCCGCCCCCCCGACAGCACGGCGATCTCACCGAACATGTCGCCCGGCCCGAGCGTCCGTACGACGGCTCCGTCGATGATCACGTCGGCCATGCCGGATGTGATCGCGAACATGCCGTAGCCGAAGTCGCCTTCCTGAACGAGCGTCGACCCCGCCTCGGCCGCGAGCTCCTCGCACGAGCCGGCGACGGAGGCTCGCTGATCGAGCGTCAGCCCCGCGAAGAGCGGAATCGCGTCGAGCTGGGTGGCGTCCATCGCGCGACGTTATCCGCGAGACAGGTGACTCTCCGGTGAACGAGAAGTAACGGTCTGGTGACCGCTGCGGCACGAGTCGATCGACGAGACCAGCCGGTACCCTAGGCCCGTGTCCACGACGTCATTCGGGAAGTTCGAGAAGGTCCTCCGCATGGGCGAGGGGCGCCGGCTCAAGCGCCTCGCCGAGCAGGCGGCCTACATCGGCACGCTCGAGCCCGACTTCGAGAAGCTGTCGGACGACGAGCTCCGCGGCAAGACGGGTGAGTTCAAGCAACGCCTCGAGAACGGCGAGTCGCTCGAGGATCTGATCTTCGAGGCGTATGCCGCGGTTCGTGAAGCGTTCAGGCGCACGATCGGCGTCCGGCTCTTCGACGTCCAGCTGATGGGCGGGATCGTCCTCCACGAGGGCGACATCGCGGAGATGAAGACCGGTGAGGGCAAGACGTTCGTCGCCGTGCAGCCGCTCTACCTCAACGGGCTCGCCGGCCAGGGCGTCCACCTCATCACCGTCAACGACTACCTCGCCAAGCGCGACGCCGAGTGGACGCAGCCCGTATACGAGATGCTCGGAAGCTCGGTCGGCTTCATTCAGAACCTGATGCCGTTCACCGATCGTCGCGACGCGTACGCATGCGACGTGACCTACGGGACGAACTCCGAGTTCGGCTTCGACTATCTGCGCGACAACATGGCCGTGTCGATCGACAACGTCGTCCAGCGCAGCCACGCCTACGCGATCGTGGACGAGGTCGACTCGATCCTCGTCGACGAGGCGCGAACGCCGCTCATCATCTCGGGCGAGCCCGAGACCGCCGCCGCGACGTACTACCAGTTCGCGCGCGTCATCAAGGATCTGGAAGGCGAGCCGGCTACGCGGAAGACGGCAAAGGGGCTCGACGAGACAGAGCTCTCGGGCGCCGATTACCTCTACGACGAGAAGTTCAAGACGGTGTCGCCTGCGCAGGCCGCGATCGAGAAGATCGAGCGCGCGATCGGGATCGAGAACCTCTACGACCCGCGCAACGTCAGCCTCGTGAACCATCTCATGCAGGCCCTCAAGGCCGAGTCGCTCTACAAGCGCGACGTCGACTACGTCGTGCAGGACAGCGAGGTCAAGATCGTCGACGAGTTCACGGGCCGCATCATGGAGGGGCGCCGTTGGAGCGAGGGCCTCCACCAGGCGATCGAGGCCAAGGAGGGCGTCCGCATCCGCGAGGAGAACGTCACGCTCGCGACGATCACGCTCCAGAACTACTTCCGCCTCTACGAGAAGCTCGCCGGGATGACCGGAACGGCGAAGACCGAGGAGAAGGAGTTCGTCGAGATCTACAACCTGCACGTCGTCGAGATCCCGACGAACCAGCCGGTCGCGCGCCTGGACGAGAACGACTACATCTTCAAGACGCCGGACGCGAAGTTCGCAGCGGTGCTCGAGGACATCGTCGAGCGGTACGAGATCGGCCAGCCGATCCTCGTCGGCACGATCGCGGTCGAGACGTCGGAGTATCTCTCGCAGCTGCTCACGCGAAAGGGAATCACGCACAACGTCCTGAACGCCAAGGAGCACGAGCGCGAGGGCGAGATCATCAAGGACGCAGGGCAGCGCGGCGCGGTCACGATCGCGACGAACATGGCCGGACGCGGCGTCGACATCAAGCTCGGCGAGGGCGTCGTCGATCTCGGCGGGCTCTACGTGCTCGGCACCGAGCGCCACGAGTCGCGACGCATCGACAACCAGCTCCGCGGCCGCTCGGGGCGTCAGGGCGACCCCGGCGAGACGCGCTTCTACCTCTCGGGCCAGGACGACCTCGTGCGCCTGTTCGCCGGCGACCGGATCTACAACATCATGAACCGCTTCAAGATCCCGGACGACCAGCCCATGGAGGCGAAGATCCTCTCGAACCAGATCGAGAACGCCCAGAAGAAGGTCGAGGAGCAGAACTTCGTCGCGCGCAAGAACGTCCTCAAGTACGACGACGTCATGAACACGCAGCGCATGGTCATCTACGAGCAGCGGCGGCGCGTCCTCGAGGGCGAGGATCTCTCGGACGAGGTGCGCGAGTGGATCCGCGAGGCGGTCGAGACGACGGTGACCCAGTTCACGGACTCGGAATACGCGGAGGAGTGGGACCTCGACGGGCTCGTGACCGCCATGCAGTCGCTCTACGACACCGACATCACGGTCGAGGAGCTGCGAGAGGAGATCAATGTCACCGAGCGCGAGGCGGTGACTGAGGAGTTCGTCGACGACGCGCTCGAGACCTACGACGAGCGTGAGCAGGCTCTCGGAGCCGAGCTTGCGCGCGAGGTGGAGCGGTTCATCATGCTCCAGACGGTCGACCAGCGCTGGCGCGAGCACCTCGAGGCGATGGACTACCTTCGCGAGGGCGTCCACCTCCGAGCGTTCGCCCAGAAGGATCCGCTCGTCGAGTACCGCGGCGAGGGTCACGCGATGTTCGAGGAGCTCGGTCAGACGATCCGTCATGAGGTCGTCTTCACGCTGTTCCACGTGACGGTGGAGGTCGAGCAACCCGCGCTCGAACAAGTGCAGACCCGCGAGGGCTCACTCCACTACGAACACGAGACGTCTGCGGGCGCCGATGTCATCGCTGCTGCCGGAGGCGCCGCGACAGCGCTGGCCGCTCCGCCCGAACCGGCGTCGTTCGCGCAGGGACCTGCAGTGAACGAGCACAAGGACATCGGTCGCAACGACCCGTGTTGGTGCGGGTCGGGCAAGAAGTACAAGCGCTGCCACGGCGCCTGACGGCGACGCGAGCGTCGACCCGCGACGCGGGTACCCTTGCCGCGTGGCCGAGCTAGACGGCAAGCCGCTCGACGAGCGACTGCAGGAGATCGGGGCCCAGCTCGCCTGGGTCCGTGATTACCTTTGACCCGGATCGCCTGACGCGCCGACGCGGAGAGCTCGAGGAGGCGATGGGCGCCCCCGGGTTCTGGGACGACCAGGCAGCCGCGACGCGCATCTCCACGGAGCATTCGCGGCTCACCCGCAAGCTCGATCGCTACGAGCGGCTGCAGGGCGAGTACGAGGACGCGAGCGAGCTGCTCTCACTCGGCGAGGACGAGAGCCAGATCGCTCAGCTGGTCGCTTCACTCGAGGGCGAGCTGGGTCGCTTGCAAGAGGACGCCCTCTTCGACGGGCAGTACGACGCGGGCGACGCCGTTCTCGAGATCCACGCCGGCACGGGCGGGACGGATGCGCAGGATTGGGCCGACATGCTGCTACGCATGTACCTGCGCTGGGCGGCCGACCGCGGGTTCGAGACCGAGGTGCTCGAAGCAAGCCCGGGCGAGGAAGCGGGCCTCAAGTCGACGACGGTGGCGGTCAAGGGAGAGAACGCCTACGGCACATTGAGAGCCGAGCGTGGCGTCCATCGGCTCGTGCGCCAGTCTCCGTTCGACTCCGCGCACCGCCGGCACACCGCCTTCGCGCAGGTCGTCGTCGCACCGCTGCTTCCAGACGACGCGCCGATCGAGATCGACGAGTCGGACCTCCGGATCGACACCTACCGCTCGAGCGGAGCGGGCGGCCAGCACGTGAACAAGACGGACTCGGCCGTCCGGATCACGCACCTCCCGACCGGGATCGTCGTCCAGTGCCAGAACGAGCGCTCTCAGACGTCGAACAAGCAAACGGCGATGCGCATCCTCCGCTCGCGGCTCGCCGAGCTCGAGGAAGAGAAGCGCGAGGCCGAGCTGGCGCGCGAGCGCGGCGCTGCGCAGGACATCGGCTTCGGGAGTCAAATCCGCTCGTACGTGCTGCATCCGTACCAGCTGGTGAAGGACCATCGAACCGACGTCGAAGTGGGGAACACGCAGTCCGTCCTCGACGGCGGTCTCGACGGCTTCATCCATGCCTACCTGCTCGCGAAAGCCGCGGGCCAGGTGGTCTAGACGTTGATGTGGATTCGACGACACCCGGCCGCGAAGCGGACGGCTTCAGGGATCTGCGCGAACGGAATCCGCACTCGCGGATTCCGTTCTGCGCCGGCGTATGCAGGGAGATCCTCGGCTACACTGCAGCGTTCCCATGAGCCGGAGCGGCCTACGCGGGCTGCTGAGCGCTACGCCCGGTGCCGGATGACGACTCGACGAATCGACAGATGACGGCCATCGCCGAACCAGATACCACCGCCGATCTGCATCCGGCTCTCGAAGGCTCGACCGGCTCGGCGATGATCGTGCTCGAGGACGTTCGCAAGGTCTACGAGACCAACCACGTCACCGCACTCGACGGCGTGTCGTTCGTCATCGAGAAGGGCGAGTTCGTCTTCATCGTCGGCGCCTCGGGCTCGGGCAAGTCGACCATGATCCGGCTCCTCCTGAAAGAGGTGGAGCCGACGTCCGGGCGGATCATCGTCGGTGGTCGCGACCTCGGGCGCCTCAAAGGCTCGAAGGTGCCGCTGCTCCGCCGGAACCTCGGCTGCGTGTTCCAGGACTTCAAGCTCCTTCCGAACCGGACCGCTGCCGAGAACATCGGCTACGCGCTCCGCGTGCAGGGCGAGTCGAACGCGCTGATCCGCAAGAAGGTGCCCGAGGTCATGAACCTCGTCGGGCTCGCGCACAAGATGAACGCACGGCCGGAGGAGCTCTCGGGCGGCGAGCAGCAGCGCGTCTCGATCGCGCGGGCGATGGTCAATCACCCGCCGCTCCTCATCTGCGACGAGCCGACCGGAAACCTCGATCCCGACACGTCCGTCGGGATCATGCAGCTCCTCTACCGCATCAACCGCACCGGGACGACCATCCTCATGGTCACGCACGACCGCGAGATGGTCGACAAGATGCGCAAGCGCGTCATCGCGCTCGAGATGGGCAAGCTCGTGCGCGACGAGCGGCGTGGGGGATACGCAGAGGAATGACCCGCGTCCGCACCCTCTTCGCGGAGGCGCTGCGCTCGATCGGCGCGAATGTCTCGACCACTGTCGCCTCGGCCCTGTCCGTCCTCATCGGGATGTTCCTGATCGGCGTCTTCATCGGGCTCGGCACGTGGCTCGTGTCGTGGTCGGACGCCAAGAAGCGCGAACTCGCCGTGCACGTCTTCGTCACGGACACGGCGACGAAGAAAGAGATCAACGGCTTGCGCATTCACCTCGAGTCCGACGAGCGCGTGAAGCCGGGCGGGATCACATTCATCACGAAGGAACGGGCTCTCGAGATCATGCGCAAGCGGAACCCTGAGTTGACTGCCAACCTCGCCTCGAACCCGCTGCCTGCGTCGTTCGACGTGGTTCCGACGCGCGGTGAGGACACCGAGGCGATCGCGATCTCCGTCCAGAAAGCCAAGCTGCCGGCCGTCGATCAGGTGCGCTACGGCAAGGAGGTCTCGCAGCGGATCCTGCAGATCGCGCGAGGCATCCAGGTCGTCTTCGGGATCATCGTGATCATCCTGCTCGCGGCCTCCACGATTCTCATCGCGAACACGATCAGGCTGTCGATCTTTGCGCGGCGGCGTGAGATCGAGGTGATGAAGCTCGTGGGAGCAACGAACTGGTACGTCCGCGGGCCGTTCATGCTCGAGGGTGTCCTCACGGGGCTCGCAGGATCCGTTGCGGCGGTGCTTCTGCTCTTCATCGGCCGTGAGATCGCGGTCCCGCAGATCCTCGGCCACATCCAGGACGACCCGGACGTGCAGGCGATGGCGTTCACGTGGACAGCGGCGATCCTGATCATGGGCGGTCTTGCAATCGGCGCCATCGGCTCAGGCTTGACGCTTCGCAGATTCCTCCGCGTCTAGCCGCCCGGCCAACCCGGAAGCCCGTCAGGACTCGAGCTGACTCTAAGCTCGGTGCGTGCGGCACCGACGTGCAACATAGGGGAAGGCAGAAGCGGCCGAGCCGGTCTGATCGCGCGCGCCGCCGGCCGGCGCACGCGGTGCAGGCGGCTGAGAAGCGGATCACAGTCTCGCTTCCGTCGCGCCGCTTCGCGCCCGAGCGCGTCGTCGCCCACCTCGGCCCGACGAACTCCGGGAAGACGTACGCGGCGCTCCGCGAGCTCGCCGACAAGCGCGCCGGCGTCTACGCCGGGCCGCTCAGGATGCTCGCCCAGGAAGCGCACCGACGGCTCGGTGAGTGGATCGGAGCCGAGAACGTCGGGCTCGTCACCGGCGAGGAGCGGATCAACGAGCACGCGCCGGTGATCTGCTCGACGGTCGAGATGGCGCCGCACGCGGGCGAGCTCCTCGTGCTCGACGAGGTGCAATGGGCCGACGACCCCGAACGCGGATCGGCCTGGACACGCTTGCTGCTCGCGGGCGAGTACCGAGAGATCCTGCTCCTCGGCGCCGTCGATGCACTCCCGCTCGTGCAGCGCGCGTTCCCCGAGCACGAGCTGAAGCTCTTCGAGCGGAAGCTCCCGCTCGAGTTCGTCGGCGAGCGGACGCTCCGGTCGCTGACCCCGGGCACGGTCGTCGTCGCGTTCAGCCGCCGCGCGGTGCTCGCGCTCGCCGGGGAGGTGAATCGACTCCATCCGGGCCGCGTCGCCGTTCTCTACGGGGCGATGCCGCTCGCCTCGCGACGTGAGGAGATCGACCGCTTCCTCTCGGGAGCCGCCGACGTCTGTGTGGCGACCGACGTTCTCGGGCACGGCGTCAACCTTCCGTGCGAGACGCTGCTCTTCGCCGAGACGAACAAGTTCGACGGCGAGGAGCGACGCGACCTGCTGCCCTGGGAGCTCGCACAGATCGCGGGGCGAGCCGGCCGCTTCGGGCTGGTCGAGCGCGGCCACGTCGGCGTGCTCGCCGGGCTCGGATGGGGAGTCGCCAACCCCGAGATCGTCGAGTCGGCGCTCGAGCCACATGTGCCATTGCCGGGCGGGCACGTGGGGTACCGCGCCGTCGACGAGGCGCGCATCAGGCCCCAGCTGTCTGATCTCGGCGTCGATGATCCCGTGCACCTGGACGCCGCACTCGTCGCCTGGCACCGCGTCGCGCTGCGGGAGTGGGCGTTCGAGAGCTGGCTCGCGGTCGAGTCACTGCAGCCGCTCCGTCTTCGTCTCCAGGCAGTGCAGCGCCGGCTTGCCGAGCGCGGCCGCCGCCTGTCGCTGGCCGACACCTGGAAGCTCGTCAACGCGCCGGTCGACGAGGACGGGCTCGAGCTGCTGGCGACGCTCGCGCTCGCGATCACCGGAGACCGCGTCGCGCGACCGCAGCTCGCCTTCCTGCTCGATACCGCTCGCTTGCGCGGCGCCTCGCTCGAAGACGCCGAGCGAGCCGGGCGCGAGGCGAGCATCCTGCGCTGGTTCGCCTTGCAGTACGCGGACGTGGGCGGCGTGACGATCGAGCGCGCCGCAGCACTGGAGCAGGCCGCTGCCGCGCGGGTCGTCGCACGACTCCGCGTCGAGGTCGAGTCGCCGACGATCGGCCGCTGCCGGTCGTGTGGCCGTTCGTGCGCTCCGTGGTTCCCGCTCTGCGACCGGTGCGCCGGTATCGCCGCGCGGTCGTGATATGAACCCGCCGTGACGTCGGACGAACTGCGCGCTATCCCACTTCTCGCCGAGGCGAGCGACGACGCTCTCGGGCGGATCGCCGCTACCGCGGGGGAGATGACGTGCGCCGCCGGCCAGATCGTCGCCCTCGAGGGCGATCCGGGCTCCGGGATGTTCGTGATCCTCGACGGGACGGCGCGTGTCGAGTGGCGGGGAGGCTCGGTCGACCTCGGCCCGGGCACCTTCTTCGGCGAGCTGACCCTGCTTGCGCCGGGTGGAACCCGAATCGCCCGCGTCCGTGCCGCCACCGAGATGCGCTGCCTCGCGATCCCGCGCGACGACGCGATCGCTCTCGTCGAGTCCGAGCCGAGCGTCGCGCTCACGATGCTCAGGGAAATCGCGCGGCGCTTCGCCTCGGCACTGCCGGAGGACTGAGTTGTGCGCAAGATCGGAGATCCGCTGATGCGCGGAGCTCCGATCGCGCGAAGATCCCTGAGAGGCGGCCGCTTCTCATCCGTAGGCGTCTTCGCAGCGTCCCTACACTCCGGCGGTGGCCAAGCCGACCGGAACCAAGCTCATCGCCGAGAACCGCCGCGCGCGACGCGAGTACGAGCTCATCGAGCGCGTCGAGGCGGGCGTCGTTCTCACCGGGACCGAGGTGAAGTCGGCGCGCGACGGGCACGTTCAGCTCGGACAGGCCTACGCGGACATCCGAGACGGCGAGGCGTGGCTCATCGGCGCGTCGATCTCGGAGTACGCGCAAGGCGGGCCGCTCGGCCACCAGTCGGACCGCGACCGCAAGCTCCTCCTGCACCGCGGCGAGATCGACTCGCTGTACGGGAAGGTGCGCGAGAAGGGGCTCACGCTCGTCCCGATCAGCATGTACTTCAAGGACGGACGCGTGAAGGTCGAGATCGCCCTCGCCCGCGGCCGCGAGCGCGCCGACAAACGACGCGTCGTGGCGGAGCGGGATGCCCAGCGCGACATCGAGCGGGCGCTGAAGCGACGCCGCTGAGCTTGGCAGCACCGCCGACTCGTAATAGTCTCGGCGAAGGCTGATGGGAGAGACCACGCAGCGGCCGCGAAGCGGCCGTCTTCAGGGATCTTCGCGCTCGGGATCCGCTCGTGCGGATTCCGAGCCTGCGCAGAAAGGAGATCGCCGATGCGACGAGTGGCGCTGACTGCGAACGGCGTACGCCACGACCTCGAGATCGAGCCGCGTGAGCTTCTCGTGTACGTGCTCCGCGAACGACTCGGTCTCACCGGGACGAACGTGGGTTGCGACACGTCCTCATGTGGTGCGTGCACCGTTCTCGTGAACGGCGAGTCGGTGAAGTCCTGCACCGTTCTCGGCGTGCAGGCCGACGGGATGGACGTCACGACGATCGAGGGCTTGGCGAGAAACGGCGAGCTCCATCCGGTCCAGCAGGCCTTCCACGACCACCACGCGCTCCAGTGCGGCTACTGCACGCCGGGAATGGTGCTCGCGGCGGTCAGCCTCATCGACAGTGGCGCCGCGACCGACGAGACGGCGATTCGCGAAGGGCTCGAGGGGAACCTCTGCCGCTGCACCGGGTACCACAACATCGTCCAGGCCGTCGCGGCAGCTGCGGGGGTGGCGTCATGACCGCGATGGAGATCCGACCCAAGGTGATCGGAACGTCCGTCAAGCGCAAGGAAGACGCATCGCTCCTACGCGGGGCAGGAACCTTCATCGACAACCTGACCCTGCCCGGCACCGTCTACATGGCCGTTGTTCGCAGCCCGTATCCGCATGCACGAATCAACGGCGTGAACCTCGATGCCGCGCGTGCGGCCGAGGGTGTCGTAGCGGCCCTCTCGGGCGCGGACCTCGCGGACGAATGGAAGGGCGGGCTGCCGTGCGCCTGGCCGGTCACCGAGGACATCAAGATGCCGACCCACTACCCGCTCGCAATCGACGAGGCCCGTTACCAGGGAGAGGGCGTCGCCGTCGTTGTCGCCGTGAGCCGTGCTCTCGCGAAGGATGCGGCCGAGCTCGTCGAGGTCGACTACGAGCCGCTTCCGTCGATCGCGAACGTCGAGAAGGCGCTCGAAAGCGGCGCGCCGCTCGTCCACTCCGAGTTCGAGTCGAACGAGTGCTACGTCTGGAAGCTGGAGACGGGCGACGTGCAGTCGGCGATCGACGCGGCTGACGTCGTCGTGACCCGGCGCTACGTCCAACCTCGGCTGATACCGAATGCGATGGAGCCGCGAGGAGTGCTCGCGCAGGTAGGCCCGACCGGCGACGCCACCTTGTGGTCGGCGACCCAGACTCCGCACATCCTGCGCTTCGCACTGCAGCTCGTACTCGGGATTCCCGAATCGAAGCTACGGGTGATCGCCCCTGACGTCGGCGGCGGGTTCGGCTCCAAGCTCCAGATCTACGGCGAAGGCCCGCTGGCCATCGTGCTGGCAAGGCGCCTCGGGCGTCCTGTCAAGTGGACGGAGGAGCGAGCCGAGAACTACGTCGCCACGATCCACGGCCGCGACGTCGTCCACGAGCTCACGTTCGCCGCGACGAAGGACGGCAACATCACGGCGGTCAGGTCCGAGGCCTTGTGCGCGATGGGCGCGTACCTCGAGCTTGTCACGCCGGGCGTTCCCCTGCTCGGCGCGTGGCTCTACTCCGGCCCGTACGCGATCCCGAGCTACAGCGTCACGTTCACCGGCGTCTTCACGCACACCACGCCGACCGATGCCTATCGCGGAGCCGGCCGGCCCGAGGCGACCTACGTCCTCGAGCGCACGATGGACGCGCTTGCGCGGGAGCTCGGCATGGATCCTGTCGAGCTTCGTCGGAAGAACTTCGTCACGGAGTTTCCGCACACGATGGCCTCGGGGCTGACGATCGACTCGGGCGACTATGCAGCGTCCCTCGACCGGTTGCTCGAGCTGCTCGATCTGGACGCGATCCGAGCCGATCAGGCGTCGAGGCGCGAGAACGACGACGCGGAGCAGATCGGCGTCGGCTTCTCGACCTACAACGAGATGTGCGGGCTCGCGCCGTCGCGCATCCTCGGGGCGATCCGCTATGCGGTCGGAGGATGGGACGCAGCCGACGATCCGCTTCCAGCCGCTCGGATCGGTGCAAGTGGTGACCGGGACGTCGCCGCACGGTCAGAGCCACGAGACGACCTGGGCGCAGATCGTCGCCGACCAGCTCGGCGTCGGCGTCGACGACGTCGAGGTGCTCCACGGTGACACGGCGGTATCCCAGCAGGGCATGGACACGTACGGGAGCCGCTCGCTCGCGGTCGGCGGCATCGCGCTGTACCACGCCGCGCAGAAGGTGATCGCGAAGGCGCGGAGCATCGTCGCCCACCAGCTTGAAGTCTCCGAGGACGACCTGGAGTTCGCGGACGGCACATTCACCGTGAAGGGGTCGCCGGACCGGACGATGGGCATCCAGGCGGTCGCGTTCGCCGCGCACTCCGCACATAACCTCCCGGACGGCATGGAGCCGGGGCTCGAGGAGACTGCGGTCTTCGATCCCCCGAACTTCTCGTGGCCGGCCGGTGCCCATGCAGCCGTCGTCGAGGTCGACACCGAGACCGGCGACACGCGCCTCGTCCGCTATGTCGCCGTCGACGACGTCGGAACTCCGGTGAACCCGCAGATCATCGACGGGCAGGTCCACGGCGGTATCACGCAGGGCATCGCGGCCGCGCTCTTCGAGGAAGGCGCGTACGACGATGAGGGAAACCTGCTCACGACGACGATGGCCACCTATCTCGTCCCGTCCGCGGCTGAACTCCCGTCGTACGAGACCGATCGAACCGAGACCGCAGCCGACAACCCGCTTGGCGTGAAGGGCGTGGGGGAGACCGGCACGATCGCTGCGGCTCCCGCAGTCATCAATGCAGTGGTGGACGCTCTTTCCCACCTGGGAGTCACCGACATGGCTCTTCCGGCCACGCCGGAGAGAGTCTGGAAGGCGATCGAGGAGGTGAGGTCGTGATCCCGGCATCGTTCGAATACGTCCTCGCCGAGCACCCCGATCACGCGATCGAGCTCCTCGGCAAGCGCGAAGACGCCAAGCTCCTCGCGGGCGGGCACTCGCTCTTGCCTGCGATGAAGCTGCGCATCGCGCGGCCCGCGCTGCTCGTGGACGTCGGCCGCATCGCCGACCTCTCGTACGTGCGCGAGGAGGGCGACACGATCGCGATCGGCGCGTTGACCCGCCACAAGGATCTTGCGGAGTCGCCCGTGCTGCGCGAGCACTGCGCGATCGTGGCCCACACGGCGGGCCAGGTCGGCGACCCGCAGGTGCGGCACCGAGGAACGATCGGTGGCTCGCTTGCACACGGCGATCCCGCATCGGATCTTCCGGCCGTGATCCTCGCGTTGCAGGCGGAGATGGTCGCCCGAGGCCCGGAGGGCGATCGGGCGATACCGGCGCTCGACTTCTTCACCGGCGTGTTCCAGACTGCCCTCGCGCCAAACGAGATGCTGGTCGAGATCCGGGTGCAGAAGCTCAACGGAGCCGGCTGGTCGTACACGAAGATGAGCCGGAGAGCTCAGGACTGGGCGACCGTCGCGGTCGCAGCGGTCACGCGATCGCACGGCGCGCTCCCGACGACGATCGCGCTCACGAACATGGGCGCGACACCGCTTCGGGCGAAGGCGGCCGAGGATGTGCTCGCCGGCGGCGGCACGAATGCCGACGCAGCGGCGCTCGCAGACGAGGGAACGGAGCCGTCGTCGGATCATGCTGCGAGCGCAGACTTCCGCCGGCACCTGGCGCGTGTCCTCACGCTCCGCGCGCTCGACGAGGCGTCGGCGAGCTCGTAGGAACGCGAGGTCTCGCGCGGCTGTGTAGGAGGGCGGGCATGTCCGCCCTCCTACGGCAATCAGCCAGCTAGCGCAGCGTGTACGCGGGCTCGGGCACCGGAACCTGCTCGAGCACCGTGCGGAGCACGTCGTCCGGCGTGAGACCGTCGTCGACGATGATGCGGTGGCGGAGGACGTACGGCGCGATCTCGCGCACGTCCTCGATCGCGACCTCGGTTCGGCCGGACAGGCGCGCGTTCGCCTTCGCGGCGCTCGCGAGGTGCATGATCCCGCGCGAGCTCACTCCGAGCTCGACGCCCGGGATGTTCCGGCTGCTCCGCGCGATGGCGACCATGTACCTGCCGACCTCCTCGGGGATCTCGGTCGCATCCAGCTCGTCGCGTGCCTGGTCGAGGCCGACGACGCCGAGCAGTGGGCGAACCTCGCCGAGCATGTCCGGCGCGACGCCGCGATGCGGCAGATCGAGCATCTCGTACTCGCTCTGCGCGTCGGCGTAGTCGAGCACGAGCTTGAAGAGGAAGCGGTCGAGCTGCGACTCCGGAAGCTCGAACACGTCGCGGTGCTCGTAGGGGTTCTGCGTTGCGATCACGAGGAACGGGTCGGGAAGCTTGTGCGCCTTCCCCTCGACCGTCACCTGCCGCTCCTGCATCGCCTCGAGCAGCGCCGCCTGCGTGCGCGGAGGCGTCCGGTTGACCTCGTCCGCCAGGAGCACGTTCGTGAAGACCGCGCCGGGGAAGAAGACCTGCTCTCCCATCCGCATGGTGTTCATGCCGGTCAGCTCCGCCGGCGTCGTGTCAGGCGTGAACTGGATCCGCTTGAACGTCGCGCCGAGCATGTGAGCGGTCGCGCGCGCGAGGAGCGTCTTGGCGCTTCCGGGCGGGCCTTCGAGCAGCACGTGCCCGCGCGCGAGCGCAGCCACGAGCAACATCTCGACGGCGCGTTCCTGTCCGATGACGACCTTCGCGATCTCGGTCTTCGCCCGCTCGCGCAGGTCGATGAGGCTGTCGTACGGCGCCTCCACCAGCAATGCCACGATCATTACCTCCCCGTTCGGGTACGTGATCGGCCGCAAGCAGCTTAGCGCGGTCCGAACGAGGCTCTCAACCCGGCTCCCCAGCTGTGCCTCTCTCGCACTATCCCCCCCTGTTTGGGGGAGTCAACCCCTCGGTCGAGGGATGACTAGGAGACGGGCGAGATCGGCGGCGGAACTGCCGAGGGCACGCTGGCCATCGCATCGAGCAACACGGTGTCGATGCTGGTGCCGGGCTTGACGGCGAGGCGGTGACGAAGCACGTAGGGGGCCATCTCGCGGACGTCCTCGACGGTGACGACGTCGCGGCCGTTGAGTCGTGCGCTCGCCTTGGCGGCCATCACGAGGTGGATCATCGCGCGCGAGCTCACGCCGAGCTCGACGCCGGGAAGCTCCCGTGTGCGACGTCCGACCGCGACGATGTAGCGGCCGACCGACTCGGGGACGTCGGTGTGCTCGAGCTCCTGGCGCGCCTTGTCGAGGCCGACGACGCCGAGGAGCGGGCGAACCTCGCCGAGCATGTCCGGCGCGATGCCCTTGTGCGGGAGGTTGAGCATGGCGAGCTCCGACTCCGCATCTGCATAGTCGAGCTCGATCTTGAACAGGAAGCGGTCGAGCTGACCTTCGGGGAGGGGGAAGACGCCCTCGTGCTCGTGCGGGTTCTGCGTCGCGATCACGAGGAACGGGTCGGGAAGCTTGTGCGCCTTGCCGTCGACCGTGACCTGGCGCTCACCCATCGGCTCGAAGAGCGCGGCCTGGGTGCGGGGCGGCGTACGGTTGATCTCGTCGGCGAGGAGCACGTTCGTGAAGACGGCGCCAGGCATGAAGAGGTGCTCGCCGGCACGAACGACGTTCTGCCCGTTGAGCTCGGTCGGCGTCGTGTCCGGCGTGAACTGGATGCGCTTGAACGAGGCGCCGAGCATGTGCGCAACGGCGCGCGCGAGGAGGGTCTTCGCGCTGCCGGGCGGGCCTTCGAGGAGGACGTGCCCGTGCGCGACCGCGGCGATGAGAAGCAGCTCGACCGTTCGGTCCTGGCCGATGACGACCTTCGACACCTCCGCTTTCGCCCGCTCGCGCAGGTCTGCGAAGTCGTCGTACTTCTCCTCCATCATCAACGCCACTGCGTGTCCTTTCGCCTCGTTGAGCGTGCTCGTGGCCCGGATCCCTCAGTCGTGCCGCAGCCGGGCCGACACGCTTATCGGCAGCTATCCTCAAACCCTTAACACACATACGGGGGCGATCAGGTTTCGACGTGGTCGGTTCTCCGGCAGAGTTGCGAGCCGAGGTCGCCGGTTGGCCTCGTAAATCAACCGGCACAAAAGCAAGTGCGAACAAGAACGAACTCGCACTCGCCGCCTAGTCGAAGCTAGGTCAGGCGACGTCGACCCGGGTTGGGCCCGAGACCCGGAATTCGGCGCCAGAAATCGGGCTCGGCGCCGAGGGAGTGCCAATCGCCCGGAGCGCGACACTTCAGGATGGCTGGCCCGTCGGCAGGTTGTCCGTGAACCGGCCGTCGGGTGAGATGAAGCACGGACTACGCTCGTAGACGCTCTGTTCGGTGCGACCGCGGACGCGGGTTCGATTCCCGCCGCCTCCACTAAATCGCGAAGGTTGTGGACGGAGGAGTCGAGCGTCACGGCCTATGGGGTGCGCCGACGAACAAGAACCCTCCAAGCGCGTGGGAGATCTACCCGACCATTACGGAGTCCAGCCAGGCAGCTTCCGATCACGCTGCGGTCTTCGTCGACGTCAACATCTGAGCGCTTCGCGGGGCGCGAGAGCCGTGCAGGACCAGATCACTCACTCGGCGGTTCGAGCCTTGTCAGGCTGAACCCACCAGGCGAATGCGAGGGAGTCACGCTTCCGAGGTCGCTGATCCGATCGGGCGCGATTCGATCACGGTTCCGGCCAGAAGCGTGACTGGGTCCGTACCTGCGCTGGGCGTGTGTCCGAGGGCCAGGGAGCGACGGGACTCGAACCCGCGAACCTCCGGCGTGAGAGGCCGTTCATGGCGCTACCGGACTGGCCCGGAGTAGGCGGGGATCCCGCGAGAGCAGGGCATCAGTTGGTCGTCGTGCCGGATTGGCGGGTACGGGCGCGAGCTTCCGCGACCGCCCGCGGGATGACCGCGGGGTGTATATGTTAGCTAAACTGCAAACAGACTTGATCCATCCAGACGCGGGCACGTTTGAAACTGAACTGAAACATCCCCCGGCTACACATCCTCGCGAGTGGCCCTATCGTTCCGGCAGGCCTCCGAAAGCGAGGATGCGCACATGCAAGTGAGCGATGACCCGCGGGTCGGCACCGAGCTCGCCGGCTACCGGATCGAGTCGCTGCTGGGCTTCGGCGGCATGAGCGTCGTCTACCTGGCCGAGGATCTGCGGCTCAAGCGGAAGGTCGCCCTCAAGCTGCTCGCTGCGAGCCTCGCCGAGGACGAGTCGTTCCGTGACCGCTTCCTGCGCGAGTCGGAGCTGGCTGCGTCGATCGACCATCCGAACATCGTCCCGATCTACGAGGCCGGGACGACCGAGGACATCCTCTTCATCGCCATGCGCTACGTCGAGGGGCGTGACCTCAAGGAGCGTTTGCAACGCGGCCGTCTGGACCCGGCGGACGCGATCGGGATCCTCGCTCAGGTGGCGAGCGCCCTGGATGCGGCCCATGCGCGCGGCCTCGTGCATCGCGACGTGAAGCCCTCCAACGTGCTGCTCGACACGGGCGCCCGGCCGGACGGCTCCGACCACGTCTACCTCGCGGACTTCGGCCTCACGAGGCGGGTCTCCGAGGAGACCGGAATCGGCGATGACGGCCACCTCCTGGGCACCATCGACTACGTCGCCCCCGAGCAGATCGCCGGGGAGGAGATCGACGGGCGGGCCGACGTGTACTCGCTCGGCTGCGTGCTCTACGAGTGTCTCGTCGGGCAGCCGCCGTTCCGGCGTGACTCGGACCTCGCGGTCGGTGTTCGCGCACCTCGAAGCGGAGCCGCCGGCACCGAGCGCCGGGCGGCCGGAGTTGCCGGCCGCGCTCGACGCCGTGATCGCCAGGGCGCTGGCGAAGGAGCCGGCCGAGCGCTACTCGAGCTGCAGCGAGCTCGCACGGGCGGCGCTCGCGGTCGCGGTCGACGAGGCGAGCCGCCGGCTCGTCGACGTCGCCTCCCGTGCCGCCGCCGGCAGGAGCGATCTGAGCGATGTCGAGGCCGAGTTGACGGGCAAGGTGATCGACCTTCAACAAGTGCGCGAGCAGGCGCGCGCACTCTCGGGCCCGGTTACCCCGGCCCGCGTGGCTGCGGAGGGCATCTGCCCGTTCAAGGGTCTCGCGAGCTTCGAGCCGGTCGATGCCGACTACTTCTTCGGCCGGGAGCGGCTCGTGGCCGAGCTCGTGGCCCGCCTTGTCGGCGCCGGCTTCCTCGGCATCGTCGGCCCGTCGGGCAGCGGCAAGTCGTCGGTTCTCCGCGCCGGTCTTCTCCCGGCCCTCGCTGGAGGGCGTCCTGCCGGGCAGCGAGGGCTGGCGGCGTCTGCTGCTGCGTCCCGGCGAGCGGCCGCTGGAGGAGCTTCGCCGCGTGCTCGTGTCGGGAGCGAAGGATCCTCTCGCCGAGGCCCTCGACACGCTGCCCTCGGACGCACGCCTGCTTCTCGCCGTCGACCAGCTCGAGGAGCTGTTTACCGCCTGCCGCTCCGACGCCGAGCGCGCGGCCTTCGCCGACACGCTCGCCCGCGCGGCCGCCGATCCGGACGGTCGCGCAGTCGTTGTGGTCGCGCTGCGCGCCGACTTCTACGGGCGGTTCGCCGCCTACCCGGGGCTCGCCGAGCTGCTGGGCGGAAACCAGGTGCTGGTCGGGCCCATGCAGGCCTCGGAGCTGCGGCGTGCCGTCGAGCTGCCCGCCGGCCGGGTGGGGCTGCGGGTGGAGCCGGAGCTGGCCGACGCGCTGGTCGACGACGTCGAGGGCGAGCCGGGCGCGCTGCCGTTGCTGTCCACCGCCCTGCTCGAGCTCTGGCAGAAGCGGCAGGACAACACGCTCACACTCGCTGCCTATCGCGAGTCCGGCGGCGTCCACGGCGCAGTCGCGCGGCTGGCCGAGGGCACCTACGCCCGCATCCCGGACGAGCGCAAGCCAGCTCGTGCGCGCCGTCATGCTGCGCCTGGTCGGCGAGGACGAGGGCGATGCGCCGGTACGCCGCCGCGCCCCGCTCGCCGAGCTCGACCTGGAGCGCAACGAGGACGTGGCCGACGTGCTCGCGACGCTGGCCGACAGCCGCCTCGTCACCGTGTCGGAAGGAAACGTCGAGGTCGCCCACGAGGCGCTGCTGCGCGAATGGCCGCGCCTGCGCGAGTGGATCGAGGAGGACGCCGAAGGGCGCCGGCTTCGCCGCCACATCACCCAGGCGGCGAGCGAATGGGACGCGGCAGGGCGCGATCGGGGCGAGCTCTACCGCGGCGCCCGCCTTGCTGCCGCCCTCGACTGGACCGCCGATCACGCGCTCGACGTCAACGAGCTCGAGCGCGAGTTCGTCACCGAGAGCCGCGAGGCCTCGGAGCAGGAGGCGAAGCGGGCTCGGCGCACGAACCGGCGCCTTCGCGTCCTGCTCGCCGGGGTCGCGGTCCTGCTGGCGGCGGCGGTCGCGGGTGGGATCTCGCGGTCGACCAGCGCGGCGAGGCGCGCGACGCGGAGACCGCGCAGCTCGCCCAGCGCCTCGGCGCCCAGGCGCTCGTCGAGGATGACCTCGACCGCTCGCTCCTGCTCGCCCGTCAGGCGGTCGCGATCGACGCGTTCGCCGCAGACCCGGAGCTATCTGCTCCAAGCCCTCCTGCGCTCGCCGAAAGCGGACGGGATCATGCACGGCCGAACCGAGTTCCTCCGCGCGATCGAGGTCAGCCGCGACGGCAGGACGCTCGCGGTTGGCAGCTTCCGCGACGGACTTCTCTTCTTCGACACCCGGACGTACGCGCGGATCGGCGGAAAGTCGCCGGTGACCGGCTACGTCGAGAGCCTCGCGTACGGCCCGGGCGGAGACACGCTTGCGGTCGGCGGTGACGGCTTCATCCGCCTGCTGGACGCGCGCACGTATGAGCAGCTCGCGGAGACACTCGTGGACGGCCTCGTCACGAGGTTGATCTTCAGCCGAGACGGATCGAGACTCGTTGTCGCGACCGGCGAGAGCGTTCCCGATTCGATCAGCATCCGCGACCCTGCCACCCTGGCGCCGATCGGCGCACCGATCGAGCCTGAGGGCTATGCCGGCGCCTATCGAGCCCAGCTCTGGGGGGCTCCCGGTCTCGCGTTGACGCCCGACGGTAGCTCCGTCCTCACCGCCTCGAACGAGCACGAGCTCGTCTGGTGGGATCTCCGGAGCCGCTCCGCGACCAGACGCGTGAGGATCGGTACGGGTCACCATGCGCTCGCACTGAGCTCCGACGGCGACACTGCCGCCGTCGGCGTTGACCGAGGCATCCAGCTGGTCGACACGCGAAGCGGAGCCGTGCGGTCATCCGCCGGCGTTCTCACCGACGCACCGAACTGGTTGGCATTCAGCTCTGACGGGAGGACCGTCGTGTCGACGGGCCTCGACGGAGCTGTGACCCTGTGGGACGTCCGGTCGGCGACGGTCCGCGAGACCCTGCGCGGCCACTCGGCCTCCGCCGCACAGCCGGAATTCAGCCCCGACGGGAAGACGCTCTACACGGCGAGCCACGACGGAACGGCGATCGCCTGGCGCATCGCGGGCGACCGCGGGCTCGGGCGGCCGTTCGAGTTCACGCCCGGCCGGGCGGCCCGGGACTTTCGGCACCCCGGTGCCTACGTCCTCGACGGACGGCTGATCGCTGTCGGCCTCAAGGGACGAGGAATTGGGTTCCGAGACGGCGAGACGCTGGCCCGAGCCGGCGCTCCCCTGCTGAAGACAGGCGGTGAGGTGAATGCGCTTGCGTCCGATCCGGACGGGCGGCTGCTCGCGGCAGGCACGAAGGCCGGCAAGGTGACGCTCTGGGACGTCGCTTCACGGTCGCTCCGGCTGGGGCCGTTCAGCGTCTCGAAGACGTCGGTAGAGAGCCTGAGCCTCAGCGCGGATGAGACGATGCTCGCAACAGCCGGCGCGGACGGCGTGAGGCTCTGGGACGTTGCGACAGGGGCGGCGCGCGGCCGGGTCGGGGACGGCAGCTCCGTCGGCGCCGTCGCCTTCAGCCCGGCGGCCCCGCTCGTCGCGATCGTGGTCGCCGGGTATCCGGACCCGGACGAGCAAGCAGGAGTCGTCGAGGTCTGGAACGTGACCCGGCGCTCGCTGGTCATGAGGCTGCGACCCGATCTTGCCCCGGACGTAATCGGTTACGCGCTCGCCTTCACCCCGGACGGCCGGGTGCTTGCCAGCGGCGGGATCGGCGACCGGTTCGTTCACCTCTGGGACGTCGAGAAGGGAAAGCTGCTCCGCGAGCTCGAGCAGAACGTGGGCGGCGTGCACTCGCTCGAGTTCAGCCGCGACGGTCGTACCTTGGCGGTCGGGGGGTACGGAGAGCCGTATGCGGCGCTCCTCGACGTCGCGACGGGGTTGCAGATCGGCCCGAGGCTCACGGCCGGCAGAGACAGCGCGACGGTCGATGTGTCCCCTGACGGGCGCTCCCTGTTGCAGACGCACGGCAACGGGGAGGGGGCTGTCTGGGACATCGATCCGGAGTCCTGGGCGAGGCGCGCGTGCGCGCTCGCCAACCGCACGCTCACCCAAGAGGAGTGGAAGAAATTCCTGCCGGGGCGGCCCTACAAGCCTGCCTGCGGCGCATGAGAAAGCTCAGGGCCGGATCGACCAGGTGAAGCGTGTCAGCGCCGCCGGTGGAGCGAGGCCGCCGGGGCGTAGTCCCCGCCGGACGAGCAGCGTGGGCGGGGTGGCCTCTCTGGCGAGCCTGAGGCGGGCCGGGCCGAGGCCCTCGCGGTGCCACCGCGTCGAGAGCCCGACGACGAGCAGGCCGGCGTCGCGGCTCGCCTCCAGCATGCCCTCCTCGCCCGGCGGGGTCAGCAGCGGCTCAGCGGAGATGCCGAGGACCCGCTGGACGGCGAGCGCGCCGTGCGAGAGCAGGCGGCTCGCGTCGCGCTTGCCTTGCTCCGGCACTGCGGCGGCACCTGCGAGCCGGAGCGGCGCATCGGTGGCGCGCGCAAGCCACGCGCCGAGCTCGACCGCCGCCCAGTCGTGCTCGGCCCCTCCGAACGGGACGAGCACGGGGCCCTCGGGCGGCGCTCCTCGAGGAACGAGCAGCGCCACGTCGCAGGGCGTCCCCGCAAGTAGGGTGGTGAGCTGCTCGTCGGGAGCTCCCTCGGCCAGGAGCTCGTCGGGCGCGTTGGCGAGCAGGAGATCGACGTCGAGCTCGGTCGCGAGCCGAGCCAGTTCCTCGCCCGGCGCCGTCGACGTGAACGAGGTTGCACGGGCCACGACACCGCGCGCTTCGAGTGCCGACCGGCGCTCTTCGAGCCAGGCCGACGCGGACTGAAGGTCGGCTGCGTCCGACACGAGCCTGGCCAGGATCAGGACGCGAGGCGGGTGTCGCACAAGCGGCTCGGCCACCGCCAGCAGCGCGTCGACGCGCTCTCGTGCGTGATCGCGACGAGAATCGACCGCTCCGCGACCTCGCGGACACCTGCGGCTGCCGGCGCTTCGACGTCCAGCGACGGGTCCTGCCGAAGGATCGCCCGCTCCAGCTCCTGGAGCGCCGGGCTCGGGTCGATCCCGAGCTCGTCGACGAGGGCCCGGCGCGCATCCTGGTAGGCGTCCAGGGCCTCCGCCTGCCGACCTGACCGGTACAGCGCCGTCATCAGATACCTCCGCAGGCGTTCGCGGAGCGGGTGCTCGGTCGACCAGTGCCTCGAGCTCCCCGACCAGATCGTCGTGACGCCCGAGCGCGAGGTCGGCGTCGATCCGGAGCTCGACTGCTGCCAGCCTGATCTCCTCGAGCCGGGCGATCGCCGCCTGGGCGAAGCTCTCATAGGCGAAGTCCGCCAGCGCCGGGCCTCTCCAGAGCGAGAGGGCGTCGCGGAGCCGCTCCGCCGCGTCGGCCGCCAGGCCGCGGGCGAGCAGGCTCCTTCCCTCGTCCACCAGGCGCTCGAAGCGGTGGAGATCGAGCGCGTCGGGCTCGACGCGGATGAGGTAGCCGGGCGATCTGGTCGTCAGCACGTCCTGCGGGAGCGCTTTGCGTAATCGCGAGACGTTGACGCGCAGCGCGGCGGCGGCGTCCTCCGGCGAGTCCTCGCCCCAGAGCTCGTCGATCAGCCGGTCAGCGGGAACGACCTCGTTGGGATGGAAGAGGAGCACGGCAAGAAGCGCACGCGGCTTGAGGCCGCCGAGGGAGACCTCGCCGCCTTGGTCCCACACCTCGAGCGGTCCCAGGATCCGGAACTCCATCTGCTGGCCGGGACGCTAACGGCTGTTGCGCGGCTGAAACAGACCTGAAACAGGAAGGGTCGATCGTCTCTTCGACAGTCGAGTAGAACGAGAGCGAAAGGGGATGGGCAAGATGCCCGCGAATCCAATCCAACTCCTCGGTGCCGGCCTTGTCGTGACCGTCGGGCTAGCAGCTACCTCCGGGGCCGTGTCCGCGCCGGCGACGGGGTCTCGGCTCGCCGCGGACGCTGCGCAAGGCAAGTCGAAGATCGCCTTCATCAGCCGCGGTCTGCAACGAAGACCCGCGCTCTACGTCGTGAGCGCGGACGGGAGCGGGCAGCGGAGGCTGACGGGCAGTGTGTTGGTCCGTACTCCTGCGTGGTCGCCAGACGGGCGGAGGATTGCCTTCGAAGGGCACGGCCCACCGGCATCTACGTTGTGAACGCCGACGGAAGCTTTCGGCTGAGGCTGGCGCGCACGGGGCGCACTCCTGCCTGGTCGCCCGACGGGCGGACGATCGCGTTCTTCAGCGGCTCCAAGATCTACCTCATGAACGCCGACGGGAGCGAGCACCGGCCCCTGACGCGGCTGTGGAACGGGCGCAGGGCGTCTCTTGCATGGTCGCCCGACGGGCGGAAACTCGCCTTCCTCGCCGGTGGAGGGCCGGTAGTCGACGATCTTCTGCGCGGTGGTTGCGGCGCGCCGCCGGACTACTGCTTCAACCTCTATGTCGTGAACAGCGACGGGAGCGGACTGCGGAACCTGACGTCGAAGCTGGCCGCCGGTCGGGGTTTCGGTGCTGGTCTCGCCTCCGACCCTGTCTGGTCTCCCGACGGACGGAAGATCGCATTCGTGCAACTCAGCAAGCGGCTCGGGGTCTATGTCGTGAACGCCGACGGCAGTGGGGTGCGGAACCTCACGCCGAAGCCGGCGGGGGCCGCCTACGCCGCTCCTGCCTGGTCGCCCGACGGGCGGAAGATCGCCTTCGCCAGCGAGCGCGACGGCAACTCCGAGGTCTACGTCATGAACGCCAACGGCAGCGGACAACGGAACCTGACCCGCAACCCGGCGCTCGACGCCGATCCCGCCTGGTCGCCGGACGGGCGCTCCATCGCCTTCCGGAGCACGCGCGACGGCAACACGGACATCTACATCATGAACGCCGACGGGAGCGGACAGCGGAATCTGACGCGCAGCCCGGCGAACGAAGGCCGGTTTGCCTGGGCTCCCGGACGGTAGAAGCAGGGCGCGTCGTGATGCCCGGCCGAATCCACCGCCTCATCGCGGTCGGCATCGTCGCGATCGCCGCGCTGGGCGCGCCAGCCGGGGGGCGCCTCCGAAGTCCGCTACGAGGAGCTCGTCACACCTGACGAGCTCCTCGTCGTTCTCAGAGCGATCAGCCGGCCGTCTGACGGGCGTCTCGCGGCTGGTACGCCGACGGCTGTTGCGGGTCTGAAACGGACCTGAAATGCGCCGGGTCGAACATCGGGTTCGACAGTCGAGCAGAACGAGAGCGAAAGGGGATGGGCAAGATGCCCGCGAATCCAATCCAACTCCTCGGTGCCGGCCTTGTTGTGACCGTCTGGCTGGCCGCTACCTCCGGGGGGACCGCGTCCGCGCCAGCCACGGGGTCTCGGCTTGCCGGAGCTCAATGTCGCGAGGGATCACGCCTTCCGGATGTCGGCGCTCAAGGTGCGCGGGAAGACGGTAGTCATCGTCACTCAGGCACCTGTGGCGGAGTTCCCGAAGTTTCTGCCGATCGCAACGGCTCTCTTGGCCTCGCTGAGGTTCCCGAGGGAGCCGTGAAATGACGCCTCGCGCATTCGTGTGGGCGACGCTCACGACGTTCTTTGCACTCTTGGCGGCCGTTCTCTCGCTCAACGTCGCCATTGACCCCTTCGCGCTTGCCGGCACCCATCTCGTCCCGCCAGCCGCCGAGAACGATCGCGCGATCAAGCTCACCCTGATCGATGGGCTCCATCGATCCCCGGAGCTCCTCATCCTCGGAAGCTCGCGTGCCCGAAAGGCCGAGCCTGCCTACCTCGAGGGGCTGACCGGGCGCTCGGGCTTCAACGCCGCGGTCACCGGAGGGACGGCGGCCGACGCGTGGGTGATGACGAACTATCTGTCCCGCAGGTTTCCCTCGAACCACCGCGCGTACCTCTGGTTCGTCGACATCGGCATCGCCACGAACGGGGTCAATCCGATGCTCGCGAGCGATCCGCGCGCGAAGCCGTACCTCGTTGGCAGGTCCCGTTTCGGCATCGCAGACGTCGGCACCTATCTCGGAACGGACGCCTTGCGTGAGTCACTGCGGGTGCTGAGAGCGTGCCAACGGCACGGATGCAAGCCGCGTCGCCTCATCCGCTACCGGCCGGACGGGTCACTCGTGCCGCGTTCTATTCGGAACCTGCCCGAGCAGGCGAGGTCGCTCCGGCGCGACGTGCAGCGAGAGGTCGCAGGCATCCGGGCGAATCCGCCGCACGAGCGACCGTTCGATCCACGCCGGTACGTCTACTTCGAGCGCGCGCTCGCGTTCATGAACCGGCACGACGCGACGCCGGTCATCGTCCTGAATCCCGTTCATCCGGAAGTCCTCGCGGAGCTGCGCAAGTACGGCTACCCGGGACGCAAGCCCTCGCTCGAGTATCTGCACGAGCTGCATGCGCGGTTCGACTTCGTCGTCGTGGACGCCGAGGACATCCGAACGTGGCGCGGGGTCGCGACCGACTTCTCAAACGTCAACCACGTCAACCTCCGGAACATGCGGCGTCTCCTGACCTACGTCGTCGCGCACTCCCACGGCGCGCTCGGGTGAGCCATGCTCTTCACGACCTACGCCTTCCTCTTCGGCTACCTGCCGCTCGTCCTCGTCGGCTGGTGGGGCATTGGGAACCGAAGTGCTCGTCTCGCTTTCCTCACCTGCGCGTCGTGGATCTTCTACGCCTGGTGGGATTGGCGCTTCCTGCCCCTGATGGTCGGAACGACCACGGTCGACTACGTCGCCGCGCTCGCGATCGCGCATTCGAGCGACCAAGCGCGTCGCAAGCTCCTGCTCGTCACGTCGCTCGCGGTGAATCTCGGCGTCCTCGGCTTCTTCAAGTACGCGACGTTCTTCCTGTCGTCGCTGAACGGCGTCGGTGCGCTGATCGGATTGGAGGCGCCGCTGCCCGTGCTCCGCGTGCTCCTTCCGATCGGCATCTCGTTCTACACGTTCAACTCCATGTCGTACACGATCGACGTCTACCGAGGGCGTGTGCGGGCGACCCGACACATCCTCGAGTACACGACGTTCGTCGCATTGTTTCCGCACCTCATTGCCGGCCCGATCGTTCGCTTCACTGACATTGCGGACCAGCTGCGCCGCCCGGCCGTCCGCCTGACCTCGTCGTTCGCGGCGTCAGGGCTGTTCTTCCTCGGCTGCGGGCTCACGAAGAAGCTCCTCATCGCCGATCGGCTCGATCCCTTCGTCGACCAGCTGTGGGCGTCGTCTCATGATCTGGGTCTCCTCGGGGCCTGGACGGCTGCGATCGCCTACACGCTGCAGCTCTACTTCGACTTCTCGGGCTACTCGGACATGGCGGTCGGACTCGCCTGGCTCATCGGGTTCCGCTTCCCGCAGAACTTCAACTCGCCCCTCAAGGCCGAGAACATCTCCGACTTCTGGCGGCGCTGGCATATGACCCTGTCGTCGTGGCTACGCGACTACCTCTTCATCCCGCTCGGAGGATCGCGGAAGGGGATCAAGCGCACTGTCGCCGCCCTGGGAGTGACGATGGTCCTCGGTGGACTGTGGCACGGCGCCGCCCTCACCTTCGTCGTGTGGGGGGTCGTCCAGGGAACACTGCTCGCCGGACACGCGATCCTGCGTAATGCGGGGCTCACGCCGCAAAACGTCATCGTGAATCGAGCGCTGACGTTCTGTGTCGTGGCTGCTGCGTTCGTCATCTTTCGTTCGCCGAATCTGGCCGTCGCCGGATCGATCTTGGAGGCCATGGTCGGGATGGACGGGCTCGGGCCTGCCGACGCTGCGGAGCTCCTCCCGATCGGATTCCTCGGCCTCGTCGCTGCGCTGCTCGTCTTCGTGAACGTCGCGCCCAACACGTGGGAGGTTCACGCGGGCTTCGCACCGCGCATCCGCTACGGGTTTGCGACGGGCGCCGTGGCCGCGCTCGCCGTCATGACGATCGCGGCTCCGCACCCGTTCATCTACTTCCAGTTCTGATTCCGACACGGCCAAGCTTGGCGGCCCGGCCTGGCAGCGATCACTGCGAATCGGCTGATTGCGTCTGACGGCGTCGTGTCGCAGGGGGGTGGCCTCTACAGCGCAGATCCGTTCACCGGGGCACCGTTTCCCGTCGCGATCACCGGAACCGTCATAAACGGCAATAAGCCGGACCAATGTGTCGGCTGCTGAGGGCTGAGCCCACGACCGTCTGCCCGTCCTGAAATCACTACTTCAGCGGTTCGAGTCACTTCGGCTCGATAGGAGCAGACCTCTTGGCGAAGGACACGAAGTGCCGCGCGCGAAGCACTTCATCCACATGTCGTGGCGACCTGGGGAGCTGTGGTTCGACGTAGACATGCTTTGGTTCCGCGAGCGACCACGGAGTCTTGGTGCGCTCGCCGTCGCTGGCGCTGCGATTGACCTGCCGCGGTTCGATACAGGGCTCGAGGCCTCCCGACGCCGGCGCTTCGCGGCTGAAGCGGCCAGGAAGCGCAGGTTCGCCACACGGACGATGCCCGCCGCCGCGGTCGTTATCGGATCGAGTGTCGTGCTGCCCCTGTCGGCGCTCAGGCAGCGCGGTGTGGCGCAGGACGGTCTGCCGCTACCGGATGACCCTCCGAGCCTGACGTTCCGGCTCGAGCATCCGTTTCAGGCACCCACGCCGAGAGTGCAGACAGACCCAACCACGGCTGAGTTGCCTCGCATCGCGTGGCATGCGGCCACATCGATCGGCCTTCCGTACGCCGGCTATCTACGCGACGGCACCCAGCTTCCGGTCGAGGGTCCCGACTGGGTCACGTGGAACCCGAACACTGACTCGCGCCCCAACCTGCCCGGGAGGCTCTACGGTCATGAACACACGATCCGGACGATCATCAAGGTGCTCGCTCGGTACCGAGAGGCGCACCCGAAGGCCCCGCAGGTCGTCGTCGGCGACATCAGCCTTCGGGACGGCGGTGTCATGGATCAGCACGTCTCCCACGAGAACGGGCTCGACGTCGACATCTACTACCCACGCCGCGACGGATGGCTGCAGGCGCCGACTTCCACGGCGCAGATCGATCGACGACTCTCCCAGGAGCTGCTCGACGGCTTCGTCGCCGCAGGCGCGAGCAAGATCTTCGTCGGCTACGCGACGGACCTGCGCGGACCGCGTGACATTGTCACTCCGTATCCGAACCACGAGAACCACATGCACGTCCGCTTCCGAAATCCTGGCTGACACTCGACGAGCCGTTAGATGTCAACTGCGGGACAGGTCACCGATCCGATCGGCCCTCCGAGGCACCTAGTACCTTCGTAGCCATGAGTTCGGGGCGGCTCCCGACCCGACCCTTCGCGCCCGAGGACGACTGGTTCGTCGAGACAGGCGGAGGACGTTCTCCGGCCGCCGACGACGAGACCGAACTCCGCGAAACGCGCGAGTCCGCGCAGGGCGAGGGCGAGGGCGAGCCGCGTGCCGCCATCCGTGTTCGGGAGGGCGAGCGGAGCCGGAGGCTCATCGTAGGTGCCATCGTCGGCGCAATGATCCTCATCGTCGCCGGCGCTCTTGCCGGTGCCCTCCTCTCGCGCTCGCTCAACGGCGGCGTCGAGACAACTACCTCTCTGGTGACGACGACGGCAACGCTCACGACGACGCTGACCGCGTCCACCACCCCGTCGACCACGCCTACGACCACGACCTCGTCAACGCCGACGACTTCGGCCACGCTGCCGGAAGGCGTGGTTCTCCGCAGAGGGGCCAAGGGCGCGGAGGTAAGGCAGGTACAGGAGGCGCTGGTCGCGCTCGGGTACTCGACAACCGTCGACGGGAAGTTCGGGCCGGCGACCGCGCAGGCCGTCAAGTCTTTCCAGGCGTCCTCAGGCATCACCGACGACGGCGTCGTCGGGCCGGCGACGCTGTCGGCTCTCTCGGCGGCGGTCAACGGGACGTAGCCCCACCAGGGCGGCGGGAATGTCACGCGGGTTCGATTCCCGCCGCCTCCATAAATCGCTATTTGCAGGAACTTCGCAGATGAGGGCGGGAATGATTCATTTTTCGCCCTCCAGCACTGCCCGCATCGTGTCTGCGAGGGTCGACTGTCAGAGCCTAGGGCGACCACGCAGGCCGCTGGCATTATCGGCGATCGTGATCTGAATCCGTCGGCGATCAGGAGACGGATCTCGTCGTTCTCGGAGAGGGTGATGCGGCGTGCTGTCTGTCTAAAAAACGACCGCCGCGAGTTCCCGCTGGCGTGCAACGGCGGCTGTTCTGGTGTGCACGTCGAGTTTCCCGAAGATGTTCTCGAGGTGCGTTCGGACCGTCGTGCGTGAGAGGACGAGGCGGACGGCGATCTCGCCGTTCGTAAGGCCGAGCGCCACGAGGCCGAGCACCTCCGCCTCACGATCGGTGAGCAAGGAGGGTCGGCGGCGGCGCTCCCAGCGCTCTCGGAGATTCAGGAGGTGTGGCTGCAGGAGTTCGAGCAGCGAGCGGTCGCGCTCCTCGAAGTCCCGGTCGCGCGGGCCCCGAACGAAGAAGAAGCCACGGACTGTTCCTGCAGGCGCAGACAGCCAGAACTTCAGCTCGTGCTCGATTCCCGAGGGGCGCATCACCTCGCAGTACCACGGGTTGCGACGCAATTGACGGCACGTGACGAAGTCGCTGAGCTTCAGAGGTGGCCGCGTCGAAGCCAAGCGGGTGGGGTCGCAGGCGTCCGGGTCACGCAACGGCCATGACCATATGGTCTCGGTGATCGCGTCTTCAGCCCAATCTGCTGGGGCGCAGTCACAGGACGGCGCGTCGACGAAAAACGTGTTCGCCGTCCCGCAGGCCTCGCCGCCGTTGCTGTACTCGAAATAGCCCGCGCGGTTGGCGGGTATGACCTGGAGCAGACCCTCGATCGTCGACCGCTCGAATGGCTGCACACCGTCTACGGCCGCAGCCTCCGAGACGAGCGCGAGGGCATCGTGGTAGTCGCGGTCGCTCAAGCGTGTGGCGGCCATCAGCCGAAGATACGACGTTTGTCGGATCGACACAAGCGGCGGCGAGGGTCACGCTCGGGCTGTGAACAACAACCGGATCTCCGTGACCATGCTTGTCTGCGCCACCCTCTCCGCAGTCGTCGTAACCGCGGTGGGCACGGCACTGACGGACAGTGAGCGGCCCGCGCAGGCTCCGCGCACGCGCCCGCCCTCGGTCTCTGCCGGTGCCTTCTTGCGGGGGGTCATCCGCCATCTCGCGGCGAACGACTATGCCCGAGCCTGGACGAGCCTCGACCCGCGTCAGCAACTCCTCGTCGACCAGCGTGCTTACGTTCGCTGCGAGAGCGCGAGCGCTATTCCCGGCCGGCTCGACCGCATCGAAGTCCTCCGCGCGCACCCCGAGCGGGTCGTCGTCCCCGGTTCGGGCGGGCGACGGACGCGCTCGACCGTCATCACCTTCCGCCTTACGTTTGCGCCGCGACCTTCGCAGAGCCCTGTAGTGGTGCGGGTACGCGCACACGCCCTCCGTAGCCGCGGCCATTGGGCCTGGATGCTCCCAGCGAAACGCCTCGCGCTGCATCGGTCGGGTTGGTGCGGCAGTTCGCCTCCGCACACATACCCGGACGTCTGAGACTTCGCGGTGGTGGAATCCTGCACGGCCCGCCCGCCTCGAGCTCCCGCTCCTCGATCCGCAGGTAGCTCGCGAATCGCGATCACAGCTAGCTTGGCTGGCGCAGATGACGGCAGATCATGACCTTGTCCGTACGGCGGACGAGAGCTTCATCGCCTCCTTCCGGAAGCTTGCCCAGCATGTCTCCCAAGGGGAGACACACGAGGAGGGTTCGATCTTCTCGTTCAGTACAGGCCTGCCCCTGTCGGGCTTCAACGGATGTGTCGTGACGCGGGAAGCGCCATCCGCCGAGCTAGCCACCTCTGTGGCGTGGGTTGCAGCCCACGACGTCCCCTTTCGTGTGTGGGTGGCGGAGAAACTCGCTGCCAGCCTCGCCGAGGTTCCTGCCAGTTACGGGCTTGAGCCTGCCGCCTCCCTCTACCCAGGCATGGTTCTGCATCCAATACCCGCTGCCCCCATATTGGGTGCGGGCGTAAGCGTCGTACCGATCTTCGAGTCGAGCCTGGATGAATTCATCGGAATCCTTGAACAAGGTGGACTTCGAGCCGAGCTTGCGCATCGACTGATCTCAGCGTCGTTCGCGACGGACCCGGACGTCCAGCTGTTCGTCGGAAGGCTCGATGAAAGACCGGTTGCCACCTCGATCGCAATCCGCAGCGGAGACGCCTCGGGCGTCTACAACGTCGGCACTCTCCCGGAAGCTCGACGACGCGGCGTCGGGAGCGCGGTCACCTGGGCCGCTGTCGGAGCCGGGAGAGCCTGGGGATGCGACACCGTTGTGCTTCAGTCCTCGGTGATGGGGCTTTCGATGTACGCAGACATGGGGTTCCGACCAGTCGCGCCGTACGTCACGTTCGCGCCGTCGTCAGCAAGTTAGTTCAGCCTGCCCGCCTCTAGCTCCCGCTCCTCGATCCCAAGGTGGCTCGCAGCTCGGGATCGTTTGTCAGTGATCTAGCGGTTCCCGCTTCGCCAGACTCGCTGTGATCTCCGCGAAGTGTTGAAGCCTCGGAGAGCCCTCAGTCAGGTAGCGTTCGAGCCACCGCAGCGCCGCCTTCTCGTACTTCGGCGAGCCGCGCTCGGCGTAAAGGTGGACCAGCTGGAGGGCGTCCTCGAGCGGCAGGTTCGGGAGCTCGCGAGCAGCGTCCTCGGCCAGCCAGAGTGCTCGGCGCTCGATCGCTCGGCGGAAGCGGACGTGCGCGTGGGGCTCGGCTGTCAAGAACGTATGTTCGCACGTCTCGGTCTTCCCCACGGCCGATGATCTGTGACAGTGATGTTCCTGGCCCCCTGGCTCGTCTGCGCCCTGCTCGCGTGGTGCATGTGGTGGTACTGGCAGCGGCTGAAGCGGAAATAGTCACATGCTGGCTGCGACCTCGACGGGTTCGCCCTCCCGTTCGTGTGCTTCGGCACTCGCGAGATTGGTAACCCCCCTTTTTGGATACGGTCATGTCGAGCGAGTTGGAGGGGGGCTGCGGCAGATATGAACCGGGCGATCGAACTTGCGGAGTCGTATCGCAAGACAGAACTCAGACTTCGCCTTCTACTGTTCGGCAACGGCGTTGACAGTCCAGGAGTCGTGAAGGGTGAGGAGCAACGCCGCCAACTTACGGCCGAGTTCCGACACTTGCGTGATGTGTTCGATGCACTGATCGAGCGCAACTTGCGCGATCGTGCGCTGCTTACTCTGATGCGCGTCTGGGCTGCCGCTGGATCAAGCCTGCGACCTTGGGTCAGGTCCCCTGAACTTGCCGAGCGCCTATGCGACTGACGTTGCGAGCGCGCCCTGTACGAGCGGAAGGCTCGACTCGTAGCGCTCGCGGAGTGCGTCCGAGTCCGTTCGCGCGACGCTGACCTTGAGATCCGCGACCATGACCAGCCGCGCGGTCTCACCCGCGACCCCGGGTGCATCGCAGACTCGCCTGACGTAGCTCGTGTACGCCTCACCTCGGCGTGTCAGGAGTTCGACGGCCTCGCAGACGACAGCGTCAACGCCCAGTTCCGAGAGATGCTCGACTGTCCATTCGGTGTCTTCCGCGATGCCGTGCAGGACTGCCGCGTTCAGTGCGGTCGGGCTCGCGGCGGCGCCGAGCGCTCGCGCGACGTCCATTGCGTGGGCGAGGAACAGAGCGTCCGATGCATCGCGGGTCGCTCCGTAGATCCGAGCGGCGATCCCCACGGCGTGAGCAAAATCCACGCTAGCCCGCCTGCGGTTCGGTTGGAACAATGAGCATGGCCTTGAACTGAGCGCCCCTCCAAGAGACGGAGTCCACCCCGAGCCGCGTGATCTCGTCGTCCTTGACGCCATACGAACGCACGTAGTCGATGACGGCCTGTGACGCGCTGACCGAAAGCTGGGTTGAAACGACGCTGCGTCCTGAGTGGATCTCGTACTTCTTGCTCATGCTGTCTCCCTCGGGTCGGCCGGCGGGGGCGGCACCTTGGTTGATGCGCACCCCGGACCGACCATTTCCTCGCCGCCGCGAGGTTGTGCCGGAGGGGGGCGAGACCGCATCCGCCGATCGTTCGTCGCCCCTGATTCCGACTTTCTGAGTAGGAGATGCCCTCGAGCGCACTTTCTTGCGCACGAAGGGCACGAACCCCTCAACCGAGTGACGTCATGCCCGACAATGGGGTTTGGACATCGCCTCCACAGAGTCAGCGGCGTCCAGGATCGTGATTTGCGGGACGCGGTCCGCGTGGCTTCATCTCGCAGAGGAGCTGTTGCGCAATTGAGGGACACAGGTTCAGCCACCTTTGGCCGATGGCTAGGGACCAAGTCTTCCCTTCTCCGCCGCAGAAGCCCCGACTGCCGCCGCTTCGGGGCTTCTGCATTTCCAGGGTCAGACCGGGTGCCGACGCGACCAACAGGGTATGTCCGGGACCCGCCAGGAGGCTCTATGGTCACGCCGACCCAGATCACTCTCCAGTGGGGTGGTCGCAGCGCGTCGCAATGCCGACTCTTAGCGGATGGCCGCCGCCGAAGCGTCGCACGTCGCCTCGCGCGCAGTGGACGACCTCTATCGGCAGCACCGGGCAGAGGTCTATCGCTACGCGTACGCCGTCCTCGGCAGCCACGCAGACGCGGAGGATGTAACCCAGACGACATTCCTGAATGCCTATCGCGCGCTCGAGCAAGGCGTCCGTCCGCGGAAGCCTGCGAACTGGTTGCTGACAATCGCGAGCAACGCGATCAAGCAACGATTCCGTCGGGAGCAGGCGAGACCGCGAGAGGTCGAGCTCGACGAGCGCATCGCGAGCTCGGAGTCGGACGACGAGGGCCCGAGCGTCGGCGAGCTCCTGACCGCTCTTTCGAAGATCCCGCCCCAGCAGCGCCAGGCGATCGTGCTTCGCGAGTTCGAGGGCCGCTCGTATGGCGAGATCGCGGAGATCCTCGGCACGACGACGTCCGCTCTCGAGACCTTGCTCTTCAGAGCCCGCCGGTCGCTCGCCAGGGAGCTCGAACAAGCGCTCACATGCACGGAGGCGCAGCTGGCGGTGTCGCAAGCCGTCGACGGACGCCTGGGCCGCAAGGAGCGGCGGCGGCTCAAGGACCATCTTGCCGAGTGCCCCGACTGCGCCCACTTCGCGCGCGCCCAGCCACGCCATCGGCACGCGCTCCGAGGCCTCATGCTCGTCCCCATCCCGGTGTCGCTGACGCTCTTCAAGGGCCTCGAGGGAGCAGGGACGGCGACTGCGGCAACGATCCCGGTCGGGGCGGGCGGGGGAGCGACCCCTACCGTCGCGAGTACCGGCGTGACCTCGGGTCTCGGTTCCGCAGGCACGGCCGGGGGAAGCGCAATCATCGGCGGGGCCACGCTAAAGGCTGCCGCGGTGATCGCCGCGGTGGCCATCACAGGCGGGATCGCAGTGACGGGTGCCGTCGAGTTCGGCAAGATCGGCAACGAGACCACGACCGCGGCTTCGAGCGCCGCGGTGCGTCTCGCCGGCGGGCTGCACCGACCTGGCGCCGCGCGCAAGCGTGTTGTGGCCCGAAGCCGAGTGGCCGCCATAGACGCTCTCGATAAGACGGCCCGTTCGACGTCGACGAACGGGCATCGCGAGAAAGCGATAGAAGGCGCAGGCCCCGTTGCAGATAGTGGTGACGTCTCGGCACAGCACGACGCTGACTCGCCTCCCGCACAGCCCGAGCCGCAGCCAAGCGACCCGCAGGGAAGCGAGCCGCAGGGAAGCGAGCCCTCCGGCGGTACGCCGCAACCGCCCGAGAGTCAGCCCAACCAGCCACAAGGAAGCCCCCAGGTGCCGACACAATCCACCGTAGTCACCACCGCGCCGAATCCGAAGAAGCAGCCCAAGAAGGCAAGGCAGTCGAACCAGGTACCCAAGCGCAAGCCCGCGAAGCCGCTGAATGCTCAGCAACCGCCGAAGCCGCAGCAAGGGCCGAAGCAGAACGAGCCGCCCGGACAGTCGAAGACCGAGACATCACCGGCAGGGAACTCGGCCGGGAGCTCCAAACCGTCGAACGAAAAAGGCGGCGGGTCGAAGCCCTAACGTGGATGTTGAACGAGGGGGCCGGCAGCGTCTCGAACTCCGTGACGCCCTTGGATCTCTCCTGAGCTACTCGGCCTGCCCCCACGATGACGTGCCCCGAGCTCCCGGCAAGATGGCCGTTTCCGATGTGTCCGCGTCCTACCCCGTATTGGGGAGGCATTGGGGGCTCTCGCCAGCAATGCTCCTGTTCCCGATGACACGTCATGACTTCGAGGCTTGGCTAGACCACCACCTCGACCAGGCGGTTCTCGTCGAGTGGCGGGAGCTCGATGGCGGCTTGGTCACCGACAAGATCTCGATGACGGGCGCATTGCGCAAGGACGGCGAAGGCGAGTATCACGCGGGCGAGGCGCACATTGACCTCGGTGACTTCGAGGCCGCGGATTTCGGAGGCGACGGGGTAATTGTCGAGCTCGCTCAGGAGAGAGCTGAGCTCTACATCGCCGTGAGCTAGCCCGCCTCAAATCCGGTCTGGCAAGGGTCCAGCACGAAACGAGCAAGACCGGCATATCTGACACGTCCGTTTGGCTTGGGTAAGCCAATACCGTGTCCCCGAAAGTGCGAAAGGTCCATACGGGGCTTGAACATCCCCGGTAATCGCGATTTTCTGCGCTCCGAGTGTTGCACGGGGGTGTGCACGAGGAGGCCGCAGCCGAGCGAGAGGCCCAGCGGCGGAGGGAGGCCGAGCGGGAGCAGTTCTTCGCTGCGAACGGCATCCCCCGACTCTGAGCATCCACGAAGCGAAGGGAGGTGAGACGAATGGGAACCAAGGTCACGAACCTTGCGGCCGAGGAGGCGCAGCGGAGGCTCGCGGCGCAGCTCGCGCCGAGAGACGAACGCGCGAGCGGCATTCGCGGGGATGAGAACTACGCGGCTGCGACCGCCGAGCGACTGACGAACGAAATGCAGATCGGGCACGGGCCGAAGAGCAGGGCGTAGATCTGCCGCGTACCGGTCCGGCAGGGATCCCCCGACTGGGATACCCCACCGGGGGATTGCTGTCCCCTTTGTCAGGACTGATCTTTCGATACGCGAGGGCGGCGGTTGTCGCGGACACGCGACGCATGAACGAAGGCGGCGGCTACATGAACATCTTGAAAGGCGTGACCCTTGTGACGGCGGTCGTGCTTGTCCTGGCGGCACAGGGCAGCGCGGCGAAAACGTCGACCTACGCCGTCGGGCCAAAGACGGACCAACCCGGCTTGAACACTGGCCTCGTCCTCAAGAAAGGGTCTGTCACAGTGACTGCGACGGGCGAGGTCTGCGCGTACTACAGCATGCGTTGTGTGAGTCCCGACGGCGACCCATCGGTCGATACGACTCAGACCAGCCTCGGTGGATTCGTACTGCCGGGCGCTCCCGGATATGGCCTCGTCGGTCGCGTTGGAAGCGGGCAATGGGTCCAAGTCGGGAGCGGGCCGACGAAGCTTTCCGGGACGGGGGAGCTTGTGTTTGCCGTCAACGATGATCTGTTCGACGACAACACAGGCGGCTTCATGGTCACCGTGTCGAACAAGAAATCCGGCGTGTCGCGCACGTGTTGGCCAGGCTGGGGCTGGGGCGACGACAACCACGTGCACTGCGGGCCGCCAGGACTCGCCAACAAGCCCGAACAGGGATCCTCGAACGAGCACGGCAAGTCCGAACAAGAGCATGGGAAGGCCGAAGAGGAGCATGGGAAGGGGGACCCGAGGACGTGAGTAAGCCTTACTCCCATGAGGCGGCTGGGCCTTCGGCCCGAGCCTGTCTAGGGCGCAATCGGGGGACCCAGGTTTCGCCACTTCTGGCCGACTTCTGGCCGCTGCGCAAAGAACCCCAGTTCATCCCCTCTGCTACAGAAGCCCCGACCGCCGCCGCCGTCGGGGCTTCTGTCTTTCCAGGAGTGCGCATCGGACACGACGCGAAGACCAGGTCATAGGGCCCGGGCGGCATCTCGAACTCCGTGACGCCCCGGATCTCTCCTATGGCACCCGGCCCCGGCTCACAAGACTGACGTTGCTGGCGAACTCTGACTAGAGGCTGTTCGGGACGTGTCCTTTCGAGGTGTGCACCGGGGTGTGCACCCGGGAGCATTCGGGGCACTCCCTGCACACATGAACCGCGCAGCTAAAGCGAAATTGGCTTAGCCATGCGCCACTCGAACGCCCATACGGGATTCGAACTCGGCCGCCGGTAGGGCGGCGGGAACGTTACGCGGGTTCGATTCCCGCCGCCTCCACTTTCGCCTCAACCATGCGGGCTTGCCGATGCTCCCTGGGGAACGATTCCGATTTCGTCGCTTTCGACCGCCTCGAGCAGCGATTCCGCGAGCTGCTCGAGGGCACGAGCACTCGCCGAGGTGCTAGCCATCGGCGATGTCGCGCGACGTCCGACCAGGAATGCCGGTCATCCACCCCTACCGTCGCGCTGCCGAGGGCAGCCGAAGGCACGTGCCGGTGACCTGAGCTCAACAAGACTTGGCTGGCGTGTCTATACCTGGTATACATACTCAGTATGTTCGTCTTTGAGAGCTATTCATGAGCGTCCCGCATGCTCTCCTTGCCCTGCTGAGTGAGGGGCCGAAGTACGGCCTGCGGCTGCAGAACGAGTTCGAACACCGGACGGGCGAGGTGTGGCCGCTCAACGTCGGGCAGGTGTACACGACGCTGCAGCGCCTCGAGCGAGACGGGCTCGTCGAGACCGACGAGGCAGGGGAGCGCTCGCAGAAGCGCTACCGAATCACCTCCGCGGGCGCCCACGAACTCGGCGATTGGCTTCGCACGCCGCCCGAGCTCGTCCCTCCCCCGCGCGACGAGCTCGTGATCAAGGTCCTGGTCGCCCTGCAAGTTCCCGGGATTGACGTTTTCGAGATCTTGCAGGTGCACCGCCGGCACGCGATCGAAGTCATGCAGCGCTACACCCAGGTCAAGGCGGCTGCGGCCGAGCACGACGTGCCGCTGGCACTGGTTGCTGACGCCGAGCTCTTCCGCCTCGAGGCGATCGTCCGCTGGCTCGATGCAGCCGACGTGCGCTTGAAGCAGCTGCCGTCCACCTCGCTCACACGAACCGTCGCAGCCGACCTGCCTCTTGAACCAACTCCCACCCTGGAGGTTTCGCCATGACGAGCGCACTCGAACTGCGGCAAGTGTCCAAGATCTACGGCTCGGGTCCAAGCGAGGTGCAGGCGCTCCGCGCGGTCGACCTTTCCGTCGAGCGCGGCGAGCTCGTCGCCATCATGGGCCCGAGCGGCTCCGGTAAGAGCACGCTCTTGACGATTGCCGGCAGCCTCGAGGAGCCGACCAGCGGCCAGGTGCTCGTGGACGACGTTGAGCTCTCGAGCGTCTCGCGCTCCGATCAGGCGAAGATGCGGCGCCGCTCGATCGGCTATGTCTTTCAGGACTTCAACCTGCTCCCAGGGCTAACGGCGGTCGAGAACGTCACGCTGCCCCTTGAGCTCGACGGCGTCGGCGCGAAAGCTGCGCGCGTGGTCGGACTCGAGGCATTGGAGGAACTGGGAGTGGCCGACCGGGCCGCTCGCTTCCCGGATGAGCTCTCGGGCGGCGAGCGTCAGCGGGTCGCGATCGCTCGGGCGATCGTCGGCGAGCGCCGGTTGCTGCTCGCAGATGAGCCGACAGGTGCCCTCGACTCCGTGAACGGCGAGGCCGTCATGCGCCTGCTACGGGCAGCCACGCAGCGGGGCGTCGCCGGCGTCGTCGTGACCCACGAGGCGCACCTGGCATCCTGGGCCGACCGCGTCGTCTTCCTGCGTGACGGCCACGTCGTCGACCAGACTGTCGCTCCACCCGGTCCGGAGTCACTGCTCACCGCCGGCGATCGGCGATGACCACACTCGCTCACGGATCCGTGCTTGGCGGGCCGAGAAATGGCGGCGTTGCCGCCCGACGAGCAGTGATCCGCTGGTCGTGGCGCATTTTCCGCCGCGAGTGGCGCCAGCAAGCACTGGTCGTAACGCTCCTCACCGTCGCGGTGGCGACCGCAGTCGGCAGCATCACGATCGCGTACAACGCGGTTCCCGCCGACGACGGCGACTTCGGCTCCGCCAACCAAGTGCTCACGTTCGACAGCTCGGATCCGCGAAAGCTCCGGGCGGGTCTCGACTCCGCCAAGAAGTCGTTCGGGGCGATCGATGTCATCGGCCACCGCTCGGTTCGTGTCCCCGGCAGCGTCGAGACGGTGGATTACCGGTCACAAGTCCCTGGCGGGCCCTACGGCGGCGCACTCCTCGCGCTCCGTCGCGGCAGCTACCCAGTCGGCCCCGGCCAGGTCGCCGTGACCGACGGGGTGGCGAAGTCTCTTCGGCTCGAGATCGGGTCGAGCCTGGCGCTGGACGGGCGACGACGGACTGTCGTGGGCATCGTCGAAAACCCGAGAAAACTGAGTGACGAGTTCGCTCTCGTCTCTCCGTCATCCGCGAGCGCAGACCGGGTCGACGTGCTCGTCTACGCGAGTGCGGGGCCGAAGTCGAGCGACTCCTTCTACCAATCTCTGGGCAATCGCTCCCGCTCAGCCTTTGCGGGTTCCATGACTCGCGGAAACGATGCCAGTGGTGCGGCCGAGACGTTGGCCATCTTCTCCGTCGCTACCGTCTTCCTCCTCCTTGCGTCGCTGGTCGCCGCCGCAGGCTTCGCGGTCGTCGCGCAGCGACGGCTCCGACAGCTCGGAATGCTGGCTGCCATCGGTGCGACGGAGAAGCATCGCCGTCTCGTGTTGCTGACCAATGGCGCCGTTGTCGGCGCGCTCGCAGCATTCATCGGGACGATCGCCGGCCTCGCGCTCTGGGTCGTTTTCGCCCCGACCCTCGAGTCCGCGGTCGACCATCGCATCCACCGGCTCAGCCTTCCCTGGGCTCTGATCGCGATGGCCGTCGTCCTTTCCGTCCTCGGGGCAACGGTCGCTGCGTGGTGGCCTGGGCGAACGGTCGCCCGCCTCCCCGTCCTGCTCGCGCTCTCGGGACGACCGCCACAACCGAGGCCTGCACGCCACTCGGCAATCGCGGCCGCAGCGCTGATCGCAATCGGTGTCGCCTGTCTCGCCCTGTCGGACAGGGACAGCCCTCCGCTCATCATCGCCGGGCTCGTCGCAACGATCCTCGGCACCCTGCTGCTGGGTCCCTTAGCGACCCGTATCTTTGCCCTGGCGGCCGGGCACGCTCCCATCGCCGTGCGTTTGGCGCTGCGAGACCTCGCCCGATACCAAGCCCGTTCTGGCGCGGCACTCGCCGCCATCACCCTCGCCCTTGGCATCGCCGCGGCGGTCGTCATAACCGCGGCCGCAGCGGAGAAGCAGGAGGACGACCGAGCGGCCGCCGGGCTCCCCAACCTGTCCGACCGCCAGATTCGCGTGTACACGGGCCCGACGCAACGCCCGGAGCTCATCCCGCTCCCGATCCAAACACCCGCTCAACTCGCACGGAGTGCTGCGCGCGTCCGCCACCTCGCCGCAGGCCTCGCTCACGCAACCGTCATCCCGCTTCGGAAGGCCCTCCAGTCCGGCGAGCCGCCCATCGTCGTAGAAGGCGATCGGGCCCTCGTCACCGTCGGTCTCGCGAGGCGAGTCGACCCCAAGAGGTGGACACTGGGATCGGGTCTCTATGTCGCCACGCCTGCTCTGCTCCGGCACCTCGGAGTCGACCCCGCCACGATCGATCCGAGCGCGGACTTCCTGGCCGACCAGACCGTCCCCACCAACGAGCTCGTCATTCTGGACATCCGGGCGAGGAAGCAACTCGCCGTCGCGAACGTCCAGCGGATCGACAGCCAGGGAGTCCTCGGCTCCGGCGGAGAAGTCGGCGGCCTACCGGCCTCGTTCGTCACGCTCGATGGTCTCCGGCGCCACGGCTGGACGCAGATCCCAAGTGGCTGGCTCGTCGAGTCGAGCCAGCCTCTCACCAGCGAGCAGATCGCCGCCGCCCGCGAGCTCGCCGCCGAGGCTGGCCTCGCGATCGAGACGCAGCGAGAGAGTGCATCCCTCGCCACGCCGATCGCCATCGCGACCGCCGCCGGCGCGCTTCTGGCGCTCGCCATCCTCGCCATGACCGTCGGACTGATCCGCAGTGAGAGCGCGGGCGACCTCCGAATCCTGACCGCGACCGGAGCCACGGGCAGGATCCGCCGCACGCTGACGGCTTCCACCGCCGGCGCACTCGCTCTCCTTGGTGCGCTCCTCGGCGTCGCCGGCGCCTATCTCGCGCTTGCCGCGATGTACCACGACGACCTCGGGTATCTCGGTCGGATCCCCGTTCCTTCCCTCCTCGTCATCGTTCTCGGCGTCCCGCTGATCGCCGCAACGGCAGGCTGGCTCCTCGCCGGGCGCGAGCCACCGAGCATCGCTAGGCCCGTCATCGAGTGACCGGCCATCGCTGCGGTCAGCCCGACCAGCGACGATCGTCCCTCGCACGCACACACGCGTAATAGAGCGGGCTCACGGACGGACGAGAGGCGCCGGTGACTGCGCGAGTCGAAGCCGAGCCAGGTTGGGGGCAGCTCGTGGCCATGCTCGAGGTTGTGGTCTCCACGGATCGCGCTGTCCGAGACTGAGCCGGAGCGCGCCTTTCGCGCGTCCGCCAAGCCCCACCCATCTGAGGGGCGAACTTGACCCTTTCGGAAGCCGATTCTCCATTAATGACTGCCGGACGCCATCCAAGCCTGCGAGGCCGTCCGCCCGTGTTCTCAGAGGAGGTTCTTCGCCGAGCTACTGGGTACTCGTATGCGAGAGAGGTAGGAACCCGTCGCGGCGCGCAGGACCTCGTGTACCGCATGTTCGCGGTTGCTGTGCTCGAGCACTATTGCGAGGCGTATCCCGAAGCCGCAGAGACGCTTGGGTGGCTGCTCCGGCCAAAGCGTCGTCATGCGCTCCTCACGGAGCTCGGCCGCGTAGCTCAACCGCGCTCCGACAGAAGCGGCAATCTGAGATGGAGCGAGGACGACGTGTCCCGACTAATGGAAGCCGCTTTCATTTTGGCGGAGGCAAAGCCCTCTACGAAACGCGGAGTGCTGATGATGCGGGACTATCGTCGACCCACGCAACGCTCTCGTTCGAGCGACGCGGACGCATAGCGCGTTGCCCGCGCCTGCTTGCCCAGCCCCCGTGCAAAGGCGCACACTGGATAGTGAGGCCGGGCGACAAGACGCCAAGTGAGCGAGCGCCGCACACTGGCCGCAGGTGGGCGACCGCTTCCTCGTCCGGCCTCCCCTAGCGCATCATCGTCTACACCGTCGTCGACGACGCCCTCTCGCCCGACTTCCCACTCGGAGTCGAACTCGAGGTCTTCATCCGCCGCGAGGACGCCGAGCGCGACATCGAGGACGTGCGCGGTGACGAGCCTGACATGGCGGCGAAGCTCAGGATCGAGGAGCGGGAGCTCGAGGCGGGACTCGTCTAGGGAGGTGCCGGGTCAGCGGGTGGCCCTCCGAGGGGGAAGAACGGAGAGCAGCACCAACAGGCAGCTGACCCGGCCCGATTGCCTTCGCCGCTCGGCAGTTGCACCCTCTTGCGTGTCGAGCGGTGGGTTGACTGAGACGGGCTACCACCGACAATCAGATGAGGGGAGCAACTAGGGGACGAATCCCGTTAGCGCGGGCCGCGCAACTAGTAGCGCCGGGGCCAAGAGCCCGCGCTCCCCCACCTTACGGGGTGAGGCTGGGTCAAAGCCTCCGATCGATCCTGAACAGACTCCCCATCCAGCCTAGGAGGAAAGCCCAGAAGCTCTCGTTCTCTCGCCTGACCCGACGTGGGCCACCGGCGATGAACCGATCGGTCACGGTGACGAGGTTAGCGGGCGCGACAGGCGCTTCACGCCTCTGATTAGGGTGGAAGCCATCACGTGACCCGCTACCGCAAAGCTTCGACACCGATGAGCAGGCACTCGTCGAGGCGTTGTTTCTCGGCCTCATGGCACCCGGCAAGTCGGAGGCTGCCGCAGCCGCCAAGCTCGCGGAGGAACTCGCCGCTCGGCATGGACGCGGCGACGTAGCGATCGGGCAACTCGCCGACTACTGCCGAGTCGTCGACCCGTCCCCGCGGAGACTGTGCTGATGCCCGAGTGATCGCGCGATGACCTCCTCAACCTCGCGGCAGCCAGGACATCGCTGTGCTCTGGCAAGCGGAGAACGGCCGCTCGACTGAACCAACGCAGCCGCGTGATCCGCAGCGCGACGCCCAGGATCTGCGCCGGGGCCTGAGCCGGCAGCACCAGTCGCTCGTTCGGACATGTCGAACGTGCCTCCGGGAGGAGACGATCCTCTTGCTCAGCTGATTCGGATCAGCTTCTTGTTGACGAACTCGTCGGCCCCGTAGCGGCCGAGCTCGCGTCCGAAGCCAGAGCGTTTCGTGCCGCCGAACGGCAGCTCGGCAGCGTCTGCGCCGACGATGTTCACGTAGACCATGCCGGCGTCGATCTGGTCCGCGACGCGCTCGGCCTGCTCCAGGTCGTTCGTCATCACGTATGAGCCGAGCCCGAACGGAGTGTCGTTTGCCAGCGCGACCGCCTCCTCCTCCGACGGCACGCGATAGACCTGGGCGACCGGGCCGAACAGCTCTTCACGGTAGATGTCGTTCTCCGGCGTGATGTCCGTCAGCACCGTCGGCTCGAAGTAGTTGCCGTTGCGCTTGCCACCGGCGACGACCGTCGCGCCCTGCTCGACCGCGCGCCGGACCTGATCCTCGAGGCGGTCAGCCGCGACCTGCGAGGACAGCGGCCCGCACTCCGTCTCGCGCTCGCGCGGATCACCCTGCTTCACAGCGACGAGCCCGGCCGTGAACTTCTCGAGGAACTGCTCGTAGAGCTCGTCGATCACGATGAACCGTTTCGCGCCGTTGCACGACTGGCCCGCGTTGTCGATCCGCGCGGCGACAGCGTCCTCGACCGTCTTGTCGAGGTCGTCAGTGCCGAGGACGATGAACGGGTCGGAGCCGCCGAGCTCGAGAACGACCTTCTTCAGATGCCGGCCAGCGATCTCCGCGACGGCGGCGCCGGCGCGCTCGGAGCCGGTGACGGATACGCCGCGGACGCGCGGATCGGCGATTACCCACTCGATCTGCTCGTTCGTGGCGTAGGTGTTCACGTATGCGCCGTCGGGGAAGCCAGCATCGCGGAACATCTGCGCCATCGCCTCAGCCGACTGCGGGCACTGCGGCGCGTGCTTCAACAGGAGCGTGTTGCCGATGATCAGGTTCGGCGCCGCAAAGCGTGCGACCTGGTAGTAGGGGAAGTTCCACGGCATGATCCCCAGCAGGACGCCGAGCGAGCTGCGGCGGACGACCGCCGACCCCTCACCCTCGAGGAGCTCAATCGGCTCGTCTGCCATCAGTGCTTCCGCATTGTCTGCGTAGAACCCGTAGATCGACGCGCAGAAGTCGACCTCGCCCCGCGCTTGCCGTACCGGCTTGCCCATCTCGGCGACGATGATCTCCGCAAGCTCCTTCCGCCGTTCCGAGTGCAGCTCGCCGACGCGCCGCACGAGCAAGGCGCGATCAGCGACAGTCGCAGCTCTCGACCACTCGCGGTGTGCCCGGTCGGCGCGGGCGATCGCGTTCCGCAGTTCGTCGTCCGTGATCGTCGGGTACTCCTTGAGCGTCTCGCCGGTCGCGGGGTCGACAACTGCGTACATGCTCATCACTTCGCTCCTCTGTCGGTCGGACTGAGGCCGACTCTACGCGCTCGAGTCGGCACGATGATGTCGACTTGCGAAGCCGCGGTAACAGACGGGGTTCGGCTCCGGTCCCTCACGCCGAACGGACGAACCCGGCATGCGGTGGGTAGACGACGACATCGCCTGAGCCAAGCAGCTTGATCTTGTCCCGAGGCGATCACGGGGCTTTCGGAGTTCATCGAGGAAAACGCCTACTTCAGCGACGACGGCACTCACATGAGTGTGTGCACGTCCATGCGGATCCGGCCTCCCTCGATCGTCACCTGGAGATCGCGGGTCCTCGGTTCGCGAGGTTTGCCGAACTCGCCGGTTGCCTCGTGGGGAATGAAACGCGGGTTCGATTCCCGCCGCCTCCACTTAATCGCGATTTGCAGGGCTTTCTGATGGGGCGGCTGGTGCCTGCCAGTCCGAGCACAACGAGTTCCATCAAGGCTTCGGCTTCGCCCCCTTGCATGCGCTCTCCGAGGGAGTCGTCACGACCAGGCTTAGGTCATCCAGCTTTTCGATCCGTCCTGCGATGTCCACCGACAAGCAGACCACGTACGGCAAGCTCTCCTTGCGCGTCACCTTCACCCACGCGACGAAGACGTCGTCGCTCCCGTTCCAGTCGCCAACGCGCTCCACTTTCGCGACACCTGCAGAGGCGGCCGGGATCAGCCCGATCCGATGATCCGCCTTCAAACGATCGGCGGTACTGATTCCTCCGCCGCCGCAACCCGCCGCCAACTGGAGCACACAGCTCCCAAGAACCAGAGCGGTCCGTGCCGTCACGTCAGTCGCGGATTCTGACGCCTCACCGCCGTCTTCCGCATTACGCGAAGCGTACGCACGCTTGGTTTCACCCGCCCGGTGACGGCGGAAATGCAGGGGAAAGCCGTCGCCGTATGTCTGCGAGGCTAGCTCTCGGCCGTTCTCGTTCTTGCGTACGGCGTTAGGGCCTGATCCGGAGTCCTCGAGCTGCGCCTCGGGCAGGTTGCGACTCGCAAGTAGGCTCGCGGCGTGGGTGGGATCGTCGTTCTCGGCGCGGGGTTTGGCGGGCTCGAGCTCGCAACCGTCCTCTCCGACGAGCTCGGCGAAGAAGCTGGCGTCACGCTGATCGATACGAGCGACTCGTTCGTCTTCGGATACGCGAAGCTCGATGTCATGTTCGGGCGTACCGTGCCCGACGCCGTGCGGTTGCCCTACTCGAGCGTTGCGAAGCCGGGCGTGCGGTTCGCTCGCGAAACGATCACGGCTATCGACCCGGAGGCGCGGCGCGTGACGACTGACGCCGCCGTTCACGAGGCCGATGTGCTCGTCGTCGCGCTCGGCGCCGACTACGACTTCGACGCGACTCCCGGTCTCGCGGAGGCGGGGAACGAGTTCTACTCCCTTGCGGGAGCGGAGCGGCTACGAGAGGTGCTGCCGACCTTCACGAGTGGGCACGCCGTCATCGGCGTCTGCGGCGCCCCGTTCAAGTGCCCGCCTGCGCCGAGTGAGGCGGCATTGCTGCTGCACGACTACCTGCTGCAGCGAGGTGTGCGCGGCGCCTGCGAGATCTCGCTCGTCATGCCCTTCTCCGCGCCCGTCCCACCCTCGCCGGACACGTCGGCGGCACTGCTCGACGCGTTCGCCGAGCGGGACATCGAGTTCGTCGCCGGTCGTCGCGTCGCCTCGCTCGACGGGACACGCGGGGTCGCGGTGCTGGAGGACGGCACGGAAGTTCCGTACGACCTCTTCCTCGGCGTTCCGAAGCACCGTGCGCCGGACGTCGTGCTCGCGAGCGGGATGGCCGAGAACGGCTACATCCCGGTCGACTCGCGCACGCTCGAGACCCGGTTCCCCGACGTCTATGCGGTCGGGGACGTCGCGACGATTGGAGTGCCGAAGGCCGGCGTGTTCTCGGAAGGAGCGGCACGTGTCGTCGCCGCGTCGATCGTTGCTCGCCGCCGAAGCGACGAGGCGCCGGACGGCTACGACGGTCGGGGCTCCTGCTACGTCGAGTTCGGCGCCGGACGCGTCGGCCGTGTCGACGTCGACTTCCTCTCCGGCCCGAAGCCGACCGGGACGTTCCAGGAGCCGTCCGCGAGCCTCGTCGCCGAGAAGCAGCACTTCGGCGCGAGCCGCCGCGCTCGCTGGTTCGGCTCCGCCTAGCGACCCTGCGGCGGGACGTCGCGAGCGTGCCTACGAATCCGCGCCCTCACCGCTGTACGGGGGTGGCGCCTGCGGTCGCTCGGCTACGTCGAGCGCGTCGGCGGAGATCCTGTCGCATACTCGCGTCGGGCGAGCTCGAGCACGCAGCGGCGACGTCCGTCCAGCCGAATCGTCCAGGGCGATCAGTCGACGACGAGGAGCGTCTCACTCCAGGGATCGCGAGCGAGCGTCGTGCGGACGTCCTCCTCTGAGTCGGCCTCGACGGCAAGGACGACACGCTCCTCGTCCGCGAGCGGGCCTCCGAGAACGACGAAGCCGTCACGTGCGAGACCGTCCATGAACGCGGCGTGCGCCGGCCACTCGACCTGCTCTTCGAGACGGAGCGTCGGGTCCACGCGGGCCGTGCACGAAGCACGACGAAATACGCCATCCACGTCGTTCTAGCAGATCGGCAATGAGGATGCTCCGGCGTGGAGATACGTCGGCCTGCGCTGAGAACCCGCGCGGCGACTCTACGAGCGGCTCGGGTACGTCGACATCGAGCCGGACGACGAGAACGGGAGGATGATCCTCGAGCTGGCATAGGGTCTCGCGCGTGGAGACTCTCGTGCCTCTCCCGCCGGCGGGCCGAACGTTTGCGGTCGCCTACCGGATCCGGCTCTCGGATACGGACGCCACCGGGCGGCTGCGGCTCGATGCCGTGGCGCGATACCTCCAGGACGCCGCGATCGACGACGTCGAGGAGACGGGCTGGGGCGCTCCCGCGCACCTCTGGGTGTTGCGATCGGTGCGGATCGACATCCTGACGCCGTTCCTCGTCGATGACGAAGCGAGCATCGTGACCTGGGGCAGTGGCCTCTCCGCGCTCGCCGCCGGGCGCCGTTGGTCGCTCACGGGCGACGCCGGCGGCTCGATCGAGGTCGACAGCACGTGGATCCATCTCGGCCCGGACGCGCGACCGGCACGTATCGGCGAGGGCTTCGGTGGATACGCGGAGGCGACTCAAGGACGAGTCGCCTCGACGAAGCTCACGCTCGTGCCGCCGCCGATCGACGGGCCTCGAACGGAATGGCCGCTGCGCACGACCGACGTCGACCGGATGGGCCACGTCAACAACGCCGCGTACTGGGCGGCGGTCGAGCAGCGCCTGGGCGAACGGTCGGTCTCGATGTCCGCAAGCCGCTGCGTGCGCGTCTCGACTACCGCCATCCGATCGACCTGGGCGAGAGCGTCGAGCTCGCTGAGACAGCCCACGACGATCGCTACGGCGTCGCGTTCGTGGTCGGTAGCGTCGTCAAGGCCGTTGCCTGGGTGGAGGCTCTCACCTCTTAGCCCGCTCTCACGCGCTGTGGCTACCCTCGTCGAATGGACGAGAAGAGAGTGTCGCGCCGCGCTTCCCTGGCCTCGCTGGGAGGACTCGTCGTCGGCGCCGCGGGGCTTGCGGGCTTGCGCGACGCGGACGAGGCGGGAGCCGGCCCCGCTGCCGTCGAGGCAGGCCTGGTCACGTGCGTTCTCGCGCCCGAGCAGACCGAAGGCCCCTACTACGTCGACGACGCCGCCGTGCGGCGCAACGTCACCGAGGGGAAGCCCGGTGCCCCGCTCACGCTTCGACTGACGGTCGTGAACGCCTCGAGCTGCAAGCCGATCAAAGGCGCGGCCGTCGAGATCTGGCACTGCGACGCCGCCGGCGTCTACTCCGGTGTCAGCCAGCAAGGCACCGAGAACGAGCGCTTCCTGCGCGGCGTGCAGCGAACGGATGCGAAGGGCCTCGCCGTCTTCCGCACCATCTACCCCGGCTGGTACCGGGGCAGGACCGTGCACATCCACACGATGGTCCACATCGGCGGGAACGTCGTGCACACGGGCCAGCTCTACTTCGCCGACTCCGTCACGGATGCCGTCTACGCGCGGAGCCCGTACAACAAGCGCGCCCGGACGGGATCCCCGCAACTCCGGCGACAGCATCTATCGCAACGGCGGCAAGCGCTCGACGCTGAAGCTCGCGAAGGCCGGCTCCGCGTACTCGGGCTCGATCACGATGGGCGTCCAACGTTCGTAGGGCGTCCGGAACGCGCTTCACGCTCCGTTTACCCCAATCCTCGAGCGCGCGTGCTTTCGTATGAGCCTCTCGAGCCGATAGAGAAAGGGACGCCGCCATGGCCGACACCGCCGAACACTCCAAGCTGACGCCCGAGCACGCGCAGGAACAGCTCGAGCAGGCGCTCTTCGAGATCCGCCGGATCATCGCCGGGCAGGACGCGATGCTCGAGCGCGTGCTCGTGTGCCTGCTGGCGCAGGGCCATCTGCTCATCGAAGGCGTGCCCGGTCTCGCCAAGACCCTGACCATCAAGACGACCGCGGGAGTGCTCGGCGGATCGTTCGCTCGTATCCAGTTCACGCCCGACCTCGTCCCGTCGGACCTGGTCGGCACGCGCATCTATCGCCCGCAGGAGGGGACGTTCGACACCGAGCTCGGCCCGGTCTTCTGCAACTTTCTCCTGGCCGACGAGATCAACCGCGCGCCGGCAAAGGTGCAGTCCGCGCTGCTCGAGGTCATGCAGGAGCGCCAGGTCACGATCGGCCACGACACGCATCTCGTTCCGGCGCCGTTCCTCGTCATGGCGACGCAGAACCCGATCGAGTCCGAGGGCACGTACCCGCTGCCCGAGGCGCAGATCGACCGCTTCCTGCTGAAGGTGTTGATCGGCTATCCGCAGCACGACGAGGAGCTCACCGTCGTCCAGCGCCAGCTCGTCGAGCACCCGGAGCTGAAGCAGGTCCTGTCGCTCGAGGATCTCGCGGCGCTCCAGCGAGCCGTCGTCGACATCTACGTCGATCCCGCGCTCGTGAGCTACGCGGTCGACATCGCCACCGCCACGCGAGAGCCGGCAGAGCACGGGCTGCCCGATCTCGCGCAGTACATCTCGTACGGGGCGAGCCCGCGTGGCCCGATCAGCCTCGTGCAGGGAGCGCGGGCGCTGGCGCTCATCCGCGGACGCGAGTACGCGGTGGTCGACGACCTTCAGGCACTCGCACGCGACGCTCTGCGACACCGCCTCGTGCTGTCGTACCAGGCGCTCGCGGAGGAGGTGACCGCCGACTCGATCCTCGACCAGGTGCTCGCAGCGGTGCCCACGCCGCAGCTCGACCTCGCGCGCGCCAGCGCGGCGTGAGGCACGGATGAGGAACGCCGGCGCGCTCCTCGCGCGGCCGACCGCGGCCCGTCCCGGCCCCGGGGCGATGGCCGAAGGGCTTCTGCGCGCGCTCGACGTCTCGATCGGGCGGCGCGTGGAGGGGCTGCTCGCCGGTGACTTCCGGTCGAACCTCCTGGGAACCGGAACGGAGCTCGCGATGATGCGGCCATACGTTCCGGGCGACGACGTTCGCAGGATCGACTGGAACGTGACGGCGCGCACGGGCGAGCCGCATGTCCGCGTCGACCTCGCCGAGCGCGTGCTCGTCACGTGGCTCGTCCTCGACACCTCCGTCTCGATGCAGTTCGGAACGGCCGATCGGCGGAAGGCCGATGTCGCCGAGGGCGTCGCCGTCGCGATCGGCCACCTGGCGACCCGTCGCGGAAACCGGCTGGGCGTGGTCACCTTCGGCGAAGAGGAGTCGCGCGCCATCCCACCGATGCAGGGACGAGCAGGCCTCGTCGGGATGCTGACCGCGCTTCGCAGCGAGCCCGCCGTCGACGGGCCGGGTACGACGGATCTCGCTGCTGCCCTCCGGAAGACCGGCGCGCTTGCTCGCCAGCGCTCGCTCGTCGTGGTCGTCTCCGACTTCCGGGGCGAGCGCGACTGGCGACGCGCGCTCCTCGGACTCTCCGGGCATCACGACGTCGTCGCGGTCGAGGTTCGCGATCCACGCGAGCAGGAGCTCTCGGACGTCGGGCTCCTCTACCTCGTGGATCCTGAGACCGGTAGGCAGCTCCGGGTCGACACGCGAAGCCGCCGGCTGCGCGAGCGGTTCGCCGTCGCCGCAGCGGCGGAGCGCGCACAGCTGGCACGGTCGCTGACGTCGGCCGGTGTCAGGCACGTGGTGCTCACGACTTCGGGCGATTGGCTCCGCCCGCTCGTCACGTTCCTGCGCAGGAGGCGCTCGTGAGGTTCGACTGGCCCCTCGCGCTCGCGGCGCTCGCGGTCCTTCCCCTCATGGTCGCGCTGTACCTCGACCGCGACCGCCGGCGCGTCGCTTCGCAGTCGGAGTTCGGCAACCCCGACCTGCTTCCGAACGTCGTCGACCGCAGCCCGGGACGCTTGCGATACCTCCCGCCGCTGACGCTGCTCGTCGCGCTCGTGTTCATGATCGTCGGCGTCGCGCGTCCGCACGCCACGGTGAGTGTTCCGCGAGAGGAAGCGACCATCGTGCTCGCGCTCGACGTGTCGCGGTCGATGAAGGCGACGGATGTCGAGCCGACACGTCTCGACGCTGCCCGTGTCGCAGCGAAGACGTTCCTGGACCAGGTGCCCGAGAAGTTCCGCGTCGGCGTCGTGTCGTTCGCGACACGCGCCGTCGTCGGGGTCGCGCCGACGCAGGATCGGGCGCTCGTGACGACCGCGCTCGACACGCTCAAGCCCGGCGAGGGCACGGCCATCGGCGATGCCGTCGCGCTCTCCGTCCGGGTCGGCCAGCCAGAGGGCGAGAATGCGAAGGCACCGCCACGCGCGATCGTGCTGATCTCCGACGGCGCCCAGGACGGCGGCCGCATCGATCCGTCCGAGGCTGCACAGCAGGCCAAGCGGCTCGGAATCCCGGTCTATACGGTGCTCGTCGGAACCGCCGACGGCGTCGTCGAGGAGGAGCTGACCGGTGGCTACAAGCGGATCACGCGGGTGCCGACCAATCCGGAAACGCTGGAGCAGGTGGCGAAGGAGTCGGGCGGGGAGTTCTTCGCCGCCCCGGATGCTGAAGGGCTGAGCCGCGTGTACGAGGAGCTCGGCTCGCGGCTCGGCACGCGCAAGGAGGACCGCGAGATTACCGACGTGTTCGCCGCTCTCGCGGCCGGACTCCTGCTGATCGGCGCCACGACCTCCGCCTTTCTCCTGAAGGGCGTCTGGTGACGGGATTGCGTGTCGTCTGGGCTCTCGCGGTGGTCGCCGCGGCTGCGCGTTGGCCGCGGCTGCTCCAGCCGGAGCCGCCAACGAGTGCGACGGGTTGCAGGTGTGCATTCCCGTCGCCGGCCCATGGGTCGTCGTGCCGGCATCGACAGGTTCGGCGCGCGCTCGGGTCGAGTACCAGCTCACGTGTCCGCGCGGCAACGTCGTGGGCGGTCTCGACGCGCGTCTCAGCGTCAGCGGCATCGACGTCTCGTTCCTCGGCCGGCTCGGCAGCCCGGTCAATCCCGGAATCACGACGACGCGCTCGGCCGTGTTCGTCGGGACGTACGTGGGTCAGTCGGATCGTGCTCCGACGTTCCGTCCGTTCATCGGCTGCATGCCGGCCGCCGGTGGGGGCTCGCGGGTGCCGACGTCGGTCGGCGCAGTCCGGCCCGGGCAGCCTGTGACTCGACGCGTGCGCACCGTGCGTGTTCGACCCGGGACGACCACCGTCGTTCAGCGCTGTGTGGCGCCTGAGCGTCTCGTCGGCGCCTCCCACGCCTTCGCCTTTGCAACCAAGAATCCGCCGAGTGCAAGCCTCGTCTCGAGCGTGTCCGCATCGCAGCAGACGAGCGGTGGAAGCGTCGTCGTCCGGGTTCGCGGCGACGCCGAGCTCGCCGGCGTGCGCGCCCTCGTCCAGGTCCATGCGCTCTGCTCGGGGTCGAGATGAGCTTCAAGAGCCCGTGGCTGCTCCTCGGCCTCCTCGTCCTCGCTCTCGCCATCGGCCTGTGGGTGCTCGCGGAGCGCCGACGGGCTCGCTACACGGTTCGCTACACCAACCTCGACGTTCTTGCGACCGTGGCCTCGGAGCGCTCGTGGCTGCGCTACGTCCCGCCAGGCGCTCGTGGCGCTCGGTCTCGCGGTGCTGATCGTGGGCATCGCGCGCCCGGAGGTGAAGCGCATCGCTCGTGAAGGAGCGCGCCACCGTGATCCTCGTGGTCGACACGTCGCGCTCGATGCAGGCGAAGGATGTCGAGCCGACGCGGCTCGGCGCCGCTCAGGAGGCGATGCGAACGTTCCTCGACCAGGCTCCGCACGACCTGCGGGTCGGTCTCGTGGTCTTCGCCGGGGAGGCACAGGTGGCCACGCCGCCGACGAAGGACCACGCACTGGTCGAAACGGCGATCACGGACATCGACCAGTTCCTCGTGTACGGCGGCACGGCGATCGGCGATGCGCTGCAGACCGCGGTTCTCCTCGGCAGGCAGGTGACCGATCTCGCACCGACGGACGAGGGCGGCAGCGCGGCGCCGGCGATCTCGACGTCCTCGACACGCTCGCTCGCGCAGGCGTCGACCTGTGGAGACGAGAAGAGCCCGGTGTCGATCCTCTTCCTCTCCGACGGCGCGCAGACGCGTGGGCTTCTGCAGCCGCTCGAGGGCGCGAAGCTCGCGAAGGAGGCGTGCTTCCCCGTCTACACCGTCGCGCTCGGAACGCCGCGAGGAGTCATCGAGCGCGGCCCGTTCGGCGGCTTTCCGGGGAACCCGCAGGACGGCCAGGTGATCCCGGTTCCTCCCGATCCGGAGACGCTTCGCCAGATCGCGCGACGTCACGGCGGCGAGTTCACGGAAGCGCGCACGGCCGACACACTCCAGCGCGCGTACCAGAACCTCGGCTCGCGGCTCGGCCGCGAGCCTGGTCAGAGCGAGATCACATGGCTGTTCATCGCCATCGCGGCCGCACTCCTCCTCCTCGCGACGGCGATCGGCGCGTTCGTCTCGCCGCGCCTCCCGTAGCTCTCAGACCACAACGAGCGTGAACGGGAGATCGACCTTGTCGTCGCGCCCCGCGGGATGCATGACTACTCGGAACACGCCGCCGGGCGCCGCTTGCACCGTCGCGACTGCGTCTCCCGTGGCGCTGCCGACACCACTCGCCCCGGAGATCCCGGCGAACCGGACCTCGAAGACGCCCGTCTCGACGCGCCTGGCCTGAACTGCCTTTCCGGTGCAGTTGAACTTCCGGCCGAAGAGATTCCCTGCAGCCGGTGAAGCTGTCCGGGAGGTTCGCGATGCCCTGACTCGCGATTCCCGTTACGACCGCGATGCCGCGCACGGCGCCGTTCGCGCAACGTTGCTGCGCAACGGACGGGGCCTGGGTCCGCTCGCCGACGGCGAACGCGGAGCCACCCAACGCGAAGAAGAGGGCGATGAGCGCGATTGCGGTTCCTGGCGTGATCGAGAGTCGACGGATGCGGGTCATGGGTGGCTCCTTCCGACTGCGGATGACGGTTGCACGGTAGGTTCCTCCCGATGTCGGACGGCACCGCGACGCGCCGGCGGGGGCTGACGAAGACGCACAAGCGAATCCTCGGCGCGGCCGGGTCGATCGCGGTCGTCGTCCTGGTCTTCGTTTTCGTCCTCCCGCAGATCGCCGACTACCGCGACGTCTTCGACGTCGTGCGCGGGCTGGACTGGCAGGACTGGGCGCTGCTCGCCGCTGCGGTCGTGCTCAACATCGCGACGTTCCCGCCGCCGTGGATGGCGGCGCTACCCGGGCTCGGCTACCGCGACGGCGATGGCGATGACGCAGGCCTCGACAGCACTCTCGATCGTCTCGCCGGCTGGCGCAGCGGTCGGCATGGGCGCCTCGTACTCGATGCTCCGCGCGTGGAGGTACCCGTCTGCGGCCGTCGCTCTCGCCGTCGCCATCACGGGGATCTGGAACCAGCTCATGAACCTCGTGTTTCCCGTGATCGCGCTCGCGCTCCTCACCTTCGCGGACGAGGACCATCCGGCGCTGCGGACAGCCGCCCTCATCGGCGTCGCCGTCCTGATCGTCGCGGTGACCGGGTTCGCCCTCGTCCTCTCTCGTGCGGAGCGGGCTCGACGGATCGGAGACCTGGCGGCGCGCCTGGCGAACCGTGCTCTACGTGTGGTGCGGCGCGGCCCGGTCGAGTGGGGAGGAGAGTCGTTCGTGCGCTTCCGTTCCCAGGCTCTCGGGCTCCTCCGGCGCAGGTGGCACGTGATCACCGTCGCGACGCTCGCCGGTCACCTCACGGTCTTCGTGCTCCTCGTGGTCTGCCTTCGCGTCACCGGCGTCACCGAATCGGAGGTGACACTGATCGAGGCGTTCGCGGCCTGGGCGCTCGTGCGCATCATCGGAGCGCTTCCCCTGACGCCCGCCGGTGTCGGTTTCGTGGAGGTCGGGCTCACCGGCGCCCTCGTCGCGTTCGGCGCGTCGAACGCAGAAGCCGTGGCCGCCACGCTGCTCTACCGCGCGTGCACGGTGCTGCCGACGCTCGCGCTCGGACTGCTCGCTGCAGCCACTTGGCGCACGCACCACCCGGGGGAGTCGATAGATTCCCCGAGTGATCCCTGACGAGGGGCAGGATCACTGAGTCGAGTGACGTCAAGTCACCCGACCAGGGGAAGGATCCGACACGGCGCTGGAGCACGGTGCGAACCGTGACCTTTGCGCGTGCGGCAGCCCCGGTCCGTCTCGTCGCGACTGCGTTCGCCGTCGCGTCGGTGCTGGCCTTCCTCGTCGTCGGTCGCGCCGACGGCGCCAGCCGCTCGTGGAGCGCGTACCTGGCTCCCGAGAGCGCGTGTCGTTCGGCGTCCGACGCGGCTGCGTCGCCTGCCGTGCAGACCCGCGCGATGGCCTGCATGCTGAACTGGGCGCGCGCCCAGGATCGGCGCGGGCGGCTCGTCCGGCGCCCGCGCCTTGCAACGCGCAGCTGCGATGAAGGGGGAGCGCGTCGCCTCCTGTGGCCAGTTCTCGCATACGCCGTGCGGGTCGGCAGTCACCGCAGCAGTTCGGGCGTCCGGCTACCGCTACGCGAACTTCGGCGAGAACCTCTTCGCCGGGACATGGGGACAGGTCTCCGCGCGCGACGTCGTGGCGGCGTGGCTCCAGTCCCCGCCGCACCGCGCGAACGTGCTCAACCCGCGCTTTCGCGATGTCGGCGCCGCGCCGGTGCTGGCGCACGGGCTGCTCGACGCCGGGGATGCCGTCGTGTGGACGGCCACGTTCGGCTCTCGCCGCTAACGGGCAGGACTCCAGCAGTCAGCCGGGAAAGTCCGGCCGTGCGCGAGGAGAGTCAACTCGACGAGATGCGAAGCGCCATTCGTGGCGACTTCGAGCGACTCGCGGAGCGCCGGGGTGAGCAGGAGCTGTTGCGCGTGAGCGAGCCCGAACCGCCGGCGCCGGAGGTCGAGCCCGAGTCGAGCGAGCCGAGATCGAGCCACAGCGCCGCTCGTGGCTCTCGCGCTTGATCTCCTCCTGATACCGCAGCCGCACGCTTCAATTGGCGTCGTGACGTCTCGTGACCGTGTCGCGCCTGCGCCAGGGCATCGTGCGTCCCGAGACGGCTCGCGATCGTCGTGAGCGTGCTGCGCTCGAAGAGGACCTGCTGACCATTCCGCTGACGGGACGGCCGCTGCCCGTGCGCGCTCGGTTCGGCCGTCCGACGGCGGAGGCGTACCTCGCAGCCACTCGCGGGCCGCTCCCGTACATGCTCCGGCTCCGCGAGATCGAGCACGGCATCGCCGACTTCGAAGCTGCGTTGCGCGACGCGTGGAAGACCCTTGCGAACGCGCGTGCCGGTGACCAGAGCCGCTTTCGCAGCGAGTGGATCGCGCGTGTGGAAGCGCTGACATTCGACGACCTGAACGACCTCATCGATCGTCACAACCGCTGGTATCCGGTGGAGTCACGGCTGCCCATGGATCCGCGCACCGGCGACTACGCACTCGTCAACGGCCGGGACTATCGACTCGAGCCGCTTGACGCCGCGTGGGTTCTCGAGCGCCTTCCGGCAGATCTCAGCTCGGCGACGGGCGCCGCGCTCTGACGAGCGCGTCGATCGCGTCACGCTCCTCGCCGTCAACATCTCGAAGCACCGTCGTCGCCTTCTCGAGCTCGAGACCCGGGAGCTCCGAGGCGATCTGCTCGGGCGTGTAGAGAAGGTCAACATCGCTCGGTCCGCCGACGCCGTCGGTGGCGTTCGTCAGGTCGTGGCCGACGAGAACGAACGTGCCGCCCGGTGCGAGCGCAGCAGCCGCCTTCGCGAGCACGCGACGACGTGCTTCAGCAGGGATGTGCAGATACAGGACGAGCACGAGGTCGAACGCGTGGGTCTCGGGCTCATGCTCGACGAGATCGGCGCAGACGAACTCGTGCCTGCGCACCCTCGCGTTCGGCACGGCTGCGCGCCTTCGCGATCGCGACCTCGGAGTAGTCGACACCGGTCACGTCCCAGCCGCGCGTCGCGAGCCAGATCGCATTCTGGCCCTCGCCGCACGCGAGGTCGAGCGCCCGGCCCGGCTCGAGGTGCTCGACCTCGGCGACGAGGAAGCGGTTCGGCTTCGCCGACCACAGATTCTCGGCCGAGGCGTAGCGCTTGTCCCAGTCCTCAGGTCGCATGAGGTCTCACCCGACCTGCAACGCGATAGGTCGCTGCCAGCGTGATCGCGCAGAGGGCGGCGCCCAGGAGGTAGGGAGCCGTGTCGCTCGTGGCGTCGGCGAGCGCCCCGCCTGCCGACGGCCCGACGACCTCACCCAGGGCCCACGCCGTGTTCATGACTCCGAATGCGAGCCCCTGCGCCAGCCCGGCTGCCTCTGCGCGGTGTGATGTCAACGACATTCCCGGCGTGTAGAGGCTGCCGAAGCTGATGCCGGCGGCGCTCACGAGCAGCGCGATGATCGCCGCCTTCGAGCTCACAGCGAGAGCGACGGCGACCACGACCGACGCTCCGAGCGCCGCTCGAATCGGCAGCAGGCGTCCGACTCTGTCGCTGAAGCGTCCGAGCACCGGGTTGAGCACGACCTCGACGAGGCCCGACCCGAAGAACACCGCGGCGATCGCGAAGGTGCTCCAGCCTGCGTCGTCGAGTGCGAGCGGGGTGAGCACGATGAGCAGGCCGAAGAGCATGGCGGGCAGCGTGTTCAGCCAGAGCCCTCCAACGAATCGTCGGTCACGGAACGCCCGCTGAAGTCCAGCCAGCGACGCGGCCTCGCGCTCCGCGGGGCGTGCGAGCGATGCGAGCGCCGCGAAGCCCAACGTCACCGCGCCGACCGTGGTGAAGGCCAGTCCGATGCCGGCGAGGTCCGCGAGCCCGCCGAAGGCCGGGCCGAGGATGGCGCCGAAGATCGCGGCGCCGAACGCCGTGCCGATGACCTCGCCGCGGCGCTCGCGCGGAGCGGTGACAGAGATCCATGCGAGCGCGCCCGCCCAGGTCGCGGTGCTGGCGATCCCCTGGATGAACCGTGCGCCGCCGAGCGCGAGTGCGCTGTCGGCTGCGGCGAAGGCGAGGCTCGACACCGAGAGCAGGAGAAGGCCCCCGACGACTGCTCGCTTCGGCCCGAAGCGCGCCGCAGCCAGGCCGCCCGGGATGCCTCCGAGCAGCGCGCCGGCGCCGTACGCGCCGACGAGGAGCCCCGCGCCGGCCTTCGAGAGGTCGAACTCCTCCGCATACGCCGGAAGCAGCGGCGTCAGCGCCGTGAACAGCAGCGCGTCGACGAAGATGATCGCGCTGACGAGGAGGAGGAGGCGGCGCACGCGCGCGAGCGTACCGGCGCAACAAAAAATGCACCGAGCCGGTTGCGTCCTCGTCCGACCTTCCGACTGACCACCGCCGAAGCGACAACCACTCGGAGAGCCATCAACCTCAGACACTCCGTTCTCGGTGCATCGGGGACTCTATGGACCACATGGTCACCGGTCAAGCACGAGTTGGACGAAATTCGGCGGAAATTGCGGGAAAGAGTCCGGCGGATCTCACCGATCGACTCGCCGCGTCGTTGACCTGGTCGTGAGCTCGTCGCGGATCTACAGGCTCGTCGGTCCTGACGGGGTCGACGTGCTATCCACGACGCCAGGAGCTCTTGGCGGTCACCGGAGGACTCGCGTCTACGGGAGGCTCGACTGCCCCGTCGCGCTCAGCCTGATCGCGCGGGGGTTCGACGTCCGACGCCATCGCGTCTTCTTCGCCGACGAGGCGAGCGCGGTGGCTGCCGGCTACCGGCCGTGCGGTGCGTGCATGCGTAAGGAATATCGCCGCTGGAAAGCATCAGGCACGTAGCGGTCCACAACGAAATGCACCGAGCCGGTTGCGCCTTCGTCCGGCTTTCCGACTGACCGCCGCCGAAGCGGCTGCCGATCGGAGAACCATCAACCTCGGGTGCTCCGTACTCGGTGCATGGCTGACACTAGGGGGACCTCGAGCGGTCCGTCAAGGCGCTCGAGGACGCGCTTCTCGCAAATTGCGCTTTTTTCTTTTCGCACAGGGTCAAACTGCGTATCGAAGTGGTTGCTCTACCTGTGTGAGAGAAGAAAAAGGGCCGAGCGCAGAGGCTCGACCCAAAGAATTCGCCGAGCCGGGAACGCTTTCGTCCACCTTCCCGACGAACCTTCCGCTTCCGCGTAGTGCTCCTCGGGGGGCTTCGTCCTACCGGCGCCCCGTGCTCGGCGCAGGCAGAAACCTACGACACGGGACCGGTCCGATCAAGGGGGTTCGGCGCACAAAGTTCGCGCAATTTGCGCTGAAGCTCAGCCGATCCAGCCCTGGCCGTTCCAGTAGGCGCGGAGTCGGCCACGACGGGAGAGCTCCAGGTGGAGCTCCTCGGGCTCGACGAGCCCCGGTGTCGCGAAGACGCGGAAGCCGTCGGCTGCGTGTACGAGCTCGACTTCGCGACCTGGCGGCTCGGTCGCGCTCTCGAGCACGAACGTGCGCCCCCGGCAGCAGCCCGTCCCTCGCGGCCAGACGTAGACGGCGCCACCATTCGAGTCGATGTGCTCCCGGGCGGCGGGTTGCACGACGAGCTTCACGACCGCAGTTTAGGGTCCGAACGTGCGCGATCGGGCCCGGGCAGTCGTGATCGGAGGCGGAGTCGGCGGCTGCTCCGTCCTCTACTGGCTCGCGCGCCTCGGCTGGGACGACGTCGTGCTCGTCGAGCGAGCCGAGCTCACGAGCGGGTCGACGTTCCACTCGGCGGGCCTCGTCGGTCAGCTCCGCAGCTCGCTCGCGCTCACGAGGATGATGATGGAGAGCGTCGACCTGTACCGCTCGCTCGAGGCGGAGGTCGGGTCTCGAGACGGGCTGGCACGAGGTCGGGTCGCTCCGGCTCGCGTCGTCGCCCGAGCGGATGGAGGAGATCGCGCGGCAGGCGGGCTGGGCGAAGACGTTCGGGCTGCCGCTCGAGCTCGTCTCGGCCGACGAGGCGCAGCAGCTCTTCCCGCCGATGACGACGGACGGCGTCCTCGGCGCGGCGTTCCTGCCGACCGACGGCTACATCGACCCGAGCCAGCTCACGTTCGCGCTCGCCGAAGGCGCGCGGCGCCGCGGCGCAGAGATCGCGACCGGCACCCGCGTCACCGGCGTCGCCGTCCAGCGCGGGCGCGTGACGAGCGTCGAGACCGACCGGGGCCGGATCGAGACCGAGATCGTCGTCAACGCCGGCGGCATGTACGCGCAGGAGATCGGCGCGCTCGCGGGCGTGAACGTCCCGATCGTGCCGATGGCGCACGAGTACCTCATCACGAAGCCGACGGGGCTGCCGCTCGAGATGCCGACGATGCGAGACCCGTCGCTGCTCGTCTACTTCAGGCCCGAGTCGGGCGGGCTGATCATGGGCGGCTACGAGCGCCACTGCGAGCCGTGGGGGCTCGACGGTATTCCGGCCGACTTCAACTCGCGGCTTCTCGAAGAGGACTGGCCGCGGTTCGAGGAGCTGATGGAGAACGCGATCGCCCGCGTGCCGTCGCTCGCGCGAGATGGAGGTCGTGAAGCTCATCAACGGGCCGGAGGCCTTCACGCCGGACGGCGAGTTCATCCTCGGGCCGTCCGACGTGCGCGGCTTCTGGGTCGCCGCCGGCTTCTGCGCGCACGGGCTCGCCGGAGCCGGCGGGATGGGCAAGCTCGTCGCCGAGTGGATCGTCGAGGGCACGCCGTCGCTCGACGTCTGGCACATGGACTCGCGGCGCTTCGGCCGTGCCTATCGCAGCCGCGAGTACACGCTCGCTCGCACGAAGGAGATCTACGAGACGTACTACGACGTCAAGTACCCGGGCCACGAGCGGTCGGCCGGGCGCCCGCTGCGCGTCTCTTCGGCGTACGAGCGACTGCAGCAGCTCGGCGCCGCATTCGGGGAGAAGTCCGGCTGGGAGCGTGCGAACTGGTTCGAGCCGAACGCCGCGCGCGGCGACGAGTCGCTGCGGCCGCGCGGGTGGGCGGGCAAGCTCTGGTCGCCGGCGATCGGCGCCGAGCACCTCGCATGTCGCGAGGCGGCGGCGATCTTCGACGAGAGCTCGTTCGCGAAGATCCTCGTCTCGGGAGAGGGAGCGGCAGATCTCCTCGAGAGCCTCTGCGCGAACCGTGTGGCCCGCGACGTCGGGCAGGTGACCTACACGCAGATGCTCAATCCGCGCGGCGGGATCGAGTGCGACTTCACCGTCACGCGCCTCGCCGAGGATCGCTTCCGGATCGTGACGGGGACGGCGTTCGGTCAGCACGACCTCGCGTGGATCCGCGCAGCACGTGCCCGACGACGGCTCCGTCCAGGTCGTCGACGAGACGTCGGCGTACGCGTGCTTCGGCCTGTGGGGGCCGAGGGCGCGCGACATCCTCCAACCGCTCGACGAGCGCCGACCTCGCAAACGAGGCGTTCCCGTACATGCGCGCCCGCGAGCTCGCGGTCGGGCGCGTTCCGTGCCTCGCGCTGCGCGTCACGTACGTCGGCGAGCTCGGCTGGGAGCTCTACTGCCCGAGCGAGTTCGGGCTCGCGCTCTGGGACACGATCTGGGACGCCGGGCAGCAGCACGGGCTCGTGGCCGGCGGCTACAAGGCGATCGACTCGCTGCGGCTCGAGAAGGGCTACCGCGTGTGGGGCGCCGACATCACGCCCGAGGACACGCCGTTCGAAGCGGGGCTCGGGTTCGCCGTCAAGCTCGACAAGGGCGACTTCGTCGGCCGGGAGGCGCTCGCTTCGCGCGCCGATCCGGAGCGGCTTCTCCGGTGCCTGACGCTCGAAGACCCGCGGGCGATCGCCCTCGGCTCGGAGCCGGTTCGCGTGGGAGACGATCCCGTCGGTCGGGTGACGAGCGGCGGCTACGGCTACACGGTCGAGAAGTCGATCGCGTACGCGTACCTTCCTGCCGAGCACGACGTCGGCACCGAGATCGCGGTCGAGATCTTCGGTGAGTGGGTGCCCGGCGTCGTCGCGGCCGAGCCGCTGTTCGATCCCACCGGAGAGCGCATCCGCGCATGAGCGACTTCGCGGGAGCGGTCGAGCGCGTCTGGCCGGGTCGTGGACGCTCGCGTCGAGGTGCTCGGCGGCGGCATCACGAACCACAACCTGAAGGTCGAGGTCGACGGGGAGGCTTCGTGCTCCGGGTCGCGGGGAAGGACACCGGCCTGCTCGGGATCGACCGCACGGTCGAGCTCGCGGCGACCGAGGCGGCCGCCGCGCTCGGCATCGGGCCCGAGGTCGTCGCGTTCGTCGAGCCGGAGGGCTGGCTCGTGACACGATTCGTCGCGGGCGAGATCCCGCCGCTCGAGCGGATGCGCGAGCCGGCAGATGCTCAGCCGCGTCGCCGCGCGCGCTGCGTGCGTTTCACGACGGCGCCGGCGATTCCCGGCACGTTCGACTCGTTCCGCGTCGTCGAGACCTATCGACGAACCGCGCTCGATCGCGGCGGCCGTGTCCCGGAGGCCTTCGACTGGGCGCACGCAGCTCGCGACGAGGATCGAGGCGAGGCGTCGGCCGAAAGCGCCGTCCCGTGCCACAACGACCTCCTGAACGCGAACTTCCTCGACGACGGCGAGCGCCTGTGCATCGTCGACTGGGAGTACGCGGGCATGGGAGACCGCTTCTTCGACCTCGCGAACTTCTCGATCAACCACGAGCTCGACGCGGACGCGAGCGCGAGCGCTTGCTCGAGGCCTACTTCGGCGAGGTGCGCGCCGGAGGACGTCGCAGGCGCTCGAGCTCATGCGCTTCATGTCGGACTTCCGCGAGGCGATGTGGGGAGTCGTGCAGTCGGCGGTGTCGGAGCTCGACTTCGACTTCGACGCGTACGCGACCGAGCACTTCGAGCGACTCGCGCCGGACGGCGGAGTCGCCGGCGTTCGTCGCTGCGCTCGAGGGCTGAACGACGAGGGGCGCCTTGCGGCGCCCCTCGAGTCGATGACGAGAGCTGCCTATCGCTTCGGTCGGCAGCGCGAACTCGCCGAGCTGCTCCTCTTCGAGCCGCTCGAGCTCCTCCTCGGTGCCCATGCGCACCGGGCCCTTGAACCAGTTCTTGGCGGACAGCGCCCACCAGCCGCCGAAGAGGATGGCCGATGCCGCGCGAACCGACAAGCGGTGCGTAGTTCGTGAACTGCCAGTCGAACGGGTCGTTCCACGGGAGCCCGACCGTGTACGAGCGGGAAGATGAACAGGATCGTGATGAGGACGACCCAGAGGATCGCGAACGAGGTCGAGCCACTTGTAGTGTCGCCGAGGCTCCACGCCCGCGGCTCGTCCCAGCTGTCGCCCTTCCTCCAGCGGAGGATAGACGGGAATGATGAACGCGATGTAGAGGCCGATCGACGGCGATCGCCGTGCCGACCGCAGTAGCCGATGAAGTAGTTCCAGATCGCGGGCACCATGAGGATCCCGCACCAGAACGCGACGACGAGCACCGACCACCTCGGCACGCGGTTCTTCGCGACACGCCGCCAGAGCTGATGCCGGGCACCGCGCGGTCGCGTGAGAACGCGAAGATCATCCGCGACGCGGACGTGATCGAGGCCGTGACGCAGAAGAACTGGGCGACGACACAGATGAACAGCAGAAACTCGGCCCATTGCTGGCTCATCGACTCGGTCCAGATGAACGGCACGATCGGAAGGAGCTCGTTGGCCGTGTCGATCGTCGCCTGCGTGTCCGGAATCGCGAACGTGACGGCGGCAGCAGGATGACCAGCCGAAGACGACCGAGACGAAGACCGAGGTCCACATGCCGAGTCGCCGCCATCCGCGATGCCTTGCTGCGTCTCCTCGGCCGTGTGTGCCGACGCGTCGAACCCCGTGATCGTGTACTGGGCCATCGAGCGAGCCGAGTCCGAAGACGAACCAGAACGCCGGATTGGAGAACGAGGTCGTTCCACCGCCGTAGCCCGAGTTGTTCACCGTCTCCGTGAAGACGTACGAGAGCGACTGATGCTGGTCGGGAACGATGATGAGGATGCCGCACGACGAGCACGACGCCGACCATGTGCCACCAGGCGGAGATCATGTTCAGTCCCGATGTGATCCGGATGTTGAACATGTTGATGATCACCGCCGCGAGCAGGAACGCCGCGTAGAGGATGTACGTCGACATGTTGAACGACGCACCGAACCAGTCGTCCATGTGCGCCGAGTAGTTGAACCAGAAGTCGAAGAGCACCTGTCGCGAAGACCGCGAGGCCGTAGCCGATCGCCGCCGTGACCGCGATCTGGCCGATCAGGTTGAACCAGCCCGTCGCCCAGCCCCAGCCCGGGCCCCCGAGCTTCGACGCCCAGTAGTAGAGGCCGCCGGCCGTCGGGTACGCCGACGCGATCTCGGCCATGCAGAGCGCGATGAGCGTGCTCATGAGCGCCGACGAGCAGCCAGCCCCACGTGACCGCGACCGGGCCGCCGTGCTCGAACGCGATGGTGTACGAGGTCAGGCACCCCGCGAGGATCGAGATGATCGTGAAGCTGATGGCGAAGTTGCGGAACCCACCCATGGCGCGGAAGAGCTCCTGCGCGTAGCCCAGCTTGTGGAGGAGCTGTTCGTCCTCCGACGTGTGGAAGCTGGGCGCTTGACCCGTGCTCATACGACCTCCCAGGGATCGCCGACGTTCTCAGGCGGGTATTACGTGCACTCTCGCGTTGACATGTCAACCGGCGGGCGCATAGGATCGCGGCGTGCTGACGCTCGACGAGCTGCGGGCCGAGGTCGAGGCGGGCGCGATCGACACGGTCGTCGTCGCGTTCACCGACATGCAGGGCCGGCTCATGGGAAAGCGGCTCCACGCGGAGTTCTTCTGCGAGGAGATGGCGGACGAGCACCCGGTCGAGGGCTGCAACTACCTGCTCGCGCTCGACATGGAGATGGACCCGATTCCCGGGCTACGAGATCGCGAGCTGGGAGCGTGGCTACGGCGACTTCGCGATGAAGCCGGATCTCGCGACGCTGCGGCGGATTCCGTGGCTCGAGGCGACCGCGCTCGTTCTCTGCGACGTCCTCTGGCACGACGGCTCGCCGGTTGAGCCGTCCCCGCGGCAGGTGCTGAAGGCGCAGATGGATCGGGCCGCCGCTCTCGGCTACACGCCGATGACGGGCTCGGAGCTCGAGTTCTATCTCCTGCGCGAGACCTACGAGGAGGCGTGGGCGCAGCGCTACGAGGACCTGACTCCCTCGGTGCCGTACATCCTCGACTACCACATCCTCGCCACGACCTACGACGAGGATCTGATCCGTCAGATCCGCAACGGCATGCACGGAGCCGGAATCAAGGTGGAGACCTCCAAGGGCGAGGCGTGGCCGGGCCAGCACGAGATCAACTTCCGCTTCGCGGACGCGCTGACGATGGCCGACAACCACGTCATCTACAAGAACGGCGCGAAGGAGATCGCGAACGCGAACGGCTGCTCGATCACGTTCATGGCGAAGCCCTTCGAGTCGTGGATCGGGAACTCGTGCCACATCCACGCGTCGCTCTTCCGCGACGGCGAGCCTGCGTTCCGCGACGATCCCGTGCTCTTCGACAGGTTCCTCGCGGGGATGATCGCCTGCTTCAAGGAGCTTGCGATCTTCCTCGCGCCGACGATCAACTCGTACAAGCGCTACGCGGCCGGGAGCTGGGCGCCGACGACGCTCGCGTGGGGGCAGGACAATCGAACGTGCGGGTTCCGCCTCGTGGGGCACGGAGCTGCGCGGCGGGTCGAGACGAGGATTCCGGGTGGCGACGTCAACCCGTATCTCGCGTTCGCGGCGATGATCGCGGCCGGGCTGCACGGGATCGAGAACGAGCTGGAGCTGCCGCCGGGCCTCGAGGGGAACGCCTACGAGTCGGACGCGGAGCGCTTCCCGTCGAGCCTGCGCGAGGCGATCCTCGCGCTCGAGATCGGGACGATGGCACGCGCGGCGTTCGGCGACCAGGTGGTCGACCACTACCTGAACTACGCGCACACCGAGCAGGCGCTGTTCGACAAGGTCGTGACCGACTGGGAGCGCATGCGGCTGTTCGAGCGCGGGTGAGAGTCGTCCTCATCTCGGAGGTGGCCCCTGCCGTCGAGGGGCTCTCGGCAATGCTGCGGGCGGAGGGGCATGAGCCCGTCGCGCTCCTGTGCGTTCGACACGATTCTGAGCGCTACACGGCGCTGGACGAGCTCCTTCGTGCAGCTCCGGCGGAGATCGACGTCGTCATGCCGGCGACACGCGGTCGCATCGCTCCGCTCCTGCGGCACTTCGAGCCCGACGTTGCGCTGTGCATCGGATTTCCTTGGAAGATCCCGCCGGATGCGCTCGCAACTCCGCGTCACGGGATCGTCAACGGGCACCCGTCCCTCCTTCCGCGCTATCGAGGGCCGAGTCCCGTCTCGTCGGCGATCCGCAACGGCGAGAGCGAGATCGGCTTCACCTTCCACTACATGGACGCCGAGCTCGATACGGGGAACATCCTCGCCCAGGTGCGGATCCCGCTCGGTGACGAGCACGGGTGGGAGGAGCTCACACCAAAGCTGGCGACAGCGGTGGGAACGATCCTGCCCGGCGCTCTTGCGCGGGTGGCGCAAGGCGACCCTGGCGATCCGCAGGACAAGAGCGCGGCGAGTTACTTCCACATCTTCGAGCCGGAATACGCATGGATCGACTGGTCGCGCTCGACCGACGAGATCGAGCGACAGGTTCGCGCGTGGCGCTTCCACTCCGGAGTTCCCGGCGACCGTGGGGCCCTCGCAGAGGTCGACGGCGAGACCGTCCGCGTTCTCCGCGTAAGCCGCGAGCCCGGCGAAGGCACCGCGATGGAGTGCGGAGACGGCACACTCTGGATCGTGGAGACGGAGGCGCCGTGAGGCCGGTCATCGGAATCACCTCGTACGCGCAGGATGCGCGCTGGGGCGTCTGGCACATGCCGGCCGCGCTCGTGCCGCTCGCGTACGTCGATTCGATCGAGCGCGCGGGCGGACGCGCCATCGTCATCCCGCCGGTCGAGGAGGACGCCGAGGAGACCCTCGACTCGCTCGACGGGATCGTCTTCTCCGGCGGTGCGGATGTCGACCCGGCGCGCTACGGCGCCGAGGCGCATCCCGAGACGGATACGCCGCAGACACGCCGCGACGCGGGCGAGATGGCGCTCCTGCAGGCGGCGCTCGAGCGAGACATGCCCACGCTTGCGATCTGCCGCGGCTTCCAGCTCCTCAACGTCGCGCGCGGGGGAGATCTCATCCAGCACCTTCCGGAGTCGGTCGGGAAGCGACGAGCACAAGCAGGTTCCCGGTGAGTTCGCCGTGCATCCGGTCGAGATCAAGGAGGGCTCGCGACTCGCCTCGATCGTCGGTGCCGGCTCCGACGTGACCTCGCACCACCATCAGGGGCTCGGGCGGGTCGGCGACGGCCTCGTGGAGACGGCGTGGGCCGCGGACGGCACCCTCGAAGCCGTGGAGGATCCGTCCCTCCGCTTCGCCGTCGGCGTGCAGTGGCATCCGGAGGCCGCGCAGGACGCAGCGCTCTTCGAGGCGCTCGTCGAGCAGGCTCGCGAGTACCGCTCTGGCTCGCGCGGAGTAGGCTCACCCTCGGCGAAACGGGAGGAACTGGGTGTACTTCGCCTTTGCGGCCATCTACATCGTCTTGTGCATCGTCTTCATCGTCGATGTCCTCCGGCAGCCCGCAACTGCGCTGTCTGGGGTAGGCAAGACCCTCTGGATCCTGGCGCTGCTCCTCGTTCCTGTCTTCGCGTGGGTTGTGTACGGCTTCTGGCGTCTCGCCAGAGCCGCACCTAGTAGAGGCCGCATGCGCTCGTGACGCTGACGGTCCTCAACCCGGCCACCGAGGAGCCGATCGCCGAGCTCGAGCAGGCCGGCGTGGAGCAGGCAGACGAGGCCGTCGCCCGAGCGAAGGAGGCGTTCCCCGCCTGGCGGTCGGTGTCACCGGCCGATCGAGGCCGCCTGCTTCGGAGACTCGCGACGCTGGTCGAGGAGAACGCCGAGGAGCTCGCTCGGATCGAGTCGCAGAACGTCGGGCAAGCCGATCGCCGGAGCGCGCGGCGAGATCGGCATGGTCGCGCAGGTCTTCCACTTCTACGCGGGAGCCGTCGACAAGCACGGCGGCGAGACGATCCCCGTGGCCGGCGGGGTCGCTGCCACGTTCCGCGAACCACTCGGCGTCGTCGGGCTCATCGTCCCGTGGAACTTCCCGGCGAACATCGCCAGCTGGAAGCTCGGGCCGGCGCTCGCATGTGGCAACACGGTCGTCCTCAAGCCAGCCGAGCTGACGCCGCTTTCCGCGCTGCGGCTCGGCGAGCTGTGCCTCGAGGCCGGGATTCCGGAGGGTGTCGTGAACGTCCTCGTCGGCAAGGGCTCGGTCGTGGGGCAGCGCCTGATCGAGCATCCCGACGTCGCGAAGATCGCATTCACCGGGTCCACGGAGGTCGGGCGGCTCGTCATGCAAGGCGCGGCCGGGACGATCAAGCGCGTCACGCTCGAGCTCGGAGGGAAGTCGGCGAACGTCATCTTCGAGGATGCCGACATCGAGAAGGCGGCTGCCGCGGCGCCGTACTCGGTCTTCGACAACGCGGGCCAGGACTGCTGTGCGCGCTCGCGCATCTTGGTCCAGAAATCGGTCTACGACCGGTTCCTCGATCTTCTCGTCGACGCGACGCGCGGCGTGCAGGTGGGCGATCCCGCGGACGAGGCGACGGAGATGGGGCCGCTCGTCTCGGCTGCGCACCGGAGACCGTGGCCTCGTTCGTCGACGGCGAGCCGACGTTCCGCGGCGATGTGCCCGACGGACCGGGCTGCTGGTATCCGTGCACGATCGTCGAGGCGTCGAACGACGACCGCATTGCGCGCGAGGAGGTCTTCGGGCCGGTCGCGGCCGTGATCCCGTTCGAGGACGAAGCGGACGCGATCCGCCTCTCGAACGACACGCCGTACGGGCTCTCCGGCTCGATCTGGACGCGCGACGGGGCTCGCGCCCTGCGTGTGGCGCGGGCAACCGACGCCGGCGTCCTTTCCGTGAATGCGAACACGTCGGTGCGGGTGCAGACGCCGTTCGGCGGCTTCAAGCAGTCGGGGTTCGGCCGCGAGCTCGGGATGCACGCGCTCGAGGGCTACTCGGAGATCAAGAGCGTGTTCATCTCGACGGAGGGCTGAGCTCATGGGCAGATTGGACGGGAAGGTCTGCGTCATCACGGGTGCCGGTGGCGGCATGGGTCGCGAGGCGGCGATCGTCTTCACGGAGGAAGGCGCAAAGGTCTGCGTCGCGGATCTCGACATGGCGCTCGCCGAGGAGACGGTCTCGCTGTGCTCGGGGGATGCCTTCGCGTTCGCAGTCGACGTCGCCGACGAGGAGGGCGTGCGCGCGATGTGCGCCGCGACGGCCGAGCGATTCGGCGGCATCGACGTCCTCTACAACAACGCCGGCATCTCGCCCGGCGACGACGCGTCCGTGCTCGACACGTCGGTCGAGGCGTGGCAGCGCGTACAGGACGTGAACACGAAGGGCGTCTTCCTGTGCTGCAAGCACGGGATCCCCTACCTACTCGAGCGGGGCGGCGGATCGGTCATCAACGTCGCCTCTTTCGTCGCGATCCTCGGCGCCGCCACCTCGCAGATCTCGTACACGGCATCGAAGGGCGCCGTCCTCGCGATGTCCAAGGAGCTCGGGGTCCAGTTCGCACGGGAGGGCGTGCGCGTGAACGCGCTGTGCCCAGGACCGGTGGAGACGCCGCTCCTTCTCGCGATCTACGGCGACGACCCGACGGCGTTCGCGCGGCGGCAGGTGCACTGGCCGACCGGCCGCCTCGGCAAGCCGCGCGAGATCGTGAACGCGGCCCTCTTCCTCGCGAGCGACGAATCGTCGTTCGTAAACGGCGCAGCCTTCGTCGTCGACGGCGGGCTCACCGCCGCGTACGTCACGCCCGAGTAGGAGACACGATGAAGGTACGCAGGCTGTGTTGGCTGGGAGTTCGAACCGAGGCCTTCGACGAGACGACCGCGTTCTTCCGTGAGTGCTCGGATTGCCGATGGGCTACGAGGAGTCGGGCTTCTCGATGTTCGCGCTTCCCGACGCCGATCGAGACTTCGTCGAGGTGTTCAGCGCCGCGCGGCAGGACCTCGCACGTCTACACGACGGCACCGGTGTGGGGCTCCTCGTCGACGACATCGTCGAGGCGAGAGAGGAGCTCGCGGCTGCGGGTGTCGAGCTGATCGACGAGATCCAGTCGGTCGCGAGCATGAACGGATACCTCTTCTTCCACGTCCGTGGACCGGATGGGAACGTGTACGCGCTGGTCGAGGGATCGAGCGCGCTTCGGCGCTAAACGCCGACGACCTGGACGAGCCAGCGGCGATCGCGTTCGCGATCGAGCTCGAGGAAGAGCACGCGCTGCCACTGCCCGAGGCAGAGCTCGCCCTCGCGCACCGGAATCGACTCGCCGGCGGGGCCGAGCAGCATGGACATGCAGTGCGAGTGGCCGTTACCGATCTCCATGTCCTCCTCGCAGACGTTCTCGGTTCGGCGGTCCCAGTCGTCGTGGGCGTAGTAGTGCTCGGTCGGCACGAGCCGCTTGAGAAGCACCGCGAAGTCTTCGAGGAAGCCGCGCTCCCACTCGTTGACGCGCACCGAGCACGTCGTGTGCGGTGAGTAAACGGAGCAGATGCCGTCGACGATCCCACTCTGGCGGACAGCCTCCTGCACGTCCTCGGTGATGTCCGTGACGGTGAGGCCGCCGGCTGTGCGCAGCTGGTGCTCGATCTGGAACGCCTTCACTGCACGGACATTGTGTCAGTCGCGGCCGGGCTCGGCCGAACGGAACCGTCCGTTACGCTCAATCCGCGGGCCCGTAGCTCAGCTGGTCAGAGCAGCCGACTCATAATCGGTTGGTCCCTGGTTCGAGTCCAGGCGGGCCCATAGCAAGCCTTGTGGTAGAGCCAAATCCGCATGGTTATGCGGGTCAGGCGTGCCAGGAATGCCGCAAAAGTGCAAACGGTGCTGCCACCGGTGCTGCCACGGGATCTCGTCGCGCGTGGCAACGCGCCAGCTCAGGCCGCGGCGACTAGCGGCAGGAGCTCGCCGGCACGTACTTGAGGGCATCATCGTGTCCGCCGTGATCGTCTCCGCCGTAGTCGACGATGCGCTCTCGCCTGCCTTCCCGCTGGGCGATGCCGTCGAGATGTTCATCCGCCGCGAAGACGCCGAGCGGTTTGTCGCGGAGGTGCGCGGTGACGATCGGAGCTGGCGGCGAAGCTGCGGATCGAGGAGCGGAGCTAGAGGCGGGCGGGCTGAACGAGGTGCTACTTCTTCTGCGCGGGCGACCAGGAAGCAGAGCTTTCGTGCCAAGGGCTGCGCGTCAGATTCCGCTGTCCGCTCCCGTCGGCGTTCATGATGTAGAGGTCCGTAGTTGCCGTCGCGGTGCTGCCGAAGGCGATGGAGCGCCCGTCCGGCGACCAGGCGGGATCGGCGTCGAACGCCGGGTTGCGCGTCAGGTTCCGTTGACCGCTTCCGTCGGCGTTCATGACGTAGACCTCGGAGTTGTCGTCGCGGTCGCTGGCGAAGGCGATCTTCCGCCCGTCGGGCGACCAGGCGGGAGCGGCGTAGGTCCCCACCGGCTTCGGCGTGAGGTTCCGCGCCCCACTGCCGTCGGCGTTGACGACGTAGACCCCGAGCCGCTTGCTGACTCGCACGAATGCGATCTTCCGTCCGTCGGGAGACCAGACAGGGTCGGAGGCGAGACCAGCGCCGGGACATAACCGCCGGCGCCCAGCTTCGACGTCAGGTTACGCAGTCCGCTCCCGTCGCTGTTCACGACATAGAGGTTGAAGCAGAATTGGCCGCAGACTCGAAGTCCAAAAGGAAGGGGAGCTTCCGCCCGTCGGGCGACCACGCAAGATTGGGCATCCGCCCCGGCCCTAGGGTCGTCAGGGGCCGGTGCTCGCTCCCGTCGGCGTTCATGAGGTAGATCTTGGAGCCGCTGAAGAAGGCGATCGTCCGCCCGTCGGGCGACCAGGCGGGAGTCGCTGCCCTTGCGCGCCAGCCTCCGCGGCCAGCTTCCGTCGGCGTTCACAACGTAGATGCCGTCGCCGGCCTTCGAAGGCGATCCTCCGCCCGTCTGGCGACCACTCAGGAGTACGGCCAAAACGCTGCCCGTTAGCCTCCTCTGCCCGCTCCCGTCCGCGCTCACGACGTAGAGCGCGGGTCTTCGTTGCAGACCGCGGCTGATGAAGGCGATCTTCGACTTGCCTTGCGCAGCGTCCGCGGCGAGCCGAGACCCCGTCGCCGGCGCGGACACGGCTCCGGAGGTAGCTGCCAGCCCGACCGTCAACATGAAGCCGACAGCGACGATGTAGCGGGTTCGATTCGACGAAGGCATCTCGCTCATCCCCTTTCCGCATGCCGTTTCCGCATGCCGTTTGCCGCATGTAGTTCGCTGATCACGACGCTAGGACGCGAGGGGCGAAACGGCTATCCGGCAGGCAGGTGAGTGGACGGGAGGCTGTCACCCCGGCTGTGACTCGCGAGCAACCTGCGGATCGAGGAGCGCGAGCTCGAGGCGGGCGGGCTGACGTAGGTGCTACTTCTTCTGCGCGGGGGACCATGCAAACCTGGTGTCGTTCCAGCGCCGGTTTCGCGTCAGGTTCCGCTGATGTTCGAGCACAAGGGTGGCCTTGCTCGGAATGCCGAAACCTGAAAACATCGTGCGATGCGGCGCGTCAGCGGCCCTGCGGCGATTTTGTGCACCGCCATCGTCTTGGTCGCGCCGGCCTCGGCCCGCCCCTCCGCTGCCGACTTTCAGCTATTCGTGACAGCGGGCAGCGCACGGCCCGCGCCCGTCATCCCGAACAACGGAACCGCCAACATCGTGGGCCTCGCGTTCAGAGCAGGAGCACTCGTCGACAACAACGGAGGCGAGGGAGCCACGGCCTCCATTCGCTTCGTCCTCCCGGAAGGGCTGCACTTCGGGAGCAACTTGCCCGATTCGTCTGAGTCGTGCACGACCGACGGGAGGACGGGACAGTGCCAAACACCACTTCTGATCGGTACGGAGCCGACGCGCAGGACAGGCGGCTGGGATTGGGACGTGATCGCCAATGGACAAGGGAGTTATGTGCTCCGCGCAGAAATAACGCAGACCTCCGTCGTCGACCCCGACATCACGAGTAACACGGCTTCCGCAACTGTCGTCGTCAGCGTTCCGACGGCTCCTAACCCAGCACCTAACCCAGCCGCCGTATCGGCGAGCTCCGTGAAGCTCGCACCCGCCAAGCCCAAAGCGGGAGCGACGGTCTCCGCCTCTGTTCGTCTGACCGCAGGCGGAGCTGCCGTCCGACCGAGTCGAGTGACCTGCACGGGTTCAATCGCGAGCGTAAAGATCAAGGGCACCGCTCGTGCTGCAGCGGGATCGGCTACCTGTAGGTACTTGCCGCCTCGAAGCGCAAAGGGCAAGACGTTGCGTGGCACGGTTGCCTTTACGGCGCGAGGCGAGCGGTTTACAAAACGGTTCTCCGCGAAGCTGAGCTAGTTCGCAAGGCTTCCTACTCCGCCCGCCTAGCAGAGCATCGGGTCGCGAAGCCCGCATAACTTCGAAGCTACACGCTTCCCGCTAAAGCGACTCGCCAGCTACCTGCGGATCGAGGAGCGGGAGAAGAGCTACTCCTCTTCGTCGTCGTCCGCATCCGGGTCAAATAGCGGGCGCTCCGGAGCTGGCACGTTTTTCGGCTGCGGTGCACGGTCGACTTCGTCGTCCGTGTCATCGGACTCGGCCTCGTCGCCCTCCAGCTCGTCGTCTAGAACGTCATCTGTCATACCGGCGCTGGTTCCCGTTCGCGACCTGCGACAAACGGAGCGAGCGGTAGTGCCAACGCAGGAGCCCGAGGTACAGGAGCCACAGCAGGAGGACGAAGATCGCACCGATCGGGTCGAAGTCGCCTGTGACCGTCGGCCCAGACCGCGATCAGGGGCAGCGCGATGACGAAGCTCCATGCCGTGTTGATACCCGCCTTTGTAAGGGGGCACCCCACACCCCAGGAGGGCGGAGGTGCTTTCCGGGAGCGGCCCGCCAGGTGGATGGCGCAGAACGGCGCTCTCGGATCTTGTCGCGGGCTACTTCGCGGGGTTCATGAGATCGAGGAGCCGACTCATCTGCTCGCGGGTGGGCGGCTGCCCCGGCGTGAGGATCTCCCCGCTTGGCGTCGATCGCAGCCACCACGGCGATGAGACTGTTGGCGATGCGGGGGACGGCGTGCCCAGCGAGGTCGGGATCGTCGAGCTCGGCAGCAAGGCGCTTGGCGACGGCCGCACGGACAGCATCGGAACCTTCGAGGTCGTCGGGGAGCCAGGAATCGAGAACTCCGCCGACGGTATCCGCAGCGATCGGCGACGACTTCGCTCCATTGCGGCTATCCGCCTGAATCACGACTGATCCTCATTTTTCCCGAGGGATCGTGGGGTGGGGAGCAAAAAGTGTGGGTAGACAAGTCTCGGTCCCCTTAAAGAAACGCCCCTACGCCTCGGTCGTGTCCTTCAGGTCGTACTGCAGAGCGTCCCGCAACTCGATGATTCCGTCGGGCAGGCTGCCCAAGCCCTCGATCTCGTTCTCCCAGAGTTGGATCACTTCGACCAGGCCGACCTTGTCTTCGTGCGTCAGTAAGACGGGCCTGGACGTTCCGACGGCCTCGAAGGCATCGCGCATCGGATGCGTCCCGGCGACCCGGCGAGACTCTTCGAGCAGATCCTGGCGCGACTCCCACGGCAACTCGACCGTCCCTCGGCTGAGAGGGATCTGGACTCGGTCGATGCCTCGCGGGGCCACGCACGAACACCCTAGTGATCGCCATCGTCGTCCTCCGTTCGCCGTTGACCCGCCCGACGCGGCGGCGTAGGGTCGCCCGGAAGACCGTCAGAGAGGAGGTGCCCCTTATGCGTCTTCGCATCCGACTCATGATCTTCAGCGACGTCGTTCTTCTCGCTGCTCTAGCTCCGGTCGTGGCGCTCGCCGATGGCGGCACGCCCGTCGGCCACTAGACCATCGCGTTATCACTGCGAGGCCCGCTCCCAACGTGGGCCTTGCTGTTTCTGCTCCCCACTTGCGGGGATGCTGTAGCTGCGATATGGAAGGGGGCCGTGCCGAGGGGCAACGACCCCCATCCCCCCTGAGGAGCACAGCGGAGGGATTCCGCACCGCGCCCCAACATTCGCACCGTATGAATGGCGGGGCGGTGGTGCAAGGGCTTGCGGTGCGGCGCACGAGATCACCAGGCCGTTGGCCAAGACAAGTGGCATTGCTCGTTCGTCCGGATAGACCACGCCGCACCAGCTCAGCGAACGTTGAGGACTTCACCGGTACGCCGAATGATCCGCTCGGGCGTGCTCGGTGTCTTCGAGCGTCGAATGCCGAGGTCGTGGAGGATCTGATCCGCTCGCCGCGCTCGATCCTCCGGGCTGGGTGATGGTCTGAGGCTGAAGCCAGGCGACAACGTCAACGTTGGCTGTTGTTCGAAGACGCGGCCAGGATCCAGGCGGTGCTGCACGGCGAATCTCGCCGACTCCCGCGCTGCCCTCTCCCGCCTTGCCGCCTCCTCACGCTTCCGCTTGCTCGCGACGAGTTGTGCGTTCAGTGCCTTCCGACGCTCCATCGCCTGCCGTTGCCGCCTGTACTCCGCGCTGGTCATCCCTGGCCCCCGTCGTGAGTGAGATTGCCGACGAACATGGATGTGATCTCCGCCGCGTATCCCGCCGGGCGCAGGCCGAGAAGGTTCCCATCGCTGACGGTGAATGCGACCGCACCGCTCGACGCGGGATCGACGATGTTGAGGAACCCGCGAATGAGCTCGAACTCCTCACCCGTCTCACGATCGCGCCAGGGATCGGTGGAGCGGTCGAGCCGCTCGTCGGGGATCTCGGACATGTACTTGCGTGCTGCCTCGATGCGCTGCGGCGTGGCACGCGGGAACTGGGAGATGTTGCCGAACACGCCCTCGGCATACGCACCACCCGTCTGATCGAGTACACGGCCTTCAGGGACTCCGTAGATAAAAGGGGCCGTCACTCATGTCCTGCTCCTTTCGTGGTGCTTTGATGATACGAACAGCGTTGTCAGACTTGTCACCGCACACGCCCCTCGCTGTATGTCGAGCGCTCGAGTAGCTCGAGATAGTCGGAGACGCGCACGAGAGGGCGCGAGTAGCCGGGCAGGACGATGACGTCGAGCGCACGGAAGACGGCGTCGACGGCGCGCCGCTCGAGGCCGAGCTCGCGTAAATCGGTGCGACTGAGGAGCGCATCCGGGAGCGCGAGACGCTCCACGAGACGCTTATCCCGCAATGTACGTAACTCCCCCTTACTTACCTCCAACCCCGTGTTAGTAGACATTGCGGGTATAGCTGTCATGGCTTAGCCAAGCGGTTTCTGGCGAGCTTGTTCCAGTACTCGCGCGCTTCGGCGGTCGCTTGCCAGAGAATCGGCGACGTTTCCGAGTCGCCGTCTTTGCGGAATGTGAGGAGCTGATGCGCTGCGAGCTCCTCGAGCGCTCGACGCGCTGAGGCGCTGTCAACACTTGACCGACGCTTGTGTACGGCTGCTTTGACCACCGGAGTCCCCGGCTTCCGAGGTTTGGGCCACTAGTGGGCGGCCGAACGATGCCGGCCGCTGCGAGGATCGGAATGACCCAAACGTGTCCTATCGGGCGAGGCGAGTTCAGGACACGCTGGCTAGAGATGGAGGGGTAGGCGGCGGCCTCTCCCTCCATCATCTAACCCGACGATTGAAGGGACAGTTGCAAGGCAGGGTCTTCTACATGGAGTTTCCCTCGACGGACGTCGACCGTGCAACGCGCTTCTGGAACGGCGTGATGGGATGGAACTTCGGATCCAGCCTGTTCGAGAAGTACGACTACCGCATGGCGCAGATCGCGTCCGACGCGGCGGTCGCAGTCTGCCCCGCCGTGGAACAGGGACCGAACGTATACCTCGAGACGCCCGACCTGGAAGCCGCGCTGGAACGTGTCAAGGAACTGGGCGGTGCGGTCGGTGAGATACGGACCGTTCCAGATCCGATGCGGCTGAGTTCCCGTCGGCGGCGATTCATGGTCGCTTCGCGGGCTGCAAAGACAGCGAGGGGAACATGTTCCACTTGTGGCAGCGCAACGCGGAGGCTTGATCCAGGCGGAGAAGATCGCGGGTTGACGCGAATCAACTCGATTCACGGCTCGCCGCGATCGAGAGGGCGCTAAGTAACGCGCCGCCCGACTAGCAGTCTCTCCGCAGCCCAGCAGGGGCTGAAACGGATCCCAGGGTCAGAGGCCCGGCTGATAGGGAGCGGGCTTCTTGCTCATCACCGCTCCGACGATCCAAAGGAGTGGGAGGATGAACCCAATGAAGAACAGAATCTTGTGGCCGTTCTTCCAAGTCAGCACGCCGGCGGAGACAAGACAAATGAACCAGAGGAGGCCAAACAGTCCTCCCCATAGGTACCACGCGCTTAGGGCCAAAGGCATGAAAGTTCCTCCTTCGTTGATAGCTCCTGCGGCGACGCATCCCGCGTGTAGTCGAACGTGACAGGGCTGCCCGGCCCGTCCCAGTGCAGGACGGGCCGAGCGAATGTGCTTCTAGTTCTTGCGTGCCTCGTCGAGTTCCGCCGTCTCGATGGCGACCGAGAGAGCTTCAACGATGTTTCCAGTCGCGGAGGCGATACGAGCCGTGCCGACGATCGGAGCGATCGCGGCCAGAACGCCACGGACTTGGTCGGGGTCGATGTCCAGGGCGCTCGCGGCCTCTAGGTTCAGGGCATACGAGATCGGCGGGGCATCGACCGCGACAAGTGCAGCGATGCGCACGAGCATCAGGGTCTCCGCGTCGAGGCTCGACGCCTCGATCGAGTCCGCGGTCATGCTTGCGAGTAGGTCGAGAACGGGCGTCTGTGTTGTTAGTTCTGACACGTCATTGCTCCTTTGCTTGCGTGGTGTGACTGCGGGTACGCCCTTTCAGGCGATGTTTCAGACGAGTGGTCTTGCCCGGTCAGACTGCCGCTGCCGCGCTCGGCCCAGGTTGTCGGCGATCTGCGACCAGATAGGCGACGATCAGCGCAGCAGGGAAGAAGACCAGGCTGAAGACGAAGTACAGGAAGAAGCTGTGGCCCTTGCGGGCAGCGACACGGGCGGGCCAAAAGGCGATCATCACCCAGATCGCGAAAAACACGATCGAGCCAAGCCACCACATCAATGAAGCAGCGAGCATTTAAACCTCCTTCAGTCGGCGCTCGTCGCCTGGCTGAACAGCTCATCGCCAGACTGCTACCGATGGTTGCGCTCCCGAAGCCCTCGAAGACGTCGGCCGACTGAGGGAAGAGCCGGAAAGGATTGCTCACCAGGCGGTTTGGCGAGACAAATGCACACTACCACCGAACCTGCCTGCGGAGCAGGGCCAAGGGCATACCGCGCCTCCTTCGTTGACGGTGCCGAGAAGACCCGCTGTCGCTAGCGGTCCTGTGGTGCTTCCCGCAACGCAAAGCTCCGAACAACGTCGATGCCGGCGACCGTGAGGTCGACTAGCACGAGCGCCGACAGCCAGCCGCGGGCGGCTTTTCGGACTTGGCGCGATCGCCGTGCGGGGCTAACAGCTAAGCCTGCCTGAGGGCGACGAGACGTCCGAGCCGCTGACCGCTTGACAGCTTTCCGATCGCGGCCGATGCTGCGCGTGGGGCTAGGAAGCAGCAATGAGACCTGGGGAGGTTTCAAGCTGGGGACGTGGGGACTGCGCGCGAGCTTGGTTCGACGCTGCGCTTTGGGGAGCGGGCGAGATGTGGGGAAGTGAACCCATGTTCCTTGGGCTGCTCTCGGCCTGCGCGATTTGCGTCGGTGCGGGGTCCGCACTCCTGCACGAGCTCGGTCACGCCTGGACAGCCCGGGCGGTCGGCTGGAGCGTAGTCGGCCTGCGCTGGCGCTGGTATGGAATCGCGCTTGTCGCAGACTCCAACGGGAAGTCCGACCAGCGGTGGAAAGTGGCACTCGGCGGTCTCTCTGCGACGGCTCTTCTGATGCTTGGCTTTCTCGCCGGCACCGCCCTACCCAAGCCGGCACCCCTGATCTTTAGCCTCGGCTTTATTTTCAATGCCGCGCTGCTGCTTGCGAATCTCGTTCCGGTGCGGCTCTCCGACGGCGGGCAGATGCTCGCGGGGTTGAGGGCGGCCCGTTCAAACGATTCCCGCACGCATACCTAGTTTCGTCCGCCCCTTCTCCAAGTCAGCGCCCGCTCCTCGATCCGCAGGGAGTTCGGACTCGAACGCTCCGACGACGGGCGAGACGCACGACCTTGAACTCCCTCTCGACCTTCAACATGATCCCGACATCTGCTGCGTGCGACATGCTGGAAGGCGAACGCGATGGGGTTCATGGAGAGCACGCCAAGGCGACGATCCGAGCGGGTGTTCGCTCGAAGCAAAGAAACCAGCGAGGGCGAACTCCGAGACATACGTCTCGACCTCCGAAACGAGTCTCGACGGCTGACTAGGACCTCGGGCGTCGGCGCGGCCGCATGAGCATCGCGCCGAGCCCGAATGCACGGCCCGCCGCACTCGGCTGGTGGCGGACGCTTTCCACCGGAGTGATCATCGGAGCAGCCGCGATCTCGCTCGTCGCGCTGGTCGCGATCGCTGGCTCCAATGAGCTCGGATGGGACTTCCGCTACACGTACCTCCGAGCTGCGGAGCTCGTGATGAACGGCGGGTCTCCGTATCCAAAGCTCGACGACGCCGTCCTGGGGAGCGGGATGGCCTACGTCTACCCGCCGCAGCTCGCTGTCGTTCTCGCGCCGCTCACGCTTCTTCCCTCCGACCTCGTCGTCTGGCTCGCTTTCACGGCAGCCGTGGCGTCGCTGTTGGGTGCGCTGGCGGTGCTCGGAGTCCGCGACCCGCGCTGCTACGCGGCAGTCTTGGTATGGGGGTCGACGTCGAACGCGCTCGAGATGACGAACCTCTCGGCATTCCTCGTGCTCGCATTCGCGCTCGCGTGGAGGTACCGCGGCTCGACCTGGCCGCTCGCCACGACGCTCGGGCTCGTCGTTTCGACGAAGCTCTTCGGCTGGCCGCTTCTCTTCTGGGCGGTCGCGACCCGGAGGTATCGCGCGCTGGGCGCTGCTATCGGGATCGGCGTTACGGTGACGATCGTCGCATGGGCGGTCATTGGCTTCGCCGACCTGACGAGGTATCCGGAGATCCTGCGGCGGTTCTCGGAGGTGCAGGGGGAGACGAAGAGCTATTCGATCCTGGCCGCCACCGTGTCGCTCGGATACGACCCGATCGTCGGTCACGCGCTCGCAGGTGTCGTCGGAGGTGCGCTGCTCGCAGCGGCTGTCTACTTCGGCCGGGTAGCGGGCGACGACACGCGCTCCTTCATCGCAGCGGTCGGAGCCACGCTCGCGTTCACGCCTGTGCTCTGGCTCCACTTCTTCGTTCTGCTTGTGGTGCCGCTCGCGATCGTCCGTCCGCGGTTCTCCGCGATCTGGCTCCTGCCCGTCGCGCTGTGGGTGTGCCCGCGCTACTCCAACGGGCACGGAGTCGAGCCGTTCATACCGGTGGCGGTTGCCGTCGTCGTGGTTGCTGTCGCGCTCGCCCGCCCCGACCCGGCTCCGCAGAGTTCTTCTGCGCAGGCGCTGACGTGACAGGACCTGTTCTCCGATGCGCACCCAAGGGGACACCCCGTCCGCTGCCCCTCGTGCCTCGGTCTGCGGACTCGCCTTTCACAACCGCGACACCGCCGCCCTCTGCCTGGATTGCCGCCGAGGCCAGGTCGTACCTCGTGAGATCTACTACGCGTGTTGGCTCGAACGCTCAAGCGCTGAAGGGTGCGCGCTGATGGCGCGGCGATCTGGGGATACGACAAGTGCGATACGGTGCGGCGGTGTCGTACGAGTGTGACGGCACGTCCTACAGAGGAGGAGAGAGATGGTCTTGGCAACGGCGAAGGTCGAGGATTTCGACCGCTTCTGGAATACCTTCTCAACCAAGGGCGCTGAGAAGCGAAAGCAGTACGGGTCCAAGGGTGCAGCCGTCCTTCGCGATCCCAATGATGCCGACCGGATCTGGGTGGTTTTTGACTGGGATGAGGAGGGCTGGAGAAACTTCACCTCCGACCCCGATGTCCCGGGGATCTTTCAGGAAGCCGGTTTCGTGGGGGGGCCGCCCAAGGCCGCGGAGCTCCTCCGCGAGCACGACGCCTAGCCTCTAGACCCCAATCGGCCGAACGGACATGACCGCTCGCGCTTAGACGGCGCACCCCTATTTGCACCTCTAGAGCTCGAAAAAACCACTGATTTGCAGGGGGCTTCTAGTCCAGGCGGGGCCAATTCTGATCCGCACGCTTGCGGAATCCGCATGGTTGTGCGCGTCGTCGTACTCGACGGCTACTCGAGGCCAATCGTCCTCGTTCGCGACTACCAGGCGTTCATCGAGCGCACCGCTCTCCCTAGCGGACGCTCCCGTTGGGCCTGCTGGTGGTCCGCTGAATAGGGCCGCGTAGTGTGAGTCGAGGCGTCGCGGTTACGCCGACTTCGCGCGCGGTGGAACAATGCACCGACAACGTGCGTTAAGCCCTCTCGTGAGGCAGGGTGACGCGAGCGGGAGGGACGTCTCGCTCGCCCGAACTGCGGGGCTCGGCCCCGGAAGGAGGCAGGAATGACGCTGACGATCAACGACACCGCGCCGGACTTCACGGCGCAGACGACCGAAGGGGAGATCCAGTTCCACGAGTGGATCGGCGACTCGTGGACGGTGCTGTTCTCTCATCCGAAGGACTTCACGCCGGTGTGCACGACGGAGCTCGGCTACATGGCCAAGATCAAGCCCGAGTTCGACCGCCGGAACGTGAAGATCATCGGCCTCTCGGTCGACTCGACCGGCGACCACGAGGGATGGTCTCGAGACATCGAGGAGACGCAGGGCACGGCGCCCAACTATCCGATCATCGGAGACTCGGACTTCAACGTGTCGAAGCTGTACGGCATGCTCCCCGACGAGATCGGCGGCGAGGCTGCGGATCGGACCGCCGCAGACAACCAGACGGTGCGCAACGTCTTCGTCATCGGCCCCGACAAGAAGGTGAAGCTCGTTCTCGTGTACCCGATGACGACGGGCCGCAACTTCGACGAGGTGCTGCGCGTCATCGACTCGCTGCAGCTGACGGCGAAGCACCGCGTCTCGACGCCCGTCAACTGGAAGCAGGGCGACAAGGTCATCATCGCGGGGTCGGTCACGAACGACGAGGCGAAGGAGATCTGGCCCGATGGCTGGGAGTCGCCGAAGCCGTACATCCGCATCGTCGACCAGCCCGAGTCCGCTGTCCTGGCCGAGAGCAGGAGCTGAGTCAGCCCGCAGCAGCGTAGCGCGACTGCGACTGCGGAGCAGTCGCGCTTCAGGGATTCTCGCGATCAAGAGCCCGCCGTCTGGCGGGCTCTTCGATCTGCGGCATAAGGGCCCCGGGTGGGCGGGGCCCTTACGTGAAGCGGCGCAACTTCGGGGCCAGGCGAATCCGCCTGCGGGGAGAGGAGTCGCGCCGGTAGCCGGTACCTATTTCACATCGTGCGGACGGACACGACCTTTTCCAGGGGATTTCCACACCGCGAATCCCGCAAATTCCACGAACTCCGTCGCAGCTATCCACAGGGCTCCGCGCGCGAGTGCGTGGCTAGACTGCGTCGGTGGCCGAGTACGGAACGCTGAGGGTCAAGACGGGCCTCGCCGAGATGCTGAAGGGCGGCGTCATCATGGACGTCGTCGACGCCGAGCAGGCGCGCATCGCGGAGGACGCAGGCGCGTGCGCGGTCATGGCGCTCGAGCGCGTCCCGGCCGACATCAGGCGCGACGGCGGCGTCGCGCGGATGAGCGATCCGGAGAAGATCAAGGAGATCCAGGAGGCGGTCACGATCCCGGTGATGGCCAAGTGCCGTATCGGGCACTTCGCCGAGGCGCAGATCCTCGAGGCGCTCGAGGTCGACTACATCGACGAGTCCGAGGTCCTGACCCCTGCCGACATCGAGCACCACGTTGACAAGTGGGGGTTCACCGTCCCGTTCGTTTGCGGCGCGACCAACCTCGGCGAAGCGCTGCGCCGAATCTCCGAGGGCGCGGCGATGATCCGCACGAAGGGCGAGGCCGGAACGGGCGACATCGTCAACGCCGTCACGCACATGCGCGCGGTCTTCGGCGCGATTCGCGCGCTCCAGGCGCTGCGCGAGGACGAGCTGTACGCCGCCGCGAAGGAGCACCGCGCGCCGTACGAGCTCGTTCGCTGGGTCGCCGAGAACGGACGGCTCCCGGTCGTGACGTTCACTGCAGGCGGCATTGCGACGCCGGCAGACGCCTCTCTCTGCATGCAGCTCGGGGCGGACGGCGTCTTCGTCGGATCGGGGATCTTCAAGTCCGGCGATCCCGAGACGCGCGCGAAGGCGATCGTCGAGGCGACGACGCACTACGACGACGCGAAGGTGCTCGCCGACGTCTCGGCCGGTCTCGGGGAGCCGATGGTCGGAATCTCCGCGAGCTCGCTCGCCGAGAGCGAGCGGCTCGAAGTTCGCGGCTGGTAGCGCGCGGGTGGAGAGGTCGCTGCGCATCGGCGTCCTCGCCCTGCAAGGGGCCTTTCGGGAGCACGCCGCGGCGCTCCGCAAGCTTGGCGCGGACGTCGTCGAGGTTCGTCTGCCGGACGAGCTCGACGGCCTCGACGGCCTCGTGATTCCGGGCGGCGAGTCGACGACGATCATGCGGCTCGCCGAGCTCTATGGCCTCGACGGGGCGATTCGCTCCTATTCAGGAGCGGTCTTCGGTACCTGTGCCGGGATGATCGTGCTCGACCGCGAGCATCTCGATCTCGCCGATCTCGTCGTCGATCGAAATGCCTTCGGACGGCAGGTGCGGAGCTTCGAGGCGGACGTCGACCTGACCGGAGACGAGATCCCGCTTCACGGCGTGTTCATCCGGGCGCCACGCATCCGCGGCCTCGGCGAGGGTGTCGAGGTGCTCGGTGAACTCGATGGCGAGCCCGTGCTCGTGCGCGACGGGCGACTGCTGCTCGCGTCGTTCCATCCCGAGCTGACCGACGACCTGCGCGTGCACGAGCTCTTCATGACGATGGTCGAGGAGGCCAGCCGTGTCGGGTCACTCTAAGTGGAGCTCGATCAAGCACAAGAAGGGCGCGGCCGACGCCAAGCGCGGTCAGCTGTTCTCGAAGCTCTCCCGGGCGATCATCGTCGCTGCGAAGGAGGGTGGGGCGGACCCGTCGGCCAACCTCGCGCTCCAGAACGCGATCGAGAAAGCGCGCTCGTACTCCATGCCGAAGGACAACATCGAGCGCGCGATCGCAAAGGGCGCGGGTGCGGACGCCGAGGCGGCGAGCTTCGAGACGGTCTTGTACGAGGGTTACGGACCGGAGGGTGTTGCCGTGCTCGTGGAGGCGCTCACCGACAACCGCAACCGCACCGCCTCGGACGTGCGCCACGCGTTCACGAAGCACGGCGGCAACCTCGGCACGACGGGCGCCGTCGCCTGGCAGTTCGAGCGGCGCGGAGTCGTCCTGGTCGCCGCGCCGGGCGCAGATGAGGACGAGCTCGTCCTGGTCGCGGCCGAAGCCGGGGCGGACGACGTCGAGCTCGACGGATCGAGCTTCGTCGTCACGAGCGCGCCGGAATCGCTGACCGCCGTGCGCCAGGCGCTCGAGGCGGGCGACTTCGCGATCGAGTCGGTGGAGCTCGCGATGGTGCCGAAGACGACGGTCTCGGTCTCAGACGAGTCCACTGCGCGCAAGATCATGAATCTCGTCGACGGGCTCGAGGAATCGGACGACGTCCAGGACGTCTACGCGAACTTCGACATCCCCGAGTCCGTTCTCGAAGCGGTAGCCTCCTAGGCGGTACTTGTGGCGATCGTGGCGGCGGACACTGCGGGTAGGAGAGCGGATCGCATCGAAGCGCTCCTCTCCGCGCGCCTTTTCGTCGAGCCGCAGCTCGCCGACGACCGCATTACGTTCGTCTCGAACCTCTCGGGACATCTGAGCCTGTACGCGATGGATGCGTCGGGCGGCGTGCCGGAGCCGCTGCTGCCGCCGCAGATCGCGCTCCAGAATCCGGAGCTCGTCGGCGGCCACCTGTATCACGTGCTCTCGACGCTCGAGCAGATCCTGGTGATGATCGACTCGGACGGCGACGAGAACTACGTCCCCTACGTGATCCCGATCGACGGAGGCTTTCCCGAGCCGCTCGCACCGGAGACATTCGCGGGGAGCCGGTCGCATCTCGTGCACGTCGATGACGCGACCGACATCGCGTACTTCGCCGTCGAGTCCGTCGAGGAGTCGCTGACGACTGCGGTCCGCGTTCATCTCTCTACCGGTGAGACCGAGACGCTCTGGCGGAGCGCGTACGGAGCGTTCGTCGCTGCGTGGACGCCTGATCACTCCCGTGTCGTGCTGGTCGACGGTTACACGATGGGAGATGTCGTCCTCTACGAGATCGACGTGTCCGGCGAGCGCCGGATGCTCCACGGGACGCCGATCGAGGAGCGCGACCCCGGTACGACGGAGCCCGCGTCGGGCTTCCGCTCTGCATACGGCACGGCCAGCGGCGCGGGCGTCCTGCTCGACGACCACGCTCTACGACGACACGGGCTCGCTCGCGTTCCTCCCGCTCGACCGGCCGGGTGAGGTCGAGCCGGTGGAGATCGCCGGCCTGGCTCACGACGGCATCGGAGAGCTGGAAGGCCTCGACCAGCTCGTAGGCGACACGTACTCGCTCACGTACAACATCGACGGCTGCTCATGGGTCTATGCGGGAGCCTTCGACGAGGACGCCAGGACGTTCACGGTTCAGCGCGTGCTCGTTGGCGAAGGCGAGCTCGAGGGCGGCGTCCTCCACGGCATCGACCACGATGAGGAGAGCGGCCGCTTCGTCGCCTCGTTCTGCACGGCGACCACCCCGACCCAGCTCCATCTGTTGCCTGCGGACGATTCTGCGCCGGCGCCACTCACGCGCGAGCGCGCGCTCGGCCTCGCGCCGGAGCTGCTTTCGGTCGGGGAGGATGCGTCGTTCGAGTCACATGACGGGCTTCGTGTCTCCGCGCGCCTCTACCTGCCGTCTCCTGAGCTCGGATTCGACGGGCCACGCCCGCTCGTCTATTACGTCCACGGCGGCCCGCAGAGCCAGGAGCGACCCAACTTCGCGTGGTTCTCGATGCCGTTGATCCAGATCCTCACGCTCGAGGGCTTCGCCGTGTTCGTCCCGAACGCGCGCGGCTCGTCTGGGTACGGGCTCGACTACTCGAAGCACGTCGATCGCGACTGGGGCGGGCTCGACCGGCTCGACCATGTACACGCCATGACCGACGTGCTGCCGCGCGACGAGCGCGTCGACACCTCACGCGCCGGCGTGGTCGGGCGATCGTACGGCGGCTACATGACCCTGATGCTCGCTGCTCGCCACCCGGAGCTCTGGCGCGGTGCGGTCGACATGTTCGGCCCGTACGACCTGTTCACGTTCATGGATCGAATTCCGGAGACATGGAAGCCGTACTTCGCGCTCGCGGTCGGCGACCCGGAGACAGACCGTGACTTTCTCGTCGAGCGCTCGCCGAAGACCCACATCGCCGACATCGCCTGCCCGCTTCTCGTGATCCAGGGCCAAAACGATCCGCGTGTCGTCGAGCGCGAGTCCAGGGACGTCGTCGAGCAGCTCCGTGGCCTCGGTCGCGACGTCGACTACCTCGTCTTCGACGACGAGGGCCACGACGTGCTGAAGCTCGCGAATCGCGTTCGCTGCTACGACGCGATCGTCGGTTTCTTCGCGCAGCATCTGTCCTGAATCGCTGTTAGGGTCACGACCATGCTTCGCTGGCTCTCCATCCTCGTCGTGGCTCTCGCCCTCGTGGCAGCCGGTTGTGGTGGAAGCGACGACGAGTCGGCCGCGTCCGACGAGACGACGATCGAGGAGACGACCACCACTGACGAGACGACCACCACTGACGAGACGACGACGGAGGAGTCAACCGACACCTCGGGCACCGACACCGACGCCGCGTTCAACTTTGCTTCGGAGGACTGTCAGAGCCTCGTCAAGGCATACGTCGGGCTGAGCGCGGCCATCGCCGCCGCGAGCGGTGGGCAAGACGTCTCCGGTGACATCGAGAAGTTCTCGAAGTATGTCGACGAGGTACCCGAGGAGATCCGGGGCGATGTCCAGACGATCGCGGCGGCCTACAGCACGTTCGCCGATAAGCTCAAGGACATCGGGTACACACCCGGCCAGGTCCCGACCGCCGACCAGCTCCAGAAGCTCCAAGATGCCTCGGGGTCGTTGGGCACGCCCGAGGTCCAAGCTGCGGGGGAGCATCTGAACACCTGGACGACCGAGAACTGCAAGAGCTAGGCCTGCAGGTCGGTCGGCGACGGCCCTGATCTTCGACGAAGGAACGTCCGGACTCCCGCGTAACTTCCATCTGTGAAGGTCCTCGGCATCGACCCAGGAACGGCTGCATGCGGGTACGGGATCGTCCACGGAAGCGACGGGCGCCTCCAGGCGGTGGTGTCGGGGTGCTGGCGGACGTCCGCGCGGGAGCGGCTCGACGCGCGATTGCTGACGATCTTCGAGGGAGTACGGGATCTCGTTGCGGAGCACGAGCCCGACGCCGTCGCGCTCGAGGAGTCCTACGTGGGTGCCGACGCCCGCATCGCGCTCTCCGTCGGGCAAGCGCGCGGCGCCGTTCTCGTCGCGGCCGCGGCCGCGGGAATCGAATGCGCTGAGCACGCTCCCGCGCGCGTCAAGCAGACCGTCTGCGGATACGGACGCGCCGAGAAGGGGCAGATGCAGCGGATGGTGAAGCTCATCCTCGGGCTCGAGGAGGAGCCGCGCACGTCGCACGAGGCGGACGCGTACGCCGTGGCGATCTGCCACGCGCTCGGCTCCCCGCTCGTCGGGATGGCGCGATGATCTCGAGGCTGCGGGGTGCTCCGGCCGGACGCACGGCCGACGGGCTCGTGCTCGACGTCGGCGGCGTCGGCTACCTGGTGAACGCCACGCCGACGGTGCTGCGTCGCGCCGAGAGCGCGCCGGAGCTGACCGTGGAGACGTACCTCCATGTCCGCGAGGACGCCCTCCAGCTCTACGGGTTCGCAGACGCGGCCGAGCGGTCGCTGTTCGTCCAGCTCCTGGGTGTGAGCGGCATCGGGCCGAAGGTCGCGCTCGCCGTCGTCTCCAGTGCGTCGCCGGACGAGCTTCAACGCGCGATCGCGCTTCGCGACTCTGCCCGCTTCCAGGTGATCCCCGGCATCGGAAAGAAGACGGCCGAGCGGATCGTGCTCGAGCTCGAGGGCTCGATCTCGGACTCGGTGCCGGTCCCGGAGAGCGGCGCGCCGCGCGAGCTGGTCGCGCGTGACGCTCTCGTCGAGCTCGGGTACTCGCTCGTCGAGGCGGAGCAAGCGCTCGCGGGCGTCGATCCCGAGCTGCCGGTCGAGGAGCGCGTGCGCGAGGCGCTGAGGAGCGCCGCGTGACGAGTCAGTTCCTGGCACCGGCCCTTCGTGACGGCGACGAGGAGGTCGAGCAGTCGCTGCGGCCGCGGCGACTCGACGACTTCATCGGCCAGGAACGAGTCAAGGAGCAGCTCGAGATCGCCCTCGATGCCGCCAAGGGACGCGGAGACGCGCTCGACCATGTTCTTCTGGTAGGCCCACCGGGCCTCGGGAAGACGACGCTCGCGACGATCATCCGGGAGGAGCTCGGCGTCGGGATCCGCACCGTGGCAGGCCCGGCGCTCGAACGGAAGGGCGACATGGCGGCGATCCTCACGGGGCTCGACGCGAAGGACGTCCTCTTCGTCGACGAGATCCACCGCGTCAACCGCGCGATCGAGGAGATCCTCTATCCGGCGCTCGAGGACTTTCGTCTGGACATCATCGTCGGCCAGGGCGCCGGCGCGCGGACGCTGACGCTCGACCTTCCTCCGTTCACCCTCGTCGGTGCGACCACGCGCACCGGGCTGCTGACGACCCCGCTGCGCGATCGCTTCGGCATGACGTTCCGGCTGGGCTACTACGAGCGAGGTGAGCTTGCGACGATCGTGCGTCGCTCTGCGGGAATCCTCGGCGTCGAGATCGCGGACGAGGCCGCTGACGAGGTGGCCGGTCGTGCTCGTGGCACGCCGCGTGTGGCGAACCGGATCCTGCGGCGGATCCGCGACGTCGCCGAGGTGCGACACACCGGAGCGGTGACGATCGACGTCGCGCGCGAGGCGCTCGAGCTCCTCGAGGTCGACGAGGCCGGGCTGGAGAAGATCGATCGTGACCTGCTCACGGCGATCGCGCACAAGTTCGGCGGCGGGCCGGTGGGCCTCTCGACGCTCGCGGTCTCTCTCGGCGAGGAGCCCGACACGATCGAAGACGTCTACGAGCCCTACCTGCTGCAGCTCGGCTTCCTGCAACGCACGCCGCGCGGCCGGGTGATCACCGAGCTCGGGCGCGCACACATCGGCGCCGAGCGTGCCGGAGACGGGCTGTTCTAGGTCGATGTCGGCCCACGTGTGGACACCCGGTGCGGCGGGCCCGCTCGACGAGTTCGTGGGCCGGCTCACGCGCATGGTTGCGGCCTTCGCGACAGAGCATCAGCTCGAGCAGGCGGAAGTGTGCGTCGAGCTCGTCGACGGGTCGCGTCACACGCTCGAGACGACGAGCGCGGATCCCGGCTTCGGGTTCTTCTCGTTCACGCCGCACCGCGACGACGGCGACGAGCCCAAGAGGTTGATCGTCCCGATCGGTGCGGTCCGGTCGATCGAGATCTCTGCGCCGGATCCCGAGCGGCCGTTCGGCTTCATTCCGACCGAGTAGCGGTCAACCCCTGTATTGCAGCTCGCTCCAGGAAGGAACGGGTGCGAGCTCGAGAAGCGTGCGCCCGCCCTGCGGTTCCGCGTAGCCGAAGTCGCCCGTGTCGTCGATCCACGAGACGTCGAGGAGGCCTTCCTTCACCCGGTGGTCGAGCCACGCGCCGCGAAACACGAGCTTGCGCAGCCAGTAGACGAGCGACTCGCCGTTCTGCAGCGAGAGGCGCTCCCAGTGACGGACGAGATACAGCCCGAGCCCGCTCCTCGCATCTTCGATGCGGCCGTCGGCGACGAGCTCGACGAGGTCCGCAGACTCCTGGTCGTCCACGTCGTTGGTCGCGATCAGCTCGATGCGGACAGCGGCGGCGATGACCCGCTCCTCGAAGTCTTGCGCCGAGAACTCGAACCGGTGCCCGAGGAATTCGACGACGAAGTCGTCCCCGGAGCGGTAGTTGGCCGCGAGCATCGCGGTCAGGGTATCTAGGCTTTCCGACGTGAACGACCGTCGTCTGTGGGCAGTGATGGCCGTCGTCGTCGTAGGCATCTGGCTTGCGGGAGCGGCGGTGACGAGGTATTCGCTCGAGCGCATGGCGTACTACACGCCGATCGCCGTCGTGGTCGTCGGGGCGACCGTCGGGCTCGTTCTCCTCTGGGTGAAGGTCGTCACGGACTCTCTGCGACGCCGCCGCGGAGAGGGCTGAGCGCCGCCCTCGCGGCGTCCGATCGTCTCCGTACCGTCACCGTGAGTGACGAGCTCGTGGACGATCTCACCGCTGGACGTGCGCGGCGCGCGTTCTCTCGCGCGCGAGCTCGGCATCAGCGAGACGACGGCATCGGTGCTCGCACGTCGCGGGTACGACGAGCCTGACACTGCTCGCCGCTACCTCGACGCCGAGCTTCCCGGCTATGACCCGTTGCTCCTCGGAGACGTCGGCGCTGCCGTTGAGCGGATCCGCGCAGCAGTCGCGAGCGAGACCCGCATCTGCGTCCACGGAGACTACGACGTCGACGGGATCTGTGCGACGGCCCTCGCGGTGCTGGTGCTTCGCGAGTTGAGCGCGGACGTCACCTGGCATCTGCCGAGCCGGTTCGAAGAGGGTTACGGCGTGTCGCGCCAGACAATCGAGCGACTGGCCGACGACGGCGTGGGTCTCGTTCTCACGGTCGACTGCGGGATTACAGCAGTGGAGGAGATCGCCGAGGCGAAAGCTCGCGGACTCGAGGTCGTCGTGACCGACCACCACCGGCCCGGAGACGTTCTTCCCGACTGCCCGATCGTCGCGACACGACCCTCGAGCTATCCCTTCCCCGAGCTGTGCGGAACGGGCGTCGTGTACAAGCTCGGCGAGGCGCTCCTCGGCCCCGACCACCCCGCGATTCGACGAAATCTCGATCTCGTCGCGCTCGCGACCATCGCCGACGTCGTCCCGCTCGTCGACGAGAACCGCGCGCTGGCGACGGCTGGGCTGCGCGCTCTCGCCTCGACCTCGCGTCCGGGGCTTCAGGCGCTCATGCGGAGCGCGCACGTGGATCCGGCAACTGTCGACTCCGGCTCCGTGGGCTTCCGCCTCGCACCCCGGATCAACGCTGCCGGCCGGCTGGGTCGGCCCGACGTCGCGCTCGAACTCGTGCTGACCACCGATCCCGACGAGGCGCGGCGTCACGCCGACGTGCTCGAGGAGCTGAATCGCGACCGCCAGGCGGTCGAGGATCGGATCCTGCGCGACGCCATCGCGGCCGTGGACGCGCTGTCCGAGCCGAAGCGGCGACGGCGTGGTTACGTCCTGTGGAACGAGGACTGGCACGAAGGCGTGATCGGGATCGTCGCGTCACGCCTCGCCGAGAGGTTCCATCGGCCGATCGTCCTGATCACGCGCTCGCACGACGGCTGGAAAGGCTCGGGAAGGTCGATCGCGGGCTTCGACCTGCACGGCGCCCTCGCCGCGTGCTCGGGTCGTCTCGAACGCTTCGGGGGTCACCGTGCCGCCGCAGGGCTGTCGATCGACGAAGCGAACATCGCGGCGTTCGCCGACGACTTCGCGGCGCACGCCGACGCCAATCTCGGCCCCGAGGACCTGTTCGAGACGATTCCCGTGGACGCCGTCGTCTCGGCGCGCGATCTCACGCTCGACCTGGCGGAGGAGCTCGAGCGCCTTGCGCCGTTCGGTCTCGGCAACCCGGACGTCACCCTGCTCGTCCCGGCGACGGAGGCCGTGACTCCCGCGACCGTCGGGGAGGGCAAGCATCTTCGCTTTCGCGTGCGTCAGCACGGACGCGACGCCGGGAGCGCGATTGCGTTCGGCCAGGGCTCGCAGCTCGATCGGCTGCTCGCGGTCGGCCTGTTCGACGTCGCGTTTCGTCTGAAGGAGAACCACTGGAACGGCACGGTCGCACCCCAGCTCGTCGTCCGGAGGATCTTCGACACGGCCGAGGGCTACGAGGAGCTGCGAGCTGCCTTCGCGGAGCTCTGGCGCCGCGGCGAGCCTGCGTGGACTCCGGAGGCGCGGCGCGTCTTCGGTGAGCTCGCTCTCGACGCGGAGGCGGCGGGCCGTGGCCAGCTCCTCGAGTCGGAGTCGTTCAGAGCGCTTCTCCTCGACGCGGCCCTGCCGCGCGCCGCGTAACGGTCAGCCCAGGCCTGGGCGAGACGGCACGAGCGCATCGCGCATGGCAAGTGCGAGGCGCCGCGCGTTCCGCCGGCGCCACCAGCGGCGAAGGTTGGTCATGGACCGATCCAGTTCGCGGACATGCGCTTCCCTCCTCCCCGGCAAGAAGGGTCATGAAACCCCGCTCAGTACACTGAACTCATGAGTGTCCTCGACGCAAAACGGCATCGCGAAGACCTGGTCGAGGAGCTGATCGCCGAGGTCGAGGCGTACAACCCGGACGTCGACAAGGAGCTTCTGCGTCGCGCATTCGAGGTCGCCGAGCGCGCACATACCGGGCAGACCCGCAGGTCGGGCGAGGAGTTCATCCACCACCCCCTGGGTGTGGCACGGATCTGCGCGGAGCTTCATCTCGACGAGCAGACGATCGCCGCTGCGCTCCTTCACGACGTGATCGAGGACACCGAGTCCGATCTCGAGGAGCTGCGCTCCGAGTTCGGCGCCGAGGTCGCGCAGCTCGTTGAAGGCGTGACGAAGCTGACGCGGATCAGCTTCCAGAGCCGCGAGCAGGCCGAGGCCGAGAACTACCGGAAGATGATCGTGGCCATGGCGCAGGACGTCCGCGTCATCCTGATCAAGCTCGCAGACCGCCTCCACAACATGCGGACGATCGAGTACCTCGGCAAGCAGAAGCAGGCTCAGAAGGCGCGCGAGACACTCGAGGTGTACGCGCCACTCGCGCACCGGCTCGGTATCCATGCGCTCAAGTGGGAGCTGGAAGACCTCGCGTTCCAGACGCTCCATCCGCGCAAGTACGCCGAGATCAAGGCGATGGTGGCCGACCGGCGCGCCGATCGAGAGGAGCAGGCCGAGAAAGCGGCCGAGGTTCTCGGCGAGGAGCTCGAGAAGGCCGACGTGCCCGCCGACATCACGGGGCGGGCGAAGCACCTCTACTCCATCTACGACAAGATGGCCAAGCGAGGCCGCGAGTTCAACGAGATCTACGACCTGACTGCGCTGCGCGTCATCTGCGAGCGGTCGGGCGAGGAGGGAACGCGTGACTGCTACGCGGCGCTCGGTCTCGTGCACTCGCTCTGGAAGCCGATGCCCGGTCGGTTCAAGGACTTCATCGCGATGCCGAAGCTCAACCGGTACCGCTCGCTGCACACGACCGTGATCGGGCCGGAGGGGCGGCCGCTCGAGATCCAGGTGCGAACGCGCGAGATGCACGAGGAGGCCGAGTACGGCGTTGCGGCGCACTGGGTGTACAAGCGACGCAGCAAGGCGAAGGCGGACGACGACGAGTGGCTCACGTGGGTCAGGTCGCTGATGGAGGGGCAGCAGGAAGACCAGGATCCTGGCGAGTACATGCGCAGCCTGCGCACCGATCTCTTCGCCGAGGAGGTCTACGTCTTCACGCCAAAGGGCGAGGTGAAGGTTCTCCCGTCGGGCGCGACGCCGATCGACTTCGCCTATGCGGTCCACACCGACGTTGGCCACCGCACAGTCGGAGCCAAGGTGAACGGCCGCATCGTCCCGCTCCACTACAGGCTCCGCAGCGGCGACTTCGTCGAGATCCTCACCTCGAAGTCCGGGCGTGGCCCATCGCGCGACTGGCTCGCGCTCGTCACCTCGTCGCGCGCGCGAAACAAGATCCGCCAGTGGTACCAGCGCGAGACACGCGGAGAGACGGAGGCGAAGGGGCGAGACCTGCTCGATCAGGCTCTGAAGGCCCAGAAGCTGCCGTACCGCAAGCTGCAGGGGTCGAGCGTGCTCGCCCAGGTGATCCGCGAGACCGGCTTCAAGAAGGCCGAGGACTTCTATGTCGCGCTCGGGGCGGGGAAGCTCTCACCGTCGCAGATCGTGAACAAGGTGATTCAGCGGCTCAAGACCGACGAGGTCGCCGCCGCGCCCGTCCTGACGACCAAGGCGCCGCGTCGCAAGGCGGTATCGAGCGATCGCGTCGGCATCCACGTCACCGGCGTGGAGGACGTGCTCGTCCGGCTCGCGAAGTGCTGCACGCCGGTTCCGGGCGACACCATCGTCGGGTACATCTCGATGGGGCGCGGCATCACCGTGCACCGGCAGGACTGTCCCAACGTGCGCGCGCTCCAGCGCAACCCGGAGCGCTTCACGGACGTCGAGTGGGAGGGAGGCGCCTCCGCCGGCTTCCTCGTCCAGATCGCGGTCGACGCATGGGATCGCTCCCGGCTCCTCGAGGACGTCGCGCGCACGTTCGCCGAGCACGGCGCCAACATCGTCTCCTACGGCGGCACGGTCGAGGACGGCATGGCGCGGAATTGGTACACGGCCGAGGTGGGGGAGGTGAAGGAGCTCCGATCGCTCCTCACCGCCCTTCGCAACCTCGAAGCCGTTTTCGACGCGTATCGCGTCACGCCGACCTGACGCAAGCGGCCTGCTACGCGAGCGGCCAGTCGGGTCGGTCGCGGAGAGCGGCGAAGTCCTCGTCGACGCTCGCATGCTCGGCGAGCTCGGGTCTCAGCTCGAGAGCCTGGCGCAGGAGCACGACGGCGTCGTCAGCTCGCCCGAGCAGCGCCTCCGCGCAGGCGAGGTGGTACAGCACTGCAGGGTGATCGGGGCGGCGTTCGAGAGCAGCCTCCAGCTCTTCGAGATACGCGTCGTAGTCCCCGGCGGTGCGATGCCGCTCGGCGGCGAAGCAGTCCTCCCAGGCCGACGGCTCGTATGCCGCGCCGCGCGGCCCACCGATCGCAAGCACCGTGGTCTCGGGCTCGTCGGCGCGAGCATGCCGTTTCAGGTTGACGTCGCGAACGAACACGACTGGTTCCCGCCGGTGCGTCGAGTGTGTCGTCGTCGAGCGTGAACGTCGCGCGGCCGCTCAACACGACGTAGACCTCTTCGTGCCCGAGCGAGCGTTCCGTGTGCTCCTCGACCACGTCGTCGCCCGCGTTCGGGGCGATGTACGCGTTGATCCCGAACGCGCCGATGTCGAGTGTCCGCCGCACCGGCCGCCACAGGAGCGTGCCACCGACGACGGAGATCGGCTCGATGTCTTCGAGGCGCACGCTGTCCCAACCGCCGGGCATGGCTGGAATCTAGCCGCGCCGCGACACGCTGACGGGCCGCGCGTAGACCAGGTAGCGCTGGCTTGCGAAGAACCGCGGGTGGCACGCCTGCAGGACGAGCTGCTCTCGGTGGTGCGTCTCGAGGACCGACACGTCGTTGTCGTCGACGATCCGGTGTCCGGTGACGCGATACACGATCGACGCGTAGGGGAGCTCAGCAGTGATCGTGTCACCGCGGCGGAGCTCGTCGATGTCGCCGAACGGCGCACCGTAGGTGGTCCTGTGCCCCGCGATGTAGACGAGCTCGCGCTCGCCGGGCATGAAGGTCTCGAGGTGCCGTCCCGGCCCACGGCGGAGGTCGGAGACGCTCGTTCCGTTCACGACCACGGCATTCAATCCGAGCCGCGGCACCTTCAGCCTCGCGATGGCGTCTCCGTCGTCGCTCGCGAGACGGAAGCGCCGCGCCTCGCGGCGAACGTCGTCGCGCAGCCGTGGCTTCGGCTCGCTCGGGTGTGCGAGCGCGGGCGTGCGGAGCGGCTGCCACGTCTCGAACTGCGCGGTCAGCGTCGACTCGAGCCTGCGCTGCTCGTACGCTGTGTACGCCGTCGTGAACGGGTCCTTCCAGAGGTACACGGTGGCGGCCCAGGCGAGGACGCCGAAGCCGATGACGAGAAGGAACGTGCCGACGCGATGGCCCATGACCGATCACAGAGTAGGCCAGTGCTCGGCAGTGTGCGCATGAGGGTGCGCGTGACGCGCACGCGAAGGACGTACGTCATCGCGGCGGCGGTCGCGGCGATCGTGACGGCGGCGAATGCGAGCCAGGGCGGCTACTTCTCGCAATCGTGGGGCTGGGTCGCGCTCGCGTTCCTCGTCCCGACGACGGTTCTGCTCATCCTCGACCGGGTGGAGGCTCCCGGACGACTGCGCGTCGCATTCGCGGGTCTGATGGTCGCGCTCGGCGTCTGGGTCGCACTCTCGATCGCTGTGGTCGATCGGCGCGTCGGCGCCGCTTCGCGAAGGCGAGCGGATGCTCGTGTACGTCGCGATCGCGCTCGCGATCGTGGTCCTCGTCCTGCGGCGCGGCGACTCGGCCGGCGTCATGGCCGGGCTCGTCGCGGGCGTCGCGGTCGTCTGCTCGTACGCGCTCGCGACGCGGCATCTTTCCCGACGTGCTCGAGTCGTACGACGACGCCCGACGCTGGAGTACCGTCTGTCGACGCCGGTCGGCTACTGGAACTCGCTCGGGCTCCTGGCGGCGATGGTGTTCGTCGCGGCGTTCGGCTTCGTCGCGCACGCCCGCAGAACGTGGATCGCGCTGGCGGCGGCGGCGGCCATGCCCGATCCTGGCTGACGACGCTCTACTTCACGTTCACCCGCGGAGCGTGGGCCGCCCAGTTGTTCGGCTTCGCGGCATGGTCGCGTTCGACCCGCGGCGGTTGCGGCTGCTCTGGATCAGCGCCGTGGTCGCGATCCCGCCGTTGCTGGCGGTCGCTGTACGCGTCCCTCCACGATGCCCTCACGAACGAGGGCGCGCCCGAAGGCCAGCGCCGCCAGCGCAGGGCACCGGGTGGCGGTCGTCCTGTTGCCTCGCGATGGTCGCAACTGCAGGCATCGCTCTGGGGCGCACGAGCACATCTCCAGCCGCGTTACGATCTCACGCGGCGCGCCGGCGTGCATTCGACGTGGCGCTCGTCGCTGGCGTCGTCCTGCTCGTGGCCGGCGTCCTGGTCGCGGCAGGCGGCCCGTTCGAGCTGTGGAGACTTCAAGGCCCGGTTCGACGCTCCGCTGTTCGAACCCGGCGAGCTCAACCGCGCGTCTTCAGCATCTCCGGCAACGGACGGAGCGAGCAGATCCGCGTCGCCATGGACGCGGGCCGGGAGCATCCGTTCGCCGGCAACGGCGCAGGCACGTACGAAGCTCGCTGGTACGAGTTCCGCAGGTCCGCGTACTCCATTCGCGACGCCCACTCTCTGTACGCGGAGACGTTCGGCGAGCTCGGGTTCCTCGGGCTCTCGCGCCTCGTGCGTCCTGCTGCTCCTACCCGTCGCCGCAGGCGTCGTGGTCGCGGCGTACGCGGCTCGTCGCCTGCGGCGATGGGCGCTTATCTCGCCTGGGCGGCAGCACAGCGCGCTCGACTGGCACTGGGAGCTGGTCGGGGTCACGATGGTCGCCCTCTCGCGGAGCGGCGGCCGCATTGCTCGCGTCTGAGCGCTGTCCGCCGTCGCTTGCTCCACACAGGATCGCGCGTCGGGCTCGTCGGTCTGCGTCGCGCTCTCGCTTGCTCGCCGTCTGTGAGCCTCGTCGGAAACCAGGCGCTGTTCGCCGGGCGCGAGCCATTGCGCGCGGACTGGACGGCGGCGCGGGAGCATGCGGGACGGCCGAGGCGCTGCTACCGTGGTCGTACGAGCCGCACGTCGTCCACGGCGACGCCGCGGCCGGCCTGGGCGACCGTCGAGGCGGCGATCGCCGCGTATCGGCGCGCGATCGAGCTTGCCCCGGACAACTGGGTCGTCTGGCTCCGCCTCGCGCAGGTCGTCGCTCGGCAGAGAGCGCGTGCAGGCGTACCGACGCGTGCACGCGCTCAACCCCCTGCAGACGGGGCTGCCGGGCTAGTGACGTACCGAAGACGGCTAGCGCTTCGTTGCTCGCGCCGTCTGAGCGCGACGCCTGCCGGCGACGAGACCGCCGCCGACGACGACGACGCCGAGGAGCGAGAGACCGGTGTTCGGAAGCGCCGATGCTCGGCAGCGCCCGCGGCCTCGCCGCTCGGTCGTCGCCGAGACCTTCACGCCTGCGACCTGGGTGCAGTACTGATCAGCGGCCGAGCCGTTGCAGTACTGGTCGCCTGCCGAGGGCGACTGTTCGACGCGTACGCGGCTCCACCGAGCGCAAGGAAGAGCCCGACGACGACGACGACAGTACGCGAATGCGAAAACGACGTTCGACCAGCGAAGCTTGCTCATCCCCAGAACCTCCCTCTGACCTCCCTCATCTGAGCATACAGGCGTACCGCGTGCGTGTCCACACTAGCCTATGGTCTAGGTAGCACCTAGACCATGACGATCGGGCGCTGTCAGGGTCTGACGCCGAGCGTGACGTCGAGCGTTCGGCGCGAGCCGTCCCGAAGCACGGTGATCGAGACCGTGTCGCCCGGTTGATGCGTATCGACCGCGCTCTGTAGCGCGACTGCTGACGTCACGGCGTCGCCGTCGAACTCGACGACGACGTCTCCACCCGTCGGCTGTTCCTGGCCGTCGACGAGCTTCGTCCCGGTCGCAGCTTTGAGCCCGGCCTTCTCAGCGGGCGTTCCGGCGACGACTTCCGTCACGGCGACACCGCCGGACACGGGGGTCATGCGGATGCCGAGGTACGCATGCTCGACCTCGCCGTTCGCGATGAGCTGGCGGGCGATCGACCGAACCGTGTTGGACGGGATTGCGAATCCGACGCCCTCGGATCCCCCGGACTCGCTCTCGATCTGCGCATTCACTCCGATGACGCGTCCCCGGCCGTCGACGAGCGGCCCACCGGAATTTCCGTGGTTGATCGCCGCATCTGTCTGGATCGTGTTCGTGATCGTGTAGTTGTTCGGCGCGGTCATCTCGCGGTGGAGCGCGCTCACGATGCCGCTGGTCACCGTTCCCTCGAGCCCGAACGGGCTTCCGAACGCGAGAACCTGGTCACCCACGGCGACCGCGCTCGAATTGGCGAGACGCAGCGGCTCGAGCAGCGTCTTCGGCGCGTCGATGCGCAGGACAGCGATGTCGGTCGAAGGATCGACTCCGACGAGCTCGGCGTCGAACTCGGCTCCATTCCAGAGGCTCACGGAGATCGAGGAGGCACCGGCGACGACGTGCTGGTTGGTCACGATGTGCCCGGCCTCGTCGTAGACGAAGCCGGAGCCTTGCGCGCTCGACTGCCCGCCGGTGCTCGACCCGCCGGTCGCCGCGACCTCGACGACGGCCTTCGACGCGCGGTCGTAGATCTGCCCGACGGACAGCACGCCGTTCGCGACCGGCTCGGATCCTCCGACCGTCACCTGGCGTACGACGGTCGTCGTTCCATCGTCGACGACCGCGATCGCGGCCGCCCCGAGCCCGATGCCGAGGGCGAGAGCGGCGACGAGGCCGGCGATGACGAAGGGTGTGCGAGTTCGCTGGGTCATGGTTCCGTCGCTCTGCAGTGTGGCTGACAGGTCACCAGTGGCGGATGAGTGTCGGGTAAGCAGGGGCTAAGAAGTCGGTAAGACCGGCTGTCTCGGGCCGCCCCGCGTGCGCACAATGCGGGCAAGTGAGCATCCTTGTCGTGGACGATGAGCGGGCGGTCCGCGAGTCGCTTCAACGCGCCCTCGAGCTCGAGGGGTATCACGTCGAGCTCGCCGTCGACGGTGAAGCGGCGCTCGCGGTGATCGCCGAGAGAGCGCAGAGCCCAGATGCGCTGATCCTCGACGTCCTCATGCCCGGCATCGACGGGCTCGAGGTGTGTCGCCGACTCCGCGGCGCCGGCAACGCCGTGCCCGTGTTGATGCTGACCGCGCGTGCGGAGGTGGACAGCCGCGTCGCCGGGCTCGACGCGGGCGCGGACGACTACCTCCCCAAGCCGTTCGCTCTCGCCGAGCTCCTCGCGCGGCTCCGGGCGCTCCTTCGACGGGCGGGCACCGACGACGGCGGAGCCGATGTGCTCCGTTTCTCGGATCTGCAGCTGGATCTCGGTACGCGCGAGGTACGGCGCGGCGACGCTGCGATCGACCTGACGCGCACCGAGTTTGCGCTGCTCGAGCTCTTCCTTCGCAACCCGCGCCAGGTGCTAACGCGGTCGATCATCTTCGAGCGAGTCTGGGGCTACGACTTCGGGCCGACGTCGAACTCGCTCGACGTCTACATCGGCTATCTGCGTCGGAAGACCGAGAACGGAGGCGCCCCACGGTTGATCCACACAGTCCGCGGCGTCGGATACGCGCTCCGCGAGCCGTGACGTGACGTGAGCTTCCGCGCGCGCATCGCAGTCGGATCGGCCGCGGCGGTGGCGCTGTCGATCGTCGCCGCGTCGGTGCTGGTCTACGTCATCGCGCGTGAGCAGCTTCGTGCCCCGGTCGACGAGGCGCTCGAGTCTCGGGCGGCAGAGATCTCCCTCCAGCCACTCGGGGTGTTCAACTCGCCAGACGGCAAGACCTACCTAGCGTTGCGGCCCGAGTTCGGCGAGGCGCGCGGATACGTCCAGCTGGTGCGTGCCGATGGGAGCACGCTCGTTCCGCCGCGACAGCACGTAGCGCTGCCCGTCGACGACGCTGTCCTCGGTGTTGTGCATCAAGGGGACGCCGCATTCTGGAAGGACGTCACGGTCGACGGCACGCGCTTGCGCATGTTCACGTTCGCCTACGGCCCAAATGCGGCTGTCCAGATCGCCCGGCCCATGACGGAAGTCGAGAAGTCGCTCAACCGCATCGGGCTGTTCCTCATCCTGGTCGCGCTCGGCGGTATCGTCATCGCCGCTGTCCTCGGGCTGCTCGTCGCGCGCGCTGCGCTCACTCCCGTCAAGCGGCTCACGACCACGGTCGAACGGGTGACCGAGACACAGGACCTGTCCGAGCGGATCGACGTCGAGGGCAAGGACGAGCTGAGTAGGCTCGCCGCGAGCTTCAACACGATGCTCGGAGCGCTGGAGGAATCGACCCGCGCGCAGCGACAGCTCGTCGCGGACGCGTCCCATGAGCTGCGAACGCCACTCACGAGCGTCCGCACGAACATCGAGGTGCTCGCGGGCGACCGGACGCTGCCGCCAGAGGATCGCCGCCGTCTGCTCTCGGACGTCGTCGAGCAGCTTGGCGAGATGACGACGTTGATCTCGGAGCTCATCGAGCTAGCCCGAGCCGAACAGCACACAAATGAGCCGGAGGATGTACGGCTTGACCTCATCGTCGCGGATGTCGTCGAGCGCGCGCGCCGAAACCGGCCTCAGGTCACGTACTCGGTCGAGCTCGAGCCGTCGACCGTGCAGGGCGTTCCGGCCACGATCGAGCGAGCCGTCGGGAATCTTCTCGACAACGCGGCGAAGTGGAGCCCGCCGGGAGCGGAGGTCGAGGTGGAGGTGCGCGACGGACAGCTCGTCGTGCGAGATCACGGCCCTGGGATCGCCGACGAGGATCTTCCGTATGTCTTCGATCGCTTCTATCGAGCTCGGGCTGCACGCGGGATGCCCGGATCGGGCCTCGGCCTCGCAATCGTCCGCCAGGTCGCGGAGTCTCACGGCGGGGATGTCGTCGCCGAGAATGCCGACGGTGGCGGCACGCGCATGGTGCTGACCCTCGGGGCGGCGAGCCACGCGGTCGGGGTCGCGTCGTAGCGCCCTCGTAGTCGCCGTTTGCTCATGCGCGTGTTGCCCTCGTGCGGGCGCGCACCCAACGAAGAGGGCCGAGTCCGGGCTCGTCGGATCTTCTTAGCCTCTTCTCAGCGCCCTCTTAGGGACGGGTGATCACATGAGCCACATGAACCGACGCAGGAAGGTTACGTTCGTCGCCGGCGGCGCCACGATCGCAGTGCTCGTCGTCGGGCTCGGCGCGGCTGGAGCGATCGCAGCTTCGCGGATGCTGTCACCGAGCGAGGAGAGCAAGGCGGTCATCGACGACGCCGCGGCCCAGCTCGGCGTCAAGCCGCAGGCGCTCTCGGACGCGCTCAAGCAGGCGCTCAAGAACCGGGTCGACGAGGCCGTCGACGCCGGAACGCTGACCAAGGAAGAGGCCGCGAAGCTCAAGGAGCGGATCGATTCCGACGAGTACCCACTGCTCTTCGGGCATGGCGGCGGCCCCGATCGGGCGCGAGTTCGGTCATCACGGCCACTTCGAGATCCTCGCGACCGCGTCTGCGTACCTCGGGATGAGCGAGGCGGATCTCCGTGAGGCGCTCGACGACCAGACCCTCGCCGACCTCGCCAAGAAGAAGGGCAAGAGTGTTTCCGGTCTCGTCAAGGCGCTCGTCGCTGCGGAGGAGAAGAAGATCGACGAAGCGGTCGCCGACGGACGGATCACCAAGGCACAGGCCTCGGAGCTGAAGTCGAAGCTGACCGAGCGCATGCAGGCGCTGGTCAACGGCGAGCTCGGCGAACATGGCGAACGGCCAGGACCCGGATTCTGGCCGGGATCGGGCTTCCCGCGAGCGCCACCGGCATTCGGAGGCCCGCGGGCATAGGCAGGCCGCAAGCGAGGGTCGGGCGAATGCCTGACCCTCGTGCGTTTACCCAAGCCGGGAACGGAAGGGGAGAGCGGCGGTCCCCGACCGGTGGGGGCCGGGGTTGTACCGCGCGCCCGTCCCGGAGGACGAGCGCGCGGCTCCCTTCCCCTCTCCCCAATCTCCTTGTAGTCACGCGAATGGGGGATGCAATCCCTCGAATGAGGTACCCCTCTCGATCGAGTGACGCTCCCTCGATCGAGTTGAGCCATCTGGCCGCTACGGGTCCCAGACCTCTCCGCCGGTGTCCCAGCCGATCAAGGCGAATGGCGCGATGAGTGTCGCGACCTGATCGAGCGTCGTCCGGTCGATCGTGCCGTCGACCCAGAGCTCGCCGACCGCCTCGCCCTGGAAGAGAATCGGCACGCGCTCTCGGCGCGTCGGGTCGGAAGCTCCCGCTGAGGGGCCGAGCTGCAACGCGCCGTCCTCGACGAGCGCGACTCCTGCCCAGACGACATCGGACTCTTCCGTGAGGCGGGTGACGCACGCACGCAGCAGGTCGTCTGCATCGCCGCCTGCTTCCACGATGCGTTCGAACGGCCTCGGTGGCGCTCGCGTTCACTCCTCGAGATCGCTTCCTTCGAAGCCGCGAATGGCCAACCGCAGCTCGTCGGGCACAGGCGTCGGGCGCCGGAGCTCGGCGTCGACGAGCACGAGGGTCTGGTGCGCGGTGACCATGAGCGTCTCGTCCGGGAGCCGATAGGCGGCGCACTGGTACGTCATGCTCGAGCGTCCGATCCGACTGACCCGTACGAAGGCCTCGATGAGATCGTCGAAACGCGCTGGTGCGTGGTACTCGACCGCGGATGCGCGCATCACGAACTCGGAGCCTGGTGTGGCGAGCCCTCCGAGGTGGCGGTGGTACTCCGTGCGGGCATGGTCGAAGTACGGGCAGGTAGCGACCGTAGTAGACGACGCCCTGCGCATCGGTATCCGAGAACCAGACGCGCGTGAGCGCCGAGTACTTGAAGGGCGGGCGCCGGTCAGTGACTCGCCCCAGCTCCGGCACATCGGTCACGAGCGGATGACTGCGAGGACCTCGTCGCGGCGCTCGACCATGAGCGGCTCGGAAAGCGCTTCGAGGTTGAGTCGCAACAAGGGCTCGGTGTTGGACGGGCGGACGTTGAAGTGCCAATCGTCGAAGTCGATCGAGAGGCCGTCGAGGTGCGATGCCCGGCCACCCGCGTTCGTATAGCGCTCCTTCAGCTCCTGGAGCTTGAGCGGGACGTCCGCAACCGGCGTGTTGATCTCGCCGGTCAGGAAGAAGCGCTCGCGGTACGGGCGCAGCAGCTCCGAGAGCTTCGCGCCGGACCGGGAGAGCAACCCGAGCATGACGAGGAACGGCACGACCCCCGTGTCCGCCTGGGAGAACTCCCGGAAGTAGTAGTGCGCGGACACCTCGCCCCCGAACACGGCGTCCTCCGCGCGCATCCTTTGCTTGATGAACGCGTGCCCGACGCGATTCACGAGTGGAATGCCACCGGCGCGCTCGATCGCCTCGGGCACGCCCCAGCTCGCACGGACGTCGTAGATGACCTTCTCGCCCGGCGCGTCGGCAAGGACAGCCTCGGCCATCAGCGCTGTCGCGAAATCACCTGGGACGAACTCCCCGGTGTCGTCCACGAAGAAGCATCGGTCCGCGTCGCCGTCGTACGCGACGCCGAGATCGGCGGACTCCTCCGTCACCTTCGCGACGATGAACTCGCGGTTCTCGGGAAGGAGCGGGTTGGGCTCGTGATTCGGAAAGGTCCCGTCCGGGTCGAAGTGACAGCGCACGACCTCGAGCTGAGGAAGGTGCTCGAGAACGGGAGGAAGCATCACGCCTGCCATGCCGTTCGCCGCATCGACGACGACGCGCAGCGGCTTGACGGCAGCGACGTCGACGAAGGAGAGCACCTTCGCCACGTAGCTCTCCCAGACGTCCTCGGTGCGCACTGTCCCGCGGCCACCTACTGGCTCGAAATCGGCCTCTGCCAGCGCTCGGATCTCCGCAAGTCCGGAGTCCCCTCCAACGGGTAGCGCACCACGCCGCACGATCTTCATTCCCGTGTACTCCTTGGGGTTGTGCGACGCGGTGACGCAGATGCCGCCATCGAGGCCGAGCTCCGTAACCGCGTGATAGAGCATCTCGGTTCCCACGAGCCCGAGGTCGACGACGTCCGCTCCGGCGTCGGCGATTCCCTCGGCCGCGGCAGCGAGCATCGCTGGTGAGGAGAGGCGCATGTCGCGTCCGAGAGCCACTGACGCGCGGCTCGAAGTGCTGCACGTATGCGCGCGCAACGCGGTACGCGCCGTCCTCGTCGAGCTGCGACGGGTAGAGCCCGCGGACGTCGTAGGCCTTGAACACGGACGGATCGAGCACGGACGGGATGCTAGAGGGCACGCCGGGATGGACGGAGCGCCCGTCGTCGTTTCTACACTTCACACGTGGAGCGCAAGCTGGCAACGGTGCTGTTCGTCGACATCGTCGATTCGACACGGCTGGTCACCGGAGTCGATCCGGAGGTCGTGCGACGCCGCGTGAACGAGTTCTTCGAGACGGTCTCGGAGTGCGTGACGCAGCACGGCGGTGTCGTCGAGAAGTTCGCGGGCGACGCTGTCATGGCCGCGTTCGGCGTCCCGCAAGCGCACGAGGACGATGCGCAGCGAGCCGCGCGAGCAGCCCTCGCCATGCGCGAAGCGGTCGACGACCTCGAGCTGCAGGCCCGGATCGGGATCGAAGCCGGCGAGGTCGTCGTCGACGGCTCCGAGTCGACGTTCGCGACGGGTGAGGCGGTCAACCTGGCATCGCGGCTCCAGAGCGCAGCCCGCCCAGGGGAGATCCTGGTCGGCCCCACGGCCTATCGGCTCGCGGCAGCAAGCCTCGTCGTCGAGGATGCCGGCCCGCTCGAGCTGAAGGGCATCGACGGGCCGCTTCGGGCCTGGCGGCTGGTGGACATGCTCGACGGCCCGGTACGTGGGCTCGGCCCGCGCTCGCCACTCGTCGGACGGGAGGCGGAGCTCGAACTCCTCGCGAACACGTTCAACCGCAGCTTGAGGGACAGCCGCGCGCACCTGTTCACCATCTACGGCGAAGCGGGCGTGGGAAAGAGCCGGCTCGCACGCGAGTTCCTCGACAGCGTCGAGCGAGCGAGCGTGCTCATGGGGCGTGCGCTGCCGTACGGCGAGGGCGTCACCTACTGGCCCCTCGGCGAAATGGTCAAGGCCGCGGCGGGCATCTCCGACGACGATCCGCTCGAGGAAGCGTTCGAGAAGCTCCGCGAATGCTGCGCCGAGGAGGCCGTGGCGGACGTTCTCGGGCTGGCAGCAGGGCTGATGGAGGCGCTCGAAGGAGAGCGCAGTCCGCAGGAGATCGCGTGGGCTGCACGCGAGGTCATGCAGGGGATCGCCGACGTGCAGCCGCTCATCCTGCTCTTCGAGGACATCCACTGGGCGGAGGCACCACTCCTCGACCTCATCGAGCACGTTGCCGACTCGGTGCGGGCACCTATCTTGATTCTTTGCCTTGCCCGCGCCGAGTTGCTCGACGCACGACCAGGCTGGGGCGGCGGGCGCGTGCGCTCGACGGCGATCGAGCTCGAGCCGCTCTCAGAGGAGGAGAGCGCCGAGCTCGTCGAGCAACTGCTCAGTCAGCTCGCGGGTGTCTCCGGAGAGCGACCCGAGTCGCTCCCGCAGGAAGCGCTCGACCGCGCCGAGGGAAACCCGCTGTTCGTCGAGGAGACGATCCGCATGCTCATCGAGAGCGGCTCCGGCAACGGCTCGACCCATCGCGTCCCGGACACGCTGCAGGCGCTCATCGCGGCTCGCATCGACCACCTTTCACCTGATGCGAAGACGTTGCTCCAGCGAGGATCCGTCGTCGGGCGAGTCTTCTGGAAGGGCGCGCTCGAGCACCTCTCTCCCGACGTCACGGAGCATGAGGCCTTGCTCGACGACCTCCTGCAGCGCGAGTTCCTGCTCCGCGAGCCGCGCTCGTCCATCTCAGGCGAGACTGCGTACCGCTTCAAGCACGCCCTGATCCGCGAGGTCGCGTACACGGGCATGGCGAAGCTCTCACGGGCGCAGTACCACGCCCGCTTCGCGGAGTGGCTCGCCGAGCGAACGGGCGAGGAGCTCGTCGAAATTCGCGCGTATCACCTCGATCGGGCCGTCGAGTTCCTCACCGAGCTCGAGGGCGCGCCTCCCGAGGATCTCGCGCACGAGACCGCGAGCGCGCTCGTGAAGGCAGCAAAGAGATCGATCGCCCGAGAGGCATACGCGAATGCGCGAACGCTGGGCGTGCGGGCGTTCGAGCTGCGTCCCACGCTCGCCGCGCGTTATGTCGCGGCGCGTGCATCGTGGCGCCTCCAGGACTTCGCGACCATCCAGGTCGAGATGCCGAAGGTTCGCGACCAGGCGCGGGAGGTCGGGGATCGCGTCGCAGAAGCGCTCGCGCTCACGGCGCTCGGGGAAGCGGCGCTCAAGCGAGACGCCGATCCGGCGCAGGCGCAGGAGCTCGTCGACGAGGCGCTCGCGATCCTGGCGGAGGAGGACGACCCCGTGGCGTGGTTCGACGCCCTCGTTGCACGGGCGAACGTCGGCGCCTACCGCGGTGACATGCAAGAGGTCGTCGCGTATATGGAGCGCGCGTACGCGCTCGCGATGGACGCGGGCCGCAAGGATCTGCAGACGATCGCCGCGCAGGTGCTCGCGCAGACACACCTCGTGAGCCTCGAGCTCGACGAGGCCGAGCTTCTGCTGACGCGCGCTCTCGAGCTCGCTGGCGAAAGTGGAAGCGTCCGAGCCCGCTTCGGCGCGACGCTCTCATACGGCTGGTTTCTGATGATCAAGGGCGAGCTCGCCGCCGCCGAGACGGTGTTCGAGGAAGTGCGCCAGACGGCTACCGAGCTCGGCGTCGAGCCCGGGATCGCCTCCGCCCTCTCGCGACTCGGTGAGGTCGCGTGGTATCGGCAGGACTACCGTCGAGCCGAGAAGCTCTACCGCGAGGCGCTGCGCATCACGTCGAGCCGCGGCGATCGTGGTGTGCTCCCGGACCTGCTGGCCTCCTTGGCCGAAGTGCTGGCGCTCCTCGGGAAGGTCGAGGAAGCAGAGCGGCTCGCGCTCGAGCTGGAGGGAACGTCGCGACCCGATGACGTGCATTCGGGCGTCACGCTGGCGATGACGTGGGCGGCGGTCCGGGCTGCTGAGGGCCGCGACGACGAGGCCGAGGGGCTCTATCGCTCGGCTCTCGACAATGTGACGCGCGGCTACGCGATCCTGGAGCTCGTGATCCTGGAGCGACTCGTCCGGTTCTACCGCGCGCGAGATCGCGAGGAAGACGCGTCGGCCTGTGAGGTACGCATCGCCGAGCTCGTCCCGGCCACGCCCTCGAGCACCGAGCGGATCGCCTGACTCGACTCCTCGTCGGGCGATTCGGAGATGACGGTCGCCGGGCGGTCGAAGCCGACGAGCGCGTCGCGGAGCGGCTCAGCTCGTAGCGTCCCATCGCCGTAGGGCAGGTGCTTCGTCTCGTTGCGGTTGGCGAAGGCGATGTCCGAGAAATGGATGTGGAACGGCGCTTCGGGCTCGAGAACGCCGTCGGCGAGCTCGAGCGCCTCGCGGAACGGCTCTGCTTCGAGATACGCGCCGTCGCTCGTCGCGTGCATGTGCGCGAAGTCGAGAACGGGTCGCACCCAGTCGAGACGGCGCGAGATCTCGACGACGTCGTTCACCGATCCGAGATCGCGCACGCGTCCCATCACTTCGATTCCGAACGGCACCGCGCGCCCTTTCGCCTCGAGCCTCTCGCGCAGCGTGCCGAGCTGATCGACGACCGCGTCGATCGCAGCTTCGCGTTCGCGGCCGAGCAGGAATCCGGGGTGGAAGACGACCAGCTCTGCGCCGCTCGCCGCGACGATGCCTGCGCTACGGTCGAGCGCGCCGACGGCCGACGTGAACTTGCGTCCGCTCGCCTCGAGGTGTCCCATGAAGCCGAAGAGCGGTGCGTGCACGGAGAGCGCAATGTCGTTCTCGCGCGCGAGCTCGCCAAGGCGCTCCGCAAACGGATAGTCCATCCAGAAGCCGCTCTCGAAGTCGATCTCACATGCGTCGTAGCCGCGAGCGAGCAGGATCTCGATTGCCTGCTCGGGCGTTTCGCGGGACGGCATGCGGGCCGGCCCGACACGAATGCGCGACGCCACGGCTCGATCCTATGTCGTGATGTGATTGCCTACGCGGCGTGAAAGCCACGATGCTGCTCGCCGACTACGCCGTCGTCTCGGACGGCAAGCTCACGATCGTCGGGGGTGGCTGGTCGCAGACCGGGCCTGAGCCCGCGTCGTTCGGCATTGGCCTCCTGGTCCAGGTGCCCTGGGATCAGGCGAACACGCGACACTCCTTCTCGGTGGAGCTCCTCGACTCGGATGGAGCTCCCATCAGCTTCGAAGGCGACGAGGACTCTGATCAGGTCGTCGCCTTCGGCGGCGAGTTCGAGGTCGGCCGTCCGCCGGGGCTGAAGCCGGGAACGCCGCTCGACTTTCCCGTCGCCGTCAACTCGACGCCGCTGCCGCTGGAGCCGGGTCGATACGAGTGGCGGCTCACCATCGACGATGCGACCCGTGAGGACTGGACGATGCCGTTCACCGTCCGATCCGAGGAGGCGTAAGGGATCGCGACTCCGTCCGACGGGACCCGTACGCTCGAAACGTGGCTACCGACCCGTCCAGGATCGATCTGCTCGAGCTCGATATCGACCTTCGGCTCGCCGACCTCTGGCGTGAAGCCATCGATGTCTCCGACTGGAACCTGGAGATCGTCGCGGCCTTCATCCGCGCTGCGTACGGCAAGGGTTACTGCGATGCGCTCACCGAGGAGGCCCCGGGCTCGCTGTGCATCGATCACGGCTACCGCATTCCCGGCAGGCGGATGCCCGATCACCGAGTTCCCGAGTGGGACTCCGCCGAGAGAGCTGCGTAAGCGCCTGTTCAGAGGCTTTCCGGCTCGGCCCCGGCTAGACTCTCCCGGTGGCTCGGAACGCCAGTCCGGCGCGGCTCGTCATCGCGCTGTCGGTGGCGGCGGTGCTCGCCGTGTTCCTGCTGTACACATCGATTGCGGGTGGCGGGAATCCCTCGCTCGCTCCCAGCGAGCTGGCCGGCAGAACGGGTGAGGTTCAGCTCGCCGGTGTCGTGGTCGGGCCTGTGCGCGGCGACGCGCACGCCGGGGGCCTTCGCTTCGGGCTGAAGGACATCGGCAAGGGGGCGACGACGATCGTCGCCGTCCGGTATTCGGGCTCCGTGCCCGATCTCTTCAAGGTCGGCCGGCACATCGTGGTCGACGGTCGGCTTCACAAGGGCGCGTTCGTCGCCGAGCCGGGCTCGATGATCACGAAGTGCCCGTCGAAGTACGCGCCGAAGCGCACCGGCGACTCGGCCTGACGCTCGCGCATGCCTGAGCTGGGTCGAGCCGCGCTCCTCGTCACTCTCGGCCTGACGCTGTACGCGCTCATCGCAGGCGCGTATGCCGCTCACCTCGGGAGACGCCGCCTGGCGCGCTCCGCGCAGAACGCCCTCGTGGCGTCGTTCGTGACGACGGCCGTGGCCGCCGGCGTTCTCCTCTCGGCTCTCCTGCGGAACGACTTCTCGTTCGAGTACGTCGCGCGCACGACGAGCAAGGCGCTGCCGACGGCGTACACGATCTCGGCGTTCTGGGGAGGGCAGGAGGGGTCGCTGCTTCTCTGGCTGCTGATCCTCACGGGGTTCGGCGCGGCAGCGGTGAGCCTGAATCGCGCGTGGGCGCGCGACCTCATCGTGTGGGTCGTGCCCGTGTTCGCGGTCGTCGCGACGTTCTTCGCGTTCCTTGTCGTGTTCGTCGCGAGCCCGTTTGCGACGCAGCCGGCGCTGCTCGACGGCGCCGGAATGACGCCGAGCCTGCAGAACCCGTACATGCTCGCCCATCCGCCGCTCCTCTACCTCGGGTACGTCGGGCTCACGGTGCCGTTCGCATTCGCGATGGGCGCGCTGCTCTCGGGCAGGCTCGACGAGCGCTGGCTCATCGCCACCCGCCGCTGGACGTTGTTCGCGTGGGCCGCGCTCGGCGTCGGCCAGCTGCTCGGGAGTCACTGGGCGTACGTCGAGGTCGGCTGGGGCGGGTACTACGCGTGGGATCCGGTCGAGAACGCCGCGCTCATGCCGTGGCTCGCGGCGACCGCGTTTCTGCACTCGGTGATGATCCAGGAGAAGCGCGGGATGCTGAAGGTCTGGAACGTCCTCCTCGTCATCCTCGCCTTCTCGCTCTCGCTCTTCGGGACGTTCCTCACGCGCTCGGGCGTCGTCAACTCCATCCACTCGTTCACGAAGAGCTCCATCGGGCCGTGGTTCCTCGCGTTCATCGTGCTGACTGTCGCGGTTTCCGTCGGGATCGTGCTCTGGCGCCTGCCGCAGCTTCGGTCACCGACGAGGCTCGAGTCCCCGATCTCGCGCGAGGCTGCGTTCCTCTACAACAACCTGCTGCTGCTCGCGCTCTGCCTCGCGATCCTGTGGGGCGTCGTCTATCCGGTGCTCTCGGAGGCAGTGCGTGGCGAGGCGGTCGTTCTCGGCCGCTCGTACTACGACTTCTTCCTGCGCGCGTTCGGCTTGCCGCTCTTGCTGCTGATGGGCATCGGGCCGCTCATCGCCTGGAGGCGTGCCTCGCTGAAGAGCCTCGCGACGACCTTCCGCTGGCCGACACTCGTCGCGCTCGCGGCTGGCGTCGTGTTGTTGCTCCTCGGTGCGGGCAGCTCGACGCCGGGTCTCATCGCGTACACGTTCTCGGCGTTCGTGCTCGCGACCATCGTGATGGAGTTCGCGCGCGGGACGCGCGCGCGAAAGGCGCTCGGAGCGGGCTCGTGGCCGAGCGCCTTCTCGAGCCTCATCACGCGGAACCGCCGCCGCTACGGGGGTTACGTCGTCCATGCGGCGATCGTCCTCTTTGCGATCGGCGTGGCGGGGTCCAGCGCGTTCGACTCGGTCGCGGAGGCAAAGCTGGCGAAGGGCGACTCGATGCGGATCGGCGACTACACGCTCGTCTATCGCTCGCTCCAGGAGCGTGCCGCCCCGAACGCCACGGAGATCCGCGCGACGCTCGGCGTCCAGCGTGGCGACCGTGATCTGGGAACGCTCCAGGCCGGCAAGAACGCCTACACGATCGAGCAGCAGGTTTCGAACGAGGTCGGGATTCGGAGCGATCGGCTGACGGGAGAGGATCTCTTCGTCATCGCCGAGCAGATCGATCCGGACGGGAGCATCTACTTCCGCGTGTTCGTGAAGCCGCTCGTAAACCTCATCTGGCTCGCCGGCCTCGTCTTCCTGATCGGCTCGCTGATCACGCTGTGGCCCGACCGTCGCGAGCAGCGAAGGCTCGTCGCGCGCACGTCCGCGGTCGGACTGCCCGCAACACGTTGACCCTGGCATTGGTGCTCGCCGCGGCGCTCGCCGTCGCGTGTGTCGTCGCGGTCGCGATGCCGTTCCTCCGCGAGCCGGAGCCCGAGTCGGACGCGCTCGACGAGCTCGACGACGAGGAGCGACGGCGGCTCGAGCTCCTCGAAGTACGCGACCGTGCGTTGTCGGCGCTCAAGGAGCTCGAGTTCGACCATCGCACCGGGACGGTCTCGGACGAGGACTACCGAGCTCAGGTCGGCCCGTTGCGCCGCGAGGTAGCGTCGGCGCTCCAGGCGCTCGACCCAGATTCGGGGGAGGGTCGACCAGCCGGCAAGCGAAACTAGAGGAATGGGACGGCGATCCCTCGCGCTCGCCGGGCTGGCCCTCGCACTCATCACCGCCGGCCCCGCCGCTGCCGGCGACCCTGCCGAGGAGAAGGCGGCCGTCGACGCGCGCATCGCCGCGCTGCAGGCCGAGATCGCGGAGTCCAAGGCACAGGACGGCGTGTTGACGACGCAGCTCTCGGCCGTGGTTGCGGAGCTCGAAGATGCCCAGGCTGCAGTCGACGACGCCCAGGCAGGCGTCTCGTCGCTCGAGGCGGAGTTGTCATCGGCCCGCGGACGGCTCGATGAGCTCACGGCTCTGCTCGCCGTCCAGACGCATCGGCTCGACCGGCTCCAAGCAGAGTACGAGAAGGCGGTCGCGATTCTCGAGGCGCGCGTGCGGAGCGCGTACATCGACGAGCCGCCGGACATGCTGGCGTTCCTCGTCTCCGCGTCGAGCTTCGACGACGTCATCGACAATTTCGATTTCCTCACGCGTTTGGGCCGTCAGGATCGACGCGTTGCAGGCCAGGTGGAGCGGGCGCGCTCGAGGACGGCCGCGGAGCGACGGGCGACGATCTCGACCAGGCAGCAGCAGGCGGCGACGGTGTCGGTGATCTCGGCACGAACGGACGAGGCGCGGGCCGCACGCGATCGACTGGCCGCCGACCGTGATCGCCTGGCAACGGTCGAGTCACTCAAGCAGAGCGCGCTCGCGAGTAACGGTGAGACGCGAGCGGACTACCTCCACGAGGTCGACGCGCTCGCGGCGCAGAGCGCCGCATTGGGCGAGCAGATCCGGGGAGCGCAGCAGGGCGCCGGCACGACCGGCAGCGGTGCCCCGTCGTCCGCAGGCTTCATCTGGCCGTGCGACGGCGTCGTCGTGAGCGGGTTCGGAATGCGCTGGGGTCGCATGCACGAGGGCATCGACATCGGGTGTGCGTATGGAACGCCGAATCGTGCCGCGGCTGCCGGAACCGTGATCTACGCAGGCTGGCTGGGCGGCTACGGCAATCTCGTCGTCATCGACCATGGGAATGGTCTCTCGACTGCGTACGCGCACGCGTCGTCGATCCTCGTCGGTGTCGGGCAGACGGTCGCTCAGGGCCAGACAGTTTCGCTCGTCGGCTCGACCGGACACGCCACCGGGCCGCATCTGCACTTCGAGGTCAGGGTCAACGGCGTGGCGGTCGATCCGCTGCCATACCTCTAGCGCTCAGGCGGCTTCGGTTGCCGCGCTGGGAAGCGCGATCGAGCTGACGACATGCAGGTCGGGGAGCGCGCGCCACCGCTCTTCGAGCCCGAGGCCGTATCCCGCGAAGAGCTCGTCGGGCACGGTGAAGCCGATGAACCGCAGCGGGAGCTCGTCCACGAGGCGCCGGTAGGGGCGGTCGAGGAGCGTCACCGCAGCGAGGCTCGCGGGATTCCGCAAGCCGAGTGTTCGGCAGAGGAAGTGCAGCGTGAGCCCGGTGTCGACGACGTCCTCGACGAGGAGAACATGCCGGCCTTCGAGCGCCGAGTCGGCGTCCTTGAGGAGGCGCACGCCGCCGTCCTGGCCGTCGGTGTACGGCGCGAGCTCGATGACGTCGAGCGTGTGGGGGATCGAGAGCGCTCGCGTGAGGTCGGCGAGGAAGACGACGCTCGACTTGAGCGGCGCGATGAGAATCGGGTCGAGATCCGCATACGCCCCTCCGATCTCCGCGCCGAGCTCGGTCACCCGCGCGGCGATCTCCGCGCGCGACAGGTAGACGGCGCCCACCTCGCCGTTGTCGGATCGGTGCGATTGCGCCACTACGAGGCGAGACGCAGTCGGTAGCGCTGCGCGAGGCGCTCGATGTCGCGCCGGTAGAAGAGCTTCACACGCACGTGCGGGTAGAGCCGCTGCACCTCGCGGAGCTTGCGGTTCTTGCGAGTGACGAGCGACTGCTTCATCACCGTCACCTCGATGAAGAGGTTCTGCTCCGGAAGGTAGAAGTCCGGCGTGAATGCGCAGACGACACGGCCCTCGTCGTCGCGCTCGAGAACGAACGACTGGGGCTCATAGTCCCAGCGGACGCCGTAGTAATCGAGGATCTTTGCGCACTCGACCTCGATCCGGTTGGCGAACCGCGGGGGGTCAGTTCCACAATATGCCTGGAAAACGAGGCTTTCCTCCCGCACCTGCACCAGCGTACCGACGGCCTCGGACGACCACGGATCGGCCGTAGACTTTCGCTCGTGTTCCGAATCGCCCAGTTCTCCGACCTTCACTGCGGCGAGACGTACTTCGAGGCGAGCCTCCTCGAGCGCGCGATCGGCGAGATAAACGAGCTCAAGCCGGACGTCGTCGTGTGCTCGGGAGACCTCACGACGTTCGGCTTCCGGCACGAGTACCTGACCGCGAGGGAGTACCTCGATCGCATCGATTGCGACGCGCTCGTCGTCGTCCCGGGCAATCACGACTCCCGCAATGTCGGCTATGTGCACTTCGAGGAGATGTTCGGCTCACGCAACTCCGTGCTCCGCAAAGGGCCGGTGTCGATCGTCGCCGTCGACTCGAGCGAGCCGGATCTCGACCACGGCCAGATCGGGCGGGGCCGGTACCGCTGGATCGAGGAGCAGTTCACGGCCGAACCGGCGGAGATGAAGATCTTCGTCCTGCACCATCACCTGCTCCCGGTGCCGGGAACGGGGCGTGAGCGGAACGTCGTCTACGACGCGGGCGACGCGATCGAGTGCCTCCAGCGCGCAGGCGTGCGCCTCGTGCTTTCGGGCCACAAGCACGTGCCGTACGTCTGGAGGCTCGAGGATCTCTTCGTCGTCAACGCCGGCACGGTGTCCTCACTCCGCCTCCGTGGGAACACGAGGCCCTGTTACAACCTGATCGAGATCGACGGGACACGCGTCGACATCTGGCGGCGTCATCCGTTCCACGGCCAGGTGAAGCTCGTCTCGTTCGCCCTCGACACCCTCGAGTACGCGAAGTTCACCGGCGCGATTGAGGACGAAGTCACCGCGCGAACGTGAGGGCTCTCGCCATCGTCGACGGCGAGCACTACGCCCCCGTCGTGCGTGACGCGCTCGCCGAGCTGCCGTACGAGTTCGTCGCGGCCGTTCTGATCGGGGGTGACGAGAAGCTGCGCGGGGGAGAGGAGTACGGCGTTCCGCTCGCCGCCGACGTCGAGTCCGCAGTCGCCGAGCATGCGCCGGACGTGGTCGTCGACCTCTCGGACGAGCCGGTGCTCGGCCCCGTCGAACGCTTCGCGCTCGCGAGCCGGGTCCTCGCGTTGGGGCTGCCGTACGTCGGAGCGGACTTCCGTCTCGAACCCGCCGTTGCGCGAGCCCTTCGAGCTCCCGTCGATCGCCGTCGTAGGGACGGGTAAGCGCGTCGGCAAGACCGCCGTGACCGGTCACGTTGCGCGCCTTCTCGCTGTCGACCGACGCGTCGTCGTTGTCGCGATGGGGAGAGGAGGGCCGCCTGAGCCCGAGGTCGTGACCGTGCCTCCCACGATCGACTCGCTCGTTGCGCTCTCGCGGTCGGGGCGACATGCCGCATCGGATCACCTCGAGACCGCCGCTCTCGTCGGTGTGCCGACCGTTGGCTGTCGGCGATGCGGTGGAGGGCTCGCAGGAGCGGTCGGATCCTCGAACGTCGGAGACGGAGCGCGCGTCGCCGTCGGCCTTGCTCCCGACCTCGTGCTCTTCGACGGGAGCGGCGCGGCGTTGCCTCCCATCGCCGCCGATCGCACCGTCGTCGTCGTCGGAGGACATCAGGATCCGACAGTTGTCGGCGGGTATCTGAACACGTACCGGCTCCTGCTCGCAGACGTCGTCGTGGTGACGATGGCCGAGGAGGGCTCGGGTTGGGAGACGGTTCGACACCGTGTTGCCGAGGCCGTTCGTCCGGGCACGACGGTGATCGCAACGACGCTGCAGCCACGCCCGGCCGCCGACATCACGGGACGCTCCGTTGCCTACTTTTGCGCGGCTCCACGGGCCGCGCACGGACGGCTGCGCGAGCACCTCGAAGCCGCTTACGGCGCCAGCATCGTCCACGTGTCCGGGAACCTCGCGAATCGCGCCGCTCTGCGCGAGGAGCTCGTCGACGTCCGCGCTGACGTCTTCTTGGTGGAGCTGAAAGCCGCGGCGATCGACGTCGTCGCGGAGGAAGCGCTCGTCCACGGGGCCGAGGTCGTCCTCGCCACGAGCGACGTCGTCCCGCTGGCCGGCGAGCCGGACCTTGACGAACTGCTCCTCGGCATGGCCAAATTCACCTCGTGAGGGAGCGCCGCCACAGTCTCCCGTTGCCGCTGGGCGACGAGGTTCCGTTCTCGAAGGGCCTGATGGCGCGCGCGCTGGTCGTCACGGGCCTCGATCCGGAGCGCGCATACCTCATCGCTCAGCGCGCAGACCGCGACCTGGCCGAGCGAGGGGCCGTCTCGCTCGATCTCGATCGCCTCGGGGAGCTCGCTGCCGAGCTCATCGGCGACGAGGAGGCTGCGCGGACGGTCCGGCGACTCCGACGCCTCGACGCTCTCCAGCGGCTCGACGAGCCGCTGCTGCTGCTCGTCGGCGGTGCTACCGGGACAGGGAAGTCGACGATCGCGACGGAGGCGGCGCACCGGCTCGGGATCACGCGGGTGACGTCGACCGACTTCATCCGGCAGACGATGCGGACCTTCTTCTCCAAGGAGTTCATGCCGTCCGTCCATTACTCGAGCTTCGAGGCACGCCTGGCGCTGACGCGGGCAGAGGAGGAGGAGTCCGGAGACGCTGCGATCCTCGGCTTCCTCGATCAGACGCGGAACGTTCTCGTCGGCGTGGACGCGGCGCTCGAACGCGCAGCGACGGAGCGGTGGTCGACGGTGCTCGAGGGCGTCCACCTCGTGCCCGGCATGGTCGGCACGGAGTTTCCCGGCGCATTCGTCGTCCAGTGCGTGGTCGCGATCGAGGACGAGAATCTGCACCGCAGTCACTTCTGGGTGCGCGACCAGGCGACCGAGGGTCTTCGCCCGCTCGAGAAGTACCTCGACTCGCTTCCCCAGATCCGCGAGATCCAGGACTACCTCGTCGAGCGCGCCCGACGCCACGACGTGCCGGTGATCTACAACGACTCGCTCGACCGGGCGATCGGGGACGTGCTCGATCTCGTCCTCCGCCGCGCCGACAGCCTCGTCGCCGTCGGCTAGCCCTCCGTCTCTACACTTGCCGCGTGGTCACGCGCGAAGACGTCGTCGAGGCGCTGCACGGTGTCGAGGATCCCGAGCTCGGGATGGACATCGTCGAGCTCGGGCTCATGTACGACGTCGAGGTCGACGGGCCGAGCGTGAAGGTGCTGTACAGCCTGACCTCGATGGGGTGCCCTGCAGGCGCGATGATCGCCGAGGGGATCGTCGACGCGGCGCGCGGCGTTCCGGGTGTCGCAGAGGTCGAGGCGGAGCTGACGTTCGACCCGCCGTGGACGCCCGATCGCATGTCGGACGACGCGAAGTTCATTCTCGGCTTCGGCTAGACGAGAGCCGCCGTGCCGGTCGAGGGCGGCGGTTCGGATCAGTCGGGGATCGTGAGGACGACCTTGCCGAACTGTGCGCCGGACTCGAGACGCTCGTGAGCCTCTGCGGCCGCGGCGAGCGGGAACATGCTGTCGATGTGGATGCGAGCACGACCGGTTCGGATGAGCTCGTAGGCACCCTCGAAGTCCGACGGCATCCCCATCGTCGAGCCGTAGATCACGAGCTGCTTCCACCAGAGTCGATAGAGGCGCGCCGGCGGGCTGTGGCCGGACGTCGCTCCGCAGACGACGATTCGGGCCTCCTGTCCAGCAGCGGCGAGCGAGCGCTCCCAGGTCGCTTCCCCGACCGTCTCGACGACGATGTCGACGCCTGCGCCCTCGGTGGCGTCCTTCACGGCCTGCACGACGTCTCCGTCGGCGTGGTTCACGGCGACGTCGGCACCGAGCGCGCGCGCTCTCTCGAGCTTCTCGGGGCTCGACGACGTCACGACTGTGCGGGCACCTAGCGCTCGGCAGATCTCGAATGCCGCGAGTGCGACTCCTCCTCCGATCCCCCAGATCAGCACCCATTCGCCGGGCTGGACGGCGGCTTTCGTCACGAGCATCCGGTACGCGGTCTCGAACGTGAGCGGGAACGCAGCCCCCTGTTCGAACGACAATGCGTCGTCCAGGGGGTAGAGCTGACTGGCCGGGATCGCCTTCAGCTCGCAGCACGTCCCGTCGGTGTGCTCCCCGATCACCGTGATCCGGCCGTTGTGCGGGATCCCGGGGTTGACGACGACGCGATCGCCCACGCTGAAAGCGGGCGTGTCATCGCCGAGCCCGGCGACGATGCCGGCGCCGTCGGCACCGAGAATGCGTGGCTTGGGCACCGACGGCAGTCCCCGCCGAACCCAGACGTCGAGGTGGTTGAGGCCTGCGGCTCGCATCGAGACGAGAACCTCGCCGGGTCCGGGCTCGGGATCGGGGACGTCCTCGTAGCGGAGGACCTCGGGGCCGCCGTCCTCGTGGATGCGAATCGCCTTCACGGTGCAGAATCCTGTCATGACCAGCGCGGAGCTGAGCCAACTGGGTGCGGAGCTCGGCCTGGACGTGGTCGGTGCAGCTCGCGCTGTGCCGTACGACGACACCGAGGACGCCATTCGCCAGCGGCGCGCGCGTGGTCTCTTCGCGGACATGCGGTTCACGATGGCGCGGCCCGAGGTGTCGTGCCACCCCGAGCTGCTCGTCGACGGTGCTCGAACGGTCATCGCCGCCGCGCGCTGCTACGCGGCGGATGTTCCTCCGACGCCACCTGATCACGGCCGGCTTCCTCGGTACACCTGGCGAGACGAGTACGCGATCCTCCGTGAGCAGCTCGAGGCGCTCGGCCGACGACTCGGGGGCGAGTACCGCGTGCTCGTCGACGACAACGACCACGTGGACAGAGCGGCTGCGGTTCGCGCGGGCATCGCCTTCTACGGCAAGAACACGATGGCGATCACGCACCGCCATGGCTCATGGGTCGTCCTTGGGGTCGTCGTCACGGAGGTCGAGATCGAGCCGAGCCCTGCGCTCTCGCTCGATTGCGGAGAGTGCCGACTCTGCATCGACGCATGCCCGACGGGTGCTCTCGACGAGCCGGGGACCCTCGACTCCACGAAGTGCCTCTCGTACTGGAGCCAGGCGCCAGCGCCGATCCCCGAGACATTCCGCGCGGAGATGGGTGACGTGGTCTACGGCTGCGACATCTGTCAGGACGTCTGTCCGTGGAATCGCGGCGTCGAGAAGCGACGACGCGGCGAAGCGGTTCCGATCGATGCGACCCCGGTGGTATCGCTCGCCGAGTGGCTCGATCGCGATCCGGGCGAGCTCGTCGAGGAGTTCGACCGGCTCTACGTTCCGAAGAACGACGGACGGTGGCTGCGTCGCAATGCCCTGATCGCCGCGGGAAACGTCGGAGGTGGAGCCCTGCGTCCGAGCATCGAGCGCGAGGTGGCGTCCGATGATCCGGTGCTCGCCGACGCGGCGTCCTGGGCGCTCGCCCGCATCGGCGAGCGCGGGGCGGCGTGACGCCGAGCCTCGACGCCGAGCGTCTTGCCGTCCTCGTCCACGAGGTCAGGAGTCCGGTAGCGGCTCTCTCCGCCATTGCGGAAGCGCTCGACGGCGACACCGACGTGGAGATGCGCCGTGAGCTCGTTCGACTCGTGACCCTCGCGTGTCGAGGCGTCGAACGGGTCGTCACCGATGCTGCCGCCGCGTCGATCCGCTCCGAGCCGATCGATCCGGAGCAGCTCGTTCGCGACGTCGTGGCCGGCGCCATCGTCCGCGGCGCCCATGTCGAGCTCACGGTGGTCGGTGAGCTACCGGCGATCGACGCCGATCCGTCCCGCCTTCGGCAGGCACTCGACAATCTCATTGCAAACGCGTTGGTGCACGGTCCTGCGGACGGCCTCGTGTCGATACGGGCCGAGGCTGCGAGCGCTGTCTTGATATCGGTAACCGACCGTGGACCCGGGATCGCGCCGGACGAGCTCGACCGCATCTTCGATGTCGGAGTCCGGCTCGATCCAGCCTCGCGCGGATCCGGCCTCGGGCTGCCGCTGGCGCGCGCGATCGTCGACGGACACGGTGGATCGCTCACGGTCACGTCGACCCTGGGTGAAGGGACGACGTTCGCAATCGCTCTGCCGCTTCGTCGGGCCTAACCAGCTACGCGCGCGTCGAGCGTGTACGCACGCAAGAGGCGGCCGTCGCCGTCATGTTCGGTGATCCGGAACGACGCGCGAGACCGTTCCTGATCGACACCTGAGGTCGTCGTGACGCGCACCGGAAGGCCGGCCGCGACGCGATACACCTCGGTGAAGCCGGGCTGACTGACCGTGACGTACTGCGTTGCGCGCGCCGGCTCGACCCAGGCGAACGCCACAGGATCGGCCGCTGCGTTGCGACAACCGGCGAGATCGAGCCGCGGATCCTGGAGTCGCCCGTGCTCGAGTCGCCCGACCGCGATCCCGCACCAGACGTGGCGTCCCTCACTGGCGGCCGCGGCGCGATCGCAGGCGATGAGACTCTGTCCGGATGAAGCACGGAACGTGACGCTCTCGCCGTTCACGCCGACGCGCGCGACCAGAGGCCCGACCGCGGCATGATCTCGTGCTCGACGGAGACACTGCGCGGCACGCGTCGTAGGCGCGACGCGACGGGCGTCGACGACGTTGATCGTTGTCGCGATCTGATCCTCCGCAATGCCCTCGAGCGTGACCGCCGAAGGTCTCGCTGCCGGTGTTCCGTCGATCAGCTGCGCGGGAGGCTTCTCGTCTCCCGCGCAAGCCGCTGCCGACATGGCGACGAGCGTTGCCACCGCGACCAGCGATCCGAGTCCGGGCCGCGCGCTCACGTCAGGAGCTCCAGCCGGTCCTCCTGACGCCGCTGTAGCTCGAGCTCCCCCGGTACGTTCGGGTCCAGATTCCCGTGCCGTAGTCCTCGCCCTTGGCCTCGATGATCTGGTCCGTGCCGTCGGGGTTCACGGCGTAGATCAAACCGATGTGCGTGTCGCTCGCCAAGGCGTCCATCTTGGTCAGGGCCGTCTTGGACACCGTCACGTTGGGCGCTCCCGTACCAGCCTTGAACGCCGCGGCGGTGTATGGCCCATGCACGTTGCGCAAGAGACCCCACTGCTCGAATCCCGCATTGCTCTGGTCGAGCGACTCGCGCCAGACCTTGAACGTGAAGCCGGAGCAGTCGCCACCTTCACCGCCGGTCGCTGGGATCCTCGTGCGGATCGTTCGGCGAATCGTCGCGATCGTTGTCGTTCCAGCACCCGCCGGCCCACTGGTAGCCCTCGTAGCGGGCTCGGAGGGCAACTGCGGCTGAGCCGTCCCGCGTGATGTACGACGTTGGGGTGGGCGCGGAATAGTTGCAGTTGTCGGCGACGAACCGGGTGTGGTAGGCGGCAGCGGTTCCAGCGGTTCCGAGGATCGCAGCGACGACGAAGGCGACGACGAATCCACGTGCACGGGGCATCAGCGCACCTCCAGGTCGTAGCGGTCGACGAAGGCTCCGGCCTCGTTCGACCCGAGCTGGTAGAGGGATCTGCCGACGAGCCGAAAGCGGCTCAGCGGTGCAGTCTCAGCCCAGTCGGCCGACGCGACCGCGAACTGCTGTTCAACGCCCCGCCGATCGAGAAGGACGACTCGGAACTCGTCGGCGCTCTCGGTATACGTGCGGACGACCACGACGAGACGCGCTCCGATCGCCTCCGCGAGCTGCACCTCTCCGAGCGGCGTTGCGCTCGTCAGCCGCCAGGAGCGCACGATGCGGTCGCCGGACGCCACGGCGATTCGAAGCTCGTTCCCGGTGCGAAGGACGATCGCCTCGCCGCCCGATCGAAGCGGACGGCCGGTCCTCGCTCGGCGGCGCTGCTCGTTCGGCGGGAGGGGGTAGCCGTCGAGCGCCATCGGGGTCCACTGGTGCGAGGGATGCTCCAAGACCATCGGCCCATCCGGCCCCACGCGGATCTGTGACGGCGACCGCTCGGCCGCTTCGACGACGTCGAGCTCGCGTCCCGTCTCGTCGAAGCGGCGAACCAGCGGGCCACCACGCCCGGGTCGCGCGACCGACTCGAGGACGTAGAGCGAGCCGTCGTCGGAGACCGCCAGGTCTGCGAGCGTGCCGTCGACCGAGACGGGAACACGCGCCGGATGCTGCTGCACCACGAGCCCAACGCAGCACTCGCCGGTGGACCTGATCCAGCAGGAACACCGTGCCGGTCTCGTCGACGTCGAACGAGGACGCCCCAACAGGACCGACGCTCTTTCCGGGCTCGAGCCCGACGGAGGCGGTGCCATCACCCCAGCGCGCGGACGCCACTCGAGCTCCGCGGCGATGTGTGCCGAAGTCCGCAACGCCGAGGTCGACATCGATCGCGTTGTTCAGCACTCGCGATCGGTACGGCGCGGCTTCGCCTCCCGGCGGGACGCGCAGGCGATCACCGGTTCCGACGCGCTCGAGCTCCGCGTAGTACTCGAAGCCGCTGGGCGCCGCCGCGAAGGAGTCGGGGACGTTGGCCGTCAGCTGGCGGATGCCTCGGGCGTCCGCCTGGTGCAGCGGCAGCTTCTCGAAGTCACTGCCGCCCTCAACGCGCAAGAACACCGACCCGGCGACCTCGCAGCGCGCCTCTGCGTCGTCCACGCCCTCCGCGAGGCAGTTCACGTCGTACGTGAGCTGCACCGGTTCTCCCGGTAGCACGAGGAGGGGTGGCAGATGCGTTGCTTCGAAGACGGCGCCGGGAACGACGGGCGACCGCTGCGCGAGAGCCGCGCCCCCGACGACGACAGCCGCAGCGGAAATGGAAATGCCGACGAAGAGCCCGGCGATCGGCAAGAGTCGGGCTCGACGGACATGCGCGATTCGTCTCATGGCGCTCTCCCGTTTGCTCATGAGACAACGGTAGCGCCGCGCGCCCACCATGAGGGGCGCCATCTCCCTCTCGGCGCGATGTTGTGACGACTACGTGAAGATCAGCGTCTGCTGGGGACGCGTCCGAGCTCGCGCTGGAGCCGGCGCGCGCGCTTTGCGACGACGTCGCGGAGGCGTTGTGGCTCGAGAACGGTCGTCTCGCCGCGATCGGCGAGCACCTCGGAGAGCAACCACTCCTCCGTCTTGAACGGCACGTCGGCGACGGCCGAGCCGTCGGTGAGCGGGCGTGCGCCACGCTCGAGTTTCCAGCGTGCCACAGCAGGCGAGTGCAGGAGCCGGGCGACGCGAGGATTGCGCATGTAGGAAGGATCGAAGCCGTCCCGCGCGTCGAAGCTCGCGCCCGTGAGCCGAGCCGATCGCATACGGTCGAGTCGGAACGTCCGGGCGGCGTCGACACTCAGATCCCACGTGTGTACGCGCCAGACGGGAAGCTCGCGCTCGATCGTGTAAGGCTCGACCTGGCGCATGCTCGGGGAGTCGTCACCGTCCTTCAGGTACTCGATCTCGACCACGAGGCGCTTCTCGGCGCCGTCGCTGAGCACCTTGACGAGCGACTCCTCGGCAGAGGCGTCGCTCGGCTGGGGCGTGCCGGCGAGATCGAAGCGCCCGAACGTCTCTTCCAGCTTCTTGCGCACGCGCTTCAGAGGCGTGTGCGCATCGGCCGCGATCGTCGGCCCGACGTACTCGATCGCGAGCCGAATCGCGCGCGCTTCGAGTGGAGTGAGCTTCGGCGACTTGCGGAACACGTCGCCGTACAGCTCCTTCTCGACCCTGACGACGTCGCCGTCGTGCTCGGCGTACACGGCGTAGCAGCCGCCGCCGAAATTGACGAGGTTGAGGAGTGAGAGGTGATCCTGGAGCTCTTCGAGCGGGATGGAGAACCGAGTCGTGATCTCGTCCGCCGAGATCGTGGCCGAGCGCTCGTCGCCGCACGCGGCGAGCAGGTGCGCCAGCAGCGCCTGCAGAACACCGAATCGCTCGGGCGCGACCGGCCCGGTCGGTCGCTCGGGGAGCGGTTGCCGAGGGTCGGAGCGCTTCGGCCCTGCGACCGCGGGCGCGTCGCCGTCATGCGCTGCGGCAAGGGTCGCGAGTGCCTCGGTGACTGACTCGACGAGCTCGTCGGGCTCCAGCGGAATCGCCCGCCCGTTCTGGCGGAGCACCCAGCCGGCAAGGAGCTCGACGTTCGCGTAGTCGGTCTCGAAGACGCCGTCGTCGACGGCGCCGGCGTCGGAAAGGGTTCGCTCGACCCACCACGCGGTGTCCTCGGAGACCGCGATGCGAGCTCGGCCGACGATCTCGCCGATCTGCCACGGCCGCGGAACGCGGTGCTGCTCGACGTTGAAGTCCTGAGGGGTCCGGAAATCGCGCTCCCGACGTGTCGCGAAGCGGATGTCGCCTCGGATTCGGGAGACCTTGAACGTGCGCGTGGTGTCGCGGTCGAGATCGTGGCCGACCACGTACCAGTTGCCGTCGTCGAGGCGCAGCGCATAGGGATTCATGCTCCGCTCGCCCGGCCTCGAGCGGCGTGGGCTCCAGTATCCGAAGCGAACGGTTCGCTGCTTCGAGATCGCGGACTCGAGCTTCGCGAGCCGTCCGGCCAGCTCGGGCGAGTAGTCGGGCGCGCTGACACGAACGCGCGCGGCCGTGTCGGTCGGCGGCTCGTGGAACCCCACGCGTCCGAGTGCGAGGTTCTGGAGCGCGAGGCGCAGCGGCTCCGCGTACGCGAACTTTCCCTCGAGGTAGTAGAGCGCCGTCTGGAGCGCGGCCAGCTCGTCGTCGTCGAGATCCAACCGGTCGAGGAAGTAGTTCTCGGAGCGGAGGGTGTAGAGCTCCTCGCCCGTGAACTCGTCGCGCTGCGACTGCAACGGGACGCCGAGTGCGGTGAGCTCCGCGCGGTCCGAGTAGAAGCGGCGCGCGAACGCCTCGTCCGACATCTCGCTGTAGCCCTCGACGTTCGACTTGACATCCCGGGCGGTGAGCAGTCGCCGCTCCGCCATGAGGAATGCGACCAGCGAGAGCTGACGGATCAGCTTGTCCGCGTCATGCGACATCGATCTCCGAGCTTACAGTGAGGACGGAGTGCCGCTCAGGCGGCGACGGTCGCGTGCTCGAGATGCTGGTGCGACGGGCAGTAGTCCCGACCGGGAAGCGGCGTACGCTGACACGCCTTGCCCTTTCGCGTTGTCGCGTGGCAGCGTGCGATTCCGCCATCGAGGAGGCCGGCCTCGACCTGCTGCTCGATGAACGAGGTCGCCGCGCCGACGCCCTCCTTCACCGTCCAGGCGACCTGCGCCTGCGCAGTGATCGGGAAGTAGCGCCGGATGTCAGCGAAGAGCGCCCGGTCTGGCCGCGAAAAGTAGTGCGGATCGTCGGCGAGCCGGGACATCGTGCGCTCGCACTCGACGAGCACTGCGCGTCGATACCCGAGCTGATCGTCCCGTGATGCGTACGGGTCGATGAGGTCCTTGATCGAGCGATAGATCGCTCGCGAGTATTGATACATACAGGAGCGAAGTTGAGCTGTGTGATCGTCCAATAGACCTACTCGGTTTCCCCGAATCCCTCGGTACTGGGCGAAAAAGTGGCTGACGCCGAGCGCAGCCAAGCCAGTGTAGCGCCTTTTCGGACGTGTTACAAAGTCGGGATCTCGAGTCGTCCGACGAGGCAACGGCTCGTCATGGGACGACGCGCCTGACGGTCGCCGTGCGCGCAAAGCGCCGCGCGTCCTCGAGGGCGCTCGTCGCTTCGGCCTCGCTCGCGTAGATGCCCGAGAAGACGATCCAGTAACCCGGGTGCAAGCTCGCATATCGCGACGAGTCGAGCAGGCCGACGGCGGTCAATCCCTTCGCTCGCGCGGCGCGCGCTCGCGTCGAGTGCTGCAGGCCGCCCGCCGGTCTGTGGCAGTGACGCCAGCGCGATCGTCCAACCGTCCTCGCCCGTCGGCCACTCGGCGACGCCGGACGGGCCGACCGGCGACTCGCCGTCGGACGTCTGCGGCGCGGTTGCGAAGCCACCGATCGCCGTCTCGATCGCAGCTCCTCCGCCGTTCCCACCCGTCGCCGCGATTGCAACCGCCGCCCCGATGAGCGCCACGACTGCCGTGGCCAGGTAGCGAAGTGCTCGGCTCGAGGTGAGCGCACGCCCGTATCCGGTGCCTGTGACGCGAGCGCCGCACTCCAGGCAGTACTCCTGGCCCGTTGCGAGTGGCGCCCGACACGACGGGCACGTCGTCATCCAGGAGCGTCCGATCCGGCCGGCCTCGACTCGGCCGAGCCCGGTGCGAGCGACCGACCGCAGCTCGCGCAGAAGCGGGCTCCGAGGAGAATCGGCGCGCCGCAGATGCAGACCGCGCCGCCTCCTCCGCGACGAATGCGCGCCGTGCCGTCGAGGAGCGCATCGATCTCCTGCACACGCGCCTCGATCGCGACGAGCTCGGCGCAGCGCTCGACGACGAGACCGGCGTTGAAGCGATCGCGCTTGTACATCTCGAGCGCCAGGCCGCCGAGGTCACGCAGTCGCTCCTCGCGCACCTCGAGCAATGCCTTTCGCTCGCGCTTCAGCTCGCGCATCGGTGGCACGTCGTACGCACCGGCGGTCGGGGATGCGGTGGTCTGATCGGCCATGCGACGTCAGCTCTCGAGCTGGAGCACGACGAGGCGCTCCTCGGTCATCTCCCGGACGGCGTAGGCCGGGCCCTCGCGGGTGTTGCCGGAGTCCTTGACACCGCCGTACGGCATCTGGTCAGCGCGGAACGTCGGTGCCTCGTTCACCGTGACCCCGCCGAACTCGAGCTCACCGGCCGCGCGCAGCGCCGCCTTGATGTCGCGCGTGAAGATTCCCGCCTGGAGGCCGAAGCGCGTGCCGTTCGCAAGCGCGATCGCCTCGTCGAGCGAGTCGTAGGGCGTCATGGTGCACAGCGGCCCGAAGACCTCCTCGCATGCGACCTTCGCGTCGGCGGGCGCGTCGGCGACGACCGTCGGCCGGAGGAGCTCGCCCTCGAGCGTTCCGCCCGTCAGAACTCGCGCGCCTCGAGACGCCGCCTCGTCGATCCACGCGAGGACGCGGTCGCGCTCGCTCGCGGCGATGAGTGGTCCGACGTCGGTCGCATCGTCCGCGGGGTCGCCCACCACGAGCGCCTCGACCCGTGGAAGAAAGCGCTCGAGAAAGGCGTCGTAGGCCGTCCGCTCGACGTAGATCCGCTGCACCGAGATGCAGCTCTGACCCGCGAAGGAGAACGCATTCGCGGCCAGTCGCGTCGCGGCGTCGTCGAGGTCGGCGTCGGCCGCGACGATCACAGGGGTCGCGTTGCCGAGCTCGAGGTTCACCCGCTTGCGCGGAGCGCGCTCGCGGAGCTTCCAACCCACGCCCGACGAGCCGGTGAAGGTGATGAGTGCGATGCGCTCGTCTCCGACCAGGACGTCGCCGATCTCCGCTGCCGATCCGCACACGACATTGAGCCAGCCGGCCGGCAGGCCTGCGTCCGACTCGAGCTCGGCCAGGAGAAGCGCCGAGAGCGGCGTCTGCGACGCGGGCTTCAGCACGACTGCGCAGCCTGCTGCGAGGGCAGGCGCCACCTTGTGCGCGACGAGGTTGAAAGGGAAGTTGAACGGCGAGATCGCACCGACCACGCCGATGGGCAATCGCAGCGTCAGCGCGAGCTTTCCGACCCCTGCCGGAGACGCGTCCATCGGCACCGCGTCGCCAGAGAGCTTGCGCGCCTCGACCGCGGCCATCGTGAACGTCGACGTCGCACGCGCGACCTCGACGCGGGCGGCCTTCATCGGCTTGCCTGCCTCTGCCGAAATCGTCCGTGCGATCTCCTCCGCGCGATCCGCGACGAGGCCCGCGGTGCGGTCGAGGATCGCGGCGCGCTCGTGAGCGGGAAGCGGGCTCGCCATCGCTCGCTCGGCTGCGTCGATAGCCCGCAGCGTCTCCGCCGATCCACCGCGTGCCACGCGCCCGACCAGGCTTCCGTCGTACGGGGAGAGCACCTCCAGCCAGTCGCCGGTCTCGACCCACTGGCCGTCGAGGAGCAGCTTCCGCTCGATTGCGGTCGTCGCCACGGCGTGAGTGTAGTGGCGGGGGAGACGTGTCCCGGCGCGGTCGCTCTATGCTTTCGGCATGCCGGGCGCTGCGTATGTCGTCGATGCCGTGCGTTCTCCGATCGGGCGGCGGAACGGCTCTCTCGCAGAGATCCGGGCCGACGAGCTCGCCGCGCAAGTGCTGAACGGCCTCGTCGGCCGAGTCGACGTCGACCCCGGCCAGATCGAGGACGTGCAGATGGGCTGCGTGACCCAAGTCGGCGAGCAGGCGCTCAACGTCGGGCGCGGCGCGGTCCTCGTCGCCGGCTGGCCCGAGTCGGTCTGCGCGACGACGGTCGATCGCCAGTGCGGCTCCTCGCTGCAGGCCGCGTTCAACGGCGCAGCGGCCATCCAGGCGGGTCACCTCGACCTCGTCGTCGCCGCGGGCATCGAGCACATGACGCGGGTGCCGATGGGGTCGAATCTCGGCGACGCGGGATGGGGCGCCGTCAACGAGAAGATCGGCGAGCGCTGGCCGATCGTCCCCCAGGGCATCTCCGCAGAGGTCATCGCCGAGGAGTGGGGCCTCAGCCGTGAATCGCTCGACGAGTACTCCCTCGAGTCGCACCGGCGAGCGGTAGCGGCGATCGACGAGGGAAGATTCGCAAACGAGATCATCCCCGTCGAGGTCGGCGCCGGCGGAGCGGTCGTGCTGTTCGCCGTCGACGAGACGCCACGCCGCGACACCTCGCCCGAGAAGCTCGCATCGCTCCAACCGGCCTTCAAGGCTGACGGCGTCGTGACGGCCGGAAACTCGAGCTCGATCGTCGACGGCTCGGCCGCGATGCTGCTCGCGAGCGAAGCCGCGCTCGAGCGGCATGGTCTGGAGCCGCGTGCGCGCTTCGTCTCGTTCGGCCTCTCGGGCGTCGACCCGTACCGGATGCTGCACGGAAATCCCGAGGCCTGCGCACGCGCGCTCGAGAAGGCGGGTCTCACGTGGGACGACATCGGCGTGATCGAGGTCAACGAGGCGTTCGCCTCGGTCGTCTTGCAGTTCCTTGCCGACGCGGGACTGCACGAGCGTTGGGAGGCGGGTGACGTCAATCCCAACGGCGGTGGCATCTCCCTCGGGCACCCGCTCGGTGCGACCGGCGCCCGGATCACCGCGACGCTGCTGAACGAGCTCGAACGCCGTGGTGCCAGGTACGGGATCGCAACGATGTGTATCGGCCAGGGCCAGGCGATCGCAGGCGTTCTCGAGCGTCTCTGACGCCTCTTCGTCGATCAGCTGAGCTGATCGAAATCCTGATCGACGCGACTGGTGCTGATCGAAGCCTCCAGGCACCATGAGGTCATGTTCGGACTCATCCTCATCGCAGCCATCGTGGTTCTCGGCGTTCTCGTCTATACGGCCGGCGTGGATTCGCGGGTCGACGACGTCGCGCGCCGCCGCCGCTACAACGGCTGACCGACAGACGTCGACGGGCCTTGGGGCGCGGGTAGGATCGCGCCGGTCATGTCCGTCCCGGAGATCCGTCGAGTCGGCGTCGTGGGCCTCGGCGCCATGGGCGCCGGCATCGCCCAGCTGGCGATCGAAGCCGGCTTCGAGACGGTTGGTCGCGAGGTGTCGACCGAGCTCGGAGAGAAGGCACGAGACCGCATCGCGCACTTTCTCCAGCGCAAGGTCGACAAGGAGCAGATGGGGGCGACGGAGCGCGAACGCGCGCTCGGTGCCCTGTCGCTGACGACCGAGCTCGCCGACTTCGCCGATTGCGATCTCGTGATCGAGGCGATCGTGGAAGACCTCGGCCCCAAGCTCGAGCTCTTTCGTGAACTCGAGGCGGATCGTCCGGCCCGACGCGATTCTCGCGACGAACACGTCGGCGTTGTCGGTGACCGAGATCGCCGCCTCGATTTCGACGCCTGAACGCGTCGTCGGCATGCACTTCTTCAATCCGGCGCCGCTCATGCCGCTCGTCGAGATCGTGCGCGCGGAGCTGTCGTCAGACGAGGCCGTGGAGGCCGCCTTCGCGGTGGGCGAGAAGCTCGGCAAGCGGCCGATCCGCTGTCACGACACGCCGGGTTTCGTCGTCAACCGCGTGTTGATCCCGCTGCTCAACGACTGCCTGCGCGTCCTCGACGAGGCGCGCGTCTCACCAGAGGACCTCGACACGGCGATGACTGCCGGTGCGGGCTGGCCGATGGGGCCGTGCACGCTCGTCGACCTCGTCGGGATCGACGTGCACGTGCATGCGTCGGAGGCGCTGTACGAGAAGTTGCGAGAGCCGCGGATAGCACCGCCGGCTCGCATCGTGGCGATGAAGAACGCGGGTCTGCTCGGCCGCAAGAGCGGACGCGGGTTCTACCGCTACGACTGACCTGGACACTTCCTCACGGATTTACCGCGAGGAGCAGGAACGAGCAGAAGATCACGAGATGCACGCCGCCTTCCTGGAGGGTGGCGCGGCCGGGGAGGATGGTCAGCGCGCCGACGCCGGCCGTGAGCACCAGGAGAACGATCTGGGTCGAGCTCAACCCGAGCACGAGTGAGCCGTCGAGCCAGATCGAGGCGAGCGCAACCGCTGGAATGGTGAGCCCGATGCTCGCGATCGCGGACCCGTAGGCCAGGTTGAAGCTCGTCTGGAGGCGGCCGCGACGGGCGTTGCGGAAGGCCGCGAGCGTCTCCGGGAGGAGTACGAGCAGGGCGATCACGACGCCGATTGCCGACTGCGGCGCTCCGACGGCATCCACCGCGTCCTCGATCGCCGGCGACTCGACCTTTGCGAGGCCGATCACTGCTACGAGGGAGAGGACGAGCGCGACCAGGCTTATGGCGGCCGCCCTGTCAGCGGGACGCGGCGCGATGCTCATCATCGTGTTCCGGCACCTCCTCGATGAGGAGGAAGAAGTCACGGTGCCGAACGGTTTGCACGAAGACGAAGAGCGCGTACAGCGCCACTGATGCGATCCCGGCGAACGCGAGCTGTGTCGCGGAGAACTCCGGGCCCGGCGCGCTCGTCGTGAACGTCGGGAGCACGAGGCACAGCGTGGCGAGCGTGATCACGGTTGCGAACGCGGTGGCCGTGCCCTCTGCGTTGAAGGTCGCGACGCGCTGGCGGATCGTCGCGACAACGAGGCACAGCCCGACGATGCCGTTGCAGGTGATCATCGCCGCCGCGAAGACCGTGTCGCGTGCCAGCGTGTCCGTCTCCGAGCCACCCGCCGCCATCAGCACCACAATGAGTGCGACCTCGATCACCGTCACGGCAATCGCGAGGACGAGCGACCCGAGCGGCTCACCGACACGGTGCGCGACGACCTCTGCATGGTGCACCGCCGCGAGCACGGCCGCCGCGAGCAGCGCGGCCACGAGCGCCAGCACGGCGTTTCCGGGCTTCGATCCCCAGGTCGTCGCGAGCGCGACGAGGGCGACCGCGGGGACGATGAGCGTCCACGGCACGCGCCGGAACCAGCGCGGACGCGAGCCTGGCGCCATGACGGGAATCTACTGCCCGCAAGAGCCGCGCTCCCGAGAGCGACCTGGAACGCATCACCACGGCCTCACGACCGTGAGGTCGCTAACAGTCTCCTTACACGCATCACACCGCCGTCACATGCGGTGTGTCGATACTAGTGCGGAGCCATGCTGAAGCTGGTCGTCTTCCTGTGCACGTTCTGCGCCGCCGCGATCGCGGCCTCGTTCGCCTCGGCGGTGGAGCCGACGGCGGGCACGCTGTCCGTCGAGCGCGGTAAAGGTGTCGTCATGATCGACCTTCGCGGCAACGTGCTGGGGCGTCTTTCGGCCGGATCTCTGCGCGTGACGGACCAGACGCCGAACGACCGGTACAGCGCTCTCGTCGTCGGGCGGAAGCTCACGCAGGATCGCCTCGGGCCGCGCACCGTCTTATACCGTGGCCAGGGCCTGCGCTTCCGAATGGTCGGCGGCGGGTATCGGATGGTTGCGCGCGGAGCCGGCATTTCGGTCTCGGCCGTGGGACGCGGCGTGGTGATGCTCGACGGCGATCCACGCTTCCCGGGTGACGACGTCGGCATCTACTCGCGTGACGGAGCCGACTGCAGCACCGAGCCCGAGAACTGCGTGCCGATGCCGACCGAGCAGGAGCGGTTCGTGCTCGAGCCGCCGCCGGCCGAGCCGAAGCCGAGGATCTCGCCATGACGACACCAGCGACCATCCTCGTAGTCGAGGACGAGACCTCGATCGCGTCCTTCGTGGCGGCCTACCTGCGGAATGCCGGCTATGCGGTGAAGACCGCGGCGACGGCTCAGGCGGCGCTGATCCAGCTGGCGGGCGACTCGCCCGCGCTCGTCATCCTCGATCTCAACCTTCCCGATGGCGACGGAGTCGAGCTCTGCCGCAGGATTCGCAAGACCTCGGACGTTCCGATCCTCATGCTCACGGCCCGCGACGAGGACATCGACAAGATCATCGGGCTCGAGGTCGGGGCCGACGACTACATGACGAAGCCGTTCAACCCACGCGAGCTCGTGGCGCGGGTGAAGAGCATCCTCCGGCGGGCGGCGCCCGAGCGTCGCAAGAGCGAGTCGGAAGAGCTCCAGCACGGCGAGCTCACCATCAACGCCGGCAAGCGCGAAGTCCATGTCGGCGACGAGGAGATCCGGCTTGCTCCGAAGGAGTTCGACCTCCTCTGGGAGCTGCTCGACCATCGCGGGATCGTTCTCACGCGAGACCAGCTCCTCGAACGTGTGTGGGGATATACGTTCGCCGGCGACACGCGGACCGTCGACGTCCACGTGCGACAGATACGCCGCAAGCTCGGCGATGCGTCGCCGATCGTGACCGTGTGGGGGGTCGGGTACAAGGTCACCTCGGATCGCACGGCGGCCACCATCTAGCGGGTTACGCTGGATCGCATGTTCGGGACGCTTCGGTTCCGTCTGACGGCTCTCTTCGTCGCGGTCGTCCTCGTCTTCGGTCTCGTGTCGATCGGGCTCGCCGTCAGGCTCTTCCAGGACGTCACGCGGAAGCAGTCGGTCGAGGAGCTCAGGCGGGAGGCGACCGGGCTCGCGGCCCTGTACGCCGAGTCGGCGCTTCGGTCCTCGGATGAGGGCGCGAAGGCGCCCGAGTTCGCGGCCGCAGAAGCTCGAGCTCGCGACTGGGGACGAGCTCTACTACATCGGGGCGTCCCTGTTCCCGGGCCAGCGGTTCGGCCTCACTCGCCTTCCCCGGAACGCCCTGGGCGGCACCAAGCTCGATCGGGACCAGCAGGTCATCGTCGAGTTCACGCCACCGGGCGAGACGCGCCGCCTCATCGCGGCCGCCCAGCCGGTGCAGCTCGTTCGGGGGACGGAGCCGTTCGGCTGGCTGATAGTCGCGAAGCCCGAGACCGAGCTGCGCGAGCAGTGGCTGACGCTCTTCGGGCGACTTGCGCTCGCGCTCGCCGTGGGGATCGCGCTCGGTGGAGTGCTGTTCCTGTGGCTCTCACGGCGACTCACGGAGCCCGTACGAGTCCTTACTCGCGCGACCGAGGAGGTCGCGGCCGGACGGTACGACGTCGAGATCCCCGAGGCCCGAGGGGGCGATGAGATCGCGCTCCTCAGCGAGCGGTTCCGGGGGATGGTCGCGCAGCTGGCCGAGGCGGAGCAGCTCAAGCGCTCGTTTCTCATGTCCGTTTCGCACGAGCTGCGGACACCACTGACCGCGATTCGCGGACACGTGGAGGCGCTGCGGGAGGGGATCGTGAGCGAGCCCGAGCAGGTGCGCGTGTCGCTCGACATCGTCGCCGCGGAGACCGACCGCCTCGAGCGCCTGGTCGGTGACGTTCTCGACCTCGCGAAGCTCCAGGCCCACCGGTTCACCGTTCGCCACGAGGAGGTCGATCTCGAGCGGGTGCTCGATCAGGCATACGGCGCGTTCAGCGAGGAGGCGAGGAGACGCGAGATCGACTACCGCCTGTCCGGCGTCGATGCGGCGCCCGTCATCGTCTCGGACGGTGACCGGGTCCTGCAGGTCATCACCAACCTGCTCTCGAACGCGTTTCGCTGGACCCCGGACGGCGGCCGCATCGAGCTCCAGCTGGAGTCGTCGAACGGCACGGTCTCGGTCGACGTGCTCGACACCGGCCCGGGCGTGCCGCCCGCCCAGCAACGACGCATCTTCGAGGCGTTCGTCTCGCAGGACGCCGACGGAACGGGGCTGGGGCTCCCGATTGCGCGGGAGCTGGCCGTTGCGCTCGGCGGCGGGATCGAGATGCAGTCGGAGAGCGGAGCGGGCAGCCGCTTCCGGCTCGTCCTGCCGCGAGCGCCGAGCCTTAGCGAGGTCTAGGCTGCCGCGGCGTGCTCGAGCTCGCGCGCGGTGGCCGGCTCGGTACGAGTGAACTCTTCGACGAGAGCGTCTGCAGGCTCGGGCAGGCGTGTTGCCCCTTCGAGCCGCTCGAGCCGTGCGTCGACACCCCGCCAACCGGAGCTGACGAGGTCGACGAGAAGCGCGAGGTCGTCGACACGGGCGTGTCGCTCGGCGAGGAGGTCGCCCTCGAGGCGCTCGAGCCGCCGGATGGCCTGGTTCAGCAGCCCGCGGATCTCGGCGATGTGGCGCGCGACGGGCAGCACCTCCGTGCGCAGCCCATCGCGCACGGCGCTCCCGACATGGGCCGGAATCGATGCCTCGAGCTCGGCAGCCGTCGCGGCGAGCGCCTCGACCTGCTCGCGCGAGCGCACGAGCGCGGCTTCGATGTCGGCAGGCGCAGATCGGCCCGCGGCCGCGTCTGCGATCCGCTGCTTGGCTCGCTCGAGTGCCAGGGCATCCATGCGCGCCGAGGCTACTCTCCGCGCCGGATGGACACTGCCGAGCTCGACTACGACCTTCCACCAGAGCTCATCGCGCAGCATCCGACCGAGCCGCGCGATGCCTCGAGGCTTCTCGTCTACCGGCGAAGCTCGGGCGGAATCGAGCATCGCACCTTCTCGGAGCTGCCCGATCTCGTCGGCGATCGACTCGTCGTCGTCAACGACACCAAGGTCGTTCCGGCGCGTCTCCGCCTGCGTCGGTCCTCGGGCGCGGCGGTCGAGGTGCTTCTCGTCGAGAGCCTCGACGACGGCCGGTGGGAGGCGCTCGCGCGGCCGTCGCGTCGCCTCCGAGCAGGTGAGCAGCTCGGCCCCGTTCTCCTGGTGGAACAGCTCGGAGGTGGCCGCTGGATCGTTCAGCTGGAGGGGGAACCTGGCGGCGAGGCGCCGCTCCCTCCCTACATCCGCGAGCCGCTTGCCGACAGCACGCGCTACCAGACGGTGTACGGCGAGGCCAGTGGCTCGGCCGCGGCTCCCACGGCCGGTCTGCACTTCACTCCTGCGCTTGTCGAGGCGCTCGATCCGGCTCGGGTGACCCTGCACGTCGGGCTCGACACGTTCCGGCCGGTGACCGAGGCTCGGGTCGAAGAGCACGAGATTCATGGTGAGCGCTACCTCGTCAGTGTCGATGCTTGGCGGCGGATATCGTCGGCGCGGCGCGTTCTCGCGGTTGGGACGACGACGGTCAGAGTGCTCGAGACGGTGGCGCGGACGGGCGAGCTCGCCGGCAGGACAATGCTGTTCGTGACTCCGGGCTTCGTGTTTCGCAGGGTCGACGCGCTGCTCACGAACTTCCATCTGCCGCGCTCGACGCTGCTCGCCATGGTGATGGCGTTCGTCGGCGTCGAGGAGGCTCGCGAGATCTATCGCGCAGCGATCGCGGAGCGGTATCGCTTCTACTCCTTCGGCGATGCGATGGTCGTGCTGTGAGCGTGCGAGTGCCGCGTGGCGAACGTTGCGCTCTCGGCGCGCTTCCGTGTCCCATGCGTGAACGCTTCGGCGATACGCTCATCGCGGGTGGAGGCGCGGGGTGGCCCCAGGCGCCGACGCAATCGTTACGACCCGCGAGCTCGTGAGCTTTCGCCTCCACTCGACCGACGGCGCGGCCCGCACCGGTGTTCTCACCACGTCACACGGGGACATCCGGACGCCGGCCTTCATGCCCGTCGGGACGAAGGGAACCGTCAAGTCGCTCCACCCGGACGAAGTCCGCGCGCTCGGCGCCGACGTCGTCCTCGCCAACACGTACCACCTGCACTTCCGACCCGGCGAGGCGATCGTCGAGTCTCTCGGTGGGATCCATGCGTTCTCCGGCTGGGACGGGCCGATCCTCACGGACTCGGGAGGCTTCCAGGTCTTCTCGCTGCGCGACACGATCGCCGCGCTCGACGACGACGGCGTGACGTTCCGCTCTGTCTACGACGGAACCGAGGCGCGCTTGACGCCCGAAGCGGCGTCCGAGATCCAGCGCCGACTCGGCTCCGACATCGCGATGTGCCTCGACGTCTGCTTGCCGGCGGGCTCGCCACGCGACGAGCTCGAGCGGGCTGTCCACACGACGACCACGTGGGCGGCGAAGCAAGTCGACGAACCGCGAGCGCCCGGCCAGCTTCGCTTCGGAATCGCGCAAGGCGCGACCGACGAGGAGCTGAGGCGGCGCTCGATCGAAGAGATCACCGCGCTCCCGTTCGACGGGTTCGCGCTCGGCGGCCTCGCCGTCGGCGAGTCGAAGGACGAGATGCTCGACTGCGTCGAATGGGCAGCTCCCTTGCTGCCGCCCACGCATCCGCGCTACTTCATGGGAATCGGCGATCCGGAAGGGATTCTCGAGGTCATCGCCCGCGGCATCGACATGTTCGACTGCGTGCTCCCGACACGGACGGCTCGCACGGGCTCGGCGCTCACCTGGGAGGGGCGGCTCAACCTCCGCAACGCGTCGTACCGCGCTGATCCGAGGCCGCTCGACGCGGAGTGCGAGTGCCCCGCCTGCGAACGCTTCTCGCGCGCATACATCCGCCACCTCGTCACGCAGCGGGAGATTCTCGGACTACGCCTGCTGAGCCTGCATAATCTCCGGTTCGTACTCGACCTGACCGCACGTGCGCGAACGGCGATCGAGCGGGGAGCGTTCTCGTCGTTTCGCGACGAGGCCCTCGCCCGGCTCGCCGCCCCACCGGAGGAGGAACCGTGCAATTCCTGATCATCATGGCGCTGATGCTGGGCGTGATGTACGTCCTCATGGTCCGTCCGCAGCGACAGAAGCAGTCCCAGCAGCAGGCCATGATCAACGAGGCGAGCGTCGGTGACGACGTGCTCACGACCGGCGGTATCTACGGCACGATCACCCAGGCCGAGGGGGACGACGTCGTCGTCGAGATCGCGTCCGGCATCTCGGTTCACATGACGCGGCGCGGAATCGCCGCGGTTCTGCCGCCAGAGGAGGACGTCGAAGACGACGATGACGTCGACGAGGCGGAGGACGACGACGTCGACGAGGCCGATGAAGGCGCCGTTACGGACGGCGAAGAAGCCGTTAGGAGCGCCGCGTCCGATGTCTCAAACGGGGACGAGCGCCGCTAACCTGGGGCGCCGACCGTGAGCAGGCGCAACTCTTACTTCGTCCTCGGGCTGCTGGCAGCAGCGCTGATCGGTGTCGCCCTCATGGCGATCCCCGCGTCACCGCTGCACCAGAAGCCGACGCTCGGCCTCGACCTGCAGGGCGGGCTCGAGGTCACGCTCCAGGCCGTTCCGCCTGCGGATCGCGAGCTGACGAAGGAGGATCTCGACCGCTCAGTCGAGATCATGCGCAATCGCGTCGACAAGCTCGGCGTGACGGAGCCGGAGATCCGAACGCAGGGCTCCGATCAGATCGTCATCCAGCTGCCCGGCGTCAAGGATCCGGAAGCAGCGGCGGAGATCATCGGCACGACCGCGCAGCTCGAGCTGTTCGACCTCGAGACGTCACTCGTCGGGCCGTCGATCTCGCTCCAGGGACAGCCCGTCGAGAGTGCGTCTCTGTACGCCCTCCTGGCGCAAGTGCAGTCCCTGGTGAAGGACGGCAAGTCGGAGGCGTACTACATCGTCAACCCCAAGACGAAGCGCGTCGTCTCCGGCCCGTACGGCTCGGAGGCCGAAGCGCTCAAGAAGTCCCACGGGAAGCTTCCAGCCGGTCGCGAGATCTTCGCCGTGCCCGACAACATGGTCGTGATCACGTGCGGGAAGGGCGCGGTCGTGTGTCCTGGTGCAGGCGGCGCGGGCATCTCACCCGTCACCCGCACCTACTACTACCTCTTCAAGTACGACCCGCCCAACATCCCTCAGATGACGGGTGAGGACCTGAAGCTCTCAGGGACCCGGGCGGACTTCGACACCAGCCCAGGCGCGGGCGGGAGCCCCATCGTGACGATGGAGTTCACGAATTCCGGCGCCGACGCCTTCGAGCGCATCACGCGTGACGAGTGGATTCGCGGAAAATTGCGCCAGCAGCCGCAGCACTTCGCGATCGTCCTCGACCGCGAGATCAAGACGTTCCCGCAGATCGACTTCACCGACTCGAGCCTGTCGAGCGGAATCGGCGGCGGACGCGCGCAGATCCAGGGCCTCGACTCGCTGCAGGAGGCGAAGGACATCGCACTCGTGCTCCAGACCGGCGCCTTGCCGGTCAAGTTCGAGACGCTCGACCGCACCGACATCTCCGCGACGCTCGGCAAGGACTCGCTCAAGGAGGCATGGCGCGCGGCGATCGCAGGTCTGATCCTCGTCGCGATCTTCCTGCTCATCTTCTACCGCTTCCTCGGACTGGTCGCGGTCGCCGGCCTCGCGATCTACGCCGCGTTCCTCTACGCGACCATCCTCATCTTCAACGTGACGCTGACGCTGCCGGGCTTCGCCGGCCTCGTGCTGACCTTCGGGGTCGCGGCCGACGCGAACATCGTCATCTTCGAACGCATCAAGGAAGAGGTGCGCGCCGGCAAGTCGGTGCGCGCGGCGATCGCGCAGGGATACCGGAAGGGCTTCGCCACGATCGTCGACGCGAACGTCGTCACCGCGATCACGGCGATGGTGCTGTTCGTCGTCGCAACTGCGAGCGTGCGCGGATTCGCGCTCATGCTCCTCATCGGGACAGCCCTTTCGATGCTCACCGCGGTGGCCGCGACGCGCGCGATTCTCGCGGTGCTCGGCGGCTTCGACTGGTTCGACAACCCGCGCTTCATGGGTGCCACCGGCCAGGGAATCCCGCGCTGGCTGCGCTGGGACTTCATGGGGCGCCGCCGGATCTGGTTCGCCATCTCCGGTGCGGTCGTCGCGCTTTCGATCCTCGCAATCGCCGTCAACGGCCTCAATCTCGGGATCGACTTCAAGGGCGGCACGCAGCTCACGTTCCGCACGGCAGAGCCGACGTCATTGGAGCAGGTGCGCAAGGAGGCATCGACGATCGGTCAGGCCGGGGCAGTCATCCAGGGTCGAGGTCGCTCAGACGGACGGCAAGTACTCGAGCTTCCAGATCCGCACCGAGTCGCTGACGACCGCCGAGCAGAACGAGCTCCAGCAGGGGCTCACGGACGCCGTCGAGGCGACCTCGTTCGGCGCCAAGAACGTCTCAGAGAGCTTCGGCCGCCAGATCGCCAACAACGCGCTCTTCGCGATCGTGGTGAGCCTCCTTCTCATCGTCGCCTACATCTCCGTGCGCTTCCAGTGGAAGTACTCGGTCGGCGTGCTCGTCGCGCTCGCGCACGACATCGTCATCACGATCGGGATCTACGCGTTGACGGGGCGCGAGATGTCGACGGCGACGGTGGCCGCGATCCTGACCGTCCTCGGCTACTCGATCTACGACACGATCATCGTGTTCGACCGTATGCGCGAGAACGTGCCGCTCATGCGGCGCGCCTCGTTCCGCGTGATCGGCAACGTGTCGATGTGGGAGGTGCTCCCGCGGTCGCTCGCGACGACGTTCATCACGCTCCTGCCGGTCGCCTCGCTGTACTTCTTCGGAGGCGACACGCTGCAGGACTTCGCGTTCGCGCTCCTCGTCGGCATCGGCTCGGGCGCCTACTCCTCGATCTTCCTCGCCGCTCCGCTCGTGGCCGCTCTCAAGGAGCGTGAGCCGGAGTTCGCACGCAGGCGTGACGATCTCGGGGCGCTCGCAGGCGTCGCGTCGGTTGGTGGCACGCTGGCGGCCGAGGCCGAGGAGGTCGCCGCGACATCCAGTGACGATGCGGCCGAGGACGGCCAGCCTGCGCGAGAGGACACCCGTCCGACACCCGTCGTGGCTCCGTCCGTAGGACAGGCTGGTGCCTCCTCCAAGCGGGAGCGGCGGCGCCAGCGCCGCGCCTCCAGGCCTCATGGCCGATCCCGATAACGAGCGCAACCCGCTCGAGACACTGAGCCTGGCCGGGGTGGGCGCGGTCGCCCTCATCGCGCAGCACGCCGACGAGCTCGCCTCGGAGATCGGCGCTCGGCTCGGCGTCGAGCGGGACGAGGTCCGTGCCGTCATCGCCGATCTTCTCGACAGCTGGCGCCGCGAGGCGACCCGGCTCGGCGAGAGCGGCGGGACGTACGCGGCACGCGCGGCATCCGAGCTCGGCGCGGCTTCCCGTGAGTCGGTGGGCGACCTCGCGCTGCGCGTTGCGCAGCTCGAGCATCGCGTGAAGCTCCTCGAGCGAGGCCACGACACCTAAACGCCCGCCCGACGGGCCTACAATCAGCCGATGGCGACGACCCAGGATCGGCCGTCGCGGAACCTCGGGCGACTGTCCGAGATCGCACAGGTGGCGGCACGCCACGGCTTCGGCTACTTCCTCCGCCGGAACCGGCTCGGCGACCTCGTCCCCGGCGACGCGAACGGGAACGCCGCGACCGCCTCTGACCGTGGCAAGCGCCTGCGCGCGATGCTCGACGAGCTCGGGCCGACGTTCGTCAAGTTCGGTCAGCTCCTCTCGACGCGTCCCGACGTCGTCCCGCCGGACATCGTCGCCGAGCTCCGCGGCCTCCAGGACGACGCGTCGCCGATCCCGTTCGAGCAGGTGCGCGACGTCGTCGAGGCGGAGCTCGACCTGCGCATGGATCGCGCGTTCCTCGAGTTCGACTTCGCGCCGCTCGCGTCGGCGTCGATCGGACAGGTGCACCGCGCGGTGCTGCCCGACGGCCGCGAGGTCGCGGTCAAGGTGCAGCGCCCGACCGCCGCGGAGCAGATCGAGGCCGACCTCGGCTTGCTCTACCAGGCGGCGAAGCTCCTGCGCGAGCGCGTCAAGGCGCTCGAGTTCATGGATCCCCGAGAGCTCGTGGACGAGTTCGCGCGCTCCATCCGCCTCGAGCTCGACTACGGCCACGAGGCGCGGAACGCGGAGATGTTCCACCGCAACTTCGCCCGCGACGAGCGCGTCGTCGTACCGCAGGTCATCAGGCAGTACTCGACGGCGCGAATCCTGACGCTCGAGTTCCTTCGCGGCACGAAGATCGCGGATCTCGACGTGGAGGCGCTGCGGCCCGACGAGCGTCGCGACATCTCGCATGCTCTCGCGGACGCGTGGATGACGATGGTGTTCCGGCACGGCTTCTTCCATGCCGACCCGCACCCGGCGAACATCTTCTTGCTCGAGTCGGGTGCGCTGGGTCTCGTCGACTTCGGCCAGGCGGGAAAGCTCACCGAGGACGACATGGCGAAGCTGACGATGCTCTTCGTCGACGCTGCCACGGAGAACGTGGATGCGATCCCGCGTCGGCTGCGCGACCTGGGCGTCCGCTACGACGCTGCGCGCGAGCAGGAGTTCCGCTCGGAGCTCCAGGTTCTCTTCGATCGCTACTACGGCAGCAGGCTCTCCGACATCGATCCCTTGCAGGTGATTCGCGAGGGGTTCCAGCTCATCTACTCGATGAACCTCAAGCTGCCGAGCCGCTTCGTCATCCTCGACAAGGCGATCGCGACGCTCGCGTCGGTCGGGCAGGAGGTGTATCCGGAGTTCAACGTGTTCGAGGTCGCGAAGCCGTACGCGCGCGGCTTGCTCGCGGATCGCTTCCATCCGCGCGCGCTCTCGCAACGGGCTCGCGTCGAGGCGCTCGGGCTCGCGTCGATCGCGCGCGACGTGCCGTACCAGGTGTCCGACGTGCTCGAGCAGCTGCGCCAGGGCACGTTCCAGGTGCACATCGAGAACCCGGGCATCGACGAGATCGACGATCACATCGACAAGGCGACGAACCGGATCGCGGTTGCGCTCGTCATCCTCGGCGGGCTCATGGGCTCGGCGATCATCGGCGTCTTCGCGAAGGGCGGCCCGCACGCGCTCGGCATCCACCTCCTCGCGCTGGCCGGTTTCCTGATCGCGGGCGTCTTCGGGACCTGGCTGGTCTGGGGGATTCTGAGACACGGCAGGCTGTAGCTCTCGGCCATGTCGGTGTGGGACGACTGAGGAAGGGTTGTCGCAGATCCGCTGCAAAGGACATCTGGCGAAGAGCGTTCGACCGGGCTAGCGTCGACTGCATGCCGAGTGCCGTCCTCGTTGCCGAGCCTGAGCCCGAGACGCGCGAATACCTGGGCCGTCAGCTTCGCGACGACGGCTTCGACGTCCTCGGTGCAGCGCGCAGAAGCGAGGCGCTCGAGCTGGCGGAGACCGCACGGCCCGACGTCGTGCTCCTCGCCGAGCTCGAGCTCTGCCTTCGTCTCCGCCGGGGTGAGCCGGGTCGGAGCTGGGATCGCAACGTGCCCGTCATCGTGCTCGCGCCGACGTCGGATCCCGTCGAGCGGGTGCGCGCGCTCGACCGCGGTGCGGACGATGTCATGGGCCGGCCGTTCTCCTACGAGGAGCTGCTCGCGCGGATCCGCGCGCTCCTGAGACGGAGCTCGGCGATGACGGGCGACATGATCGTCGCAGGCGACCTCGTGATCGACCGACCGACGCGCAGGGTGCACGTCCGCGACACGTCCGTGATCCTTTCGGCGAAGGAGTTCGAGCTCGTCGCCAAGCTCGCGTCGGAGCCATATCGCGTCTTCACGAAGGAAGATCTCTTGAGAGAGGTGTGGGGCTACCGCGCCCTCGGGCGTACCAGGACTCTGGAGTCGCACGCCTCACGAGTTCGGAAGAAGCTCTGCATCGATCCGAACGATCGGTTCATCGTGAACGTTTGGGGCGTGGGCTATCGCATGCTCGACTGACGCTACGTCGAGGTCGAGAGACGATGATTTCGTCGTTGGCGGCCAAGGTGATCACTCGTGCGAAGCAGCTGCGATCGTGGCGCGCACGATGGCGGCGACGAGCGTGACGCAAGCCCGAGGATGGTGGGGCCGGCCGTGGGAAAAGGGGTCGACCGACGGCCAGACTCGTCAGTTCTCTGTCGCCCCCTCATTGGACAGACGAGCCACACCCGGCCCCGGCAGCATTATGCACCGCTAGGCACAAACGAGGCAAGCGATGTCGTGCCGCCAAGCCTGAGGTCCTGGCGGGGCCAACTGACAGAGCCAGGACTGCCGGCCAGACGCGGTGCGGGCGATCGCGGAGCGCTGGGCTACACTTTGAGTTACCTACATAGCTCCTCCTTCCGCCCTGACTGCACTCATCCGAGCCACTGCGTCAGGACGAGCGGAAAGGGGAGGCGCAATGTCCCCCAATTTGACTGACCCGCTGCTCGCGAAGCTCGACGCGCTGCTCGATCAGGCCGTGAGGGTGGTTCCCCGTCCGCGCAACAACTTCTCCTCTGCGATTCGCGCCATGCACAACGGGCGCTATGACGCTCCGCTGCACAGCGGGCGCCATGACACTCCGCACGGTCACTTTCCTCGCCTCGAAGTACACGAAATGCTGGCGAGAGACATCAGTGCCGCAGTCGACGCCGGCGAACCCGCAGGGCGCGAATCTGAGTTCCTCAAGCGCGTTTCCGTCCGTCTGGTGTAGCGGCTTGAGCCGATGAGTCGCCAGAAGTGCCCGTCAATCGGACGGAGCGCGTTCGAGTTCGGACTCGCCGAGGTTCTCCAGCTCGTAGCGAACGATCTTCCCGTCGCGCACGGTGTAGACGAGCCGGTGCGTCTTCACGTACGCGACCTCGCCGGATTCCTTCGACGTGTAGATCAATCGATTGAGCGAGCCAACTCGGCCGTCCCCGAAGTCCTCCAGCTCGCCCCGCTCTTCTGAGAAATCGAGACTCTCGTCGGGCAGTAGCTCGTCGGCGGCTCCGCCACTGGCGTACCACTCGAGAACTGCATCGATTCCGCGCACGCGTGATACCCCGCCGCGGTTCGGGACGACCCATTCCACGTCGTCTGCGAGGACGTCCTCAACGGCTCCACGCTCAAAATTCGACGCGCGCCAACGGTTGATGGTCTCCATCGCCTCGCTGCTCACGCTGAGAGCTTACGCCCTGTGCTTGCTCGGTCGCTACGAGTGTGGGGCGTCGGGTATCGCATGCTGACTAGGTGACGTCAGCGGGCGCCCTCGAGCTCGAGGAGCTTGACCTTGCGATCGAGGCCGCCCGCGTAACCGGTCAGGTCCCCTGTCGAGCCGACCACGCGATGGCACGGAAGGACGATGGGGATGCGGTTGCGATTCATGACCGTGCCCACGGCTCGGGCCGCGCGTGGATGGCCGACGCGCTGCGCGAGAGCGCCGTATGTGGTCGTCTCCCCGTAGGGAACGCGCGCGAGCTCGTCGAGGACGGAGATCGTGAATGCCGGCAGCTCTCGCAGGTCGAGCGTCAGGTCGAACGCGCGGCGGCGGCCCGCGAAGTACTCGTCGAGCTCGCGGCGCGCGCCGTCGACGCTTCGCGGCGAGCGGAGGACGCGCGGGCCGGCGATGCGGGCGAGCTGCTCGAGCCGCTCGCCCGGGTCGGGGTCGAACGAGATCGTCGCGAGGCCGCGATCCGACGCCGCCACGAGGAGATCGCCGATGGGCGAGTCGACGACGTCGTAGCCGACGTCGATCAGGCCGAGCGTCGCGGCCGCGTCACGGAAGCGACGGTCGAGATCCGGAGAGACGGTCATGAGGTGATCCTCCTTCGAATGCGTCGAACGCCCGTGGACGTGGCTTGTCGGGCCGCGTCCGGTGACGAGCCGAGCGCGGACGCGATCTGTTCGTACGAGAGGTCGTAGCCGTAGCGGAGAACGACGGCGGCTCGCTCTTTCGGGCCGAGGCCGTCGGTCAGCTCGGCGAGCTCCGCGTAGGCAGGCCGCGTGTCGTCGTCGGCCACCTCGACGAGCTCGCTCGTGGGGCGTGCCCGTCGCAGCACGTCGAGCGCGACGTTCTGCGCGATGGTGAGCACCCAGGCACGCAGATGCTCGCCGTGGTCGAGCCGTCCGTAGGCACGCAGCGCGCGCAGGAACGTCTCCTGGAACGCATCGTCGGCGCGATCGACGCCGAGCCTTCGACGGAGCAGCCGAAGAACCTCGGCCCGATGCTCCTCGTAGAAGCGCTCGAACGGGGGGATCGCCACGGTCTGCATCATCCTCGTCAAACGCTCGTCGCCGTCGATCTGTGAGCATGCCGGGATGAGAGCCGCTGTCGTCGGGCACGTCGAGTGGATCGAGTTCGTCCCGGTCGAGGCCGTGCCGCGTCCCGGCGAGATCGTCCACGCGGACGAGTCGTGGGAGCAGGCGGCCGGTGGAGGCTCCGTTGCCGCCGTCCAGCTTGCGCAGCTCGCGGACTCCGTCGACTTCTTCACCGTGCTCGGGAACGACGAGCCTGCACAACTCGCGCGTGCCGAGCTCGAGGCGCGCGGCGTCACCGTGCACGCGACGTCGGTCGAGGCGCCGCAGCGCAGCGGCTTCACGCTCATCGACGACACCGGTGAGCGCACGATCACGACGATCGGTCGGAAGCTGCATCCACGTGGCCACGACGAGTCGCTTCCGTGGCACGAGCTCGCGCGTTGCGACGCCGTGTACTTCTGCGCGGGCGATGCCGATGCGTTGCTTCTTGCCCGTCGCGCACGCGTGCTCGTCGCCACCGCGCGCGAGCTCTCGACGTTGAGGCAGGCGTCGGTGGAGCTCGATGTGCTGGTCTCGAGCGGAAAGGACGAAGCGGAGCGGTACCACCCGGGTCAGCTCGATCCCGAGCCGCGCATCGTCGTGACGACATCGGGCGCGCTCGGAGGCTGGGCGCAGCCCGGAGGTCCCTACAAGGCGGCGCCGCTTCCGCCCGATCCCGCCGACGCGTACGGCGCGGGGGACTGCTTCGCGTCCGGGCTCGCCTTCGCGCTCGCGGCCGGGCTCGAGGGGCTCGATGCGCTCGACTTCGCCGCGCGCTGCGGCGCCGGCGCGATCGCCGGCCCTGGCGTCCATGCGGAGGCGATTTCGCTCGTGTAGACGAACGCGGACACGAGTGGGGCGCAGGGGTTGCGTTGTGGAGGAAAGTGGAGTAAGGTGGGGCGCCGTGGGAGTCACACCACGACGCAGCCCATGTTCTACGGAACCCACGAGCACACGATCGACGAGAAGAACCGTCTCACGCTGCCCGCGAAGTTCCGTGACGGGCTCGGCGGGGACGTCGTCCTCGCGCGCGGGATCGACGGCACGATCGACGTCTATCCCCGTTCCACGTGGGAGTCGAGCGTCGAGCGGATCACCGCTCTCGACTCGCTCACGCGGGAGGCGCGCGAGATGAAGCGGTTCGTCTTCGCGGGAGCGACCGTGACCGAGGTCGACAAGCAGGGCCGCGTCCTCGTGCCGCCGGACCTCGCGCGTCACGCGGGCCTCGGGAAGGACGTCGCCGTCGTCGGTGTTCACGACCACATCGAGATCTGGAACCGCCCGGAGTGGGCGTCTCACGTCAGTGCGATCGAAGGGAGCGTCGGAGATGTTGCCGAACGTGCAGCGGACAGACGCGGCTGATCACGTCCCCGTGCTCGCGGACGAGGTGCGCGAGCTCCTCGACGTGCAGCCGGGAGAGACGGTCGTCGATGCCACCTTCGGCGCGGGTGGGCACTCGCGCCTCCTCGTCGCCGACCTGCAGGGGAGCGGGAAGCTCGTCGCGATCGATCGTGACCCGAGCGTGCGTCCGTACTTCGACCGCGTGAAGGGAGCGACACGCGGCGTGCAGACCCGGTTCCTGCGCGGCGACTACGGCGTGGTGCTCTCGCAACTTGCGGGCAACGACGTGCGCGCGGATGCGGTGCTCCTCGACCTCGGCCTCTCCTCGATGCAGGTCGACCGACCGGAGCGCGGCTTCTCGTACGCGACGGACGCGCCGCTCGACATGCGGATGGATCCGTCTGACGAGCCCAGCGCCGCCGGTGTCGTCGCGACCTACGACGAGCGCGAGCTGGAGACCATCTTCCGCCGCTACGGCGAAGAACGCTACGCGCGCCAGATCGCACGTGGGATCGTGCGGCGGCGAGCGGAGGAGCCGATCGAGAGGACAGGGCAGCTCGTGGATGTCGTCCGTGCCTCGATTCCGGCGCCCGCACGCTTCGGCGAGGGGCATCCGGCGAAGCGCGTCTTCCAGGCGCTGCGCATCGAGGTGAACCACGAGCTCGAGTCGCTCGAGATCGGTCTCCCGGCCGCCTTCGAGATGCTGCGGCCAGGCGGGCGGCTCGCCGTCATCAGCTTCCACTCGCTCGAGGACCGGATCGTGAAGCGGTTCCTGCGCGAACGCGCGAAGGGCTGCACCTGCCCTCCCGAGCTTCCGGTGTGCGTGTGCGGGAAGGAGCCGGACGCGCGAATCCTCACGCCGAAGCCGGTGCGGCCCTCCGCGCATGAGATCGACGACAACCCGCGCGCGAGCTCGGCGCGACTCCGCGCGGCGGTTCGGGTCTGATGTCGACGATCGCGCAGCCGGCCCGCGTGCGGCGGGCGCGTACCGCCTCGTCGCCGCGCCGCCGGTCGTGGCTCGTGAGCGGCGGCGTCGCCTGGATCGTCGTCTTCGCGGTGTTGCTCGCAGGGGTCGTCGCGATCAACGTCGCCGTGCTCCGCCTGAACCTTCAGCTCGACCAGTCGGGACGCGAGCGCACCGACTTGAAGAACGACATCGCCGGGTTGCGGGCGGAGATCTCGAGCGCCGCTGCGACCACGCGGATCGAGCGACTCGCGCAGGGTGAGCTCGGTCTCCGCGAGGTGCAGCCCGAGGACACCACCTACATCCAGCTCGGCCGGTGAAGCCGGCGGCGACGAACCGCCGCATCGCCCTGCTGGCAGGCATGTTCCTCGTCCTGCTGGCGGCGACACTCGCGCGCGCCGCCTGGATCCAGGTCGTGAAAGGGCCCGAGTACGCGGCGATGGCGCTGCGGCAACACCGCGAGACGGTCATCGTGCCGGCGTCGCGCGGCACCATCGTCGACCGGAACGGCGAGCCCCTCGCGATCGGGAAGCTCGCGACCACCGTCTATGCCAATCCGCGTCAGGTCGACGACGCACGGGATCTGACGCTGGCGGCGGGGAAGCAGCTCGGCATCGATCCTGCCGTCCTCTACCCGACGCTCGTCGACCGCTCGCGAGGCTTCGTCTACGTTGCGCGAAAGGCCGACCCGAGAAAGGCGAAGAACCTCGAGGCGCTGGACTTCGCCGGGCTCGGGTTCTATCCGGAGGAGCTTCGCTACTACCCGCAGGGTCCGGTCGCCGCGCAGGTGCTCGGCTACGCGGGGCTCGACAACAAGGGTCTGGAGGGACTCGAGCGCTCGCTCGAGGGGACGCTCGCCGGCAAGCCCGGGAGCCAGACGATCGTGAAGGACCCGTTCGGGCGCGCGCTCGACGTCGTGGAGACCAAGCCCGAGTCGCCCGGACGGAGCGTTCGCCTGACCATCGACCGCGAGATCCAGGCGAATGCGGAAGAGGTTCTCCAGGACACGGTTCGCCGCTGGGGCGCGCGAGCCGCGACGGCTGTCGTCATGGATCCGCGCACGGGAGAGGTGCTCGCGATGGCGACGGCACCGCGCTTCAACGCCAACCGCTTCCCGACAACGCGTGCCGACCGTCGCCGCAACCGCGCCGTGACGGACACGTACGAGCCGGGCTCCACGTTCAAGCTCGTGACCATTGCGGCTGCGCTGCAGGACAAGATCGTCAATCCCCGCAGCTCGTTCCGTCTCGCTCCCACGATCCAGGTCGCCGACCGCGTGATCCACGAAGGCCACACGCGCGGAACGGAACGGCTGACCGTGAAGCAGATCGTCGAGTACTCCTCGAACATCGGGACGATCACGATCGCCGAGCGCCTCGGCTCCGGCCGGCTCGCGTCGTGGATCGACCGCTTCGGGTTCGGAGCGAAGACCGGCATCGACTTCCCGGGCGAGTCGGCCGGGTTCGCGCTTCCGCTCGACAAGTGGTCTGGCTCGACGATCGGAACCGTTCCCATCGGGCACGGCATTGCCGTCACGCCGGTGCAGATGGCACGTGCGTACTCGGTGATCGCGAACGGCGGCATGCTCGTGCGGCCGCACATGATCGATCGCATCGACGGCAAGTCGATCGCGCCGAGGCACGGGCGCCGCATCGTCTCTCGCCGCGTCGCCGAGCAGATGCTCGGGATGCTGCGCGGCGTCGTTCTCGAGGGAACGGGCACCGAGGCCGCCATCCCCGGCTACACGGTGGCCGGCAAGACCGGAACGGCCGCGAAGATCGATCCGGATGGCACCTACTCCACGTCGCGCTACGTCGCCTCCTTCGTGGGGATGGTGCCCGCGACGAAACCCAAGCTCGTGATCATGGTCATGGTCGACGAGCCGCACGGAGACATCTACGGCGGCGTCGTGGCAGCGCCGGCGTTTCGCGAGATCGCGCGTTTCAACCTCCAGCACCTCGAGATTCCGCAGGACGATCCTTCCCGCAGGCCTGGAACCCGCTAGCGGGTCCCAGGCCGCGAAGATCCCTGAAGGCGGCAGCATTCGTGGCCGCTGCGCCGATCACTGACCTATCGCGCCGCAACTAGCCTTCCGAACGATGCAGCTGGATGCCCTGATCGGGGCTCTCGCGCCGAGCGAGGTGACGGGAGGGCGGCCCGTAGAAGTCGCGGACCTCGCGTACGACACGCGGCGCGTGACCGCCGGCGCGGTCTTCTTCTGTGTCCGCGGGGCGCGAGTGGACGGCCACGACCTCGCCTGGGAGGCGATCGAGCGCGGCGCTGCCGCCATCGTCGTCGAGCGGCCGCTCGAGGTCGATGTCCCGCAGCTCCTCGTGTCGTCCGTGCGCGAGTCGATGGCAGTCGCGGCCGACCTCTTCTTCGGCGAGCCGACGAAGGAGCTCGACGTCGCAGGGGTCACGGGAACGAACGGGAAGACGACCACGGCATTCCTCCTGCGCGCGATTCTCGGTGCCGCGGGTCGCAAGCCCGGCCTCGTGGGGACGGTCGAGTGGGAGGTCGGCGGCGAGCGGCGTCCCGCGCCGTTCACGACGCCCGAGGCGATCGATCTCCAGCGGCTGTTTCGCGAGATGCTCGACGCGGGCGACCTGAGCGCGGCCGTCGAGGCCAGCTCGCACGGCTCGGCGCTCCGCCGCCTCGACCGTGTGCGCTTCGACGCGCTCGTCTTCACCAACCTGAGCCAGGATCACCTCGACCTCCACGGCTCGATGGAGGAGTACTTTCAGGCAAAGCGCAGGCTCTTCACCGGCGCGCAGCCGCCGCCGGCCGCGGTGAATGTCGGCGACGAGTGGGGGAAACAGCTCGCCGCGGAGCTACGTGACGTGCACCGTGCGCCGCTCCTTACCTTCGGGCTCACGGAGGCGGCCGAGATCCGCCCCGAAGGTCTCGAGGTCGGCGCTCGCGGCAGCAGATTCCGCGCGGGCGGCTTGGAGATCGAGACGCCGCTCCGCGGGCTCTTCAACGTCCAGAACGTGTTGGGCGCCGTTGCCGCCGGCATCCTGCTCGATCTCGAGGAGGATGCGATCGCCGATGGAATTGCTCGAGTGGAGGACGTCCCGGGGCGGTTCGAGGCGATCGACGAGGGGCAGCCGTTCGCGGTCGTGGTGGACTACGCGCACACGCCGGACTCGCTCGCGACCGTGCTCGGAGCGGCGCGCGATCTCGGCGACGGCCGGGTCATCGTCGTGTTCGGCGCCGGAGGAGATCGCGACCGCGGCAAGCGCCCGCTCATGGGGAAGGTGGCCGCCGACCTGGCGGACATCACCATCGTGACGTCCGACAACCCGCGCTCGGAGGAGCCGTTGGCGATCATCCAGGACGTGTTGCAGGGTGCCGGAGTCGACGTCGAGATCGACCCCGACCGTCACAGCGCGATCGAGCGCGCGATCGCCCTCGCCGACGGCGGGGACGTCGTCGTGATCGCGGGCAAGGGCCACGAGCAGGGACAGGACATCGGCGGCGTCGTCTCGCCGTTCGACGACCGCGAGGTCGCGCGCGAGGCGTTGCGAGGACGCCGGTGATCCCACTCGCGCGGGACGAGGTCGTCGGCCCTCGGGCTCGGAACGCTCGACGGTGGAGAGGAGATCAACCGGATCACGGCGGACTCACGAGATGCCGGATCGGGTGACCTCTTCGTCGCGCTCAACACCGGCGTGCAATACGTCGAGGAGGCGCGAGCGAAGGGGGCGGCGACGCTCGTGCCCGACGATCAAGAAGCGGCGCTCGCCGCGCTCGCAACGCTCGTGCGCTCGAAGAGCGACGCGGATGTCGTCGCCGTCGTCGGCTCGGCGGGGAAGACGACGACGAAGGACATCCTGGGAGCGCTCTGTGCGCCACACGTTCCGACCGTCTTTGCCGAGCGCAGCCTCAACAACGAGATCGGCCTGCCGCTCACCGTCTGCCGGCTCGAGCCGGAGACCAGGGTGCTCGTGACGGAGATGGGGATGCGCGGCCTCGGCCAGATCGCCGCGCTTTGCGAGATCGCGCGCCCGAACGTCGTCGTCGTTTCGCACATCGGTCCCGAGCATCTCGAGCTCCTCGGCACGGTCGAGCGTGTCGCCGAGGCGAATGCGGAGGCGATCACGGCGCTTCCGACAGGAGGCACCGCGGTTGTGCCGGCGCGCAGCGCTCAGCTCGAGCCGTATCTCGGGCGCCGCGACATCGACGTCAGGCGGTTCGACTACGACGAGATCGAGACGCGCGGCCCCATCACGCGCTTCGCCATCAGCGGCGAGCGCGTCGAGCTCGAGCTCCCGTTCACGCAACGGCACCTCGCGGCCAATACGCTCGCCGCGCTGCACGCCTACGACGCGCTCGGCCTTCCGCTCGACCGTGCCGCGGACGGCGTCGCCGGCATCGAGCTGTCGCCGTGGCGTGGCGAGGAGCTGCGGCTCCCCGGCGGCGGTTTCGTGGTCAACGACGCGTACAACGCCAACCCCGACTCCATGCGCGCCGCGCTCGTCCATCTCGCCGAGCGAGCAGGCGCCCGCAGGCGGGTTGCGATCCTCGGGGAGATGGCCGAGCTCGGCGCGTCCTCTGAGATGTACCACCGCGAGATCGGAGCTCTCGCCTCCGAGCTCGAGATCGAGGTGATCGGCGTGGGCGAGGCGTCACATGCCTACGAGCCGGTCGCGTGGACGGCGACACCCGGAGCCGCCCTCGAGGAGGCGCGCTCGCGAGTCGGCCCGGGCGACGCAGTCCTCGTGAAAGCGTCCCGCGCCGTGGGGCTCGAAGGCATCGCTGACGAGATCACGAACTTCGCTCGAGCATGGTCCCTGTCCTAATCGCGGGCTTGATCGCGATGGTCGCCGCCGTCGTGATCGGGCCGAAGTTCATCGAGTTGCTGCGCAGCCGCAACCTCGGCCAACAGATCCGCGCGGAAGGCCCGGCCACCCACGCCGTCAAGCAGGGGACGCCGACGATGGGCGGCCTTCTCATCCTCGCCTCGGCCGTCGTGCCGTTCCTCTTCCTCTCGCAGTACACGGCGGAGGGCATGACGGTTCTCTTCATGGTGCTCGGCTGCGCACTCATCGGGTTCACGGACGACTACCTCAAGCTGCGCCGCCGCCGTTCGCTCGGCCTGCCTGGGCGTTGGAAGATGATCGGGCTGGTCGCCGTGACCGTCGGCGCCGCGCTTCTCCTCAACGAGAGCACGAGCTTCACGACCGACGTCTACGTGCCCGTCATCGGCTGGACGCTCGATCTCTCCTTCGGCTACTACGTCCTGCTCTTCCTCGTCATCGGCGGGACCGTGAACGGGGCGAACCTCACCGACGGCGTGGACGGCCTCGCGGCCGGGACCGTGGTGATCATGTTGCTGACGTTCCTCGCCGTCGCCGGCATCGCGTGGCTCCGCTCGGGCGACCCCGGCGCCAGGAGCGACACGTACCTCGACATCGCCACCCTGGCCGCTGCGCTGATCGGAGGGACGATCGGATTCCTCTGGTACAACGCCTTCCCCGCCGAGGTGCAAATGGGCGACACCGGCTCGTTCGCACTCGGCGGAGCCATCGCCGGCTTCGCGGTCGTGACCGGCACCGAGATCCTGCTCCCGCTGATCGCGGGCATCTTCGTCATCGAGGTGATGTCGCTGATCATCCAGGTGGTGAGCTTCAAGCGGACCGGCAAGCGCGTGTTCCTGATGGCGCCGATCCACCACCACTTCGAGATGAAGGCGTGGTCGGAGACCAAGATCATGGTTCGCTTCTGGGTGATCTGCGCGATCTTCTGCGCGTCGGGGTTCGCGCTCTTCTACCGCGACTTCCTCCACTTCGTCCAGCCGTGAGATGAGCCCAGAGCTGGGCAGAGCCGAGCTCGCCGGCACGCGCGTTCTCGTCGTCGGTCTCGCCCGCTCGGGGATGGCCGCCGCCGACGCGCTCGCGGGCGTCGGCGCCCACGTCGTCGGCTTCGATCGGGACGAGGCGCTCGAGGTGGGGAGGCTCGCCGAGCTCGATGTCGAAGTCCATCTCGGACAGGAGGAGGCGACGCTGCTACAGGGGATCGATCTCGTTGTGAAGAGCCCGGGAGTGCCGGGCCAGACGCCGTTGGTCGAAGGCGCCCGAGAGCGCGACATCCCCGTGTGGAGCGAGATCGAGCTCGGCTCGCGCCTGCTCGACAACCCGATTCTGGGCGTGACCGGGACGAACGGGAAGACCACCACGAGCGAGCTTCTCGGCGCGATGTTTCGCGCGGCCGACACGCCCGTCGAGGTCGCAGGCAACGTCGGGCGGCCGCTCACGTCACTCGTCGGACACGTCACGCCCGACGCGTGGATCGTCTGCGAGCTCTCGTCCTTTCAGCTCGAGGACGTGCACACGCTGCAGCCGCGCGTCGGCGTGCTCCTCAACCTCGAGCCCGATCACCTCGACCGCCACGGCACGTTCGATGCGTACTCGGACACCAAGTTGCGGATGTTCGAGCATCAGAGCGCCGACGACACGGCGATCGTGCCTCGCGGATTCGGCGCGATCCCGGGCTCGGCGACCCGAGTCGAGTTCGCAGCGCGACGACGAGCTGCCTGCCGAGCCGCGCATTCCCGGGCCACACAACCGCGAGAACGCTGTCGCCGCCACCGTCGCGGCCCGCTCCGCCGGGATCGGCGACGAGGCGATCGCGCAAGCGCTGCACACCTTCGAGGGCGTCGCGCACCGCATCGAGCTCGTCCGCGAGCTGCGCGGCGTTCGCTATGTCAACGACTCGAAGGCGACGAACGTCGCGGCTGCGCGTCGGGCGCTCGCGTCGTTCCCTGGATCCCACCTCCACGTCATCCTCGGCGGCCGCGGCAAGCACGAGTCGTACGCGCCTCTGGCCGAGGCGTTCGGCTCCGGCGACATCGCCTACCTGATCGGCGAGACGGCGGACGAGATCGCGCGGTCGCTCGTTGCCGCCGGTGTTCCGTGCATCGCCTCGGGCACGCTCGACGAGGCACTCGACTCGGCCGCGAACGCTGCCTCCGCCGGAGACGTCGTCCTGCTCTCCCCGGCGTGCGCGAGCTTCGACCAGTTCCGCGACTTCGAGGCGCGTGGCGATGCCTTTCGCGAGCTCGTGGAGGCGCTCGCGTGAAGGGCGACGGGCACGGCGACCAGCGCCTCGTCGCGTTCGTCACGCTCGGGCTCGTCGCGTTCGGGCTCGTGATGGTGTACAGCGCGACATCGGCGTCGGCCGCCATCGGCAACGGCGATCCGATGAGCTTCCTCAAGCGGCAGGCGGTCTACGCGCTGATCGGACTCGCGCTCATGACGATCGCGTCGCGCTTCGACTACCACCGCCTCCGCTACCTCGCGCCGCCGCTCCTGCTCGCCGCGTTCGTCCTTTGCACGGCGGTGCTCGTGCTCGGCCCGGCGATCAACGGCGCGAGACGCTGGTTCCTCATCGGCCCCGCCAGCTTCCAGCCGTCGGAGCTCGCGAAGCTCGCGCTCTGTCTCTTCGCTGCCGCCTACCTCGCTCGCCGGCGAGCGCCGAGGACGTTCGGCGAGCTCGTCAAGCCGCTCGGGCTGCTCACGGTCGTGTTCTGCGGGCTGATCGTCGTGGAGCCCGACCTGGGAACGACGATCACGATCTGCGGGATGATGCTCGCAATCCTGCTCGTCGCCGGCGTGCCGATCCGGCTGCTCGCGATCGCGTCGATCCTCGCGCTGGGAATGGGGCTGCTCGCGATCTACATCGAGCCGTATCGGCGCGCGCGGGTGTTCAGCTTCCTCGACCCGTGGTCGGACGCGCAGGGCGCCGGCTTCCAGATCGTGCAGGCGACCATCGGCATCGGCTCGGGGGGCGTCACCGGCGCCGGACTGGGCGAGGGCGTCGGGAAGATCTCGTACCTCCCGGAGGCGCACACGGACATGATCTTCGCCGTCATCGGCGAGGAGCTCGGTCTCATCGGCGTCACGCTCGTGATATGCGCGTTCGCGGTCCTCGCGCTCGCGGGGTTCCGTATCGCGATGCGCTGCAAGGATCCGTTCGGGAAGCTCCTCGCCGCCGGCATCACGGCGCTCGTCTGCGGGCAGGCCGCGATCAACCTCGCCGCCGCGCTCGGCATCGCGCCCCTCACCGGAATCCCGCTGCCGTTCGTCTCCTACGGTGGGTCGAGCCTCGTGGTTCTCCTCGCCGCTATGGGCATTCTCCTTAACATCGCCGTCAATGGAAGGGTCGTCCAGGCTTCGGTGCGTGATAGCGGCAGGAGGGACGGCCGGTCACGTCCGGCCCGCTCTCGCAGTCGCGGAAGCACTTCGCGCGCGCGGAGTGGCAGTGACGTTCGCCGGGTCGCCCGACCGCGTCGAGTCGCAGCTCGTTCCTGAGGCGGGCTTCGAGCTCGACACGTTCGCGGTCTCGGGATTTCCGAGGCGTATCGGGCTCGGGCTCGTACGATCGCTCTCGCAGGCCGTTCGCGCGCCGTTCGCGTGCGGCCGGATCCTCGCGCGGCGGCGGCCCGACGTCGTGCTCGGCGGTGGAGGCTACGTCGCCGGACCGATGGTGCTGGCCGCGCGCCTGCGGGGGATCCCAGCTGCGCTGACGGAGGCCGACGCGCATCTCGGTCTCGCGAACCGTCTCGCCGCGCCGTTCGCGCGGCGCGTCTTTCTCGCCTATGCGGTCCCCGGCCGCGAAGGTCGGAAGTACCGCGTCGTCGGCCGGCCGATTCCGGCGGCGCACCTCGGCGCCGGGAAGGTGGAGGGGCGGGCGCTCTTCGGGCTCCCTCCGGAAGCGCCGGTGCTCGCGGTCTTCGGCGGGCTCGCAGGCGCCCAGGCGCTGAACGAATTCGCCGTCGAGGCGTTCGGCGAACACGGACCTGCGGTTCTGCACGTGTCGGGGGAGCGCGACTACGACGCCGTGCGCCCGCGGGTGCATCGAGGCGACTACGTGCTCGTCCCGTCGACTGACCACTTCGGTGCCGCTCTCGCGGCGGCTGACCTCGCGATCTCCCGCGCGGGCGGAACCGTGTGGGAGCTCGCGGCCGCCGGAACGCCGGCGATCCTCGTTCCGTATCCCCACGCGACCGCCGATCACCAGACGTCGAATGCGCAGCACTTCGCGCGTGGCGGCGGCGCGATCGTCGTCGACCAGAGCGAGCTCGCGCGTGTTCCGGCGCTCGCGGAGGAGCTTCTGGCCGACCCGGCGAGGCTCGCGCGTATGCGCGAGGCAATGCTGGCGCTCTCCGAGCCGGATGCCGCCGAGGTCGTCGCCGACGAGCTGATCGCCCTGGCCGAAGGCACGCCGGTGAGCGCATCGCTCGCTCGCGGACCGGCGGATCTACTTCGTGGGGATCGGCGGCGCAGGGCTCTCCGCGTACGCGAACTTCGCCCGCGCCTGGGGCGCCGAGGTGCGTGGTTGGGATGCGCGCGACACGATCTTCCTGGAGGCGGTCACGGGTGTCGACGTGGACGTCGGAGGCGAACCGGTTCCGCCCGATGGCTTCGAGGTCGTCGTCTCGGCGGCACACGCGGGACGGGTCGAAGGACGCTCGCGGGCGGAATTCCTCGCCGAGCTGGTTGCGCTTCGCCGCTCGATCGTCGTTGGTGGCGCGCATGGCAAGACGACCACGGCGGCCATGATCGCGTACGTCCTTCGCGAGCTCGGCCACGATCCCGCGTGGATCATCGGCGGAGTCGTGCCACAGCTCGGCGGAAACGCCGGCACGGGCGAGGGCTGGCTCGTGGTCGAGGGCGACGAGTCCGACCGCTCGATCGACCTTCTCGAGGCCGAGATCGCGCGTCGTGACGAACATCGAGCTCGACCATCATGCGACATACGGCTCGGAGGCCGAGCTGTCGGCGTTCTTCGAGCGCTGGCTGGCGAGGGCGCCCTCGGTCGTGCGCGGCTGGGAGCTCGAGCCCGTCGATCTGCCGCTCTCGGTGCCGGGCGACCACAACCGCATGAATGCCGCCGCCGCGCTCGCCGCGCTCGCCCACGCGGGTGTCGAGCGAGAGGAGGCCGAATCCGTCATCGTCGGGTTCACGGGAGTCGGCCGGCGGTTCGAGCTCGTCGGCGAACGAGGTGGCGTGCGCGTGATCGACGACTACGGGCACAACCCGACGGAGATCGCGGCAGCTCTGGCGACGGCTCGCGCGCTCGAGCCGCGGGCGCTCATCGCCGTCTATCAGCCGCACGTCTACGAGCGAACGCGCCATCTCCACCGGGAGCTCGGCGAGGCGCTCGGCCTTGCCGACGCGGCCGTCGTCACCGACGTGATCGGCGGCCGTGATGCTCCGATCCTCGGAGTCAGCGGCAAGCTCGTGCTCGACGACGTGCCGCGTGGTGTCCGACGGGGGTGGGCGCCCACGCTCGACGACGCGACGAGACTGACGCTCGACTGGGCTCGTCCCGGTGACGTCGTCGTGACGCTGGGAGTGGGAGAGCCATGGCGGGTCGCGCGCGCCGTCGTCGAGGGACTGCCTGCATGACGGCCATCGAGCACGGCGTTCCGCTCGCGAAGCTGACCACGATCGGTACCGGAGGTCCGGCGCGTGCTCTCGCCCGACCACGCACTGTCGCCGAGCTCGGCGATGCGCTCCGACTTGCCCGGAACGAGGGGCTCGATGTGTTCGTCGTCGGGCTGGGGTCGAACGTGCTCGCTGCCGACGCCGGGGTCGACGGGCTTGTGCTCCGACTGGAGGGGGAGCTGGCCGCGGTCGAGGTCGTCGATGCCGCGTTGCAGGCTGGAGGCGGCGCGACGAACGCTGTGTGCTTGCATCGCGCGCGCGACGCCGGCCTCGGCGGCTTCGAGTTCGCGTGCGCCATCCCCGGGACGGCCGGAGGTGGCGTGTACATGAACGCCGGCGCATACGGCAGTGACTGGTCGGACGTGCTCGTCCGGGCGCTCGTGGTCTCGGCCGAGGGAGAGTCGTGGCGAACACCCGACGAGCTCGGGCTCTCGTATCGGCATTCCGCGCTCCTCCCGGGTGAGGTCGTCGCTCGCGTCGAGTACCGCCTCGAGCCGCGCCCGCCGTCCGAGGTAAAGGCGACCATCGCCGACCTCGTTGCACGTCGAAAGGACACGCAGCCGACGAACAAGCGGACGTTCGGAAGCGTCTTCAAGAATCCGCCGGGAGACCTCGGAGCAGGGAGGATGCTGGAGCTCTGCGGGCTCAAGGGCCATCGAATCGGCGGCGCGCAGATCTCGCCCAAGCACGCCAACTTCATCGAGAACACCGGCACCGCGACGAGCGCGGACTGTGTCGCGTTGCTGGTCGAAGGGCGGCGGCGTGCGCATGCCGAGTACGGCGTGGAGCTCGAGCACGAGGTCGTCTTCGCCGGAGTGCCCGAGCTCGCTCCGATCACGTAGGAAGCACTGTTCACGGCGACGAATCCAGGTCCATGGTCGGGGGACGGAGCGAACGCGGATCGCGTCGGCATGCTGCTGCGGCAAGCGTCGTCGTCCCGTTTCCGCGAGATGCGGCCGGTGTTCGCCTGGATCTCGTGCGCTTCGTCCCTTCCGGCCGCTCGCTTCTGGCCACGTTCGGCGTTCTCGTCGCGATCGGCTTCGCGTACTGGCTTGCCTACTCGACACCGGTGTTCGCGGTCGACAAGGTCGAGGTGCGCGGAGCGCCGCCCGGACTTGGGCGCGAGGTCTCGCTCGCGACACGCGATCTCGTCGGACGAAGCCTCGTGGCGATCGACGCCGGCGAGGTGGAGGGAACCCTGCGAGCCTTGCCCGAGGTCGCCGGCGTCTCGGTTGATCGGGCCTTCCCGAACACGCTCGTCGTCAAGGTCGCGCCCGAGCGTCCTGTCGCCGTCGTTCGCAGCGGCACGTCCGCCTGGCTCGCCACGGGTGCCGGCAAGGTCGTCCGCGAGATCGAGGTCGGGACGCACCGCGGAATGCCGCGGCTGTGGCTCCGCCGCGGCGCGACGATCCGCGTCGGCGGTCAGATTCCCGGAGGACTCATCTCGGCCACTCGAGCGCTCGCTGCCGCTCGTGCTGCCGGTCTCGGCGGTCGGGTCAAGGGAGTTCGTCTGCCGGGTGAGGAGTTGACGCTCGTGCTGCGCCACGGCACGGAGATCCGCCTCGGTCGTCCTGCCGACGTCCTGATGAAGCTCGTCATCGCCCGCAAGGTGCTCGGGCTCGTCGGCGGCGACGCGACGTATGTCGACGTCAGCGTTCCGCAGAGACCCGTCGCGGACTAACATTCAAGTCTCAGGTTGAGGTTGAGAGTGGCGACGGCGGCAATCGTTGACAATGCCGCGGAGGAGGCCTACCCTCGGTGGCGAAGGGTGCGCGACAACCCGCACGTTCAATGCGAACTTCAGCTTGAGGTGACTTGAGACATGAGCAATCAGCCAGGTAGCTACCTCGCCGTGATCAAGGTCGTCGGCATCGGCGGCGGCGGGACCAACGCGGTGACACGGATGGTCGAGGCCGGCGTTTCCGGCGTCGAGTTCGTCGCGGTGAACACCGACGCGCAGGCACTCCTCATGACCGAGGCGGACGTGAAGATCCACATCGGCTCGAAGGCGACGCGCGGTCTCGGCGCCGGCGCCGATCCGCGTGTCGGCCTCGCTGCCGCGGACGAGAGCCGCGACGAGCTGAAGGAAGCGCTCAAGGGCGCGGACATGGTGTTCGTGACCGCCGGCGAAGGCGGCGGCACGGGAACGGGCGGGGCTCCTGTCGTCGCGCAGATCGGTCGGGAGCTCGGAGCTCTCACCGTCGGCGTCGTCACGCGGCCCTTCGGGTTCGAGGGAAAGCTGCGCGGCGACCAGGCCGAGCAGGGAATCCAGTCGCTGCGGGAAAGCGTCGACACGCTGATCGTCATCGAGAACGATCGCCTGCTGCAGGTGGTCGAGCGCTCGACGCCCGTGACCGAGGCATTCCGGATGGTCGACGACATCCTGCGCCAGGGCGTGCAGGGGATCACCGACCTGATCACCGTCCCAGGCCTCATCAATCTCGACTTCGCCGACGTGCGCACGATCATGCGCGAGGCGGGCTCGGCCCTCATGGGCATCGGGTCGGCGAGCGGCGACAACCGCGCGGTCGAGGCAGCGCGTGCCGCGATCTCGTCGCCGCTCCTCGAGACGACGCTCGACGGCGCGACGGGAATCCTCCTCAACATCACCGGCGGCCCGGATCTCGGTCTCGCCGAGGTGGACGAGGCCGCGCAGGTCGTCACGAACGCAGCCGACTCGAACGCGAACGTCATCTTCGGCGCCGTCATCGACGACTCGATGGGCGAGGAGGTGCGCGTGACCGCGATCGCCACGGGCTTCGGCGGACGCACGCGGCGTCGCCGCGTCGAGGCGACCGCCGGCGTCGGCGCGTCGGAGCGCCCGTCGTTCGACGCGCCGAGCGTGCGCGACGTCGAGATCGACATCCCGAGCTTCCTGAAAGAGGACTGACCCTGCGCAGACCGGAAGCCGGCTAGCGCCGGACTTCCGGTCGCGCGAAGATCCCTGAAGGCCGGCCTGCTTCGCAGCCGCGTCGCATCTGGCCTTCGACGCTGACGCCGATCGCCGAACGACTAGAGTCGCGTCTCGTGGAAGCGACGCTGAAGCGCACGCCGCTCTTCGAGCGCCACGTCGCGCTCGGCGCGCGCATGGTGCCGTTCGCAGGCTACGAGATGCCCGTGCAGTACGACGGTGTCATTCCCGAGCACAAGGCCGTGCGCGCGGACGCCGGTGCGTTCGACGTCTCGCACATGGGCGAGATCCACGTCGACGGCCCGACGGCGCAGGAGTTCCTCCAGTCGGTGCTCTCGAACGACGTCGACCGACTTGCGGACGGCGATGCGCAGTACACGCTGCTCACGAACGACGGCGGCGGAATCATCGACGACCTCATCGCGTACCGGCTCGCGCCACGGTCAGTTCTACCTCGTCGTCAACGCGTCGAATCGCGAAGCCGTCTTCGACTGGTTGAAGGAGCGCGAGCCGCGTGGCTGCGAAGTTCGCGACGCCTCCGACGACTACGGGCTCGTGGCCGTGCAAGGTCCCCGGGCGCTCGAACGACTCGGGCTACCCGACGCTCCTGCATTCACGCACGCGATGGGCGCGATCGACGGCATCGAGGTGATGATCGCGCGGACGGGCTACACGGGTGAGCAGGGGGTCGAGCTCTGCTGCTCGGAGGACGACGCGGTCGCGCTCTGGGACGCCGTTCTCGGGCGCGGAGTCACCCCGTGCGGACTCGGCGCGCGAGACACGCTTCGCCTCGAGGTCTGCTACCCGCTCCACGGCAACGACATCACGCCGGAGACGGATGCGATCTCCGCCGGGCTGGGTTGGGCATGCGCGCTCGAGACCGAGTTCACGGGCGTCGAGACGCTTCGTCGCATCAAGGCCGAGGGGCCGGCGCGGAAGCTCGTCCCGTTCGTCATGGAAGAGCGCGCCGTGCCGCGCCAGGGCATGCCCATCGAGGGTGGCGGCGAGGTCACGTCGGGAACACATTCGCCGACGCTCGATGTCGGAATCGGGATGGGGTACGTGCCCGACCGAGATCGCCCCGCCCGACTCCGAGCTCGTCATCGATGTCCGCGGGAAGCCACGTCGCGCGCGGGTCGTGAAGAAGCCGATCTACCGGAAGGAGCCTTAGCCGTGCCAGCTGCAGAGAGCTATCCGGACGACCTTCGCTACCACCCCGAGCACGACTGGGCGCGGGTCGACGGTGACGAGGCGACACTCGGGGTCACGTGGTTCGCGCAGGACTCGCTCGGGGAGCTCGTCCACTACGAGGCGCCGGAGACTGGCTCGACGGTGACGAAGGACGCGTCGTACGGCGAGGTCGAGTCGGTGAAGGCCGTCTCCGACATCATCGCGCCCCTCTCAGGTGTGGTGCTCGAGGTCAACACGAAGGTCGCTGACGAGCCGGAGACGGTGAACGACGATCCGTACGGCGAGGGCTGGCTCATCCGGATCCGCATGTCCGACGCGTCCGAGCTCGACGCGCTGATGGACGCGGACGCGTACCGCGCGCACGTCGCCGAGCAGTAGGCGAATGGGCTATCTGAGTCTGACCGACGCCGACCGCGCGGAGATGCTCGCGGCGATCGGCGTCTCGTCGATCGACGAGCTGTTCGAGCAGATCCCGCCGGGTGTTCGCTTCGGCCGCGAGCTCGACGTGCCACCCGCCCTCGGCGAGGCGGAGCTCGTGCGCCACCTCGAGGAGCTCGCGGCGAAGAACGTCCACACCGGCTCGGAACTGTCGTTCGTCGGCGCCGGGATCTACGACCACTACGTGCCCTCCGTGGCCGACGTCGTGTTCTCGCGCGGCGAGTTCCTGACCGCGTACACGCCGTACCAGCCGGAGATGAGCCAGGGAACGCTGCAGGCGATCTTCGAGTACCAGACCGTGATCTGCGAGCTGACGGGGATGGACGTCTCCAACGCGTCGGGCTACGACGGCTGCACGGTCGCCGCCGACGCGTGCTTCGTCGCACGACACGTCTCCGACCGCCGCAAGGTCGTGCTCGCTGAGACGCTGAATCCGCAGGTGCGCCAGGTCGTGAAGACGTACGCGCCGGGCTTCGGCTTCGACGTCGTCGAGGTCGCGCAGCGCAGCGGTGTCATCGACCCCGACGAGCTTGCGAGGGTATCGGCGGACGCGGCCGCCGTGTTCTTCCAGCAGCCGAACTACCTCGGATGCCTCGAGGACGCGCCGGCCCTGGCGGCAGCGGCAAACGAGGCCGGTGCGCTGTCCGTCGCCCACGTCGACCTCATGTCGCTCGGCGTGCTCGAGGCGCCGGGCGCATACGGGTGCGCGATCGCGCTCGGCGAGGGGCAGTCGGCGGGGAACTGGCCGTCCTACGGAGGCCCGCACTATGGCTTTCTGGCGGCGCGCGGCGACTACGTGCGGCGCATGCCCGGACGCATCGTCGGCGAGACCGTGGATGCGGACGGCCGCCGAGCGTTCGTGCTCACCCTGCAGACGCGCGAGCAGCACATCCGGCGCGAGAAGGCGACCTCGAACATCACGACGAATCAGACGCTCCTCGCGCTCGGCGGGCTCGCGACGCTGTCGTGGCTCGGGCCGCAGGGGCTGCAAGAGGTCGGCGAGACGTGCCTCGCGCTCGCGCAGTACGCGCGCGAGCGAGTGCCGCTCTCACCGGCGTTCGACGCGGGGTCGTTCAAGGAGGTCGCGTTCCGGACTCCGCTGCCGGCTCGCGAGGTCATCCGGCGCGCGCGCGAGCACGGGGTCAACCCCGGCTACGCGCTCGGTCGCGACTACGAGGGCATGGACGACGTGCTGCTCGTCGCCGTGACCGAGAAGAAGACGGTCGAGGACGTCGACCGTCTCGCGGACGTGCTCGCGGAGGTCTGCGCATGAGCGTCGAACCGGGAAGCGCCTGGCGCGAGACGCCGCTGATCTTCGAGCGGTCTCGCCCCGGCCGGCGCGCCGGCAGGCCGCCAAGGCCCGACCTTCCGGTGCCGGAGGTTCCCGACTCGCTGCGCCGGTCGCGCCCGCCCAGGCTGCCCGAGCTCGCCGAGCCGGAGATCGTCCGCCACTTCACTGCGCTCGCCGACCGCACGTTCGGGGTCGACACCGGCTTCTATCCGCTCGGCTCCTGCACGATGAAGCACAACCCGCGGGTGCACGAACGGCTCGCCGCGCTTCCCGGCTTCCGCGACCTGCATCCACACGCCGACGACGAGGACGCGCAGGGCGCGCTCGAGCTCATGTGGCACCTACAGGGGATCCTCGCCGAGATCGCGGGCCTCCCGGCCGTGACGCTGCAGCCGGCGGCCGGCTCGCAAGGAGAGCTGACCGGGCTCATGCTCATGCGGGCGTACTTCGCCGATCGCGGCGAGGAGCGCGACACGATCATCACCGCAGACACGGCGCACGGGACGAATCCGGCAAGCGTGACGATGGCGGGCTACCAACTCGAGCGCGTCGAGACCGATGCGCGTGGGAATCTCGACCTCGAGGACCTCCGCGGGAAGGTCAACGAGCGCACGGCGGGGCTCATGCTCACGAACCCGTCCACGCTCGGCCTGTTCGACGAAGGGATCGAGGAGGTCGCGCGGATCTTCCACGACGCAGGCGCCCTCCTCTACTACGACGGGGCCAACCTCAACGCGGTCGTGGGGATCTCGAGGCCGGGAGACATGGGCTTCGACATCGTCCACTACAACCTGCACAAGACCTTCTCGCAGCCGCACGGGGGAGGGGGGCCGGGCGGTGGGCCGGTGGCCGTGCGCGAGACGATCGAGCCGTATCTCCCTGCGCCCGTTGTCGTGCGCGACGGCGAATCGTTCCGCCTCGACCACGACCGGCCGAAGTCGATCGGACGTGTCCGCGGGTTCGCAGGCCCGTTCGGTGTCTTCGTACGCTCGTACGCGTACATGCGCGCGTACGGGCCAGGGCTCCGCGAGATGTCCGAGGTCGCCGTCCTCAACGCGAACTACCTCCTCGCCCAGCCTGCGGGATACGTACGACCTCCCGTACGACCGTCATTGCATGCACGAGTTCGTGCTCTCCGCGCGCACGCTGAAGCGCGAGCACGGAATCACGGCGCTCGACGTCGCCAAGCGGCTCATGGACTACGGCATTCACCCGCCGACCGTCTACTTCCCGCTCGTCGTGCCCGAGGCGCTCATGATCGAGCCGACGGAGACGGAGCCGAAGGAGCGCCTCGACGACTTCGTCGACGCGATGCGGGCTATCGCGCGCGAGGCGGCGGAGTCGCCGGAGCTGCTGAAAGAAGCCCCGCATGGCCGCCCTGTCCGGCGGCTCGACGAGGTGCGCGCCGCGAAGCAGCCCGATCCTGCGCTACCTATTCGACGATGCATCCTGCGCTCGTCAGCGAGCAGGCGCGCCGTGCCCACGCCCAGATCGAGCATCGAGTGGAGACTACGATCGGTGGAGGGCGGCCTCGTGGTCGAGACCGAGCGTTCCTGACTACGCGCTCTCGGGCTGCCAGAGTTCGAAGCGGTTGCCTTCGATGTCAACGGCCCAGCCGAAGCTGCCGATTCCCGGAAGCTCCTCGACCTTCTCGTCGACCTCCACGCCGCCGTCTCGCAACTGAGCGAGCATCGCGTCCAGGTCGGGCACGGTGAAGTTGACCATTGCCTCTTTCTCGGCGGGCCAGTAGTCCGTGTCGGCGGCGAAGGGCGACCACACGTGCGCACTGCGACTCCTCGGTAAACACGACGAAGCCGTCGTCCTGGACGGGAACACCGAGGTGCTGCGCGTACCATGCGACGAGGCTCTTGGGGTCGCGCGCCCGGAAGAAGACGCCGCCGATACCGGTCACGCGCTCCATCAGCGCTCCGCCGCCAACTGGCCGCACGCCGCCTCGATGTCGCGTCCCCGCGTGAGCCGCACCGTGGCAGGGATCTTCGAGCGCTCGAGCACGCTCTTGAAGCGCTCGATCGTCTGTCGCGCCGATCCGTCGTAGAGCCCTTTCGCCTGCTCGAATCCCTCGTAGACCGCGAGCGCGTGCTCCATCGCCTGCTCGTAATCGCCGAGACAGTAGGCGCTCATGCTGGCGCGGCTCTGCGTGTAGCCGGCCCCAGCGTCGTCACCGGCTCGCGCGAAGAGCTCGCGAGCCTCGAGGTGAAGGCGGATCGCGGTCGCGTAGTCACCCTCCCCATCCGCGAGCAGCGCGAGCTTGCTGATTGCGAAGCCGAGCATCAACGGACCTCCGAGCTCTGCCGAAACCGAGCGGCACTCCTCGAACGCCTCTCGGGCGCCCATGAGGTCGTCGACGAGCAGACGGACGAAACCGAGCCACGAGAGCGAAACCGCGACGATGAGGTGATCGCCGGCCGATCGAGCGACATCGACTGCCTCTTCCAGACTGACAGCTGACTCCGCGTAGACGTCGCGGTAGCAGTCGTTCGTGCCGACTGCGAGCAGGCAGACGCCGAGCTCTCTGGTCAATCGTCGCTCGCGCAGCACCGGCAGACACGCTCGCGCGACCGCGTCCAGCCTCTCGTCATAGCCGAGCGCGCTGCCGAGATAGAGTCTGGTACGCGAGGAGAGCAGAGCAATACGTCGCTCGCTTTACCAGCATCGAGCGGGCCGCCAGGCGAGAGCTCGAGCAGCGTCGACCAACTGCGCGAACGTCTGCGATCCCTCGTGCCAGTCGTGCGCCAGAAGAACGCCTGAGAGAGAGGAGAGGAGCCGCTCGCGCGTCGTCTGCACTCCACTGTGCGACGGCCCACTCCGCGGCGGCGCGCAGGTTGTCGATCTCCACGCGAAGCTCGTCGCGCGCCTCCATCATGTCCTCGCCGAGGAGCGCGTCGGCGCGAGCAGCGAGCATCCCGACGTAGAAGCGCGCATGGCTCTCTCGCGCATCCGCGAGCTCCACTTGCTCAGCTGCCAGGCGCTCGCGCTGCGTACTGCCGGAGCAGCTCATGCAACTCGAAGCGACCGAGGCCGGCTCGACGTACGAGTGACTTGCTCAAGAGCGACGTGGAGCTCAGCCAGACCTGCTCCGGCCACGCGGCAGCGGCATCCGAGCGAAGGTGCCACGAAAGACCGAGAGGCGCGAGAACACACGCCGCTCGTCGCCGGAGAGGAGCCGCCACGACTGATCGAATGCGGCGCGGAGGCTGCGATGCTGTTCCGGGACGTCTTGCATCGACGTCTCCAGGAAGCCGAGGTTCCGCTCGATCTCGTCTGCGATCTCGCTGCACGGGAGGGTCGACGCCAGGCGGCGGCGAGCTCGATGCCGAGCGGCATCCCGTTCACGAGGCGGCACACACGCTCTACGTGCGGGCGATCGCTCGTCGGTGAGCGCATATCGCGCCGTCGACCTGACGCGCGCGATCGACGAATAGGCGCACCGCGGCACTGTCGCCAGCGTGCCCGTTCCCGCTCCCGTTCGCGAGCCCATCCACGTCGAGCACCCACTCGCTCTGCACCTGGAGGCGCTCCCGAGAGGTCGTCAACAGCTCCACCTGCGGAGCCTGCTCGATGACCTCGGTGAGCAGGTCCCGCGCGTCGAGCAGGTGCTCGAAGTTGTCGAGCACGAGCAGCGTTGCTCGTTCGCGCAGGTAGTCGACCAGCTGGTCGCGAGCGGGGATCGCGCTGTGCGCGTTGTCGACCTGGAACTGCAGGCTCTCGGCGACGCGGGCGCGAGCAGATCGGGTGCCGGAACGCCGACGAGCGGAACGAAGTGGACGCCGTGCTGGTAGCGGTCGATCCTGCGAGCAGCGGCCTCGAGCGCCAGTCTCGTCTTGCCGACACCGCCCGGCCCGACAAGTGTCAGCAGGCGGCAGTCGGGCTCGTCGAGCATGCGATCGATCGAGGCAAGCTCGTCGGTCCGCCCCACGAAAGACGTGCGCGGAGCCGGAGGTTCCGGATCCCCGCTTCGAGCGTCTTCAGAGGCGCGAACTCGGAGGGGAGACCGCCGATCTCGAGTTGAAAGATGCGCTCAGGGACACTCAGGTATTGAGGGGTGGGGCGGGTCGGGTTGTACGGGATGAGATTCACCTTGAACGACCTCGGATCGAGGATGCCCGCAAGCGCCTTCGCATCGGCGGCCGAGTCGTTCACGCCGGCGAGCATGACGTATTCGACGAAGACCTTGCGACGCCGAAGCTCGACGTAGCGGCGACATTCTGCGAGCACGTCGGCGAGCGGATAGCGGTCGTTCACCGGCATGAGCTCCGAGCGCTTCGCCGGGTGCGGCCGCATGGATCGAGAGCGCGAGGCGGATGGGCTGGTCGACCTCGTCCACGAATCGTGTGAGCCCGGGCATCCAGCCGACGGTGGAGATCGTCGTCCGGCGGGGTGTGATTCCGAGGTCGGGAAGCCGTCGCGCCGAGGCGACGACCTCGTCGAAGTTCAGGAACGGCTCGCCCATCCCCATGTACACGGCGTGGTTCACGGCATCGCGCCGACGGAAGTGGAGCGCCTGGTCGACGATCTCCGACGCGGTGAGGTTGCGCCCGAAGCGCATCGCTCCCGTCGCGCAGAACGTGCACGTGAGCGGGCAGCCCGACTGCGACGAAAGACAGACCGACCGCCGCCCGTCGCGATAGCGCATGAGCACGGCCTCGACGGGATGACCGTCCGCCGTGCGGAAGAGCGCCTTGACGGTCCCGTCACGGGACTCGCGCTCGGTCACGACCTCGAGCGTCGAGAACGGGACGGACTCGGCGAGGGTCGACCGCAGCTCCTTCGGAAGCGTCGTCATCTCGTCGTACGACGACACTCCGCGCGCGGTCCACTCCCAGACCTGGCGTGCCCGGTAGGAGGGCTGGCCCCGATCGGCCAGCGTCTGCTCGAGGAGTGCGATGTCCACGCGGCGGACGGTAGCGTCCCGCGCGTGATCGACCTTCGCTCCGACACTGTCACGCAGCCGACCGCGGGCATGCGTCGAGCCATCGCGGAGGCGTCGGTCGGCGACGAGCAGAAGCGTGAGGACCCGAGCGTGAACGAGCTCCAGTCCCGCGTCGCGGACCTGCTCGGGCAGGAGGAGGCGATCTTCCTGCCGACGGCGACGATGGCGAATCAGATCGCGTTGAAGATCCAATCGCGGCCCGGGCGACGTCCTCATCGCCGAGCAGCACGCGCACGTCGTGATCTACGAGTACGGCGGCGCTGCCGTGCACGCCGGCCTCGTAACGCTCGGCGTGCCGGGCGAGCGCGGGCAACTCACGTCGGAGCAGGTGCGTGCCGCCGCCGAGCCGAGCGCGAAGGTCGCCGACCAGCGCGCCGCGGTGCTCGCGCTCGAGAACACGCACAACAGCTCCGGCGGGCGTGTTTGGCCGCTCGACGCGCTCGACGACGTCGTCGCGGACTGCACGCGAGCTCGGGCTTGCGGTGCATCTCGACGGCGCGCGGCTGCTCAACGCGTCGGTCGCGCTCGGCGTCGCGCCGTCGGCGATCGCGGCGCGCTTCGACACCGTGACGCTCTGCCTCTCGAAGGGGCTCGGCTGCCCGCTCGGCGCCCTCCTGGCGGGCTCACGCGAGCTGATGGAGCACGCGTGGCGCGAGAAGCACGTCTTCGGCGGTGCGATGCGGCAGGCCGGGATCGTCGCCGCGGCCGGGCTGTACGCGCTCGATCACCACGTCGACCGGCTCGCGGACGATCACGCTCGCGCGAAGACGCTCGCGCAGCGTCTCCACGAGGCAGGCATCCCGGTGGATCTCGAGCAGGTGGAGACGAACTTCGTCCAGGTCGATGTGGCCGGTCTCGGCCTCGAGCGGGCCGACGCGCTTGACCCGGCTCTCGAATGCCGGCGTCGGCCTCTCGGCGACGATCCATCCCTCCGTCATGCGGGCCGTCACGCACCTCGGGGTGACTGACGAGGACATCGCGCGCGCCGCCGAGCTCATCCCCGCAGCGCTGCTCGCAGTCGACGCGCGCCTAGCGCTCGCCGGCGAGGAAGAACACGACGACGACGATCGCGTAGCCCCCGAGGAGGACGTATCCCCTCGCGCGGCTCGACTGCCCCCTGTAGAGCACGAGCGCGGCGAACGCCACCGATCCGCCGAGCGCCGCGATCTCGACCGGCCGGAAGCTCAGCGAGAGCGGATCGATCAGCCACGACAGGAGCGCGACCGCGGGAATGAGGAAGACGGCGACCTGAGCGGCAGACGCGAGCGCGATCTCGGCGGCCAGCGCGATCTTTCCACGGTGAGCGACGACCACGGCGCCGCCGTGCTCCGCGGCGTTCCCGACGATCGCGACGATCACGGCCGACACGAAGAACTCGGAGAGACCGACCTTCTCCGAGAACACCTCGAGCGACCCGACGAGGATCTCCGCGACCAGGGCGGTGACGACCGTCGCGATCCCGAGCACGCCGATCGCGGCGCGCAGCGACCACCCCTCGATCTCGTCGTCGGAGGCGATGTGCATCGTGCGGTGGCGTCGCAGCGAGTACCACGTGACGGCGACGTAGACGACGAGCAGCACGATCGAGATCGCGACGGACACCTCGGCGAGAGCATCGGTGTCGGGGTCTCCGCCCCAGCCGGGCACGGACGGAATGAGGAAGAGCAGCGTCGCGACGGCGATCAGCCCGAGCGAGAGAAAGCTCGAGTAGCGATCGAGCGGGCCGCGGCCTCCGGCGACGAGCGAGGCGCCGAGCACGAGCAGGAGGTTCCCGACCACGCTTCCCGTGAGCGATCCGCGGACGACCGTCGGTGAGGCCGTCGTTCACGGCGATGAGCGCGATGATCAGCTCCGGCGCGTTCCCGAACGTCGCGTTCAGGAATCCGCCGATTCCCGGACCGGTGTGCTCGGCCGCGTGCTCGGTCGCCTCGCCGATCAGCCACGCGAGCGGTATGAGGGAGAGTGCGGCGAGGACGAACTCGAGAGTCTCCGGCGGATGAGCGATGTAGTGCAGCGCGATCGTGAACGGCGCGAGCGCGAGCGACGCGAGGAGAGCCTTGCGTACCACCGCTCGCGGACCCTACCGACGGGTCTCGCAATCCCTCCGCGCTGTCGCCACTGCCTGAAAACCGCGTGTTTGTCAAGACTTGCGCCCGGCCACCAACGGTGAACACAATCGGGGCGTGACAGAAACCGTGGCAGGGGTCGAGCTCCCGCTCCGCATCCAGGACGAGGTGGCGTGCCGCCACTGCGACGTCCATTGCGAGAAGGTCGTGTATCCCGCCGCGTGCCTCCGCATGGCCTGCCCGTTCGTCTACGCGTACGAGGCCTGGGGCCATACGTACGTCGGGTGCATGCAGAAGATCTACGACGTCGAGATCGATCTCGACCTGCTCGAGGAGGCAGAGGCCGGACGCGGTGGCTTCGGTGCTGTGCGAGCCCGGCGCGCACCGCTTCCGATGTGCGACGTGGAAGTCGTCGGGACGTACCCGCACCGCGAGGACGACCTCGGCTGCCGCATCCCCGAGTTCCACGAGCTGCCACGCGAGCGCGCGACCTTCCGCGTGTTCGCGACCGTCGACTCCTAGGCCCGTCGCGCCCAGCGCCTCTTGCCGCGCCGGTGGAGCGCGCGCATGCGGTCGAGGTCCTCGGTGGCCTCGCCCTTGTCCTCCCACGTCTCGGTGATCGCGGGGAGGCCTGCGAACGCCGGATGGCCGAGGAACGTCGCGAGCCCGTCCGCGATGAGACCCTTCCCCACGAGTTCGTGCCGGTCGCGATTCGAGCCGAGCGGCGTCTGGGAGTCGTTGGCATGCAGGACGCGCACCCGGTCGAGCCCGATACGCGCGTCGAGGTCTTCGAGCGCAGCGTCGAGAGCGTCTGCGTCCGCGACGTCGACTGCCTGACGCCCACCAGTGACACGAGTCGAGGCAGAGGCCGAGCCGTGGGTGGCGGTCGACCGCGTCCGAGAGAACCGCGAGCTCGGCGATCGAGCGGCCGATCGTGCCCCCGGCGCCGGCGGCGTTCTCCATGCACAGCCAGAGGTCGTCGGTGGTGAGCTCGAGGAGCTCGCGCAGCGCCGGCTCGACGAGCTCGACGGCGTCGTCGAACCCGAGCCCGAGGTGCGAGCCGACGTGGAAGACGACCGCCTCGGCGCCGATCGCGTCGGCCGTCTGCATCGTCGCGCGGAGCGCCGCGAGCGAGTTCTCGCGCACGGCGGCATCTCGGCTCGCGAGGTTCACGAGGTAGAGGGCGTGGCACGACACCGCCTTGACTCGCGCCTGCCGGCGACGCTGACGGAAGCGCGCGATCTCCTCCGGTGTGTGCGCCGTCGGCCTCCACATCCGCGGGCTCTGCGTGAAGACCTGGACGGCGTTGCCGCCGATCTCCTCGACCCGGTCGATCGCCTTGGAGATGCCTCCGGCGGCGGAGACATGGGCGCCGAAGAGCATGCGGCTACGCTACTGTCGCTCATGTCCGTCCGCGTTCGCATGGCGCCGTCGCCCACCGGGTTCCTCCACATCGGGGGTGTGCGCACCTTTCTCTTCAACTGGCTCTTCGCGCGCGGCCAGGGCGGCGAGTGCCTGCTGCGGATCGAGAACACCGACACGAGCCGCGAGGTGGCGGAGTCCGTCGAGCAGATCGAGCGCTCGCTGCGCTGGCTCGGCATCGAATGGGACGGTGACACGACGTTCCAGCTCGACGTCATGGAGCGTGCGACGGCCGAAGCGCAACGGCTCGTCTCGGAGGGAGCTGCCTACGAGGACGACGGCGCGATCCGCATTCGCATGCCCGACGACGGCTCGACCGGCTGGGACGACGCGATCAAGGGCCGCATCGAGGTGCCGAACGCGGAGCTCGAGGACGTCGTGCTCGTGCGCTCGGACGGGAGGCCGACGTACAACTTCGCCTCGCCGCTCGAGGACTGGCTCGACGAGATCACGCACGTCATCCGCGGCGACGACCACGTCTCGAACACGCCGAAGCAGATCAACGTCCTGCGCGCGCTCGGAGCGGAGCCGCCCGTCTACGCGCATGTCCCGAGCGTCTTCGGCGCGGACGGGAAGAAGCTCTCGAAGCGCCACGGAGCGGTCTCCGTCGACGAGTTCCGGGCGGATGGCTACGTCGCGGAGGCGCTGATGAACTTCCTCGCGCTGCTCGGCTGGGCGCCGGACGGCGAGACGACGATCATGTCCGCCGACGAGCTGGTCGAGCGCTTCTCGCTCGACCGAGTCGGCTCGAGCCCGGCGACCTTCGACTACGCGAAGCTCGACTGGATGAACGGCGTCTACCTACGCGCCCTCTCGCCGGACGAATACGCGGCGCGCCTCGTCGGCTACCTGCGCGAGCAGGGGCTCGACTGGCCGGAGGAGCGCGTTCGCGCCGCCGCGCCGATCGTGCAGGAGAAGATCGGCCGCTTCGGAGAGTTCCCGGGCTTCGCCGGGTTCCTGTTCCACGACGTCGAGCCGGACCCGGCGCTCCTCGACGCGCGGATCCTGAACGCGGCGGCCGAGGCTCTCGGCGGTGTCGATCCGTGGACGACCGACGCGATCGAGAGCGCGCTGAAGCAGCTCTGCGACGACCTCGGGGAGAAGCCGCGCACCGTCTACCTGCCGATTCGCGTCGCTGCGACCGGCTCTCGCGTCTCACCGGGTCTGTACGAGAGCCTCGAGCTGCTCGGTCGCGACACGGCGCTCGCGACGGCTTCGGGCGGGAGTCGAGGCGGCGCGCTTGAGCGACTTCCGCGACCTCGTCGGGACGGAGCTCGGCCCGACGTCGTGGCTCGACGTCACGCAGGAGCGCATCGACGCGTTCGCGGCCGCGACGGACGATCCGCAGTGGATCCATGTCGATCCCGAGCGGGCGGCCGCCGGACCGTTCGGAACGACGATCGCGCACGGCTTCCTGACGCTCTCGTTCTGCGTCCCGATGCTCTACGAGGTGCTTCCGCCGAGCGACGGGATGCGTCCGTCAACTACGGCGTCGACCGCGTCCGCTTTCCGGCGCCGGTCCCGTCCGGTGGGCGAATCCGCGGTCGCTTCCGCGTTGTCGTCGATCGACGAGACGCCTGCGCGGAGATGCGTGCGGTGATCGAGGCGACGGTCGAGTGCGACGGAGTCGACAAGCCCGTCTGCGTCGCCGAGCTCGTCGTCCTGACAGTGTCTTAACACCCTCCAACTGGCTGCTTACGACATGTCTGCTACCCTCCGCCGACCGCATGAGCCGCCGTCTTGCAACCGTCTCTAGTCGCTGTGGTGGTCGTGGCCGGTGTTCTCGCCTCGACTGCGGCCGCCGTTCGTTTCACTGACGACAGCTGCGCCAACGACTCGGCGTGTCGTCCACCCACCGGCTCGGTCGGCGCCACCTACAGCCACAAGGTGACGATTGCCGAAGGTGGCGGAACAGGCCCGTACACCTACACGGTCTCCTCCGGCGCGCTTCCCCCAGGCCTGTCCCTGAATTCGGGGAACGGTCAGATCACCGGCGTGCCGACGGCGTCGGGCACGTACAACTTCTATCTGGACGGCGGCGACGCGTGTCCGGACTCGAACTCGTGCGTCGATACTCGGCGTTCCGCCGCCGTGCACTGGATCGAATGACGTGCTCGTGGGCGGCACGTGTCGCTTCCCGCACGGTGCTGCGCAGCGCGACTTCACGATCGTGATCCAGCCGGGCCTCCGCATCGTGACCAACGCACTGCCACAGGGGGCGACGGTCGGCGTCGCCTACTCGGCCACGCTCGAGGCTCAGCTCGTCACCGAATCTCAACCCGCCGACGGGCTCGGCGCCCGGGCCGCTGACGTGGTCGATCGTCCCCGGCTTCGGCAATGGGTTGCCGCCCGGATTGACGCTTGGGAACGGCGTCATCACCGGCTCGCCCACGACCGAGGGGACGTACCAGTTCCGCGTGCAGGCGGCGATCGACCCGACCCGTACGTCCGTCCAGACGTACTCGCTCACGGTGCGCCAGCCGCTGCAAGATCGCGCCGTCGAAGCCGTTCGCGACGGTGCCCCTCCCGACAGTGTGGGAGGTCGGAGTTCCCTTCAGCGCCAAGCTCACGCCCTCCGGAGGGAGCGGGACGTACACATTCACGCTCGCAGCAGGATCGTTGCCGACGGGACTGGCTCTCGCCGCCGACGGGACGGTCGTCGGGACTCCGCGCGCCGCGGGGGTCTATCGTGCCACGCTGCGACTGGCCGACAGCGAGGGTCGCACAGCCGACTACGCCGCGAACTTCGGCGTCGCCGCGCGCCTTGCGGTGAGCACACTCGCGCTACGGCCTGGCAAGGTCGGTCGCCTGTATCGCGCGAAGGTCGCTTCGACGGGTGGCGTGCTCCCGCGCAAGTGGAAGATCGCGAAGGGCCCGCTTCCCAAGGGAATCCGCTTCGATCCGAAGCTCGGCATCCTGAGCGGCACGCCGACCAAGGCCGGTCGCTATCGCGTGACCTTCCAGGTCACCGACGGCCTCAAGGTCGTCGCGAAGAAGACGCTTCGCATCGACATCCTCGACGCGTAGCCCGCTAGCCACTCCGCGCAGCATCGACGACTGCGCTGCCGTAGGTAGGGTCGCCAGACTGCCACCGAATGGAGAGGGGTTCGCATGCCGAAGATGGTCATGACCCACGCTGTTGTCGACCTCGAGCGCTGGTTGGGCGGCAAGGAGGCCCGTGCCGCGGCGATCGGGGCGGTCGGCGCCAACGTGACCGACTATGTCGCGTCCGATGGCAGCAACAACATCGCCGTCACCGCCGATGTCCACGACATGGACGCAGCGAAGGCGATGGTGACGTCCCCACCACCCGAGGTCGTAGCCCTGATGGAGCAGCACGGAGTCGTCCAACCCATCACGGCGTACATCGAGGCGTAGCACGCCGGACGAGGGTCGCCCGACTCCTCGCGGTTGAGGGCAAGAGCGTCGCACACCGGGCGTCTCATTAGCGGCATTGGGAGTGCGATGGCGACGTGGGCACCGAAATATCCCGCCGTGACGCCGGCATGTATACGCCTCGAACGCGAGCGAATGTTCGGGCTAGGCGGGTGAGCGAGCACTGCGGCTATGACGACCGGATGCCCTTGATGCCTGCCAGCAATTGTCCCCCGTCGAGCCAGCGAAGCGGTACGAGGTTCGTCAGCAGGAGCGCGGCGTTGACCGTAAAGCCGAGGCCGAACAGCATCGCGTCGGGTCCGGGCAACGCGGTACCAGCAAGGAATCCAAGCGCGAGTAGAGCGGTTGCTGAGAGGCCACCGAGCGCCACCTTCCACAGCTGTTCGGGCTTACCGTTCGTGTCGGCGACAACCGCAACCCCATACCAGCGCCAGCGCAGGCCGACGACCGTCCAGCCGACGGCTCGAGCCGTCCAGGCGTGACCGAATTCGTGCAGGAGCGCGGAGCCTCCCACGATGCATATCGCCCAAGCCAACACAAGGCTGTAACTCCCCGGCACTTTCCCCCCTCTGCCGACAGCCACATCTCCCCCTCCGACAGCCTACGACGTGCTCCATCGTCCGGCGCGTCCGGCCAGTAGATCGCGAGCGCTGATCGAACGGCCCGCGACTGTGGAGCGGCGAAGCTGACAAACGTGCGAGGCGGCGACCGCGAGGGGACACCTCACCTCTCCTGGAACGTCTGGCCCGTATCTCACCCGTACGGGTCACGCTGGCCGACGATGTAAGGAGTACCTTCGAGGTGCCCGGGCGTCCGGGCGTGCCTTGCCGCAGGGGCGCCCTGTGATGGTGTGACGCCCGGGCGCGCTGCTTCTGGCGAGACGGCTGGCCGGGCACTTGCCCGAGTGAAATCAATGCAATCCGATCCAGCCGGATCCGCCATCGACCATCTAAGTCCCTCGCAGCGTTCAAGCGGGCAACCGGGCGGCTCGAGGCAGGACGTCCCAGAGGGGGAATCCCACGAGCCTGCTCGAAGTGTCGTGTGTGGATTGGTGGATGTACCTCTTGATGGCCGCCGCCGCCATCGTGCTACTGAACGTCTTGCTCATTGTCGCGTTGGTCGTGTTCGGGCGCGACGGAGAGTTCACTGACTGACGGCTGGTGATTCGGAGTAAGCCTCCGTCTCTAGCGTCGATTCTTTTGCCGGCGATCTGATCGGGCGTAAACCTCTTCACCAGCGATAGTCGGCCTAAGGTCGTTGGAAAGGCAGGCCGCCGGCAGTCCGGACACCTCCCCGTCACGCGTCCGTAGCGATGATCCTGCGCTCTACGGACGGATACTTCGTAGCGTCCTCCGCACTCGGTACACGTGACCAGGGGCACGTCCTCGAAGCCTGCGTGTCGGCATGTGCGATCGCTCGTGCCGGGTTCGGGACGGCACTCACCGCCGCCAAGCTGTGGTGCCGCCCTTCACCCGATGTCCAATCCCCCACCCACTTAGATCCGACCTGGCGGCGAATCTTGCGGCGCCTCAGATCGTGAGGGGGACGTACACGGTGAGTGCTGGGCTTGGCACCACGCGCCGCTGCGTCCTTGTGCGAACGCGAGCTCCTTTGAGAAGGTGGGCGGTGAGTTATGCGAACTCTCAGAGTTCTGGCATCGGCCTCGTCGCGTTTTCCGCGGTGAGCGCCACGGGCTCCGCCGCCGTTCCGCGTCCAGACGCCAGGTGCGGTTGTCGGGCCTGGGGTAACGGCCGAGCTCGCGAACAGCGGTCGTGCGCGAGTCATCGTCGCGTTCCACGCGCAACCATCCCCATCATCCCGCTCACTAACGAGCATCGTGCGAGACACAACTGCGATTCGTACCCGGGTGCTGAAGCGTCTAGGGCCAGGAAGCGCTTTCTCACCGACGGCTCGTTGGAATGCAGTGGCAGCCATGCCGGGGCTCGTAACGCGTGCCGGCCTCAAACGGCTCTCCTCGGACCCCGAGGTCGCACGCATCGACTTAGACCGCGGCGGCCACGCGACAGATGCCGAAAGCCTGCCGCTGATTGGCGGCGACGTCGCCCATTCTGAGGGTCTCACGGGCAAGGGCGTGACGGTCGCCGTGCTCGACAGCGGTATCGACGAGACCCACCCTGACCTGACGAGTTCCCTCGTCGCCGAACATTGCTTCGTCATACCCAACGGCTGCCCGAGCGGAGCGTCGGAGCAGGACGGCCCTGGAAGTGCGCGCGACGACCACGGGCACGGAACGAACGTCGCCGGAATCATCGCCGCGGATGGAAATGTCGCGCCCATCGGCGTCGCGCCCGACGTCTCTCTGGTCGCAGTGAGGGTGCTCGAGAGCAGCGGTCGCTTCGAGACGTCCGCGCAAATCGTCTCCGCTTTGAACTGGATCGCGCTCAATCATCCCGAGGTCCGGGTCGTCAACATGAGCTTCGGCACCGATCAGCTCTTCTCTGGAACGTGCGACGCGGCAACCGCTTCCACACTCGCTTTCGCCTCGGCAGTCGCGACGCTTCGAGCGCGCGGTGTCACAGTCGTCGCGAGCGCGGGGAACAGCGCTTCCGCGACCTCGATGGCTGCCCCAGCCTGTGTCTCCGGCGTGATCGCTGTCGGAGCGGTGTACGACAGTTCTCTCGGCCCGGTCTCCTTTCCCAACGTCTGCACCGACGCACAGACTGCGGCCGACCAGGTGACCTGCTTCTCGAACGGCGGATCGGCGCTCGATCTGCTGGCCCCCGGTGCGCTCATCACGCTCGACCGGTCGAGGGGGCGGCATCTCAACGTACCTTGGCACCTCCCAGGCCTCGCCCCACGTCGCTGGTGCGACTGCTCTCCTTCTCCAGCGCGACCCCTCGCTCAGTCCGGATGCGATCGAGAGCCTCTTGAAGAGCACGGGTGCCCCCATTACCGATCCCCGCAACGGGATCACGACCCCCCGCATCAACGTTGCCGCTGCCTTGGGGCAACCACAGCCGTCGCCCCCTCCGACCCCGACGACTCCCGCGCCAGACCGCACGCCGCCCACTGTCCGCGCATTGGCCGGCTCCTATCATCCCGGCAGGCGAACTCAACTCAAGTTCAACATGCACGATGACAGCGGCGAGGCGCGCGTCGTTGAGAGGGTCTACGCAGCGAATGGTCGGATCTACAAGACGTTTCGCTCTGGATTCTCCGACACCAACAGAGGCACCGCGTTCTTCTACCCCTGGATCGCGCCGCGCGGCGCAAAGGGAACCCTCAAACATTGTGGGCGTGCTTGGGACCGCGCCGGTAATGCCAGTCCGCTGAGCTGCGCGCCACTTCGACAACGCTAGAGGGCCACGACGGCGTTCGATGACCTCGGGGCGAGATCGGGGCGACGTGACCCGATGACCCTCTGTGACCCGCGTCGCTGTTGCTGCCTGGCTGAACCTCTCATCGGTCGCGGCCAGGTCAGCTACCCAATCCTCGCCCTCAGGGGAGAGGGGAAGAACGAGGACGCCAAGAGCCGACCTGGCCGCCCCGGTTCCTTCGGTGGCTCCCGATTGCCTCCTCTGTGGCTGGACGTAAGGCTCCGTCGTCGGCCCGTCGGGAAGGTCTCCGAGCGTCCCTCGAGACGTGCAACCGTCGAAAGGGTGCGACCGTCTAGTTCAGACGCCTGCCTCTAGCTCGCGCGCCTCACCGTGACGAAGTCGGGAGCTGCGACGGCCGAGCCGGTCATCTACTGATGAGCGAGGCGCATCTGGCAGAGGCAGCCAACGCCTTGAGGTACGTAAGCTGCTACGAATACTGCGAGGGGTCTGCGGTGCCCTACACGGATGACCGGGAGGAGTTCCACGGCGCAATGCGTCGCCTTCGGCGACTTCTCCTTGGGGATGGCATGGGTTCGCCAGGGAAGCTGAAGGGTGAGGACGCACAAGCACAGGCGACGCGAGATCTTCGTCGTATGCGAGAGGCGTTCGATGCCGTCGTCGCGAGGAGCGACGAAGGCCGCACAGAGAAGGCCGAGGTTGAAGCCCGCTTCGCCGATCTACAAGAGGAGCTCAAACGGATTGCCGCATCCACGGCGAGGCGGGCGGGCGGTGTCATCCCCTCACCGAAGCAGCCGACAGGTGGGAGCGCCGGCACCTCGAAGACTAGGACTGTCACCTCGAAGACGAGGCCGCGCTCATCTAAGCGGAAGCGGAAGCACTAGCCCGCGTCCAGTTCGCGCTCCTCGATCGTCAGCTTGACCGCTAGCTCGGGATCGTCGCCCCGCACCTCCTCGATGAACCGCTCGGCGTCCTCGCGGCGGACGAAGACCTCGAGCGAGTCGCCGAGCGCGAACGTGGCGCGGTCTGTTTCTGGCTCAACTAAGCGCAAAACCGCGCAACGGCGCGGCTTTGCGAGTCTTGCAGTTTGTACGGCCGAAGGCCCATACGGGATTCGAACCCGTGCCGCCGCCGTGAGAGGGCGGTGTCCTAGGCCACTAGACGAATGGGCCGTGGCGGACGCGAAGGGTACCGAATCGCGGTCGTAAGCTACGCGAGTGCCCGAGCCTCGATTCGCGCCACTCGTCTTCGAGCGACTCACCGAGGACGAGCAGCTCGAACCGCTCGCCGAGATCCTCGTTCGGTGCTAGACGGCCTCGGGCTCGCGCGTGTCGAGGCGTGCCTCGAAGTCGCGCCTGATGCTCTCACCGCTCGAGAGCACCGTTTCGTAGCGAACGCGTCGCGGCGGGAGCTTCACGATGCGGACGTTCTCGTCGCGGTCGCCGTGGCAGCGCGCGTATGCCGCGGCCTCATCGAGGGGCCGAAGGCGGTCGCGCTTCCGCTGTCCCCACACGTTCCCGGGACACCTACCAGAAGGACGTCGTCCAGCGCGACCCGGGCGCGGAGGATGCGTCCGCAGTTTGCGCCAATCCTCTCGATCAGCTGACAGCCCAGCCGCAGCTCCACGGGCTCCAGTCGCGACCCGAGCGGACGAAGTAGCGATGAGCCGCCACCGCCTGCTCGCGCGCCGACGCGCCGTGCCCGAACAGCCTTCGCTCGTACGAGCCCATCTGGAAGAGGCCGAGGTACTGGCCGTTCTGTGCGGCCGGCCGCAGGCGGGACTCGCACCACGCGACCGCAACCGCTTCCTGGCAGTAATCGCCGAAGACAGAGCAGATCGCGGCCTTCGGCGGCATTGCGGCAAGCCGTCGCGCATCGCGCCTGTGCACCTTTGCCCGGAGAGCTGCGACGGTCGCCGTGAGTTGCCGCACACGCTGCTTGGCATAGGCCAGTGAGGACGTCGCGTTCGTCCGGTGCTCGCTCGAGCTGAGGAGAGAACGGTGCGTCTCGAAGAATCGGATGGTTCCGCGGTAGCGCTGGAGAGCTGCGACCTTGCGTTCGAGCTGCTGGTCGAGGGTCAGTGCTCTGTGAACCGTCTTCGCCGTGCGAGGAGCGGGCGCCGACGGGGCCTTCATCGCTGCCGCAGCGGCCTGCGTCACGAGAACGAACGCAAGCAGGCCAACGAGTAGGACTCTCAAACGGTTTCCTCCTGAGCGGGGACAGGTACGCGGCCCGCAGGGGACCGCTCGTGTCTCTCGATCGAACCACCGTACACGAACCGACACAACGCCGGTCCGTACCCCTTACAAATGGATAAGAAACCCTGTTACGAGCGTAACCGAGCGTGACAACGTCGCGAGGCTGGCGGTCTCGACGCGGATGACCAGCAACCGCGGGAGAGAGTGACCTCCGCGCCGAGCTTAAGACCGACCCGCTGGCGGCGCTCGCTGCGGCCGGCTTCCCGGACGCTGCCACTGGGTCGTTGTTGACCGTTCTCGACATTCAAGGCGAAGCGCGGGCGATGCTGCCTGAGGTCGTCGCGCACCACCATCAGCAGCCGCCACCCAGGGCCAAGTGCTGATCATCCTCTTCGGAAGCGCAGCGGTCACCGACACGATTCGAAGCGCGCTGCGAACACGTAACTGAGAGAGCACTTAGCCGCACAGCTCGCACGCGCGAGATTTTCAATTCGGCGGCGGCACGACCGTTGCTCGCGCGTCCGGTTCAAGAGTCGGCGACCGTCGTCGCAGTGAAGTGTTCGCTTGCACCGGTCGACGGGGTTGCGCAGCTGATGTCCGGCTCTCGAAGATCCCGCTCGGCAAAGGCGCTCACGATGCTGGATCTGATACTCGCTTCGGCCGTCCTGTCTGCGAGCACGAGTACGGAGCCACCGAAGCCGCCTCCGATCATGCGAGCGCCGAGTGCGCCCCCCCGCTCGGCGGCTTCCACAGCGAGGTCCAGTTCCACACAGCTGACCTCATAGTCGTCCCGCAATGAGACATGGGAGCCGGTCAGGAGTGGGCCAAGGTCCTCGAGCAGGCCCTCCTCAAGGACATGCACGGCTGCACAAACACGCGCGTTCTCTGTGACGACGTGCTTGACACGACGAGCGAGATTGAGATCGTGCAGCTCGCCGGTCGCCACTTCGAGATCAGCGACATGAAGGTCGCGGAGCGCTCGCACGCCGAGCTGCTTTGCTGCTCGTTCGCAGCTCCGTCGACGATCAGCGTACGCACTCGATGCGAGCGTGTGGCGGACCTTTGTATCGACCAGGAGCAGGGTGTGGCCGCTCGAAGCAGGGTCAAGAGGGACATGCCGACGATCGAGGTCGCGCGTGTCGATGAAGAGGACGTGGCCGGCAGTGCAGAGGAGAGCAGCAAGCTGGTCCATCGGGCCGCACGGAACGCCTACAAACTCTCGCTCGGCTTTCTGGCATGCGAGTGCTAGGTCGACGCGGGAAAGTTGCACTCCTGCAAGGTCTGCGATCGCGCAGCCAACCGCGCACTCGAGTGCGGCGGACGACGAAAGGCCGGCCCCGAGGGGCACTCTGCCGGAGACCAACAGGTCGAGACCCCCAGTCGCTCCAAGTGTGCGCAATGCCCAGACGACACCCAACGGGTACGCCGACCACCCTTCTGGGCGTGCGTCCGGGCTGAGACTGTGCGCCTCGACCGCAGCGACCTCAGACGGCACCTGCACTGATCGTGCGACGACCCACCCGTCGACGCGATGGCTTGCTGCTGCGTACACCCGCTGCTCGAGTGCGAATGGGAGTACGAACCCTTCGTTGTAATCCGTGTGCTCACCGATGACGTTTACACGACCGGGGGCCGACCAGATGGTCTCCGGCGAGTGGCCGAAGACCTGCTGAAAGCGGTCGGCGAGAGCAGCGGCTTCATTCACGGTCACTCCTAGCGCGAAGCGTCTCCGTCTGCGCCACTCGGGCTCTCTGCTGCTCGAGATCGATTGGACTTTGATGAGTGACGAGTTGCCAAAAGACCCGATTGCGTCTGGGATTCAGACGCTACCAGCCCGTGCCGGTCATCCAACGGCCATTGGGCGCTGGTGCCTAATCAGAGCCGGAGCGTGTCGCCATCCAGGAAACAGAAAGCCCGCCGTTTCCAGCGGGTTCCATGAGGCTGCGGGGCAGGGATTCGAACCCCAACTTCCTGGTCCAGAGCCAGGCGTCCTGCCGTTAGACGACCCCGCAACGGCGGGGGGAGTGTAGCGATCGGCTACGGCGTTTTCGGCTCCCCGATCTCGAGCCGGTACACCGGAACGAGGCGCTTCTCGGCCTCCGTGTCGATACGCGCGACCACCTCGACGTACGGCTCGAGACCGGAGCCGCGCAGCTTCGCCTTGAGCAGACCGTCGACCTGGTAGATGCCCGACGAGTTGTTCATGACGATCTCGACCATGACCGGTCGCGTGTCGCCGTCGGTGATCCGCACCTCGTCGATCGCGGCGGCGGAGAGCGAGTGGATCGACACCGAGCCGCGCTCGAAGGGGATGCGCGAGCGACCCTTCGCCAGGTCGAGGGCATCGGCGACGCGCAGGACGCCGGCCTCGAGCGACAGCGGCTCGCCGTCGGCGCGGTGGCTCGTGATCGCCTGCAACGCCTCCGACACGACCACCGTGAGCTCGGGCTCCTCGTAGACGCCCTCGAGGAGCTCGCGCATCTTCGGCTCTGCGAGGAACAGGCTCCAGTCCTCGTGATCGCGCCGATGGATCGACATGCCGACGTCGTGGAGAAACGAAGCGAGAACGACGACGACTTCGGAGTCGTCCGCACTCATGCGGTAGTCGCTCTGGAGAGACGGTTCGACGCCATGCTTGACGAGCAGTCGCAGAAGCCGGAGCGCGATGTTCGCGACGATCTGGACGTGCACCCACGAGTGGTCGTTGATCTGGAGCCGGAGCACCGCGTTGACGTTCGAGACATGCCACCAGGCTTTGATCTGCGCGTCGGCATTGACGTTCTCGAGCACGCGTCGGAGCTTGCGGTTTCCGCGGGCGGGAACCCGCAGCTGCATCGGCGCGATCGCCTCGGCCGGGGTGAGGCGCGCCTCGGCGAGAACGTCGGCCTGCGGGATCTCGACGACGTCGTCCGACTCTGGGCGTGGTGTCGGCCATCTCGTGAGCTTAGAAGCTCGTGCGGCGGCCGGGGCTACGCGACCTCGGCGGCCCAGTCGCCGTACAGGCGCGTGTACGGGCCGGGCCGCGCGATCAGCTCGTCGTGCGTGCCGACGTCGACGATGTGGCCGTGGTCGAGCACGACGATCATGTCCGCTCGCCGGATCGTCGAGAGGCGGTGGGCGATGATGAACGCGGTTCGTCCTGTGAGGAGACGCCGCAGGCCGAGGTCGATCTTGCGCTCCGTCCCGATGTCCACGGAGGACGTCGCCTCGTCGAGGATGAGGATTCGCGGATCGGCGAGGAGCGCGCGCGCGAACGCGAGGAGCTGCCGCTGGCCGAGCGACAGCTTGAAGCCGCGCTCTCCGACCTCGGTGTCGAAGCTCTCCGGCAGCTCCTCGATGAAGCCGTCGGCGCCGACGGCCGCCGCCGCGGCTTCGACCTCGGCCCGAGAAGCGCTCGGTCGGCCGAACGCGATGTTGTCGGCGATCGAGCCTGCGAAGAGGAAGCCCTCCTGGGGAACGATGCCGAGCTGGCGCCGCAGCGACTCCTGCGTCACGTCGCGCAGGTCGGTGCCGTCGATCGTGAGCACGCCGGCCCGCGGGTCGTAGAAGCGCGCGAGCAGCTTTGCGATCGTCGACTTCCCGGCGCCGGTGTGGCCGACGAGCGCGACGGTCGTTCCCGCGGGCACGTCGAGATCGAAGTCGTGGAGGACGTCCGGGAGGTCGCCGTACCCGAAGCGGACGTGGTCGAAGCGAACGTGGCCGTCGATGCGTCCGAGCTCGCGTGCGGTCGATGCGTCCACGATGTCCGGTTCTTCGTCGAGGACGGCGGTGATCCGATCGAGCGCCGCGGTCGCCGACAGGAACGTGTTGTAGAGCTGTGACAGCTGCTGAACGGGATCGAAGAAGTTCCCGAGGTAGAGCGTGAACGCGAGCAGCGTGCCGATCGTCATGTTGCCGTCGACGACGAGCCAGCCTCCGAGCCCGAGGACGATGGCGGTGGCGACCGACGAGAGGATGTCGACCGCCGGGAAGTAGATCCCGTTGAGGACGACCGTCTCGTAGTTGGACTCGCGGTAGCGCTCGTTCACGCCGCGGAACGTGGTCTGGCTCGTCGGCTCGCGCGTGAACGACTGCACGACGCGCATCCCGGAGATGTCCTCGGCGAGGGTCGCCGTAACCAGGCCGAGTCGCTCGCGCACACTCTTGTAGGCGCGGTTCGAGCGCGAGCGGAACCAGCCCGTCGCGAGAGCCATGAGAGGAAGGACGAGGAGCGTCGCGAGGGCGAGGCGCCAGTCGAGCAGGAACAGAACGACGATCGTCCCGACGAGGACGAGCGAGTTCTGCACGAGGCTCGAGATGCCGTCCGTGACGAGCTGGTCGAGCGCCTCGACGTCATTCGTGATCCGGCTGACGATCGCACCTGTCCGGTTGCGCTCGTAGTAGCCGAGCGACAGGCGTTGCAGGTGGCCGAAGAGCTGGATGCGGAGATCGGCGAGCGCCCGCTCGCCGACCCAGCCGGTGAAGTACGTCTGAGCGCCGGACAGGACGAAGGCCGCGATGCCCGCGGCCACGAAGGCGACGACGACGAGCGAGAGCGTGTGGAGATCGCCGGCCTCGATGCCGTCATCGACGGCGAGCTTCGACAGATACGGCGGGAGGAGGGCGACGCCCGTATATGCGACGAGGGTGGCGATTGCGAGAGCCGTTCGGGCGCGGTACGGGCGTGCGAGGCGGAGGAGCACGCGGACTCGCCGGCGCGTCTGGCGCCACGACCAGTCCTCGATCTGTGCGCCCCGCTCGTCCGTGAGATGGCTTCCGAACTGCCAGACCTTCATCCTGCGACCACCTGCTGCAGGAGCCCGTGCTCGTGAATCTCGCGGAACACGGGGCTCGTCTCGAGCAACTCGGCCTGTGTGCCCGCGAGCGACGATCCGCCCGTGGTCGAGGACGACCACCTCGTCCGCGAGTGCGATCGTGGACAGCCGGTGGGCGATGATGATCGTCGTTCGCCCGCGCATCACCTCGCGCAGGCCCGCGCGGATCCTGGCCTCGGTCGTCGCGTCGACCGAGGCCGTGGCGTCGTCGAGGATGAGGATGCGCGGGTCGATGAGCAGCGCCCGGGCGATCGCGATGCGCTGTCGCTGACCTCCGGAGAGCGTGATGCCCCGCTCGCCGACGACGGTGTCGTAGCCGTGCGGCAGCTCGAGAACGAACTCGTGGGCCTGCGCCGCCTGCGCGGCTGCCTCGACCGCCTCGAACGGCGCGTCGGGCATGCCGAGCGCGATGTTGTCGCGGATCGATGTCGAGAAGAGGAACGGGTCCTGTGAGATGACGCCGATCTCCCGACGGAGCGAGCGGCGCGCCAGGTCGCGGACGTCGACGCCGTCGACCAGCACGCGACCGGCCGTCGTGTCGTAGAAGCGCGGCACGAGTGCGGCGAGCGTCGTCTTCCCCGAGCCGGTGGGGCCGATGAGGGCCACGGTGCCCCCGGCGGGCACGCTCGAGATCGACGGCCTCGACGACCGGTCGCTCGCGGTCGTAGCCGAACGTGACGTTCTCGAACACGAGCTGCCCGGGGCCGGCTGGGAGCTCGAGCGCGCCGGCGCGATCTGCGATCTCCTCGGGCTCGTCGAGGATCTCGAAGATACGCCGCCCCGCGGCGATCGCCCGCTGCGCCTGCCCGATCCACATCCCGAGCATCCGCAGCGGCATCACGAGCATGGCGAGCAGGAGGTTGAAGCTGAAGAACGCCCCGAGCGAGAGCGATCCGGAGATGACCATCCGACCCGCGGCGAACAGCACGAGCGCCTGAGCGATGAGCGGCAGGAACGTGAGCAGCGGCACGTAGAGCGCGCGCTGCCGGTTGGCGTCGATCGTCCTCTCGAAGACGGTGTTCGCTGCGGCATCGAAGTGCGCGGCCCGCCGCTCCTCCTGCGCGAACGACTTGACGACGTGGACGCCCGTGATCGACTCCTCGGCGACGATCGCGACCTCGGCGAGGGTCTGCTGGACGTCGCGCAGGACGGGCTGCGCAACGCGGCTGTAGCGGTAGGCGGTCAGCGCGATGATCGGTGTGATCGCCAGCGCGACGAGCGCGAGCTTGCCAGCTGTAGAAGAAGAGCACCGCCGTGACGACGAGGATCGTCACCACGTGCTGCGCGAAGAAGATGAGGCCGTAGCCGAGGAAGAAGCGCACGGACTGCAGGTCGATCGTGGCGCGCGACATGAGCTGGCCGGTCTGACTGCGGTCGTAGAAGCCGAACGACAGTCGGAGGAAGTGCGAGTACAGCTCGTCGCGCATGTCGTACTCGACCCCGAGCGCCTGCCTCCCCGAGATCACGCGCCGGCCGTACATGAGGGCGCCCTTGACGAGCCCGAGCAGGATGATCGCGCCGACCTCGAGGACGAGCAGCTGGGTGTCCGCTCCGCCGCTGACCTCGTTGATGACGACGCCCGTCAGCACGGGTACGAGGACGCCCGCGATCTGCGAGAGGATCGCGAGCAGCGAGGAGACGGCGAGCGACGCTCGGTACGGGCGCAGGAAGCCGAGAAGGCGCACGAACGTGCGCCATCCGCTGTCGGGCGTGCTTCGTGGCTCCTCGTCGGGCACGGCTTCGTAGGGTACGGATCGTGCTCGAGGCCGTGCCCAACGCGTCAGAAGGGCGGAGAGCCGAGGTGGTCTCGGCGATCGGCGCGGCCTTCGGCCGGAACGCGGTGCTTCTCGACACCCACTCGGATGCCGACCACAACCGTTCGGTCTTCACGCTCGCAGCCGAGGAGCACGACCTGCTCGAGTCGCTCCTGGCGGGGATCGCGGCTGCCGTCGAACGCATCGATCTCCGCGAGCACGTCGGTGTCCACCCGCGGGTCGGAGCGGTCGATGTCGTCCCCGTCGTGCCGTTCGCGCCCGAGTCGATGGAGCGCGCAAAGTCCGCGGCCCGCCTCGTCGCCGCCCGAGTCGGAGAGGAGCTGCGGCTCCCCGTCTTTCTCTACGGCGAGGTCGGAGAGGAGCGCCGCCCCGCGTACTTCCGGCGTGGAGGTCTCGACGAGCTCCGGCGACGCGTCGACGCAGGAGAGCTCGTCCCGGACGAAGGGCCTCGCGAGATCGATCCCCGGTCAGGAGCCGTGCTGGTCGGGGCTCGGCACGCACTCGTCGCCTACAACCTCGACCTGACGACGGATGACGTTCGGATCGCTCAGGCCGTCGCGGCTTCCGTCCGAGAGTCGAGTGGGGGGATGCGCGGCGTGCAGGCGATCGGGCTCCGCCTGCCCGGCTCCGGTCGGACACAGGTCAGCATGAACGTGATCGACGTCGATGCGGCACCCCTGCACGACGTCGTCGAGCGGGTGCGGCGAGAGGCCGGCGCACACGGCGTCTCGGTCAGCGGCGGCGAGCTCGTGGGGCTCGTCCCGGAGCGGGTCGTAGCCGCCGCCGCCAGTGCCGGCGCGGAGCTTCCAGGGGTCGACGCGTCGCAGGTGCTCGAGACGGTGCTCCGCTCTAGACTCGCGGAGTGGCCGACACGATCGTCCTGACCGGGGAGGACCTCACCCTCCCGGAGGTGTGGGCGGTCGCTGTTGACGGGGTGAAGGCTGAGCTCGGCGACGCTGCGAGAGCGCGGATGCGCTCTGCCCGCGAGCTCGTCGACGGCGTCCGGGGCGAGCACACCTATGGCGTGAATACGGGGTTCGGCAGGTTCGTCTCTGCGCACATTCCGGAGGAGCTGGGCGAGGAGCTGCAGCTCCGTCTCCTGCGAAGCCATGCGTGTGGAGTCGGCGAGCCGTATCCGGACGACGTCGTGCGCGCGGCGATGCTCCTCCGCGCGAACGCGCTTGCGAAGGGGTTCTCCGGGGCGCGCATCGTGACAGTCGAGCTGCTGCTGGAGTGCCTGAACAGGGGCGTGCTCCCGCACGTCCCCGCGCGGGGCTCCGTGGGTGCGAGCGGAGACCTCGCGCCGCTCGCTCACCTCGCCCTGCCGCTCGTCGGCGAGGGGCAGGCGACGGTCGAGGGCGAGCTCGTCGGCGGCGCGGAGGCGCTGCGCGCGGTCGGGCTCGAGCCGATTCGCCTCGCGAGCAAGGAGGGGCTCTCGCTCGTCAACGGGACGCAGTTCATGGCGGCCATGGCGTCACTCGGGGTCGTGAGAGCACGTCGACTCGCCGCGACTGCCGATCTCGCCTGTGCGCTCTCGCTCGAGTCGCTCCAGGGCTCGAGGACGAGCTTCCTGCCCGCGGTGCACCGCGCTCGGCCGCTCAAGGGCCAGCAGGAAGCGGCTGCGAACGTCTGGCGTCTGCTCGACGGCTCGGCGATCATCGAGTCGCACCGCTGGTGCGGCCGGGTGCAGGACGCCTACTCGCTGCGCTGCGCGCCGCAGGTGCATGGGGCCAGCCGCGACCTCATCGACTACGTGGAGGCGACCGTCGCCGTCGAGCTGAATGCCGCGACCGACAACCCGCTCGTGCTCGTCGAGGACGGCCTGATCGTCTCGGCGGGGAACTTCCACGGCCAGCCGCTCGCGTTCGCGCTCGACGCGCTCGCGATGGCCGTCGCCGAGCTCGCGAGCATCTCCGAGCGCCGCGTCGAGCGGATGGTCAACCCGACGCTGTCCGAAGGTCTTCCTCCGTTCCTCGTCGAGGAGGGCGGGCTCAACTCCGGGTTCATGATCCCGCAGTACGTCGCCGCCGCGCTCGTCTCGGAGAACAAGGTGCTCGCGCACCCGGCGAGCGTGGACTCGATCCCGACGAGCGCCGGCCAGGAGGATCACGTGTCGATGGGGAACGCGGCAGGCTTGAAGGCGCTCCGCGTGCTCGACAACGCCGAGCACGCGCTCGCCATCGAGCTCCTCGCCGGCGCGCAGGCCATCGAGTTCCTCGCGCCGCTGCAGCCGGGGGGCGGCGTGCGAGCGGTCCACGACGCCGTTCGCGCGCATTTCGCCCCGGCTCGTCGAGGATCGATCGCTGAGCGCGGACATCGAGCTCGTGGCCGACGCGATCCGCTCGGGCGAGATCCTCGCCGCGGCGGAGTCCGAGGTCGGCGCGCTCGCATGACGGACGCGACGGTCGAGGCGCTCTGCGGCGATCTGAGCGCGGTCCGCGCTCCGCGCGGTCGTGCGCTCAACGCCCTCTCGTGGCAGACGGAGGCGCCGCTTCGCATGCTTCTGAACAACCTCGACCCCGAGGTCGCCGAGCATCCGGAGCGCCTCGTCGTCTACGGGGGCTCCGGTCGGGCCGCGCGCAACCACGCGGCATTGAAGGACATCGTCCGCACGCTGCTGCGCCTCCGCGAGGACGAGACGCTGCTCGTCCAGAGCGGCAAGCCGGTCGCGGTGTTCCGGACCGGTGAGTGGGCACCGCGTGTGCTGATCGCGAACTCGTTGCTCGTACCCCGGTGGGCGACCTGGGACGAGTTCCGGCGGCTCGAGGCCGAGGGTCTGACGATGTTCGGCCAGATGACGGCGGGCAGCTGGATCTACATCGGAACGCAGGGCATTCTCCAGGGGACGTACCAGACGTTCGCAGCTGCCGGCGAGCAGCACTTCGGGTCGGCAGACCTGAGCGGCAAGACGATTCTCACGGCAGGTCTCGGAGGCATGGGCGGCGCGCAGCCGCTGGCAGCGACGATGGCCGGTGCGTCGATCCTGTGCGTGGAGGTCGACCCGAGCCGGATCGAGCGGCGCCTCGCAGACCCGATATCTCGACGAGGCTGCCGACTCGCTGGACGACGCGCTCGCCCGCGTGCGGGCTGCGGCACGCGAGGGCCGTGCCCTGTCGGTCGGCCTGCGCGGCAACGCGGCGATCGTCTTCCCCGAGCTCGCCGCGCGGGGTGAGCACTTCGACTTCGTCACCGATCAGACGGCAGCGCACGACCCGCTGACCGGGTACGTGCCGGCGGAGGTGCCGTTCGAAGAAGCGGCGGCGCTCCGCGAGCGCGACCCCGACGGGTACATCCGGCTGGCGCGTGAGTCGATCGTGGCGCACGTGCGCGCGATGACCGAGTTCGTCCGAGCGGGTTGCTACGTTTTCGATTATGGCAACAACCTGCGAGGGGAGGCCCATGACGCGGGACTGACGGATGCTTTCTCATATCCGGGATTCGTCCCGGCGTACATCAGACCGTTGTTCTGTCGCGGGATCGGGCCGTTCCGGTGGGCCGTGCTGTCGGGCGAGGCGGGCGACATCGATGTGATCGACAGTGAGCTCGGCTCTCTGTTCCCGGACGACGCGCTTCTGCAGCGGTGGCTCGAGCTCGCTCCGGCGCGCGTGGCGTTCCAGGGGCTCCCGGCTCGGATCTGCTGGCTCGGCTACGGCGATCGGGCGAAGGCAGGCCTCGCGATCAACGAGCTCGTTCGCTCGGGCGCGGTGTCGGCCCCAGTCGTCATCGGGCGCGACCACCTGGACGCCGGCTCGGTCGCGTCGCCGTACCGGGAGACCGAAGCCATGCGCGACGGGTCCGACGCTATCGCCGACTGGCCGATTCTCAACGCGCTCGTCAACGTGGCGGCCGGAGCGACCTGGGTGAGCGTTCACCACGGCGGCGGCGTCGGGATCGGCAACTCGATCCACGCCGGCATGGTCGTTCTCGCGGACGGCACCGATGCCGCATCCGAGCGGCTGGAGCGCGTGCTCACGACCGATCCGGGGATGGGCGTCGTGCGCCACGCCGACGCGGGCTACGACGAGGCGCTCGCTTCCGCCCGCGAGTACGCGATGGACCTTCCGTCGGTCGCCGGCGCCGGCGCGTGACCTCAGGCCTGGGGGATCCCGGCGGGCGGCTTCTCGTCCGCGACCTCGCGCAGGTCGCCAGCCCGGCCGGAACCGATGCCCCGCTCCGCGGCGCAGCACTACGCGACGTCGCCGTGACCCACGACGCCTACGTGCTCTGCGAAGGCGGGCGGATCGAGGCAGTCGGTCGGATGCGCGACCTCGGACCGCTCGACGGCGACGTCGAGGAGATCGACGGTCGCGGGCTGTCGGCGATCCCTGGCCTCGTCGACTGTCACACGCACGCGTGCTTCGCGGGCGATCGCGTCGACGAGTTCTCGCTCCGCGCGGGCGGTGCCACGTACGAGGAGCTCCATGCGCGCGGCGGAGGGATCCTCTCCACCGTCCGTGCGACGCGTGCGGCCGGCGCGTCCGGGCTCGCCGAAGCACTCGCCGAGCATGTCGGCTGGATGCTGCGCGCGGGCACGACGACGTTCGAGGCGAAGTCGGGGTACGGGCTCGATCGGGAGACCGAGCTCACGCAGCTGCGCGCGATCCGCGACGCCGGCGGGGTGCCGACGTGGCTCGGCGCGCACACAGTTCCGCCGGAGTTCGCTGATGAAGGAGGCGACGCATACGTCGACTTCCTTCTGGCGGACGTGCTACCCGAAGCCGCGACAGATCGCCGAAGCTGCGGACGTCTTTCTGGAGCGCGGCGCATTCGACGTCGAGCAGGCTCGTCGCTATCTGACGGCGTGCCGCAACGCCGGCCTCGCGCTAAGGCTGCACGGAGACCAGTTCACGGAGTCGGGCGCGATCGGGCTCGCGATCGAGCTCGGCGCGCGGTCGGTCGACCACCTCGAGGCCACCGGGGAGGAGGGCGTGGCTGTGCTCGCGCGGAGTGACGTGACCGGTGTGCTCCTGCCTGCCAGTGCCCTGTTTCTCGGGCGACCGATGCCGCCGGCGCGCGCGCTCGTCGACGCGGGGGCCGCGGTCGCGCTCGCGACGGACTTCAACCCCGGCAGTGCGTTCTGCGAGAGCCTTCCGCTCGTGTGCTCGCTCGCGGCGATGCAGCTGTCACTCGCTCCCGAGGAGGCGCTCTCGGCGTGCACGGTGAACGCGGCACATGTCCTCGCGCGTGCGGACCGGAAGGGCCGGCTTGCGGCGGGTTACGACGCCGACGTCGTCCTCATCGCGGCCGACGACTGGCGGCATCTCGCCTATCACCTGGGTGGCGCCGTGGTGCACACGGTGATCGCAGGCGGGAAGATCGCCTGGAGTCCCCCGGCATAATCGACCCGATGGCCACGAAGAAGCAGCGACGCCGCCGCGCAAAGGAGCACCGCCACGACTACGTGTGGGTCGACGACGAGGGCAACGAGGTCGATCCCGAGGGCGCTTCGACCGAGAAGCGCGCCGGGCGTACGAGCGCGTCGCGGCGCGACCCACAGGCCCCGTCGTGGCAGCGCACGTTCAAACGTGGGGCCATCTTCGCGCCGATCATGTTCGGCACCGTGCTTCTGCTCTCGCCCGAGCAGCCGATTGCGACGAAGATCACGCAGACCCTCCTGATCGTCGCGATCTTCATCCCGTTCAGCTACTTCCTCGATCGCTTCTTCTATCGCACGGCTCAGCGCCGGGCCGCGCGTCAGCAGTCCGACGGACGGCGTGGGAGCTGACGGCGGGTCGCTATGGCGCTGCGCGTCGATCAGCTCTCGCTCGGACCGATCGGGACGAACTGCTACATCGTCCGGGCCGAGGCCGGCTCGAGCGAGGCCGTCGTGGTCGACCCGAGCGGTGACGCGACCGAGATCAGGCTGACGCTTGCTCGCTTCGGTGCACAGTGCGCCGCGATCCTCGTCACGCACGGCCACTTCGACCATCTGCTCGGTGTCGCCGACCTCGCAGAGGGGACAGGCGCGGCTGTGCACATGCCCGAGGGCGAGCGGATGCTCCTCGAGAGCCCGCAGGGGGTCACGCCGGTCGGACTGACTCTGCGAGCCCACACGCCGGAGGTTGTTCTCGCCGGCGGCGAGACTGCTCGAGGTCGCGGGTATCGCCTTCGACGTGCTGCCCGTCCCCGGCCACTCGCCGGCTCACGTCGCCTACCACGCGGACGGCGCTCTCTTCTCCGGCGACGTGCTCTTCGCCGGGTCGGTCGGGCGCACCGATCTTCCGGGTGCTGACTGGGACACGCTGCTCGGGTCGATTCGCATGCTCGTCGACACGCTGCCGCCCGAGACGGCCGTGTACCCCGGCCACGGGCCGATCACGACGCTGGGCGCGGAGCTCGCGCGGAATCCGTTCCTCGCCGACCTGCGTGCGGAGCGCGGTGGAGTGAGCCGCGAGGCACGAATCGAGCGACCGCGCGGCACGCACGACGTCGTTCCCTCGGAGCAGCCGCTCTGGACGCGCGTCACGTCGGAGATCGAGCGGCTGTGCGCGCTCTACGGCTATCGCCCGATCCAAACCCCGGTCTTCGAGGACACGGCGCTCTTCGAGCGAACCTCCGGCTCGGGCTCGGACGTCGTCCAGAAGGAGATGTACACGTTCGCGGATCGCTCTGATCGGTCGCTCACGCTGCGCCCGGAGGCGACCGCGCCCATCTGCCGCGCGTACGTCGAGCACGGCTTCCACCGCGAGCCGCAGCCCGCGAAGCTCTTCACGATCGCGACCATGTACCGCTACGGAGCACCCGGCCGTGGTCGCCACCGCGAGCACTGGCAGGCGTCCGTCGAGGCGATCGGGAGCGACGATCCGTCGGTCGACGCCGAGCTCATCCAGCTCTACGACGCCCTGCTCCGTCGCCTCGGCCTGACGCAGTACCACCTCGAGCTCAACTCGATCGGCTGCCGCGAGTGCCGCCCGGCGTACCTCGAGGCTCTGCGGAACTGGCTCGAGGCGAATGCCGAGCGCCTCGACGAGGCCACTCGCGAGAAGGCTGCGACGAGCCCACTGCGCGTCTTCGACAACTACCAGGCGAAGCCTGAGCCGGCTCGCGCCGCGCTGGACGAAGCGCCGAAGATCGGCGAGTCGCTCTGCGCGGCATGCGTCGAGCGCTTCGCCGTCGTCCGGCGCGATCTCGACGCGACGGGCGTCGCGTATCGCCTCGTTCCGACGCTCGTTCGCGGGCTCGACTACTACTCGCGCACGACCTGGGAGTTCGTCGGGCCGCTGGAGAACGAGAACGCGACGCTCTCGGGTGGAGGCCGCTACGACTACCTCGTGGAGGAGATCGGCGGGCCGCCGACTCCGGGCGTCGGCTTCGGAGCCGGCATCGAGCGTCTGATCCTCGCGCTGGAGGAGGAGGGAATCGCGGACGCGGAGCCTCCGTCCACGGACGTGTTCATCGCCCTCGACGAGGGCGCGCCGCGCGAGCGCGTCGCAGCTTTGCTCGCCGAGCTTCGCCGACGTGGGATTGCGAGCGAGACCGACTATGCGGGCCGCTCGCTCAAGGGCCAGCTGACCCAGGCCGGCCGCGTCGGAGCCGACGTCACGGTGGTCGTCGGTCCCGCCGACGCGACGATTCGTCGCGCAGGCAGCGCCGATGTCACCGTCGCCCACGACGAGCTTCTCGACAGACTGTCGGGATGATCTGGCGCGATCTCATGTGCGGCGAGCCGCGCTCGACGCACGTCGGCGACGTGCTCACGCTCTCGGGCTGGGCTGCGCGCCGGCGCGATCACGGTGGGCTCGTCTTCGTCGACCTTCGCGACCACACCGGCGTCACGCAGCTCGTGATCAATCCGGAGCGCTCGGCCGCCGCCGCCGAGCTCGCCAAGGAGATCCGCAACGAGTTCGTCCTTCGTGCCCGCGGTGAGGTCGTCGCGCGCTCGCCCGAAACGGTGAACGGGGCGATGCCGACCGGCGCGGTCGAGCTCCAGGTGGACGAGCTCGAGATCGTCTCGCGCTCGACGCCGCTCCCGTTCCAGCTCGACGAGGAGGGCGTCGACGAGACGCTGCGCCTCCGCTACCGCTGGCTCGACCTGCGTAGCGACAGGATGCAGCGAAGCATGCGCATGTCGCACTCCGTCATCTCGTCGATTCGACAGACGATGGACGGTCTCGGCTTCATCGACGTCTGGACGCCGAGCATGACGCGCGGGACCCCGGAGGGCGCTCGGGACTTCGTCGTTCCCGTGCGTCTTCAGCCGGGCCGTTTCTTCGCGCTCGCACAGTCGCCGCAGATCTTCAAGCAGCTCTGCATGATCGGCGGGCATCGACCGCTACTACCAGATCGCGACGCTGCTGGCGAGACGAGGATCTGCGCGCGGACCGCCAGTTCGAGTTCCGGCAGCTCGACCTCGAGCTGGCGTTCGTCGAGCGCGAGGACGTGCTCGACGTGCTCGAGCAGGTCGTCGTCAACGCGTTCTCGAGCTCTCGGGCGAGAGGCACCGACACGGCCGTTTCCGCGCCTGACGTACGCGGAGGCGCTCGCTCGGTACGGCACCGACAAGCCAGATCTGCGCTACGGCCTCGAGATCCAGGATGCGACCGAGGTGACGCGCGGCTCCGAGTTCGGCGTCTTCGCAACTGCCGAGACCGTGCGCTTCCTCGTCGCGCCGCGCGCGTTCTCGCGGACGGAGCTGCAGCGGCTCGAGGAGGTCGCGAAGGAGTGGGGAGCCAAGGGTCTCGCGTACCTGGTCTACGACGGCGACGAGGTGCGGTCGCCGATCGCGAAGTTCCTCTCCGAGGCGGAGCTCGAGGCATTCCGGAGCGAGCCGGGCTCGACCGCGCTCTTCGCAGCCGGCGACGAGGCGACTGTCGCGCGCGTGCTCGGCGGCCTCCGCGTCCATCTCGATCGTGAGCTCGGGCTCGCGTCGGACGAGGATCTCTTCCACTGGGTGATCGACTTCCCGCTCTTCGAGCGTGACGAGGAGACCGGCAACTGGACGTTTCTCCATCACCCCTTCACGGCGCCCGATCGCCGGGCACGAGGAGCGAGTCGCCGGCGACCCCGGAAGCGCGCTGAGCCAGCACTACGACCTGATCTGGAACGGGTGGGAGCTCGGCTCGGGCTCGATTCGGATCCATCGCCCGGACATCCAGGGCGACGTGTTCAGGACGATGGGGATGCGCGACGAGGAGGCGCACGAGAAGTTCGCGTTCCTGCTCGAGGCGCTGGCGATGGGAGCGCCGCCCCACGGCGGGTTCGCGATGGGGATCGAGCGCTTCGTCGCGCTGATGGCGGGCGAGCCGAACATCCGCCAGGTGATCGCCTTCCCGAAGGTCGCGAGCGGCTCCGATCCGCTGACCGGCGCGCCGTCCGCGGTCCCTGACGGGCAACTGCGCGAGCTCGGTATCCGACTCGTCGACCCGCCCGCGTAGCCGCGCCATCGCGCTCAGCCACACTAGCGCCCGTGCCTGACATCCTCGCGCAGCGACTCGTCGTGCTCGGCTCTATCGCGCTCCTCGCCGCCGTCGGTGCAATGGCGATCGTCGCGCAGCGCGGGACCGATGCCGGTGCGGCCGCGCTGACGAGCGCTCCCGCGCCCGCCGGCTGGAACGTTGCGTTCGCGGGGTCGCGCGGCGCAACGGGCGACGCGCAGCGCACGACGTGCGGCCAGGTTCTCGCGCCCCAGTCGCTCGGCGTGACGCATCCCGTGCTGCCGTGCGGCGCGAAGGTGATCCTGCGCTCCGGCGACAAGCAGGTGCTCACAGAGGTGATCGACAACGCGCTCGTCGAGCCCGGACGCCAGCTCGAGGTGACGGAGGCGCTCGCGCAGAAGCTCGGGATCGACGGAACGGTCGAGCTCGAATGGCGCTTCGCGACAAGCGGCGGCAGCGGCTAGGATCGGCGATGCTCGACCCTGTGCGTGGCCACGGTCTCTACGTGAACCAACAGACACGTAAAGGGAGTCGGAGTCGGAGCTAGGCGTTGCCGACGCTCCGCACGGCACCCACCTGGCTCGCCAGGTTCGCAACGGCCGTGGATTCATCGGCAGGGTGGAGCACTTTTTTGCACTGCGCAAGACCGGAAATCGGCTAGCGCCGACTTCCGGTCGCGCGAAGATCCCTGAAGCCGGTCGCTTCGCGACCGGATCGCCGCGCAGGTTCCTCTAGCCTGGTCCGATGAGCACGGAAGTCTTCGGAGACGCGACGCGCGGGCGATGCATGGGCAGCAGTCCGGCTGGCGGTCGACGACGACAAGATCGTCGCTGCCGATGCGCCGGGCCTCGACCGTTCGCTCGAAGGGTTGACGCTCGTCGAGGCGGCCGCAGTCGGCGGCGATCCGCTCGCGGTCGAGGCACTCGCGTCCGCACTTGGCCCTGCGTTCACGGCGACACCTCGTCCCGGGCGCGTTGCCGTCGCGATGAGCGGCGGGGTCGACAGTGCCGTCGCGCTCGTCCGCGCCGGGCCGGACGCGATCGGTGTGACGCTCCGGCTCTGGCAGGACCCGGCTGCGCCCGACACCGAGCGCGCATGCTGCTCGCCGGCCGCGGTCGCAGCGGCGCGGGCGGCGTGCCACGAGCGCGGGCTCCCGCACGTGACGCTCGACCTGCGGGAGGAGTTCAAGCACGCGATCGTCGATCCATTCACACATGCCTACGAAGCGGGGGAGACGCCGAATCCGTGCATGCGCTGCAACGGGGCGTTTCGATTCGACGAGCTCGTGGCATTTGCAAGGCGTGCCGGCGCAGACGAGCTGTGGACGGGTCACTACGCCCGCATCGTCGAGCGGGACGGGCTCCGGCTGGTCGCACGCGCGGCCGACGAGCACAAGGATCAGTCCTACATGCTCGCGGCCGTCGATCCCGCGCTGCTCCGGCATGTGCGGTTTCCGCTCGGCGAGCAGACGAAGGCGGAGACGCGTGTCGAGGCGGCGGACGCGGGGTTGGCTGCGGCGGCTCGGCGCGAGAGCCAGGAGGCCTGTTTCCTGGGTGGCGACGACTACCGCGCGTTCCTCGAGCGTCAGGGCCTACGCGTGAACGCGGGAGCGATCGTCGGAGAGGACGGCGCCGCCGCTGGGAGCCCACGACGGTCACTGGAAGTTCACGCCCGGCCAGCGGCGCGGGTTGGGCGTCAACGGAACGCGGCCGCTCTACGTCCTGCGCACGGACGCGGCGACGAACACCGTGACGGTTGGAGCCCGCGACCGCCTCGCAGTGACGTCGATCGAGGCTCGAGGACATCTCCATGTGCGCGTCGCAGACGCCCGGGTCAAGGTGCGGTACCGCTCCGAGGCCGTCGCTGCGACCGTCACCGAGACTGCCGACGGCTTCGCGCTCGATCTCGCCGAGCCCGTGTTCGGCGTCGCGCGCGGTCAGTTCGCTGTCCTGTACGACGACGATGCGGTGGTCGGCGCAGGCGTCGATCACGGACGCCGCCTGAACCGAGCATCTAGGATTGCCGCCCGTGAACCTCCTCGCGACATCGGCCGGTGACATCCTCGACTACGCCCTGGCGGCGTTCTTCATCGCGAGTGGCGCCGGGCTCCTCTACCTGTTCGTCCGCATGGGAGGCACGTTCGGCCGGCTCTCGTCGTTCATCAAGGGCGCCGAGCGCGACGCGCTGCCGGTCGTCGTCAAGGCGGGCGGAACCGTCGATCGCGTGAACGACCAGCTCGACAAGCTCGACACGGTGACGGACAGCGCCGTCTCGATGGCCGACAGCGCCGACACGGCGGTCCGCGCGGTCTCGACCGCGATCACGACGCCCGTGAAGAAGGTCAGCGGCTTCGCTTCCGGCCTGTCGCACGGCGTGTCGGCGTTCCGCGCGCGACGCGATGCGGGTGAGGCGGTTCGTGTCGCCAAGGACGCAGCCGCGCAGCGCGAGAGCGAGCTCGACGAGGAGCTTCGCAACGCAGGCCAGGCGGCGTCGGAAGACCCGCCTCCGGCCGCGTAGCCGCGTCCGGCTGCGTGCGACACCGCTCGTAGAATCCCGTGATGCGCACGACCGCCGAGCTGCGCGAGGGCTTCCTCTCGTTCTTCGAGGAGCGGGGCCATCTCCGCTGCCCGTCGTACTCGCTCGTCCCGCGCGCCGGCGACGACTCGACGCTCCTCGTCACAGCGGGAATGCAGCCGCAGATGCCGTTCTTCCTCGGTCAGGAGCCGCCGCCCGCGCTCGCTGACGACGCTGTCGCAGAAGGTGCTTCCGGACCGTCGACATCGACGAGGTCGGGCTCGACGGGCACCACCTCACGTTCTTCGAGATGCTCGGCAACTTCTCGTTCGGGCAGTACTTCAAGGAAGGCGCGATCGCGTTCGCGACGCGAGTTCGTCCAGGAGCACATGAAGCTCGACTGGGAGCGCGTCTGGGTCACCGTCCACGCCGGCGATCCGCAGCTGAAGCTCGGCCCGGACGAGGTCGCGATCGAGCTGTGGCAGCAAGGTCGGGATGCCGGTCGGAGCGGATCGTCCCGCTGCCGACCTCGGAGAACTTCTGGTCCGTCGGAGGTCCCGGGCCGTGTGGGCCCGACTCGGAGATCTACTACGACTGGGGCGAGGAGCACGGCTGCGGCGAGCCCGACTGCGCGCCGGCGTGCACGCGCTGCGATCGCTTCCTCGAGTTCTGGAACCTCGTCTTCATGTCGTACGAGCTGCACGCCGACGGCACGCTGACGCCGCTCCCGAAGGAGAACATCGACACCGGCCTCGGTCTCGAGCGCGGCGCGGCGATTCTGCAGGACGTCATGTCCGTCTACGAGACGGACGGCTATCGCCAGATCATGGACTGGATCGCCGACCGAGTCGGGCATCGCCTACGGCGACTCGCCGGCGGCCACGAAGGCGCATCGGATCATGGCCGACCACGGACGCGGGATGACGTTCCTCGTCGGGCGACGGGGTGACGCCGTCGAACGAGGGGCGCGGCTACGTCCTGCGACGCATCATCCGCCGCGCGGTGCAGCAGGCGCAGCGGATCGGCCTACATGACGTGCATCGCCTCTCCGGCGTGGTCGTCGAGCAGATGGCCGATGCCTACCCGGAGCTCGCCGAGAACGCCGATGAGATCGGACGCGTCCTTCGGCTCGAGGAGGAGCGGTTCCTCGAGACGCTCGAGCGCGGGCTCAAGCTCTTCGAGGAGATCGGCTCCGACGAGCCGATCTCGGGCGAGCAGGCCTTCACGCTCGCCGCGACGTACGGATTTCCGCTCGAGCTCACGGTCGAGCTCGCCGAGGAGCGGGGCCAGGCCGTCGACGTCGACGGCTACCGCATCGAGATGGACCGGCATCGCGACGTCTCGCGCGCCGGCGGCTCGAGCGAGCTTCAGCGCGCAGCCGACTTCGCGCGCGCCGCGGACTTCACGACCGAGTTCGTCGGCTACACGAAGACCGACGTCATCACGCAGATCGGCGCGCTCGAGGTCGTGGACGACGACCACTTCCTCGCGAAGCTGCGCGAGTCGCCGTTCTATCCGGCCGGCGGCGGTCAGGTGACGGATGCCGGCACGATCGAGCTCGACGACGGCTCCGGCGACGTTGCCGAGCTCGTGGATGCCTATCGCCTCGAGGGCGACCAGGCGCTTCTCTTCCGCGGGTCGGGCTTCGCCGCGGGCGATCGCGTTCGCGCGCGCGTGCCGTGGGCTGTGCGCTTTCCGACCATGGCGAACCACACCGGCACGCACCTCCTGCAGCAGGCGCTGCGAGACGTGCTCGGCGAGCACGTACGGCAGGCGGGCTCCGCGGTGAGACCCGACAAGCTCCGCTTCGACTTCACGCACGACAGCGCGCTCACCGCCGAGCAGCGAGAGGAGGTCGAGCGCCGCGTGAACGAGCTCGTCTTCGAGAACCGGCCGGTGCACATCTTCGAGACGCCGATCGACGAGGCGCGGAGGCTCGGCGCGACGATGCTGTTCGGGGAGAAGTACGGAGACATCGTGCGCGTCGTCGAGGTGCCCGGATACTCGCTCGAGCTGTGCGGCGGGACCCACGTCGGATCGAGCGCCGAGATCGGCCCGTTCGTCCTTCTGTCCGAGAGCTCGGTCGGCGCTGGCGTGCGTCGGGTCGAGGCCGTCACGTCAGGCGCCGCCTGGGCTGTCCTCGACGAGCAGGCTCGCGAGCTCGCCGTCCTCCGAACCGAGCTGGACAGGCTTCGCAAGGGGCCGAAAGCAGCTCCCGTCGCGGACGACCGCATCGCCGTTCCCGAGCCGGAGATCCGCGCCGAAGGCGGCGTGAACGTCATCGTCCAGCCGGTCGACGGCCTCGACGCGGACGAGCTGCTCGAGCTGTCCGACCGCTACAAGCAGCGCCACGCGCCTGCGGCGGTCGTGCTCGGCTCGAGCGAGGACGGGAAGGTGCATCTCGTCGCGAACTTCGACGAGTCGGTCGCCGAGAAGGTGAGCGCCTCCGACGTGCTTCGGGAGGCAGCTGCGATCGTTGGCGGCGGCGGCGGCGGGAGGCCGACGATGGCTCGGGCCGGTGGGAAGGATCCCGAGAAGCTTCCCGAGGCGCTCGCTGAGGCCGAACGGCTCATCGTCGCCGTGCTGTGAAGGTGCTCGCGCTCGACTACGGCGCCGCGCGCACCGGCGTCGCCGTCTCGGATGCGACGGGAACGATCGCGCGGCCACTCGGTGTCGTGGCACGCGCGGCGTCAGCTGACGGTCTCTCCGAGATCGCAGCGCTCGTGCGTGAGCACGAGGTCGAGCGCGTCCTCGTCGGGTTGCCGTTGACGTTGCGCGGCGAGCGCGGTGCACAGGCGCTCGAGACGGAGGCGTTCGTCGACGCGCTCCGAGGGATCGTCGACGTTCCCGTCGAGACCTACGACGAGCGCTTCACGACCGTGATCGCCGCGCGCGAGGGTGGCGGCGCCGACGAGGACGCGCGTGCCGCAGCGCACCTGCTCGAGAGCTATCTCGCGTCATGCGGGCGAGCAGTGAGCCGCCGACTCGCTGCGCTGTCGTGCTTCGGTCGCGGCGGCGCTCGCGGCCAGGCTGCATGGGCGACGAGGCTGCGTCCGGCGGTCGAGACGACTCCGCCGCTCGCGCGCCTGCGGATCATCTTCCCGGAGGGGTTCACGCGCCGAGACATGGCCGATCGGGTTGCAGCCGTGCGTGAGATCGCGATCGAGAAGCGCGGGGTCACTCCGCGGTTGACGCGAAACGGGCTACCTGCAGCGTCGAGGGAGCGCAGCGTACCGCCCGCGGAGTTCCGCAAGGACTGGGCTGGGCGGTCGATCGAGGGCTTCCTCTTCCCGGCGACGTACGAGTTCACGAAGCTCACGTCGTCCGCGAGGCTGGTTCGCGATCAGCTCCGGGCATTCCGGCGGAACTGGCGCAAGGTCGATCTCCGCTACGCGCGATCGAAGAACCTCACGCCGTACGACGTCCTCATCATCGCGTCGATGATCGAGAAGGAGGCCGTTGCGCCGGATGAGCGGCGGCTCGTTGCGGCAGTCATCTACAACCGCCTGCGGAACCGCATGCCGCTCGGCATCGACGCGACGATCCGATATGGCCGAGACGTGCCCGGCACCGAGCCGCTCAAGGAGTCGGATCTCGAGAGCAACGATCCGTACAACACGCGGAAACGCCTGGGGCTTCCGCCGACGCCCATCTCGAATCCCGGGCTGGCGTCGATGCGTGCCGCCGCGAATCCCGCGCGAGTCGACTACCTCTACTTCGTCCGCAAGGGCGAGAGCGACCGTCACTTCTTCACCGCGAGCGAGTCCGAGTTCTGTCAGAAGTCGCTCGAGTACGGATTCGGCGGCTGCTGACATTGCGCGAACGGACGCCTGACCGAGATCTCCGGATCCACGCGGCTCGTCGGCATCATCGGCTGGCCGGTCGAGCACTCACTGTCGCCGCGCATGCACAACGCCGCGTTCGCAGCCCTCGGGCTCGACTGGGCGTACGTCGCGTTGCCGACACGCGCCCGATCGACTCGAGGAGGCGGTGCGCGGCCTCGTCGCGCTCGGGTTCGTCGGAGCGAACGTCACGACGCCGCACAAGCTTTCAGTCACCGCCTATTGCGACACCGACGTTCCATCCGTGAACACGCTCGTCGTCCGCGATGGCGGTGTCGAGGGGCTGTCGACCGACACGGCGATCCTGAGCGGCTTGTCGTTCCAGCAGCCGGTGGTCATCGGTGACGGCGGAACGGCAGCTGCCTTCGTGCGCGGCTCTCCCACATGCGCGACGGTTCTCGCGCCGCGGCGCATGGCCACCCGACGTCGCGGACGCCGACCTCGTGATCAACGCGACCTCGGAACGAGACGCCGTCGTCGTCGGAGCTCCACGCCGGCCAGACGCTCGTCGACCTCCCGTACCCCGAGACGGCGACTGCAGCTGCCGCGCGCCGGGCCGGCGCGCGAGTCGTGCCCGGTCTGGAAGTGCTCCTCGCGCAAGGGGCAGCCGCATTCGAGCTCTGGACGGGCCTTGCAGCTCCGGTCGACGTCATGAGGGACGCCATAGGCTTGGACACGTGACGCTCGAGCTCACGACCGCAGGTGAGTCGCACGGTCCGGCACTCGTCGGGATCATCACCGGCCTCCCTGCAGGGCTTCGGCTCGATCGGGACGCCATCGACCGCGATCTGGCGCGTCGGCGTGAGGGCTATGGACGCAGTCCGCGTCAGCAGCTCGAGGCCGACGAGGTCGACGTTCTCGCGGGACTTCGGCACGGCGTGACGCTTGGAACTCCGCTCGCGATCGTCATCCGGAACCGCGATCACGCGAATTGGGAGTGGGGGATGAGCCCGTGGCCGCCGACCGGTGAGGCAACTGGGAAGGGGACGTCGCCCGTCACGCTGCCCCGTCCGGGTCACGCCGACCTCGCCGGAGCTCTCAAGTTCGGCCACGACGACGTTCGCAACGCGCTCGAGCGAGCGAGCGCCAGGCAGACCGCCGTGCACGTCGCCGCGGGCGCCGTCGCCAAGGGACTGCTCGCAGAGATCGGTGTGACGGTTTCCGGACGAGTTGTCGAGATCGGTGGCGTCGACAATGACGCCGACTGGCGAGAGGCCACCGATGCCGCGCGCGCCGACCGCGACACGCTCGGCGGAGTCGTCGAGGTCGTGGCGGAAGGCGCTCCTCCGGGCCTCGGCTCCTACGCCGAGAAGTCTGACCGTCTGGACGCACGACTCGCCGCCGCACTGATGGGCGTCCAGGCGGTCAAGGGAGTCGAGATCGGCGACGGCTTCGCGCTCGCACGCACGCGCGGCTCGGAAGCGCACGACGAGATCGAGCCGGATCGCCGCCGCGCGACGAACCGCGCGGGAGGTATCGAAGCTGGCGTCACCAACGGCGAGCCCGTCGTCGTCCGGGCTGCGATGAAGCCGCTTCCGACGCTGATGCGTCCGCTTCGCTCGGTCGACCTCGAGACGGGCGAACCGGGCGAGGCACTCGTCGAGCGAAGCGACGTCCAGGCGGTCGAGGCGCTCGCGGTCGTCGCCGAGGCCGCCGTGGCGTGGGAGCTCGCGCGCGCCGCACGCGAGAAGTTCGGTGGCGACGCCCTGGTCGACTTCGTCGGAGCGCACGCCGCCTACCTCGAGCGGATCGCGTGGCGCACGCCCTAGAACGCCACCTCGTGCTCGTCGGGTTCATGGGCGCGGGGAAGTCGACGCTAGGCCCGCCTCTCGCCGAGCGGCTCGGCAGGCCATTCGTATCCGTCGATGCGGTCGTCGAAGAGCGATCGGGAACTTCTGTCGGCGACCTCTTCGAGACGCGCGGCGAGGCAGGCCTTTCGCGAGCTGGAGGAGGAGGCGACGGCGGACGTGCTCTCGCGGCGTCCGCTCGCGGTCGTCGAGCTCGGCGGTGGCGCCCTGGCCTCGGAGCGCACGCGTACGTTGCTCGCCGAGCTCGCCCTGAGCGTGCACATCGAGATCGAACCCGACGAGGCCTGGGATCGCGTGTCCGGAACCGGACGGCCGCTTGCTCGCGACCCGCAGGCGTTCCGAGCGCTCTACGACGAGCGCCTGACGCTCTACGAAGCAGCCGATGCGAGTGCGCGTGACCTCGACGGCGTGCTCCTGGCCGCCGCGGGTATCCGCTTCGCGCCGCACGATGAAGCGAGTGGAGACGCGCTCGTCGCGGATGGACGCGTCGCCGAGCTCCACGATGTCCCGACCCGCCTGGTCGCCGGTGCGAAGACCGCAGCCGAAGCAGAGCGTCTCTGGCGAGCGCTCCAGCTCGACCGCGGTTCGACACTCGTCGCGCTCGGTGGCGGCACGACGACGGACGTCGTCGGCTTCGTTGCCGCCACGTACATGCGCGGGATCGACTGGATCGCGGTGCCGTCGACGCTCGTCGGGCAGGTGGACGCTGCGATCGGCGGGAAGGTGGGGATCGATCTTCCGGAGGGGAAGAATCTCGTAGGCGCGTTCCACTGGCCTACAGCCACGGTCATCGACACGACCCTCCTCGACACGCTGCCCGGCGAGGAGCTGCAGAACGGCCTCGCGGAGGTCGTCAAGACCGGCCTCCTCGCGGGCGAGCCGCTGTGGAAGCACGACACCGTGGAGCAGGTACGGCGCTGCGCCGCGTTCAAGGCGGCGGTCTGCCTCCGCGATCCGTACGAGCGAGGCGAACGGGTGCACCTCAACCTCGGTCACACGTTCGCGCACGCGCTCGAGGCAGCGTCCGGCTACCGGGTTCCGCACGGTCACGCGGTCGCGCTCGGTCTCCTCGCAGCGCTGCGCATCTCGGGGCTCGACGACGACGCCCGCAGCGTCGAGGACGTGCTCGAGACGACCCCGGTCGAGGTCGACCGTGACGCCGCTTGGGCGGCGTTGCAACGAGACAAGAAGGCTCGCGGCGGCGAGATCCGTCTCGTCGTGCTCGACGCGCCGGGGAAGCCTCGCCTGACGTCCGACGTCGAGCCGGAGCGCATCCGCGCGGCTCTCGATGCCCTCATCGCATAGGGTCAGGCGATGCGGATCGTCGTCCTCAACGGCGCCAATCTCGACATGCTCGAGCATCGTGATCCCGAGGTGTACGGCGGCATCGGGCTCTCCGAGCTCGAGACGCGGATCTACCAGTGGGCGCTCGAGCTCCAGTCCACCGTGCGCTGCCGGCAGACGAATCACGAGGGTGAGTTCATCGACTGGTGCCACGAGGCCTACGACTGGGCCGACGGCGTGATCGTCAACCCGGGGGCGTGGGGGCACTACTCGTGGGCGATCCGCGACGCGCTCGAGCTGTTCACGGTGCCGGTCGTCGAGGTGCACCTCTCCAACATCGACGAACGCGAGGAATGGCGGCGGTTCTCGGTCCTCGAGGACGTCGTCGCCGCCCGCTTCATCGGGAAAGGCCCCGACGGATACCGCGAGGCGATCGAGTACCTCGTGGGAGGGCACGAGTGAGCCGGATCGCCCGACTCGCGGCGCTCCTCGAAGAGCCGCTGCTCGTCGCGGGACCGCCGTACGTCCTCGGCGGGCAGGCGAACGTCCGCTACCTCACAGGCCTCCAGAGCTCCAATGCGGCCGTCCTCGTCGAGCCCGACGGCGGCGCCACGCTGTACACGGACTTCCGATACGCGAATCGCGCACGCGCGCTCGAAGGCTTCGACGTCGTGGAAACCGCCCGCGGCCTGATGCCCGCAATCGGCGAGCTGCTTGCGGGACGACGAATCCTCTTCGACGAGCAGAATCTCCCGCACGCGCTGTTTCGAGCGCTCGTCGATGCCGGCGTCGATGCGCAGGCCACGTCGGGACAGGTGGAAGCGCTCCGCGCGGTCAAGGACGAGGCGGAGATCGCGGTGATGCGCCGCGCGAGCGCTCTCTCCGACGAGATCTTCGAGGCGCTCTCGAAAGAGCGCTTCACGGGTCGAAGCGAGAAAGAGCTTGCGTGGTGGGTCGAGCGGAGCTTCCGCGAGGCCGGGGCGGAGGGCGTCTCGTTCGAGGCGATCGTCGGCGCCGGCGGCACCGCCGCATCGCCTCACGCGGTGCCTGGGGACGCGCCGATCCAGGCGGGCGTTCTCGTGCTCATCGATGCCGGGTGCATCGTCGACGGCTACTGCTCGGATTGCACTCGCACCTTTGCGGTCGGCGAAGTGTCCGAGCGGCTGCAGGAGCTCCACGCACTCTGCCTCGAGGCCCAGCTCGCCGGCCTTGCTGCGGTCGCACCCGGCGTCCACGGGCGCGACGCCGACGCCGCCTCGCGTACGCGGATCGAGGACGCAGGTCTCGGCTGGGCCTACGGTCACGGAATGGGCCACGGAGTTGGGCTCCAGATCCACGAGGCGCCGACGCTACGCCCGGAGTCGTCGGATGTGCTCGTGGCCGGGAACGTCGTCTCCGTCGAGCCCGGGATCTATCTGCCGGACGAGGGAGTCGGCGTGCGAATCGAGGATCTCGTCGTCGTGACCGACGCCGGTTGCGAGCGGCTGACGCAGTTCACGAAGGAACTGCTCACCGTCGCGTAACTACACTGCGGCGCTGCCATGGCCGAGACCGTCTCCACGAATCAGTTCCGCAACGGGATGCACATCGAGATCGACGGTGCCGTCTGGCGCATCGTCGAGTTCCAGCACGTGAAGCCGGGCAAGGGCGGCGCCTTCGTGCGCACCAAGCTCAAGGCGCTCGAGGCGGGATCCGTCGTCGACCGGACTTTCCGTGCCGGTGAGAAGTTCGCTCGCGTGCACACGGAGGTGAAGAACCTCCAGTACCTCTACGACGACGGCACCGAGGCGCACTTCATGGACGAGGAGACCTTCGAGCAGTTCGGTCTCCCGCACGCGGAGGTTGCGGACGAGCTCGCCTTCTTGCCGCCGTCGAGCTCCGTCCAGATGCTCGCGGTCGACGGCAAGCCGTCGGGGATCCAGCTTCCGGCATCCGTCGAGCTGACAGTGGCGCAGACCGAGCCCGCGGTCCGCGGCGACACAGTCACCAACGTGACGAAGCCGGCGACGCTCGAGACGGGCGCGATCGTGCAGGTGCCGCTGTTCGTGGACCGGGGCGAGCGCATCAAGGTCGATCCGCGCGAAGGCAGATACATCTCGCGAGCCTGATGTCGCGGGCCGTGGTGCCTCGCTAAGGTCCCTCGCAGTGCCGAAGCTCGTCGACACGACCATCCGGCTCCTCTCGCAGGAGCCGCTCGCAGGCAGGCTGCCCACAGCGGAGGTCCTCCGCGTTGCGGAGATCCTCGACCAGGCGGGCTTCGCGTGTCTCGAAGTGTCCGGCGGAGGGGTCTTCGATGCGACCGTGCGTCGCCGCGTCGAAAGCCCGTGGGAGCGGATCCGCGCCATCAAGGGACGTGTGTCCACGCCGTTGGGCATCGCGCTGCGCGGTCGTTTCCTCGTCGGCTCGCGGCCGGTGTCCGGCGACATCGTGGGCCGCTTCGTCTCGTGCGCGGCGGAGAACGGGATCGACGTCTTCCGTCTGCACGATCCGCTGAACGACGTCTCGAACCTGCGCGAGGCAGGAGCTGCGATCACAAGTGCCGGCGGCGCGTTCCACGCAGGCCTCGTCTACAGCCCGGGTCGCACGGGCGAGACGGAGACCGACGCGCTCGTCGAGCAGGCACGGAAGCTGCCCGACCTGGGCGCGACGCGGATCCTCGTGAACGATCCGACGGGAGCGCTCGTACCGCACCGGGCGCAGGAGCTCGTCGTGCGACTCATGGAAGCGAGCGGCCTCCCGGTCGGCTTCTACGTCCAGGGCGCTGCGGGCATCGGGCTCGCGTCCGCGCTTGCGGCCGTCGACTCGGGAGCGGACCTGATTGCGACGGCCGTGTACCCGCTCGCACTCACGCTCCACCGTGTTTCCGGCGAGTCGGTCGCGGAGTCGCTGCAGGGACTCGGGCACGCGCCGGGCATCGACGTCGACAAGCTTTGGGAGGCGGCGGACGTCATCGACGAGTGGATCGGCGACGAGCCCGTCGCTCCCGTCGCTCCGCGCATCGCCGTTCGCGCGGCGGAGTACGACCTCCCCGCCGGTCTCGTGGCAGCCCTCGAAGTGCACCTGCGCGCTCACGCCGCGGCAGATCGGCTTCTGGAAGTGCTGGAGGAAGTCGGTCGCGTCCGCGCCGAGGCGGGCTGGCCGCCGCTTGCGGCCCCGATCGGACAGATCCTCGCGTCGCAGGCTCTTCTGCACGTGCTCGAGGCGCGTCGCTACGGATCCGTGATCGACGAGTTCCGCGAGCTCGTCCAGGGCGGGTACGGCATCACCCCGGAGCCCGTCGATCCGACCATCGAGCGCGCGGTCGGCTTGCTGACGCCTCCCGGCACGCTCGCCGAGGACCCGGTAACCACGGAAGACGTGCGCGAGCAGGCCGAGGGCCTCGCCGCGAGTGAGGAGGAGCTCGTCCTCATCGCCATGTTCGGCTCGGACGCCGAGGAGCTGCTCAAGGTCATCCGCGCGCGTAACTCGCGCGATTCGGTGCTCATCGCCGAGGACGCGGACGCGGAGCGCGGGGAGCGAATCCGCGAGCTCGTGAAGATCGTTCAGGAGTCGGGGGTCGGCGAGATCGAGATCGAGGACGAGGGCATGCGTGTCTCCGTCCGGCGAGCCGACGAGCCGGTTGCGACAGTCGCGATGCCCCTCGCAACGAGCGTCGATACGGAACCTGTCCCGGCGCCGACCGACGGCATCGTCCGCGTCGAGTCGCCGATGGTCGGTGTCTTCTACCGCGCGCCGAGCCCGGGGTCGCCCGCTTTCGTCGACGTCGGCGACACCGTCGTGCCGGGCCAGGTGCTCTGCATTCTCGAGGCGATGAAGCTCTTCAACGAGCTCAAGGCGGAGGCCACCGGTGTCGTGCGCACGATTCACGTCGAGAACGCACAACCGGTGGAGTACGGCGAGCTCCTGTTCGAGCTCGAGCCCCGTCCTCACCCCGCCTGCGGTCTAGGGCTAGTGCCCGTGTTCGATCGGGTGCTGGTCGCGAATCGAGGCGAGATCGCCGTACGGGTGATCCGTGCGGCGCACGAGCTCGGGATCGAAGCGGTCGCCGTCTACTCCACGGCCGACCGCGATGCGCTCCATGTGCGGCTGGCCGACCACGCGGTGTGCATCGGCCCCCCGTCGGCCGCGGACAGCTACCTGCAGATCTCGAACGTCGTCGCCGCCGCGGAGACGACGGACTGTGACGCAGTCCATCCTGGCTATGGATTCCTCGCCGAGAACGCCGAGTTCGTGCGGGCGTGCGTGGACAACGATCTCGTCTTCATCGGGCCGACGGCGGACGTCGTCGAGCAGATGGGCGACAAGGTGCGCGCGAAGGAGGCGATGCGCGAAGCGGGTGTCCCGCTGGTGCCGGGCTCGGATGGTGACATCGGGCCGGACGCGCTGCGTCAGGCGGCTGCGGCCGCCGGCTTTCCCGTCTTGCTCAAGGCATCGGCGGGAGGCGGAGGGAAAGGCATGCGGCTCGTCTCCTCGGAGGACGAGCTCGAAGACGCCTTCGCCGGGGCGAGCGCCGAGGCGGAGGCTGCGTTCGGGGACGGCGCGATCTACGTCGAGAAGCTCGTGGCGCCTGCTCGTCACGTCGAGATTCAGGTGCTCTGCGACGCCGCCGGTGGCGTGCTGACGCTGGGAGAGCGCGAGTGCTCGATCCAGCGCCGCCACCAGAAGCTCATCGAGGAGTCGCCGTCGTCGGCGCTCGATCCGGCGACACGAGAGGCGATGGAGTCGACGGTCGCGAGCGCGTGCGAGGCGATCGGCTATCGCAACGCCGGGACGTTCGAGTTCCTCGTCGGCCCGGACGGCGCGTTCTACTTCATCGAGGTGAACTGCCGTCTCCAGGTCGAGCATCCGGTGTCCGAGCTCGTCACCGGGATCGACATCGTGCGCGAGCAGATCCGGACCGCCGCGGGTGAGCCGCTCGCCGTCACAGGTCGAGCTTCGAGGAACGGTCACGCGATCGAGATCCGCATCAACGCGGAGGATCCGGCGCGAGGGTTCCTGCCGGCGCCCGGAACGGTGACGCGATTCGTGCCGCCGCTCGGCCCGGGCGTGCGCATCGACACCGCAGTCGAGTCGGGAACGGAGATCGTTCCCTACTACGACTCGATGATCGCGAAGGTCATCGTCTCCGACGACACACGCGATGCGGCGATCGTTCGCGCGGAACGGGCTCTGCGCGAGCTGGTGATCGAAGGCATTCCGACGACGCGGGAGCTGGCACTCGACGTGCTCGCGTCCACAGCGTTCCGCGGAGGTGATTACTCCACGTCGACGCTCTCCGACCTGGAGGGCACGCTGCCGTCGCTCGGGGCCGCATGACCCGCTCGACGAGCCGAAAGGCAGCGCGCCGGCAGGCGCTCTTCCTCCTCTACCAGTGGGATCTCACGGGACAGGAGCTCGCGTCCCTGTTCGAAGGCGAGCCCGACGACTTCGCTCAATCGCTGGCGGAAGCCGTCGCCGGGCGCGCGCCTGCGCTCGACAATCGCATCTCCGCGGCGTCTCCTGACTGGCCGGCCGACCGGCTCGGCACGCTCGAGCGCAATATCCTGCGCATCGGCGTGTACGAGCTCGAGGAGGAGACGGTGCCGCGCGAGGTCGCGATCAACGAGGCGGTCGTTCTCGCGAAGCGCTACGCGACGGAGGACGCGGCGCGGCTCGTCAACGGCATCCTGGCCCGCGTCGCGCGGGAGGAGGAGGCTGCTTGACACCCGTCGACGATGCACTCGCCCGCGCGGAGGAGCTCCTCGGACAGTTGAACGAGCGACGGGAGGAACTCGAGCGGCTCGCGGCGGCCGACGAGGTCGACGGCGACGCGGCCGTCGATCTCATCTCCCAGCTCGCCGAGCTGGCACGGCAGATCGAGGCCGAGTTGACGCGGGCGCGGAACCTGGCCGATGCGCCCGGCTGACGAGCTGCGCGACGTTGTCGACGCGTACCTCGGCTCACTCTCGTTCGCGCCAGAGCTCGGTCGACTCGAAGAAGCGCTCCGCTACTCGCTCGAGTCGGGCGGCAAGCGCATCCGTCCCATCCTCTGCCTCGCGGTGGCGGATGCGAACGGCGCGTCCATCGAGGCGGCGCTCCCCGCTGCCGCCGCGCTCGAGCTGGTGCACACGTTCTCGCTCGTCCATGACGACCTGCCCGCGCTGGACGACGACGATGAGCGCCGAGGACGTCCCAGCGCTCACGTCGCGTTCGGTGAGGGTGTTGCGCTGCTCGCCGGCGACGCGCTCCTCGCAGAGGCATTGCGCCTCGCGCTCGGCTACGAGTCCATGGAGGTCGCACGCGATCTCGTCGAGGCGGCTCTCGGGATGATCGGCGGCCAGTACCGCGACATCACGGGCGACGATGCCGACCTCGAGGAGCTGCACCGGCTCAAGACGGGTCGCCTGTTCGTCGCGTCCGTTCGGCTGGGGCTCGATGTGGCGGAGGTCGCGTCCGAGGCGCGAGCTCCGTGGATCGCGTTCGGCGACGACGTCGGCCTCCTTTTCCAGGTCGTCGACGACGTCATTGACGACGACGGCTATGCGAAGCGCCTCGGACACGACGGCGCGAGCCGGCTTGCTGATGAAGTCGCGGACCGCGCTCGAGCGCGCCTGGACGCGATCGACGCCGACACGAGCGTTCTCGGAGAGCTCGTGGACGCGCTTGCCGTTCGCACCGGTTGAGGGATACCGGGTCGGGGGATGGACGCGGTCGGACCTCTGGCTACCCTCTGACAGTCCCGAACAGACCAGGTCTGCCTGGCGCGCCCTCTTCGCGCAGGTGTGCGGACCGCTCTCGCCCCGACGATGCCCACCTTCCCCCGCCGCCGCATGCCCCTGTTCGCCCTCGTGGTGGCGGTGGTGGCCGCAGGCGCTTGGCCGGCCACGACCATGACCATGCCGTACCACGGCCATCCTCCGGAGCCGCGCCCGGTCATCGAGCCGCCGGCGCCGACGCGAGCCGAGCGTGCGGTGCGTTTCGCACTCGACCAAGTCGGCGTTCCATATCGCTGGGGTGGCGAGTCGCCCCAGACTGGCTTCGACTGCTCCGGTCTCGTGCGCTGGGCCTACGGCCGCGTCGGGATCGACTTGCCGCACAGTTCGTACGCGCTCTACAGCACCGGACGCCGCGTGTCGGAGTCGGGCATGGAGCCCGGCGACATTCTCTTTTTCGAAAGCCTCGGCCACGTCGGCATCTACCTCGGGCGCGGGAGGATGGTGCACGCGCCGCAGACCGGACGAAACGTCGAGGTAGTGCGACTCGGGACGACGAACTACGGCTCGAGGCTCATCGGAGCTCGGCGCGTCGTGGCCGCTTGACCGCATAGTCATCATTGCGCCGGTGAAGAAGCGACTCGACGTGGTGCTCGTCGAGCGCGGATTGGCAGAGTCGCGCTCGCAGGCACAGGCGCTCGTGCTCGCCGGGCTCGTCCGCGGTCATGACAAGCCGGGCGAGCAGGTCGCTGACGACGCCGTGCTCGAGGTCGCGCGACCGCCGCGTTTCGTCTCGCGTGGAGGGGAGAAGCTCCAGAACGCGCTCGACGCGCTGCACGTCGACATCGCGGGACGCGATTGCGTCGACGTCGGCGCGTCGACGGGAGGCTTCACGGACTGCCTGCTCCAGGCCGGAGCCGCGCGCGTCGTCGCGATCGACGTCGGATACGGCCAGCTCCATCCTCGGCTGCGTTCCGATCCGCGGGTGACGGTCCTCGAGCGCATGAACGCGCGCGCGCTGACCGAGCTCCCGTTCCCTCCGGATCTCGTGGTCTGCGACGTGTCGTTCATCAGCGTGACGAAGGCGCTTCCGCCCGTTCTCCGGCTCGCGCGGTCCGGCTGGGAGGCGCTCGTCCTCGTGAAGCCGCAATTCGAGGCGGGACGCAGCGAGGCGGCGAAAGGGGTCGTGCGCGATCCCGCTGTGCAACGAAACGTGCTCGAGAGCGTCATCGAAGCCGCACGCGCCTGGGAGGGCGTGACTGCCGGAGTCGTAGACTCCGGGCTACCCGGCCCGAAGGGGAACCGGGAGTTCTTCGTCCACCTCGAGCATCGACCCGGCGAACCCAATCCCGATGACATCGACCGCTGGATCGCCGACGCCGTCGGGTAAGCGCGTCGGCCGGGCGGCAGTCGTCACGCACGGCAGGCCCGGCCAGATCGGAGCCGGGTTCGCGCGACTGCAGGCGGTGGCGCAGGAGCACGGGGTGGAGCTCGTCCTTTCCCCCGACGAGGCCGAGAAGCACGGCGTCGACGCGAGCGACGAGGCGCATGCGGCCGATCTCGCAGTCGTCCTCGGAGGAGACGGAACGGTGCTGCGCGCGCTCGCGCGCTTCCTCGGGACCGGCGTGCCCGTGATCGGCGTGAACTTCGGCCGCGTGGGATTCCTGAGCTCGATGGGCAAGCGCGAGCTCGAGGAGGGTCTCGGACGCGTCTTCGCGGGCGAGTACGACGTCGTGCAGCTGCCGACCCTGGAGCTCGAGCATCCCGACGGCCGCACCGTCGCCGTCAACGACGTCGTCGTTTCGAGCGCGTCGCTCGGGCGCATGATCGAGCTCGAGCTCGCGGTCGGTGGCGAGGAGCTCGGACGGCAGCCCTGCGACGGGATCATCTGCTCCACGCCGTCCGGCTCGACGGCCTACAACCTCTCGAATGGCGGCCCGGTGCTCATGTGGGGCCTCGAGGCGATCGCGCTCACGTACGTTGCCGCGCATTCGCTGCGCGCGCGCCCGCTCGTGATCCCGCCCGGCTCGGACGTGATCGTGTGGAATCGCTCGGCGGACGTCGAAGCAGGCGTGCTCGTGGACGGACGTCGCGTGTCGACGCTCGCCAAGGCCGGCCGCGCAGTTGTTCGCATCGCCGACGACCGCTCGCTCCTCGCGACGCTTCCGGAGGCGACTTTCGTGCGCCGCTACCGTCAGAGCTTCGCGTCATGAGCGACGGACGGCTGACACTCCGAGACGGGCGCACGCTCGCGTGGCGTGAGTACGGGCCTGCCGGGGGTCGACCGCTTCTGCGGTTTCAAGGCACGCCTGGATCGCGGTACTCGCGCTATCCACACGAGGAGTCGTACGACCGCCTGGACGTTCGAGTGATCGTGTTCGACCGGCCCGGCTACGGCGCGTCGAGCCGGCTGCCGGGGCGCGGGGTCGCGGTCGTGGCAGACGATGCCGCGGAGCTTCTCGACCATCTCGGCCTCGACGCCGTCCACGCGATCGGAGGCAGCGGCGGCGGCCCGCACGTGCTCGCCTTGGCCGCAAATCACCCGGAGCGAGTCCGTGCCGTCGTCGGTCGTCGTCGGGCGGCCTTCCACTGGAGGAAGAGGACATCGAGCGGGCTGATCGAGCTGAACCGCGACGGCGTGGTACGCGGCGCGGCGTGGGTGGGATGCCATGTACGAGCTCCTCGTCCCCAAGCGTGAGGAGATCCTCGCGGATCCGCTTGCCGGGTTCCAGGCCGCGATGGAGGCGGCGCCCGAGAGCGACAAGGCCGTGATGGCGGATGCGCACTGGCAGCGAGTGTTCGTCGAAGACATCACCGAGGCATTCCGGCCAGGCGCGGAGGGCTGGGCGGACGAGGCGATGGCGCTGAACATGGAATGGGACTTCGACGTGGCCGACCTCCGGTGCAGTGTGACCTGGTGGCACGGTGAGCACGATGCGAACGTCCCCATCGCCGCTGTCCGACGTTTGCTCGAGGGAATGGGCGACGTGGACTTGCGCGTCTGGTCGGACGCCGGTCACCTCGAGCCCTTCCATCGGCACGACGAGATCCTCGAAGAGCTCCTCACTCGCTGACGACGGTCGTGCTTCGTCGCCTCAGGATCGAGAACCTCGTCCTCATCCGCGAGGCGGAGCTCTCGTTTGGACCAGGTCTGAACGCCGTCACGGGGGAGACTGGCGCCGGCAAGACGATCTTCGCGCAGGCGATCGGCCTGCTGCTCGGCTCGCGCGCTGACGCGTCCGCCGTCGGCACCGACGGATCGGAGGCCTACGTCGAGGCGGAGCTCGATGTGCCTGAGGGCTTCTTCGACGAGGACGACGTTGCGGCGCTCGCGGAGCTGCGCCCGGAGGGTGAGGCAGGGCTCGTGATCGCGCGGCGCGTCTTCGGCGATGGACGCACGCGGGCGTACGCCTGGGGTCGGGCGGTCGCGCGCGAAGACGTCGCAGCCGCCGCGGAGCGTCTGATCGCGATGTCGGGCCAGTTCGAGCAGCGCAGGCTCGCGCGTCCGGCGTATCCAGCTCGACGTTCTCGATGCCTACTGCGGGGCGGAGCAGGTCGAGCTCCGTCGCCAGGCTCGCCTCGCCTGGCGCGAGCTCGGAGCGGCGCGACGCCGCTACGAGGAGTTGACGCGCGACGCCGATGCCGTCGCGTTCCGGCTCGCCGAGCTGCAGGCGCTCGTCGAGGCGACCGAGGGAATGGCTCCGGCGGACGAGGATGAGCTGCTCGGGCGGCGTGAACGGCTGCGGCATGTCGAGGAGCTCGCAGAAGCGGCGAACGCCGCCGCCTCGGCGATCGCCCCGGACGAGGGCGAAGGCGCCGCTTCGCTCGCCGCGCGAGCGGAGCGTGCGCTCGCACCGATCGAGCGCCTCGCGCCTGAGCTCGCTCCAAGTGTCGAAGAGCTCCGCGACCTCGCTGTGCGGCTCGGCGAGCTCGGCTCCGATCTTCATCGCTTCGTCGCGACGGTCGACGCCGGGCCTGGTGAGCTCGAGAGCGTCGAGGAGCGACTCCAGGCGATCGCCGATCTCAAGCGTCGCTTCGCAGCGGCCTCGTACGACGAGCTGCTGGAGCTCGCCGCGGCTGGCGAGCGCGAGCTGGGTGATGCCGCTGCGGGCGGCGATCCGGTCGAAGCGGCGAAGCGCGCGGTGGAGCTCGCCGAGTCGCACATGAACGCGATCGCGGCCGAGCTGCGCACCGCACGCGAGGCCAACGCGGAACCGCTCGCGCATGCCGTCGCCGAGGAGCTCGCCTCGCTCGGCATGGGAGAGGGCGAGTTCCTCGTAGAGCTTCGGGAGCGCGACGCCGGGGCGAACGGAGCCGACGAGGTGACGTTCCTCATCCGGCCGAATCCAGGCCTCCCGTTCGCGCCGATCGCCGACACCGCCTCGGGAGGAGAGCTCTCGCGCATTGCCCTCGCGCTCGCTGCCGTCGCGGGGGGCGAGACGCTGGTCTTCGACGAGATCGACGCCGGCATCGGTGGCGTGACCGCCCACGCCGTCGCAGCCACGCTCCAGCGCCTCTCCGAGCGCGCCCAGGTTCTCACGATCACGCACCTGCCGCAGATCGCGAGCGTCGCCGACAGTCACTTCCGCGTCGAGAAGGTTCCGGGCGACCCGACACACACGCGGATCGAAGAGCTCGACGAGCTCCTTCGCCGCGAAGAGATCGAGCGCATGGCCGGCGGCGCGGAGTTCATCGCGACGCTCGGAGCGGACGTCTTGTAGCTCCGACGGCGCGGCCTGCTACGGTGAGACCCCGTGGCCAGGTACGTGTTCGTCACGGGTGGTGTCGTCTCCGCGCTGGGGAAGGGCATCGTCGCCGCCTCGCTCGGTCGACTCCTCAAGGCGCGCGGCCTCTCCGTCTCGGCACAGAAGTTCGACCCGTACCTGAACGTCGACCCGGGGACGATGAGCCCGTTCCAGCACGGCGAGGTGTTCGTGACGGAAGACGGCGCCGAGACCGACCTCGACATCGGCCACTACGAGCGCTTCATCGACGAGAACCTCTCGCGCAACGCGAGCCACACTGCCGGTGCGATCTGGGATGCAGTCCTGCGCAAGGAGCGAAAGGGAGAGTTCCTCGGGGCGACCGTGCAGGTCATCCCGCACATCACGAACGAGATCAAGGCACGGATCAGGCGCGCCGAGAAGGTGTCGCCCGCCGACATCGTCATCTCCGAGATCGGGGGCACGGTCGGCGACATCGAGTCACTTCCGTTTCTCGAGGCGATCCGCCAGTTCCGACGCGAGGTCGGGCCGGAGAACGTCGTCTATCTCCACGTGACGCTCGTGCCGTTCCTCGATGCTGCGGGCGAGCTCAAGACGAAGCCGACGCAGCACTCGGTGAACGAGCTGCGCCGGATCGGTATCCACCCCGACATCGTCGTCTGCCGCTCCACCGAGCCGCTCTCCGACGACATCCGCGAGAAGATCGCGCTCTTCGCGGACGTCGACCGCCACGCCGTGATCGGGTCGCCCGACGTGCCCGACGTCTACCTCATCCCGGAGGTGCTGCAGGCCGAGGGGCTCGACTCGCTCGTCTGCGAGAAGCTCGGTATCGAGACCCCGGCCGTCGAGCTCGGCGAATGGGCCGACCTGATCGAGCGCACGCGCGAGCTGCGCGAGGACGTCGAGATCGCGCTCGTCGGCAAGTACGTGAAGCTCCACGATGCGTACCTCTCCGTCCATGAGGCGCTCAAGCACGCGGGAGTCCACGCAGGGTGCCGTGTCCACGTGCGCTGGGTCGACGCGGAGAACATGACGTACGAGGAGGCCGTCCACGAGCTCGAGCAGGCCGACGGCGTGCTCGTCCCGGGCGGGTTCGGCTCGCGCGGGTGGGAGGGGAAGATCCTCGCGTGCCGCGTCGCCCGCGAGCAGGAGATCCCCTATCTCGGCATCTGCCTCGGCATGCACGTCGCCGTTTCCGAGTTCGCCCGTCACGTCTGCGGCATGGACGGCGCCAACTCGACGGAGATGGATCCCGAGACGCCGTTCCCCGTGATCGACCTGCTCCCCGAGCAGAAGGAGATCGAGGATCTCGGAGGCACGATGCGGCTCGGCGCGCAGGCCGTCGAGCTCGAAGAGGGAACGCGCGCGCGGGAGACATATGGCGAGCCCGTCGTCCATGAGCGGCATCGCCACCGTTACGAGGTCAACAACGAGCTCCGCCAGCGCATCGTCGACGGAGGTCTCGTCATGTCCGGCACGTTCCAGGACGGACGACTCGTCGAAGTCGTGGAGCTGCCCGAGCACCCGTGGTTCGTCGCAAGCCAGTTCCACCCGGAGTTCAAGTCGCGGCCGACGCGACCCGCGCCGCTGTTCCGCGAGTTCGTCGTCGCGGCACTCGAGCGCGCTCGCTCGCGTAGCGGGGCGCGCGCCGCGGTCAGCTAGGGACACGGCAACTGTCCCCGCGCACACGTGCTTCAGAGCAGCGGTGCTCAGGGCGGCCGCCGCTGGATGATCGCACCCTCGAAGGGCATGAGCGTGAGGCTGTCGACTTGCTCGCCGTCCCGAGCCCGGTTTGACGAGAGCTCGATCGAGCCGTCGATGCCGTCGATCTCGACGAGCTCGCTTCCGAGATTCAGTGCGACCACGATCTCGTCACCGCGGGTCCATGCCCAGGCACCCGTGGGCGCCGGCAGCTCCACGTACACGCCTTCCCGTAACGAGGCGAGCCGACGCCGGAGTGCGATGAGGTCGCGTGTGAACTGCAGCGTCGACTCGCGGTCGGCGCGTTGGTCCTCGACGTTGCGGCTCGTGTCCGAGAGCGGCAGCCACGGGTCGTGCCAGCCGCCCTCGGCGGTCCACGGCATCGGTGTGCGACCCGGATCGCGGGAAGGCTGCGCGACGTCGAGGATGCGATCCGCCGGAACCTCACCTGCCGTGAGACCGAGCTCGTCCCCGTAGTAGAGGCATGGCGTCCCGCGAAGGGTTAGGAGCATCATCAGGGCGCAGCGGATGCGGGCGTCGTCGCCGTTCGCCCAACGGCTCGCGAGGCGCCCGATGTCGTGGTTCGAGCCCGTCCAGCACGGCCACGCATCGGCCGGCAGGGCCGCCTCGACCTCGGAGACGACGGTGCGCATCTGAGCGCGTCGAGGTCGGCATGCGTGAGCATGAACGCGAAAGCGAGGTCGAGCTCGTCGCCGTGCTCGCCGAAGTATCCGGCCCATTGCTCGACGTCGAGCGAGTACGCCTCACCGAGGAGAAGTCGCGGCGGGTCGTACGTCTCGGCAAGCGTGCGCCAGCTCTGCAGGATCTCGTGCGTCTCGGGCCTGAACATCGAGTAGCGGCGACGCATGCCGAGCCCGGGGATGACCGGGTCGTCGCGCAGTTCGCGGTCCTTGTAGATCGCGTGCGCGACGTCGATGCGGAAGCCCGCGACACCGCGGTCGAACCAGAAGCGGAGGATCCGCTCGAACTCCGGCGCGACCTCGGGGTTCCACCAGTTCAGGTCAGGCTGCTGTGCCGCAAAGTTGTGGAGGTAGTACTGGCCGCGCTCGTCGTCGTACGTCCACGCCGAGCCGCCGCCGAAGATCGACTCCCAGTTGTTCGGCACCTCGTCGGCCCAGACGTAGAAGTCGGGGCGCTCCCGGAACCACGGATGCCGAGCAGAAGTGTGATTCGGGACGAGATCGAGCAGCACGCGGATCCCGCGTGCGTTCGCCTCCGAGACGAGTCGATCCAGGTCCTCGAGCGTGCCCAGGTCGGGATGAATCCCCGTGTAGTCCGACACGTCGTAGCCCCAGTCGACGTTCGGCGACGGGTGGATCGGGTTGAGCCAGACCGCGTCGATGCCGAGCCACTCGAGATACTCGAGGCGCTCCGTCACGCCCGCGAGGTCGCCGATCCCGTCCCCGTTCGCGTCGGAGAACGAGCGCGGGTAGACCTGATACAGGACTGCGTCGCGCCACCAGCGGTCACTCACGGGGCGCGAACCCTAATCGCACGGTCGGCCGTAGGATGCGCCCCGTGCAGCAGGCGCTGACATCACCGCTGGTCGATCTCTTCCTCGAGCTCTGCGCGATGCCGAGCCCGTCGGGCAGCGAACGTGCGGTCGCGGATCGCGTGGCCGCCTACCTCACCGATCTGGGGCTCGAGTGGGACGAGGACGACGCGGCGTCGAGGCTCGATGGCGACGCGGGGAACATCTACTGCCGGATCCCGCCGACGAACGGCTCCAGTGGAACGCCGATCTTCCTCTGCGCGCACACGGACACCGTTCCTCCCGAGACGACGATCGACCCCGTCGTCGGCGAGGACGGAATCGTCCGAAACGCGGCCGGGACGATCCTCGGCTCCGACAACAAGGCCGCCGTCGTCGTGATGCTCGAAGCGGTCCGGCAGATCCTGGAGGAGAGTCGGGAGCACGCGGGGATCGAGCTCCTCTTCACGCCGCAGGAGGAGGTGTCGCTCCGCGGCGCCGACGCGTTCGATCACTCGCGATTCGTTGCGACGACGGGTTACGTCTACGACCAGGGCGCGGCCATCGGCGAGATCGTGCTCGGCTCGCCGCATGCCCGACTCCTCGACTTCCGCTTCCACGGCGCTGCCGCGCACGCCGGAATGCACCCGGAGGACGGCCGCTCGGCCATCGCCGCCGCGTCGCGGGCGATCGCCGACTTCCGTCTCGGCCGTGTCGACGAGGAGACGAGCGCGAACGTCGGTGTTATTTCGGGCGGCACCGCGCGAAACGTCGTCCCCGAGTGGTGCTCCTTCACGGCTGAGGTGCGATCGCACGACGAGGCGAAGGCCGTCGACCTGGCGCGCGAGATGCTCGAGAGCGCCGCGTTCGCTGCCAGTCTCGCGGACTGCGAGGTCGAGTCCGAAGTCCGACCGAGCTTCCCGGGGTACCGCTTCCGTGAGAGCGATCCGCCGGTTCGGCTCGCCGCCGAGGCGCTGCAGCGAGCCGGATACACGCCGACGTATGCGTTGAGTGGCGGTGGTGCGGACGCGAACGTGTTCAACGCGCGTGGTCTGCAGTGCGTCAACCTCGCCAACGGGATGATGGAGATCCACACGCCCGACGAGCACATCGCGGTCGCCGACCTCGAAGGGATGGTCGACGGTGACGCTCGCGCTCGTGGAGGTCGCTGCTGCGTCCTAGCTGACCTCGGCGACCAGGTCGAGGGTGCCGATCTCGCCCGACTCGAGCATCCGCCAGATCGACGTCATTGCGTCCTGAAAGGCGGGTGAGCTCCGTGCCTCCTCGATCTGCTCGGAGTGTCGCCATCCCTCACCCAGGCTGATGAAGCGTTGTGGATTCTCCCGGTCGCGAAAGAGCGTGAACTTCACGTCGGGATAGGTCAGCGCCGTACCGTCGGCGGACTCCTGCCATCGACGTGCGAACTCGTGCTCACGGCCCTTCTTCACGATCCAGACACCGGATGTGTACATGGGTTCATCTCCTCTTGGAATCGCAGTCATTCATAACATCTCCTGCAAACCAGTTAGATTGCCGCGGCGATGAGGATCGGCGTCGCCAAGGAGATCAAGCCCCAGGAATATCGTGTCGCGCTGACGCCCGCGGGTGCGCGCGAGCTTGTCCTACGCGGCCATGAGGTGCGCGTCGAGACCGACGCGGGGGCGGGAAGTGCGTTCCCGGATGCGGCGTACGAGCGCGCCGGCGCGACGATCACCTCGGTTGACGACGTGTGGGGCGCCGACCTCCTGCTGAAGGTGAAAGAGCCGATTGCGTCGGAGTATCCGCGGCTCCGCGAAGGCCTCACGCTCTTCACGTATCTGCACATCGCCGCCGACGAGCCCCTCACCCGCGCCCTCGTCGATTCGGGCATCACCGCGATCGCGTACGAGACCGTGGAGACCGACCGTGGTGCCTTGCCCCTCCTTGCCCCGATGAGCGAGATCGCGGGCCGGCTCGCCGCGCAAGCCGGTGCAGATCAGCTCGAGAAGCCCAAGGGCGGCCGCGGGATCCTGCTCGGAGGCGTGGCGGGTGTCGCGCCCGGTCGTGTGCTCGTGATCGGCGGCGGCATGGTCGGCTACAACGCTGCCGTGATCGCGCTCGGCATGGGAGCGCAGGTGACCATCCTCGAGCGCTCGGTCGACCGCATGCGCTACCTCGAGCAGATCCTGAGTGGGCGCGTGCAGCTGCTCATGTCATCGGCGCTTCAGCTCGAGGAGTCGATCAAGGACGCCGACCTCACGATCGGCGCCGTTCTCATACCCGGAGCGCTCGCACCGAAGCTCGTCACGCGCGAGATGCTTCCCACGATGAAGGAGAGCTCGGTGTTCGTCGATGTCGCGATCGACCAGGGTGGCTGCGCCGAGACGTCGAAGCCGACCACGCACGACGACCCGGTGTACACCGTCGACGGTGTCATCCACTACTGCGTTGCGAACATGCCCGGCGCGGTGCCGATCACATCGACGCGTGCGCTCACGAACGTGACGCTCCCGTATGTCGAGCAGCTCGCCGATCTCGGTGCTGCGCGTGCCGTAACGGCGAACCCGGAGCTCGCCCGCGGCGTGAACACCATCGACGGCAAGCTCACGTACGAGGCCGTCGCCGAGGCGCACGGAATGGACTACACGCCGCTCGACGCGGCGCTCGCCGCCTAGTCGCCTGATTGCTCAGCGCCGCGGCTGCCAGGCCGGCGATCCGCCGAACGCTACGAACTGCCGCTTCGCACTCCCGTCCGTGTTCATCAACGTGATTCCGGAGTTGCTCGCGTAGGCAATGCGCCGTCCGTCCGGCGACCACGCGGGAGCTGAGCCGCTGCGACTGTCGCTCGCGACCTTATTCACCTTGCCGTGGAGGTCGACGACGAGGATGTCGCTGTCCACGCTGCTGCCGAGCCGGAGAAACGCGACTCGCCGACCGTCCGGCGACCACGCCGCGTGTAGGCCTCCACCGCCCGGCGCGCCCGACACCTGAGCGAGAAGCCGCTGCGCCGAGCCGTCGGGCCGCATCACCGCGATCCCGTAGCCGCACCTTCCACCCGGGCAGATGTACGGCTGGTACATCAACAGCCTGCCGTCGGGAGACCACGAGGGGAACGACTCCGCGCGACCTCGTGTGAGCTTGCGCAGGCCGCTGCCATCGGGCCGAACCGTGTAGATGTGACCGAAGTTCGTATTCGCGCTCGTGAAGGCGATTGCCGTTCCTCGAGGAGACCACGAAGGGAGCACGGGCGCCGGAACGGCTCTTGTCAGGACCTTCGCCGCTCCTCCGCCGATCGTCCTCGTGTACACGAAGATGTTCTGGCCAGCAGCGGCGGTGTAAGCGATCCTCCTAGCGTCGGGAGACCAGGTGATCCGTCCGTCGAGGGAGCTCACCCCCAAGGCTCGTGCACCCGAGCCGTCGGCGTGGATGACACCTAGGCCGCCGCCAGGCTTCGTGTAGGCGATCCGCCGTCCGTCTGGAGACCACGCGAACGCATTGACGCGGCGCGCCTTCAAGAGCGGCTTCTGGACGAGTCCAATCTGCGTCAGGGTGAGAGTGCCGCCTACACCCACGAACCCCAGCGTGTCAGCTGCGGAGGGTGCGGCCTGCGTTCCAGCAGTCGCACACAACGCGAGTGCTACGAGGGTCGCGGACAAGCGGACGGCGACGACCGCGTGGCGAACCACACCGCGATGGTACTCGCGCGTGGCTACGTCGCTTCGCGCTTCGCCCGCCGGAAGAGGCGACCCGCGGCGCTCTCCTCGCCGCGATTCGACGCGGGCGGGTCCGTGTCCGAGGGCTTCTTCGGGTTCCGCTCCGTCGGAAAGATCTTGATGACGCCGTACGTGATCGCCGCGGCAAGGCCGACGATGGCCGAGATGTAGACCACGAGCAACAGCAGGCCGAGGACGTCCTCCAAAGCCGCCGTAGAATACCGCCGTGCCGCGGGCGTGCGTGATCGTGCTCGATGCCGTCGGCGCTGGTGAGTTGCCGGACGCAGCGGAGTACGGGGACGAAGGCTCCAACACTCTCGGCAACGTGGCCAGCGCGGTCGGAGGCCTCGACCTGCCCAATCTCGAGGCGCTCGGGCTCGGAAACATCATCCCGCTCGAAGGCTGCCCGCCGCAGCCCGGGGCGCCTGCGGTCGCCGGGCGACTGGTGGAGCGCTCGAAGGGCAAGGACACGACGACGGGTCACTGGGAGATGATGGGCGTGGTCACGCCGACCGCGTTCCCGACGTACCCGCACGGCTTCCCGGACGAGGTGATCGACCCGTTCATGAACCAGACGGGCCGCGGGGTCATCGGCAACAGGCCTGCCTCGGGGACGGAGATCATCCAGGAGCTCGGAGAAGAGCACCAGCAGACCGGCAAGTGGATCGTCTACACGTCCGCCGACTCGGTTTTCCAGATCGCCGCCCACGAGGAGACGATCCCGCTCGAGGAGCTCTACGACGGCTGCCGCGTCGCCCGCGAGATCCTCACGGGCAGGCATGCGGTTGGGCGCGTGATCGCCCGCCCGTTCGTCGGCGAGCCGGGGAACTACGAGCGGACACCGAACCGGCACGACTTCTCACTGGAGCCGCGCCGCCCGAACTACCTCTCGTCGATGCGCGACGCGGGGAGCACGGTGTACGGCGTCGGGAAGATCTTCGACATCTTCGCGGGCTGCGACGTCGACGACTCGTTCCCGACGAAGTCGAACGTCGACGGCATCAACCGAACGATCGAGCTGCTCGAGAACATCGACGAGGGGCTCGTGTTCGTGAATCTCGTCGAGACCGACATGCTCTGGGGTCACCGCAACGACCCGGTGAACTTCCACCGCTGCCTCCAGGACTTCGACCGGCGACTCCCCGACATCCTCGAAGCGTTGCGGGAAGGCGACCTGCTCATCGTCACGTCGGATCACGGCTGCGACCCGACGACGGCATCGACGGACCACTCGCGGGAGCACGCGCTCCTCTTGGCGTACGCGGCGGGACGCAACGCGGCTGGGCGAATTCACGAGGAGGGCGAGTTCGCCGACGTCGGCGCCACCGTGAACGCCTGGCTCGGCGGCAAGTCGCCCGGCAAGCGTCTTCCCGGCCGCCCGATCGAGCTGTAGGACGTGCCGGCAGGGCATGATCGTGGCGATGGCGCCGAGTCACGACACGACGGCCGGAAGAAACTGGTGATCCGGGCCGCGGATCTCATCGAGCGGAAGCGCTCGGGCGCCGAGCTCTCCGAGGGCGAGATCGCCGAGCTCGTCCTCGGCTACACCAACGGCGAGGTACCCGACTACCAGATGGCGGCGTGGTGCATGGCCGTTTACTTCAAAGGGCTCTCCGGCCGCGAGACCCATTCGCTGACGGACGCGATGATCCGGTCGGGCGAGACGCTCGATCTCGGCAAGGCGCTCGGGCGGCGTGTGGTCGACAAGCACTCGACCGGAGGGGTGGGCGACAAGACGTCGCTCGCGGTCGGACCGATCGTGGCCGCCTGCGGCGTCCCGTTCGGGAAGATGAGCGGCCGCGGGCTCGGACACACGGGCGGCACGCTCGACAAGCTCGAGTCGATCCCGGGCTTCCGGGTCGAGCTGACGATCGACGAGTTCGTTCAGCAGGTGCGCGACGTCGGGCTCGCGATCATCGGTCAGACCGGCGATCTCGTGCCGGCTGACAAGAAGCTCTACGCGCTCCGAGACGTGACCGCGACCGTGGACATCGTCCCGCTGATCGCCTCGTCGATCATGTCGAAGAAGCTCGCAGCGGGCGCCGACGCGATCGTCCTGGACGTGAAGGTCGGCGACGGCGCGTTCATGAAGACACTCGAAGACGCCCGCGTTCTCGCCGAGCAGATGGTCGATCTCGGCCGCCGAAAGGGGCGGCAGGTCGTGTGTCTGCTCACCGACATGGATCAGCCTCTCGGCGCGGCTGTCGGAAATGCGCTCGAGGTGCGTGAGGCCGCCGAGACGATCGCAGGCACCGGTCCGCCCGACTTCACCGAGCTCGTGCTCGACGCCTGCGCACACCTGCTTGCACTCTCGGATCTGGATATCGACGCGGCCGAGGGTCGACGCCGAGCCGAGGCGGCGGTGGCCGACGGCTCGGCAACCGCCGCGTACGAGCGCTGGATCCGCGCGCAAGGGGGCAATCCGGATCTCGCCGCACTCGCACCCGCGCCGATCGTCCGCGAGGTGCCCGCTCCGCATGCCGGATTCGTCGTGCGCCTCGGCGCGCTCGCTATCGGCCACGCTGCGCTCGAGCTGGGTGCGGGAAGGCGCACCAAGGACGACGACATCGATCATGCAGTCGGAGTCGTCTGTCGCAAGAAGCGGGGTGACGCCGTCTCCGCCGGAGAGGCGCTCGCCGACGTGCACGCGCGCGACGAGAGCTCGGCGTCCGTCGCGATCGCCGCGGTTCAGTCGGCGTACGCGATCGGAGACCAGCCGCCGCACGCGCACGGGATCCTGCTCGACGTCGTCGAGTAGCGGCGATGCCCGAGCTCCCCGAGGTCGAGACGATTCGAGCGCAGCTCGCTCCGCGCCTCGAGGGCCGGACACTCACGCGAGTCGAGATCCTCGACCCACGGCTGACACGCCCGCACGACCTGTTCGAGGTCGCCGAAGAGCTCGAGGGAGACCGCGTCGTCGCCGTCGAGCGGCGTGGGAAGTACCTTCTCGTGCGGCTCGAGAGCGGGCTCGGGCTGCTCGTCCATCTGCGGATGACGGGGAGCTTCGGCTTCGCGCCGGTCTCGCACGAGCGCGCCGTCATCGAGCTCGACGACGGCGGACGGCTCGGGTACCGCGACGTGCGCCGGTTCGGAACCTGGCTCGTGCTCGAGGGTGTCGAGCTCGAGCCGTACCTCGCAGCCAAGAACGGTCCGGAACCGCTCGGCCCGCGCTTCACGGCAGGCTGGCTGGTTGCGCAACTCTCGCGGCGGAAGGCGCCACTCAAGGCCGTGCTCCTCGACCAGCGGGTCGTCGCGGGGCTCGGGAACATCTACGCGGACGAGGCGCTCTGGCGCGCGCGGCTCAACCCGCTTCGGCCCGCGAACGGGCTGTCTGCCGAGGAGGTCGCCCGGCTCACGCGCGCGATCCGCGCAGCTCTACGCGCCGGGCTCGAGCGCCAGGGATCGACGCTGCGCGACTACGCCACGCCAGACGGCGCTTCCGGCTCGATGCAGGACGAGTTCCGCGTATACGGCCGCGACGGGGAGCCGTGTCGGCGATGTCGCACAACGATCACGAAGACGCGCGTCGGCGGTCGTGGAACGTGGTTCTGCCCGCGCTGCCAGCCCCTCGAGGTGAGCAACGCAGGCTCCGACACGGGTCCAACCTAGACTTGTCCGCATGGGGCGGACGGTCAAGACGGAGGCAGTGGTGCTCCGTTCCTTTCGCTACGGCGAGGCCGACCGCATCCTCCACGTGTACACGCTCGATCGCGGTCGCGTTGGCGCCATCGCGAAGGGGATCCGCAAGACGAAGTCGCGGTTCGGCGCTCGTCTCGAGCCGTTCTCGCACGTCGAGCTGTTGCTGCACAAGGGCTCGGGAGAGCTCCACACCGTCACTGGTGTCTCACTGGTCGACGCACACCGCTCGGCGCGTGAGGATCCCTACCGGCTCTCGGTCGGGCTCGTCGGCGCCGAGGCGATGCTGCGCCTCTTCGTCGAGGAGGAGCAGAACGAGCGCGCGTTCGAGGCGCTCACGCGATTCCTCACGGCTGTCGACGCCCTGCCTGCCGGCTCGCGAGGTCGTGCCGGGCTCGATCCACTCGCGCTCGCCTTCCAGTTGAAGCTCCTGTGGCTCTCCGGCTACGTCCCGCATCTGGAGAGCTGCGTCGAGTGCGGAGAGGTCGGCGAACTCATCGGCTATCTGCCGCGAGCCGGGGGCGCGGTGTGCAGAGCGTGCGCGCCCGATGAGACGGTCTTTCTCTCGCCCGAGGGATTCCGCGGAATGGTCTCCCTCATCTGGAACCCACTCGCGGCCGCGCACGAGCTCGGGATCGGTGAGCGGGCGCTACGGGACACGCTCGCGGTGGTCGTCGCCGCGTACGAGTTCCACGGCGGCTTTCGGCTGCGCACGCTCACCGCATGAAGCGCGATCTCGGCGACGGCTACGAGCTGGACGACGATCCGGCACGGATCGATCGGGAGGCCGCCCATCGTTACCTGACGCAGTCGTACTGGGCGAGCGGACGAGCGCGCGACGTTCAGGATGCGCTGATCGAGGGCGCCGCACGGGTCGTCGGTCTGTACCACGACGGCGAGCAGGTGGGGTTCTCGCGAACCCTCTCGGACGGATACAGCCAGTCGTATCTCGCCGACGTGTATGTCCTCGACGAACATCGCGGTCGGGGCCTCGGTATCGAGCTCGTGCGGTTCACGGTCGACGATGGCCCGCTCGCCAAGACGAAGTGGTTCTTGCACACGCGCGACGCGCACGATCTCTACCGCAAGTTCGGCTTCGTCGAGCCGGACGAGCGAGCACTCGAGCGCCGAGTCACCTCATGAGGTTTTCGGCGTACTCCAGTCCGCGGCCAGCTTGTCGAGCACGAATGCTCGTGCTCCCGAGATCGGAATGCGCTCCTGCGCAAGCGAATCGCGGTCGCGGATCGTGACCGTCTCGTCTTCCAGCGTCTGCTCGTCGATGGTCAGCGCGTACGGCGTTCCGATCTCGTCCTGACGCCGGTAGCGGCGCCCGATCTGGCCCGAGTCGTCGTACTCGGCGACGACCGCGCGACGAAGCTCCTCGTACAGTGAACGCGACTTCCCGACCATGTCGTCGTTACGTGGGATCAGCGGAAGCACCGCGACCTTCACGGGTGCGAGGGCGGGGTGGAGGCGGAGCACGGTGCGCTCCCGTTCGGCTACGACCTCCTCGTCGTACGCGTCGACCAGGAACGCGAGCATCGAGCGGTTCACGCCGAGCGCGGGCTCGACGACATGCGGCGTGTAACGCTCCTGGCCATCGACCCACTCGAGCTTCGTCCCCGACGCCTGCGTGTGCGCGGTGAGGTCGAAGTCCCCGCGATGCGCGATCCCCTCGAGCTCGGTCCAGCCGATCGGATGGAGGTACTCGATGTCCGAGGTGGCGGACGAGTAGTGCGAGAGCTCCTCGGCGTCGTGCGGGCGCACGCGCAGGTGGCTCTCCCGGATGCCGTACCGAAGGTGCCACGCCACACGCTGCTCGACCCAGTACGAGAACCACTCCTGCGCTTCCGCCGGCGGGACGAAGTACTCCATCTCCATCTGCTCGAACTCGAGCGTGCGGAAGATGAAGTTGCCCGGTGTGATCTCGTTGCGGAACGCCTTGCCGATCTGGGCGATGCCGAACGGCGGCTTGCGCCGGGCGATCTGCGCGACGTTCTTGAAGTTGATGAAGATCCCCTGCGCCGTCTCCGGCCGGAGATACGCGTCCTGCCCCGTCTCCTCAACCGGGCCGATGCGCGTGGAGAACATGAGGTTGAACTGGCGCGGCTCGGTCAGGTCGCACTGCTCGGTCTCTCCGGGATGCTTGCTCGGCCGCTGGCCGCACTGCGACTCGTCCAGATGGTCTGCGCGATAGCGGCGCTTGCAGAAGCGGCAGTCGACGAGCGGATCGGCGAAGCCCGCGACGTGCCCGGAGGCCTCCCACACCGCGGGGTGGAGGATGATCGACGAGTCGAGCGCGACGATGTCGTCACGCTCGCGAACCATCGCCTCGAGCCAGCGTGCCTTGACGTTCTCCTTCAGAAGGACGCCGTAGTGCCCGTAGTCGTACGCCGAGCCGAGACCGCCGTAGATCTCGCTCGACGGGAAGACGAACCCACGCCGCTTCGCGAGCGAGACGATCTTGTCCATCGTGACGGCGTCGGGCATCGGCGAGACGTTACTGGCGCCGCGCCGCGATTGACTCAGCGACGTGTGCCGAGCGTCAGCAGGTACTCGCGGTGGTGGACCATCTGGTCGCCCTCGCGACGCGCGTCTCCGAACTCGACCCATGCGCGATGGAACTCCTCGCGGCGGTCCGGCTCGAGTGCCTCGACGACCGTCTTCGTCGGCCCGTAGGAGTTGGAGAACAGCTCCCAGTAGTCCTCGCCGGAGGGAAGGGCCAACGGGGAGTCGTGCTCCTCGAACGCGAGCTCGAACGTGTCGCCCAACAGCTCCTGCACGTGATCCCTGTCACCCCACGCGAACGGGCTCCCGGCACCCGGCGCAGGAGGTGGCATGTACGGCGCCATGATCTTGAACACGTCGTGCATGCCGGTGTTCGGCTGCCAGCACGCAAGCGCCAGGCGGCCTCCCGGCTTCGTGACGCGCTCGAGCTCGCGTGCAACGGCCTCGTGATCGGGTGCGAACATCACGCCGCATGTCGACATGACGACGTCGAAGCTCGCGTCGTCGTACCGCATGTCCTCGGCGTCGCCGACCTCGAACTGGACGGTGACATCCTCCTCGGCTGCTCGCTCGCGTGCGGTGTCGACGAGAACCGGTGCGAGATCCTGTCCGATGACGTCCGCGCCACGCTTGGCGGCGATGATCGCGAGTGCGCCGGTACCCGTCGCCGCGTCGAGCACGCGTTCGCCCGGCTTCGGATCGCTTCGCTCGATCACAAGCGCGTGGATGTCGCGAATCGTGTTCGTGACGCGCTCGTACGGCCCGTTACCCCAGACAACGCTCTGCCGCGCTTTCAGCTCTGCAAAGGCCATGGCTCCTCCTCGCGTCTCGACGGCCCCGGGAGCATACGACCTCGCGGGCGCTAGCCTCCCGCGGATGAGCGACGAGCGCGTGCCGGTCGAGCTCCACATCGTCTCGGACTCGACGGGCGAGACGGCGCAGCGGCTCGTGCTCGCGCTCGAGGCGCAGTTCCCGGATCAGCCCTTCGAGGAGGTACGGCATCCGCGCGTCGAGAACGTCGACGACCTGCACATCGCCGTGCAGCAGGCGCGCGGGCGTCCGGCAGTCATGGTCTACACGCTGGTCGCCCCGGAGCTTCGCGAGGCGATGCGCCAGCTCTGCCGCCGGGCACGCGTCCACTACTGCGATCTGCTGGGCCACCCGATCGACTCGATCTCGCGGGTGGCGGGAGTCGCGGCCCGCATGGAGCCAGGCGCGCGAGCTCCGCTCGATGCCACCTACTTCAAGCGCATCGAGGCGATCGAGTTCGCGGTGAAGTACGACGACGGCGTGGGGAGGGGGCTCGACGAGGCCGACATGGTGCTCGTCGGCGTGTCGCGTACCTCCAAGACGCCGTTGTCCATCTACCTCGGCTACCTCGGCCACAAGGCCGCGAACGTCCCCGTCGTCCGGGACATCGCGCCGCCGGAGGAGCTGTTCGAGATCGATCCGGCGAAGATCGTCGGCCTCACGATCGGAGCCGAGCGTCTTGCCGACATCCGCACGGCGCGCGTGAAGAGCATGGGTGCGCCACGGAGACGCTATGCGGAGCTCGAAGCCGTCTACTCCGAGCTCGAGGAGGCGACGAAGCTCCACAAGAAGCTTCGCTGCCCGGTCATCGACGTGTCGGAGCTGTCCGTGGAGGAGACCGCGATGCGGATCATCAGGCTCGTCGAGCGGCGCCGACGGTCGGCCGCGCGGACATGACCGACGAGCCGCGAGGCCCGGACCCGTACGGCGTTCCGGGGGAGCCGCCGCTGCGCAATCCGTTTCGGCCGCCTCCCGGCGGGCGAGGCGACCTCCGTGAGAAGGGCTGGATTCCGTGGCGCTGGCTGGCGCTGTGGTGGTTCCTCATGCTCCTCGGGGACCTCGTCTTCTACGTGCTCCTTACGCCGATCTGGCTCGGGCTGCGTGCCGCGGCCTGGGCCGCGGAGCTCAGGTCGAGGATTTCGGGTCGAGCCGGAAGACGTCGCCGCTGAGCGACATGACATAGATCCGGTCGAGACCGTCGACCCCGAAGCTCGTCAGCTCGGGCACGGCGAGCCCGAGATCGCCGCTCGTCGAAGCGGTGCCGTTCGTGACCGCGACACTCGTGATCCTGCCGGTGCAGAAATCGCCGTAGAGGTAACGGCCCGCAAGGGCGGGCACCCGTCCGTCTCGGACGACGACACCCCCGATCACGGCGCAATTCGAGCCGTCGCGCGCGTATTCGAGCAAGGGCGCGGTCGCGCCCGAGCAGCTCGCCGTCGCATCGAACGGCACGGAACCCTCGAAGCACGGCCAGCCGAAGTCGAGGGCCGCCTGTCCGCGCAGAGCCAGGTCGACCTCCTCGCGCTTCGCCTCTCCCGCATCGCCGACGTAGAGGCTTCCGGTGACACTGTCGATCCAGAATCGCCACGGGTTGCGAAGGCCGTCGGCCCAGATCTCCGGACGGGCATCGGCGTCGCCAACGAATGGGTTGTCGGCCGGGACTGCGTACGGATCGCCCTGCCGCGGGTCGATTCGAAGGATCTTCCCGAGCAGGCTGTCCTTGCGCTGGGCGAAGACGCCCGGTGGGTTCAGGACGCCGCTGTCACCGTCCCCGACGGAGGCGTAGAGATAGCCGTCGGGGCCGAACTGGAGCATGCCGCCGTTGTGGTTCTCCCACGGCTTGACGATGGTGAGCAGCAGCCGCTCGCTGTACACGTCGGCGAGGTCCGGGTCGGTGGGATGTCGGCGGAATTCGGAGATGTGGATGTCGCCGTTGCCGGCCGTCGAGTTGTAGAAGGCGTAGAAGAGCCCGCTCGTCGCGTAGTCGGGCGCGAAGGCGATCGACAGCAGCCCGGGCTCGCTCGTGAACTTGATCTTGTCGCGCAGGTCGAGGAACGGCGTGGGGAGGACCTCGCCGTCGCGGACGATCCGCACGGTTCCGGTCTGCTCCACGACGAAGAGTCGATGGGCGTCCCCGGGCGGCGCGGTGACGAGCACCGGTCGATCGAAGGTTCCGACACGCGTCGGGGAGACGAGGTCGGAGCTGTCGACCGGCGGAGGAGGCTTGGCGGGCGAAGGCTTCGTCGAGACGCCGAAGGTCCCTTTCATGCCGAGACGTGCGTGCCCGGAGATCGAGCACAGGAACGTGAACGCTCCCTTCTTTCGAAACGTCGCGGTGATGACCTGACTCTTCCCCGGAGCGAGCACGCGTGTCCGCTTCACGTGTCCGATGACGAAGTCGTGCACGGTATCGCCACGATTTCGAACGATGAACCGGACCGTCGAGCCGGCTGGAACGGAACGTCTGGACAGCGCGAACGAGAAATCGCGCGCATCCACGCGGATCGTGTAGGTGCGCGCCGGCGAAGGGGACGCTGCGCCGGACAGCAGCAACGCACCGAAAGCCGCCACCGCTACGACCGACGGAGCTCGAGCGAGTCGCGAGGCGCCTGCCACGGACGCAAGGCTACGTTCACGAGGCACCGACGCTCGCCACCCTTACAGAGTCCTTAGGAAGACGTCGTCACAGAACGCGTGCGGAAATCGGCGTCTCCGTGCCGCTCTCGACGCGGTAGCCACGTGCGCCCTCGCGCGAGCTGACGACCTCACGCAGCTCGGCGCCGACGAAGTGGAACGCAGCGAAGTCGTCGGCTGCATAGCCTGCCGGGAATCCGTCGTCGACGAGCGAGCGGTAGAAGGGACGGCGGAGCTTCTCGCCGTCGTAGTGCGGGCAGAAGCTTCCCGGCACGAGGCCGAGACCGTCGTGAAGTGGATCGAGCGCCGGGCCGAACGAGTCGGTCACGCTGCACTCGAACCAGCAGTTCGCACCAGCGCTGACTCCACCGACAACGGCGCCCCGTCGCCATGCCTCGCGCAGCGCTTCGTCCACGCCGTGGAGGCGCCACAGCGCGAGCGCGTTCGCCGTGTTCCCGCCGGAGACGTAGATCACGTCCTGCGATGCCAGATGGTCGACCGGGCGCTCGGGTGTGCCGAAGAGCCGCAGGCAGCTCGGCTCGCAGTCTCGTTTCGAGAACGCCTCGTAGAACGCGGCGATCCCGCGGTCGGAGTCGCCGGCGGGGGTCGGAACGAAGCAGATCCGCGGACGAGCCGCAGGCGAGCAGGCGAGTACGAAGTCGTCGAGCGGTGAGTCGTCTTCCATCGTGAACCCGCCGCCGCCCATCGCAACGATCTGTCCCACCACGCGGACGAGTGTAGATCCCAGGCGCGCTTGGCTCGGATGTGTAAAGGTGCCCGCACTGCGGCGGGCGGACCCATTCCTTGGAGGTTCCTCCCAACAGTGAGACCGCCCGCCGTGACTTCGCAGGGCTGCTTATGGACAGCGAGCCATTTCAGACGTTGCTCGAGCAGGTACAGGACCTGCACCGGCGCACAGACGAGCTGAACCGCTCGAAAGCGCGGAGCGTCCACGACAGCGTCCGAGCGCAACTCAGCTGGAAGGCTCCGCCGAGCCTTCCTCGCGATCAGAGGAACCTCGCGGACGACGTCGTCGAGGCGCTCAACACACCACGTCTCTCCCCCGCGCAATCCCGGCAACTCTGGCAGGCCTACTTCGGCAAGTAGGTCGACTGGCGAGTGCACGTAGGGCTCGCTGGGCCAGACGCGACTTCAGCGAAGTGCCGCAGCCTCAGGTCAAGGAAGGCCCGCCGAAGCGGGCCTTCAGTGTCGGGCGAGTGAACCGCGCCTCCCTCGAGCTCCGGCTCCTCGATCTGCAGGCGGCTCGGGCTAAGGCGAAACCGACCACGTCACGCGGCTTTCTTGGATGCGTCCTTGCCTGTGCCCTTGCACTCCGGGCACTCGTCGACCATGCGCTCCTCGTACATGGGGCCGGGGACGTAGGCCGATCCCTGGCACTCGGGGCACGCATTCTCAGCGAGGTCATGCCGGCTCTTCCACGGGCTATGCACCGTGCCCCCCTTGCTCGAATGGTTGCCAGCTGTCCCCGTCCGCACCTTTGATGAAGACCGAGCTTGCAGCCGCCGTTGGCTCGGGCGTTGGCTGGTTGTCGGCGATCACCGCGCCAATGTCATCGGTCGCTCGAAAGTGACCGTCGACATCGCGGTGCGCTCCGTTCATGGTCCAGTGAGCAATCAGCTTTGTCGTATTCATCGTGGTTGCGCCGCCCGCAGTGAGCGAGGCGGCATCTCCTCCCCTTGTGTCCCAGCGTGTCCATCGCACGGTATCCCCCTCACGGGGCAGTGCATATCCCTCGAAAGAGCGTTCTTCGCCGATTGCAGCGCGGCTCGTGGTAGGTCAGTCCGCCTCCTCGAGCTCCTGGATCTGCATCGCTCAATGCGGGTCTTCTCCCCAGAAGGGGCATGCTCGCGGCAGACGGCGCCAGGCAGACTGTGCAGGACGAGGCCGGGCGCAGTTGCTCTCCAGACCTTGAGGGGCGAGGAGGCGATATCGCCGCAGCTATCCCCTCCTCCTGCGTCCGGCCTCATCGCATACCGGGTGCGGGTAGATTCCCGCTAAGCGGTGCGGGTTTGCGGCCCACTCTGGGCGTCGAGGCGCCACCGACATGACGAAAACGGGCACCCCAAGGTGCGCGTTCCGTCCGACAACGTTGCCCTGGGTCTACGTGAGCAGGGATACACACCTCTCGTTCGGCACGTCCGCGACCGGCATGACGTGCGTGTGCACGTCCATGCTCATCGACGCTTGATCGGGTCCTCCTTCGCGACCCACCAAGCGGCTATCGTGGGCTGAGATTGCTCGCTTCGTCGGCCAGCGCAAGCTCTCGCTGACGGCCGATACCTACACACATGTCCTGTGGACGGCGACGAGTCTCGACTACGGAGAGATGACGCGGCGGGGAGGAGTGCTCTCTGAGATCCGAGCGTTCGGAATCTGGCCGGAAGTTCCGCCGCCCGCGTATCGCGCTGCGTCCGGTAAGACGAGCATGGCGGCGCATCTGCATCCGCCTCAATCCATACAACCTTCGCGCCGTACGTCGCATCGCGTTCGCCCGCGAGCGACGTCGACTGCGCAATTTCCCTTCGCTGACGTTCAACGAGAAGGTGCGCTACCGGATGCTCGCGGACAGGCAACCCCTGTTGACCACGTTCGCGGACAAGCTCGCGGTGCGAGGATACGTGGAGTCGAAGATCGGCGCGAGCTATCTGCCGACCCTGTACGCGGTCACGAGTGAGCCGAGGACGCTACTGCGGGATGAGCTCCCACATGAATTCGTCCTCAAGCCAACGCGCGGATCAGGGGCGTGCGTCATCGTCGCGGAGTTCGCATCCCGCGAGACGACGTTCCCTGACCGCCCGTCGCACGCGACGTGGCCGAACGAGGGGTGGATCAAAGCGGTGGTGCATCCCGACACGCTCGACTGGGATCGTCTGCGTAGGCTCTGCCAGCATTGGCTCTCCCTTAGCTACGGAGGGATCGATGTGTGGGCGTACGAGAACGTCGTCCAGAGAATCCTCGTTGAGGAGCTCTTGGACGAAAGTGGAGTGCCCTTCGACTTCAAGTTCTTCGTGTTCGACGGACGCGTGCGGATGATTCAGGTCGATCTCGACCGGTTCACGACACAAACGCGCACCCTGTACACGCCGCGGTGGGAGCGGCTCTCGGTCGCGTATGAGTATCCGGCCGGCGCTGATGTCGAGCGCCCATCCGCGCTCGCCGAAATGATCGAGGTCGCGGAGCGCCTTGGTGCCGACACAGAATTTGTTCGCGTCGACCTTTATTGCGTCAAGGATCGAGTCGTGTTTGGCGAGCTGACTCCCTACCCGGTCGCCGGACGTGGCTCATTCGACCCCCCCGAGTTCGACCATCAGCTCGGAGAGTGGTGGACGCTGCCAGGGCTGGGCCGATAACGCCCCGGGTACCTGGAGCCTGCCGATCCACGCGGTGCTGTCCCGGTGCTGTCCCTCGCTAGGGCGCCCTTTCGCCTGCCTCGGGCCTGCCTTGGTCGATCGTCTTGTTGTCCATAGTGAGCCAACCGAAGACACATAGTGCGCGCGATGCAGCCTCGTAACGAACCAACGTGGCTCTCATGCGGGACATGTTGACGCGACGTCCTCACGGCAGGCTCAAGTCCGGGCGAGAGCGCGGGAGCGACGGGCCACGGCAACCCAACCTCGTTCCCGTCCACGCTCCCCATGTGCAGTGCGCCGCTCGGGTTACCTATGGGGGCCCCTCAGGAGTGCTGAATCCCTCAAACGAGTGATCTTCGCCCCGCAAGCGTGACCTTTCCGCTGCGCCCACGCATGATTCGGTGATGGGGAGCGGGGACCGGACCGTGTGGGGCAGCGCCTTGCGTACTACAGCGAGGCAGGGCGCGCCCAGTCCGGCTCACGCGGTCGATGAGGACTCGATGTCAACGGGGATGTTCGACTTGGTCCTTGGCTGGGGAGGAAGGACCGATCCGCGCGAAGACGATGAGCGCCTAGCGGCCATTCGAAACGGACCGCGTTTCGCCCGTCCAGTGCTTGTAGAACCTCCCGAGACATCGCTCTCTGAGTAGTCCGCGTTCATCACGCCCACCCGCACCAGCTCATCGACCGAGGTCGTGAAGGATCTCGTCGACTCGCCGCGCTTGGTCTCTGGGCGGGGCGAGGTCTGAGGCCGAAGCCTCGCCGGTAGCTTCGCGCGTGGCTCGGATTCGGGAATGCGGTCGAGCGGCAGGTACTTCAGGGCAAATGCAGCCGCGCCTGGCCGTCGTCTCACACCTGGTCGACTCCTCACGCCGCGCCTTGCTCGCGGCCAGGTCGTGCATACGCTGGATCGCCCCCGCCTACCAGCACAGCATCTGGCGACATCTACGGCAGGGACGACCATGTAACCATGCGGGTTTCCGCTTCCTGCCTAGTGCCCGTAGATTCCCCCCGCAAATGCGCTACGTCTTCGACTTCGGCGAGGACTCGGGCGGCGGTCGCGAACTCCTCGGCGGGAAGGGGATCGGCCTCGCCGAGATGACCCAGCTCGGCGTGCCCGTTCCGGACGGGTTCACGATCACGACCGAGGCGTGCCGTGCGTATCTGAGAGGCGGAGGCGAGGTGCCCGCCGGTCTCGACGACGAGATCGAGGAGCACATCGCTGCGATCGAGCAGCGAACCGGCAAGGGGTTCGGCGACGATCGCGATCCGCTCCTCGTCTCAGTCCGCTCGGGCGCCGCCGTCTCGATGCCGGGGATGATGGACTCGATCCTCAACCTCGGGCTGAACGACGTCGCGGTCGAGGGGCTCGCCGTCTCCACCGGCAATCCGCGCTTCGCGCTCGACTCGTACCGCCGGCTCATCCAGATGTACGGGGAGGTCGTCGACGGCGTCGATGGACAGCGCCTCGAGCAGGCGCTCACGGACATGAAGTCGGCCCGTGGCGTCTCGCAGGACGTCGACCTCACGGCGGACGATCTTCGTGAGCTCGTCGCGACCTACGCCGCGATCTACGAGGAAGAGACCCGCCGCTCGTTCCCGCAGGATCCGCGCGAGCAGCTTCGCCACGCGTACCGGGCCGTCTTCGACTCGTGGAACGCGCCTCGCGCGAAGGTCTACCGGCGCGCCAACGACATCGCGGACGACCTCGGAACGGCGGTCAACGTCGTCCAGATGGTCTTCGGCAACCGTGGCGAGAGCTCGGGCACCGGTGTCTGCTTCACGCGTAACCCGTCCACCGGTGAGCGGCGGCTCTACGGCGAGTTCCTCTCGAACGCGCAGGGGGAGGACGTCGTCGCCGGGATTCGCACACCGGAGCCGATCGAGCGGATGCGCGAGCGGATGCCGCAGGCGTTCGACCAGCTCGTCGACACGCTCGATCGGCTCGAGTCGCACTACCGCGACCTGCAGGACATCGAGTTCACGGTCGAGGAGGGCACGCTCTACCTTCTGCAGACGCGCACCGGCAAGCGCACCGCGACCGCGGCGTTGCGCGTGGCCGCGGAGATGGTCGACGAAGGGCTCATCTCCCGCGAGGAGGCGGTCGCACGGATCGACCCGGCTCAGCTCGATCAGCTGCTCCACCCGATGATCGACCCCGACGCGACGGTCGAGGTCGCTGCCCGCGGGCTGAACGCATCGCCGGGCGCAGCATCGGGCGCCATCGTGCTCGACGCGGATACGGCCGAGGAGCGCGGCCGGGCGGGCGAAGACGTGATCCTCGTCCGCTTGGAGACCACGCCTGACGACATCCACGGCCTCATCCGTGCTGCCGGCGTCCTGACGGCCCGCGGCGGAATGACCTCGCACGCTGCCGTTGTCGCTCGCGGGATGGGCAAGCCGTGCGTGGCAGGGTGCGAGGACCTCTCGATCGACGTCGCCGCGGGCACGGTGCGCATCGGCGAGCACGATCTCCGCGCCGGTGACGTGATCACCGTCGACGGCGGCACAGGACGAGTCATCGTGGGTGCCGTCCCACTCGTTCCTCCGGCGATCGACGAGAACTTCGGGACGATCCTCGAGTGGGCCGACGACGTCCGGCGCCTGCGCGTGCGCGCGAACGCCGACACCCCGGAGGACGCTGCGAAGGCGCGCGAGTTCGGAGCCGAGGGCATCGGCCTCTGCCGGACCGAGCACATGTTCATGGGCGAGGAGCGCCTGCCGGTCGTGCGCGAGATGATCCTCGCCCGCGACGAGGAGGAGCGCCGTTCGTCGCTCGATCGGCTGCTTCCCATGCAGCAGGGCGACTTCGAGGGGATCTTCGAGGCAATGGCCGGGCTCCCGGTGACGATCCGTCTCCTCGACCCACCGCTCCACGAGTTCCTGCCGTCGCTCGAGGAGGCGACCTCCGACGCGATGCGCGACCGGATCCGCCAGCTCCACGAGGCGAATCCGATGCTCGGCACGCGCGGCTGCCGGCTCGGCCTGCAGTTCCCCGAGATCTACGAGATGCAGGTTCGCGCGATCGTCCGCGCGGCACGCGCCGTCCACGAGCGGACGGGCGAGGCGCCACTCGTCGAGATCATGCATCCGCTCGTCGGCTTCACGGAGGAGCTCGCCCGTCTCCGCGAGCTCACCGAGCGCGTGGCGTCCGAGGAGCCGACGGTCGAGTACCTCTGCGGGACGATGATCGAGCTCCCACGCGCCGCCTTGCGCGCGGACGAGATCGCCGTGGAGGCCGACTTCTTCTCCTTCGGGACGAACGACCTCACGCAGACGACGCTGGGCTTCTCGCGGGACGACGCGGAGGGGAAGTTCCTCACGTACTACCTCGAGCACGGGATACTCGAGCGCAACCCGTTCGAGGTGATCGACGAGGAGGGTGTCGGCGAACTCATGCGGATCGCCGTCGAGCGTGGGCGAGGGGCGAAGCCGGCGATCAAACTCGGGATCTGCGGTGAGCACGGCGGCGAGCCGAACTCGGTCGCCTTCTGCCACCGGCTCGGGCTCGACTACGTCTCGTGCTCGCCGTATCGCGTTCCGCTCGCGCGGCTCGCCGCAGCGCAGGCGGCCCTCGCAGAAGCGGGCGTCACGGCCGTCGCCGTCGGAGGCTGACGCTCAGCCCACCTGCGCGACCGCGACGCCGACGCTCAACACACCGATCGCGGCGATCGAGAGGGTTGCCAGCGCCGGCGAGCGCCTGAAGCTCGAGTAGGCGAGCGCGCACAGCCCTCCCCCGATCAGCCCTCCGATGTGGCCGCCGATCGAGATCCCGGGGATGACGAACGTGATGGCGAGGTTGAAGACGACGAGCCCCATCGCCTGTCCGCCGAAGACCCAGATGCGGCGCGCCTCGAGCACGAGCGCCGCGCCCATGAGCCCCCAGATGGCGCCTGAGGCACCCACGGTCAAAGCGTTCGGCGACCAGATGAGCGCTCCCGCCGAACCGGCGAGACCGGATGCGATGTAGACGAGCGCATAGCGTGCGTGACCGAAATAGTGCTCGAGCGCAGGCCCGATGAACCAGAGCACGAGCATGTTCATCCCAAGGTGGAGCGGGCCGTAGTGCAGGAACGGCGCCGTGATCAGGCGCCACCAGTCACCGTTCGCAACGGCCGGCCCGTACAGGACGCCGTGGACGTAGATCCAGCCCGACTGCGCGCTGAGGCCGGCTCCCATCGCGAGCTGGAGCACGAACACACCGACGTTCATGCCGATGAGCGTGTAGGTCACGATCGGTCCCGACAGGGAGATCGACTGCGACGCGCGACGAGCTGCCTGGCGCGGTGCCGCCGTCTTGCCGCCCGTCGTCGCGTGATCCGGGCAGCGGATGCCGACGGGCCCGTACGTCATGCAGTCCGGGCAGATACCGCGACCGCACTCGGAGCACGAGACGTAGGTCTCGCGGTCGGGATGCCTGTAGCAGCGAAGCGGCTCGTCCACCGCGGCTAGCGTACCCGCGTGCGAGTCGACGTCGTCTTCACCCCGGACGAGGCCGGAGCGGCACCGACAGGCATCGTGATCGACGTCATCCGCGCCACCTCCACCATGTGTCAGGCGCTTGCATCCGGCTATCGGCGGGTGTACTGCACGGCAGAGGTGGAGGAGGCTCGCGCGCTTCGCGAGGCCCTCGGCGAAGGAATCCTCGGCGGCGAGCGTCAGGCCGTTCGCATCCCCGGATTCGATCTCGGGAACTCGCCGCGCGAGTACCTCGAGACGGCGGGCGAGACGCTGATCCTCTCGACGACGAACGGGACGCGCGCCGTCGTGTCGGCCGCAGTTCGCTGCGAGCGCGTGCTCATCGCGTCGCTCCTCAACCTCTCGGCTGTCGTGGATGCCGCACGCGAGGCCGGCGAGGACGTCGTCGTCGTGTGCGCCGGCGTCCAGGGGACGCTCGCGCTCGACGACGCGTACGTCGCGGGCCGCATCGTCGAATTGCTCGAGTGGGAGCGCACCGACGCGGCCGTTGCCGCCGCTCGCCTGGCAGCGACGTGGAGCGGGGCGGAGGAGGCCTTCCGCGCGTCGAAGAGCGGCCGCAACCTCATGGAGAACGCTCCGGAGCTCGAGGCGGACATCCCCTTCTGCGCCCGCGAGAGCGTCCTCGACGTGGTGCCGCGCCTCGTCGCGCTGCGTGACGGCGCTGCCGAGATCGTCGCTCTGAGAGATTCGCGGGATCACCCGCCTGGTCGAGATCGAGCCCGGCGGCGCCGGTCTAGACTCGACGCGGTGATCGTCAACCGCGACCCACGGTGCGTGGCCCGTACACGGCGTTCGCCGAGGTCGCGGGCGCGTACGAGCGCGGCTCGACCCGGCTATCCGGAGGAGGCTGTCCGTGGCTCGTCGGATCGGAGCCGCGCGACGTCGTCGACCTCGGCGCCGGCACGGGGAAGCTCACGCGCGCTCTGGTCGGCACTCGGGCACCGCGTCGACGGCGGTCGAGCCACTCGACGAGATGCGCGCCGAGCTCGAGGTGGCGTTGCCCGGAGCTCGCGCGCTCGCCGGGCAGCGCCGAGGCGATGCCGCTGCCGGACCCTCGGCGGACGTCGGTGACGTCGGCACAGGCGTTCCACTGGTTCGACCACGATGCGGCGCTGCCCGAGATCGCGCCGCGTGCTCCGGCCCGACGGCCGGCTCGCGCTCGTCTGGAACTCCCGCGACGATCGCGACCCGTGGATGGCCCGGCTGAGCGAGATCATCGGCAACGAGACGGTCGCAGGATCTGGAAGTGATTCCCGATCCTCGAGGAGAGCGGGCTAGTTCGGTCAAGGTGGAGACCGCGCAGTTCTCGCTCCGAGCAGGCACCTCGATCGCGACGGGCTGCTCGACCTCGTCCTCTCGCGGAGCTACCTGGCGAAGCTTCCGCCGCCGGATCGGGAGCCGGTTCTCGACGCGGTCGGTCAGCCTCTACGACGAGACCGCGGCAGCCGACGGCGTGCGACTCGCCTACGTCACGGAGTGCTTCCGCGCCGAGCGGCGCTAGCCGAGCCAGCTCCCCCTCGACGCTCGAAACGACCTGAATTCGTTCCCTTCGAGCTTTGCTCTGTAGCCGTGCTTTCCGGGCCGAAGGCTGTTAATCGAACTCGCGGCGGACGGCCTCGACGTTGTTGCCGTCGGGGTCCAGGAGGAAAGCCGCGTAGTAGCGACCGCCGTACTCGGAGCTGTACTGCTCGCGGACGCCTGGGGCGCCGTTGTCTCGTGCTCCTGCCTCGATGCCGGCGCGGTGGAAGGCGTCGACCTGCTCGCGTGAGTCGGCGACGAATGCGATGTGCACCGGCCCGCTCGTCCGCGGCTCGTCGTCTGTGACGACGAGGTTCGCGAACTGCGCTCCGCGCTCAGCCTCCCAGACGGCAGGAATGCCGAGCGGCTCGAGGACTGCCTTGTAGAACGCGACGCTCGCCGCCGCGTCCTGCACGCGGATGTGCACGTGATCGATGACGACGCGCGTCCAGTCCCAGTCCACGCTCATGGCCAGACGCTAACAGGAAATTGAGTTGACAGGAGAACGTATGTTCGTATAGAACATGTGTTCGAATGGTCGCGTGTCTCCTCATTCCGGGGTTCGAGCTGAGAGCGGCGCTGCGCGCACGGCCGAGGCTGGCGCTCGTCCCCGCGGCGCTCGCGCCGGAGGCGGGAGAGGAGCCGCTTCTCGGGCCGGTCACCGCGGCGGCCGAAGCAGCCGGAGTGAAGCCGGGGATGCGCCTGGGGGAGGCGCTCGCCACCTGCCCGTCACTCGTTCTCGTCGATCGCGATCCAGCCGCTGTCGAGCGGGAGTGGGAGGGTGTCCTGCGGCGCCTCGAGGACGCGGGCTTCGCCGTCGATCCGGTCGAGCAGGGCGCAGTCGTCTTCGAGACGAAGGGCGTCGAGCGCCTGTACGGCGGTGTTCAGCCGGCGCTCGAGCGCGCGCTCGCGGCGGTCGGCTCGACGTGGGATCCGCGCATCGGCGCTGCCGGCAGGCGCTTCACCGCGCTCGCAGCCGCGAGCGTCGCCCGTCCCGGTCAGATTCTTCTCGTCGCCGCCAAGGAGGAAGAGGCGTTCCTCGAGCCGCTGCCGCTCTCTCTGCTTCCGATGACACCGAACCGCTATGCGGAGCTCGAGGGTCTCGGGCTCCGATCTCTCGGCGAGCTGGCGCAGCTGCCCGGCGGCGCAGTCGCGGAGCGTCTGGGAGTGGAGGGACGGAATGCATGGCGGCTCGCCCAAGGCGGCCGTACAGCGCGAGTGCGTGGGCGCAAGCCCGCCTCGGAGCTCGTCGAGGCCCTCACCTTCCCGGAAGCGATCGCGAACGAGCTCACGCTGCGACGGGCGCTCGGCTCCCTCCTCGAGCGCCTGCTCGCGCGTCCAGAACGGGCCGGGCGGCCGTTTCGAAAACTCGCGCTGGTCGCCCGGCTCGTCGACGGTGGCTCATGGCGGAGAGTCGCGACGCTGCGCGATGCGACTGCCGATGTGGGCCGTCTCCGATCGGCGCTCGGGCCGAAGCTGCAGGAGCTTCCCGCGCCGATCGTCGAGCTTCGCCTCGAGGCGGTCGAGCTCGCGGAGCACACGGGGCAGCAGCTCGCGCTCGTCGAGCCGGCGGGCGAGGAGAACGTCGTACGCCTGCGTGAAGGGCTGCGCCAGGTGCGTGCGAGCACGGGGTCGGGGTCGGTGTGCGCAGTGGTGGAGGTTGCGCCGTGGTCGCGGGTTCCGGAAGCGCGAGCGCTGGTCGTTCCGCGGGACGATTAAATGCTCCACGGCCGGCGCTCGTCGAGACCGGGCCGGGTGGGACGCCACACGTCGTGAACCGCGAGCACGTGCAGCTCGTGCGCGAGGAATGGCGCGTCGTCGATCGTTGGTGGACGGACGAGCCCGTCGACCGGCACTACTTCGAGGTCGTTCTCGAAGGCGGCCGGAACGTCTGCGTCTATCGCGACGCCGAGAAGCTGTGCTGGTTCACTCAGCAGGCCTAGACGTCGAAGACGTCGTGGCGCTCGAAGAACGCGACGTCGGGCTCGATGCCCTGCGCGCGGAGGTCGCGGAGCTCTCGGCGGTACTGCACGAAGCCGCCCGGCGTATGGAGGTTGAGCATCCTCGCCGGCGTCTCGCCCGTGTTCGTGAACCAGTGAACGACGTTCGGCGGCGCGAGGACGTACGCGCCGGGAGTCGCGTGGACGACGTTGTCGCCGACGTGGAACTCGAGCTCGCCTTCGAGGACGTAGAACGAGTCGCTGTGGGCCTTGTGGAAGTGGGGGTCGACGCCGCTTCCCGGGTCGAACGTGATCTCGAGCAAGGAGAGCTCGGGACGGTCGGCCTTCACGGGGTTGCCCTCGTCGGGGCGAAGCGCGATCGGCTCGTCCACTCAGATCGCCTGTTCGACGAGGCGGAGCCACTCGTCGGAGAGCGTCTCGGGGACGAGCACCCACTCCTTCATCACTCGTCCCATGCCGGGGTCGAACGGCTGGGCGCCGGCTTCGAGCGCGTCCTCTCGCTGTGCGACGTCGGTGAGCTTGACCGTGAGCCCGCCGTCCTTCCAGTGTCCGACGACGACCTTGCCATTCTCGCGCTTCAAGCACGGCATCCCGAACATCTTCGACTCGTGGAGCGGATGCCTCGCGGTAACGTCGGCAACGAGCTCGTCCCAGGTCACGTCTGGAACCTACTCCGAGAGGCGCACTGCGACAACGCCTGCAGGGTCGACGCCGCCGTCCTCCGGCGGGTCGAACTGGTCGAAGTCGGAGTTCCGCCCGCGCATGTAGTCGGCAAAGCCGGACGACGGCATATGGAAGTTGAGTGCGCGGGTATGCCCGCCCGAGTCGTTGTCGAAGCCGTGCACGACGCCCGGCGGGAAGACGACGAGCGTGCCGGCTGGAAGGGCGTGCGAGCCGTCGCGCACGTGGAACGTGAACTCGCCTTCGAGGACGAGGAACGCGTCGGCGTGCTCGCGATGGACGTGCGGCGGCGCGCCGCGCTCGCCGGATCCGTAGTCGAACTCGGAGATCGTGAGCTCGTCGGCCTCCACGAGCACGGTCGCCCGCCGCTCCGGCCGATCGGTGATCCTGTCTCCCTCCGAGCCTCCCGCACGGCGGACGACGGCGAGGCCGGGGTCGCGTGCGACGACGTCGAGTGGGGACAGCTGGTCGAACGTGGCTGCCGAGCCGCGGACGTAGTCGCCGTATCCCGATCCCGGAGCGTGGAGGACGAGGAACCGCGCCTGCTCGTCACCCGTCACCTCGAACGTGTGCACGACCTCGGGCGGGACGAACGCCCAGGTTTCGGGGCCTATTCGATGCACGCGATCCTCGAGCCGAAGATCGACCTTTCCCTCGATGACGAAGACCGCCTCGGCGTGTCGTGCGTGGACGTGGAGCGCCGTCCCTCCCCAGCCTGGAGCGGCACGCACCTCGACCACGGCGAGCTGGTCGATGTCCGCGAGGAGCGTCACGTCCAGCTTCGGACTACCGAAGATGACCTCGCCTTCGCCGATCTCGACCATCGTCCGGCAGCCTAGTCATGGCCGGATACGTGGAGCTCCACGCGCACTCGGCGTACTCGTTCCTCGACGGCGCGTCACAGCCGGAGGAGCTCGCTGCGCGCGCGGCGGAGCTCGGCTACGAGGCGCTCGCCCTCACCGACCACGACGGCGTCTACGGCTCCCTCGAGTTCGCGCACGCCGCAAAGGCGTTCGGCGTGCGGGCGATCACGGGAGCGGAGGTCACCCTCGACGGCGGCGCGCACATCACGCTGCTCGTGGAGTCGCGGCGTGGGTACGCCAACCTCTGCCGCCTGCTCACGACCGCACATGCGGGAACGCGTCGGGTGGGACGCGAAGATCGCGAGCCGCTGCCGCCCTCGGTTCCGCTCGAGACCGTTGCGGAATCGAACGAGGGGCTCGTCTGCCTCTCGGGTTGCGCGCGGCGCGGTCTCGGCCTTCTCGATCCGAATGCCGCAGTGCGTCTCGCCGGCGCGTTCGGCCCCGACCGGTTCTACGTCGAGCTCCAGCGCCCGTTCGAGCGCGGAGACACGCGCCGCCTGACGCTTCTCCGCGACCTCGCCGAGCACCTCGGCGTGGAGACGGTCGCGACCGGAGACGTCCATTCGCACCATCCGCGGCGGACGCTGCTGCAGGACGTGCTCGTCGCGATCCGCTGTCGCACGTCGCTCGAAGGCTGCGAGCCGGAGCGCCGCGGGAACCGCGAGAGCTACCTGCGCTCGCCCGAGGAGATGCTGGAGCGCTTCTCCTTCGATCGCGCAGCTGCGGAGCGGAGCGCGATCCTCGCCGAGCGGCTCGAGTTCGATCTCACCGAGGAGCTCGGGTACAGCTACCCGGATTTCTCGGACGGCGAGGAGCCGGCCATCCGCCAGCTCGCCGCGATCTGCCATGCGGCTGTGAGTGAGCGCTATCGAGGGGAGAGGCTTGCCTCGCCGGCTCGCCGACGACTCGACAGCGAGCTCGCGCTCATCGAGGAGCTCGGGCTCGCGGGGTTCTTCCTCCTCCACCACGAGGTGCTCGAGATCGCGCGCGAGTGCGCGCGCGAGGTGCGCGGGACGGACTCGCCACGCGCGTTCCTCCCGCCGGGTCGCGGCCGTGGCTCGTCGGTGGGCTCGATCGTCTGTTACCTCACCGGTCTCTCGCACGTCGACCCGGTCTCGAACGAGCTCTCGCTCGGACGTTTCCTCAACCGCGAGCTCGCCTCCGTCCCGGACATCGACCTCGACTTCCCGCGCGACATCCGCGAGAAGCTCATCGTCCGGGTCACCGAGCGCTACGGACACGAGCATGCAGCGCTCGTCGCGAGTTTCGCGACGTATCGATCGCGCGGCGCGATCCGCGACGTGGGGAAGGCGCTCGGCCTCCCGTTCGCAGAGCTCGAACGGCTCGCGCGGACCTCGGACGGCTGGAGCGCGAAGCGCGTGGGGGAGGAGGTCGCACGGCTCCCAGACGGTGAGCGCAAGCTCGAGTCGAAGCGGTGGCGTGCGTTCGCCTGGCTCACTGGCGAGATCTCCGGTCTCCCGCGCCACGTCTCGCAGCACCCGGGCGGGATGATCGTCTCGACGCGGCCACTGATCGAGCTCGTCCCCGTTCAACCCGCGGCAATGGCCGGACGCCAGCTCTGCCAGTGGGACAAGGACTCGTGCTCCGACGCCGGCTTCCTCAAGATCGATCTCCTCGGCCTCGGGATGCTTTCAGCGGTCGAGGACTGTGTCGAGCAGATCGCGCGCACGCACGACGAGGTGATCGACCTCTCGCGCATCCCCTTCGACGACGAGGCCGTGTACGACGACATCCAGCGCGCGGACACGATCGGCACGTTCCAGATCGAGAGCCGCGCGCAGATGCAGAGCCTCCTGCGGACGAAGCCGGCGAACCTCGACGACATCACCGTGCAGGTCGCGCTCGTGCGGCCGGGGCCGATCCAGGGGAAGGCCGTGCATCCGTACATCGACGCGCGGCAGCAGCTCCGCGAAGACCCCTCCTACGTCTTCCCGGTCGATCACGAGCTCCTGCGCGAGCCCTTGCGGTCGACCTTCGGCGTCGTCGTCTTCCAGGACCAGGTGCTCGAGGTCGCGATCGCGCTCGCCGGATTCACGGTCGGGGAAGCGGAGGGGCTGCGCCGCGCGATGAGCCGGAAGCGCAGCCACGATGCGCTCGAAGCCTTTCGCGGGCAATTCGTGGCCGGAGCGGCCGAAAAGGGTGTCGACGCCGAGACCGCAGACACCGTCTTCGACAAGCTCGTCGGCTTCTCCGGCTTCGGCTTCCCGAAAGCGCATGCGGCCGCGTTCGGGCTCCTCGCGTACCAGTCGACGTGGCTGCGCCACTACTACCCGGCGGAGTTCCTGTGCGCGCTCCTCAACGAGCAGCCGATGGGCTTCTATCCGCCCGCCACGCTCGTCCGCGATGCGCAGCGACACGGGGTGGAGGTACTGCCCGTGGACGTCAACCTGAGCGGCGCGCGCTGTGTCGTCGAATGGGAGGCGGTGCGCATCGGCCTGAGCTACATCTCGGCGATCGGGAAGGACGAGGCCGAGACGCTCGTCTCCGAGCGGGACGCGAGCGGGCCGTATCGCGACGTCGCAGACCTCGCTCGGCGCTCACGTCTCTCCCAGGACGGCCTCGAGGCGCTCGTCAAGGGCGGCGCCTGCGACGGCTTCTGGAAACCGCGACGTGACCTCCTGTGGGAGCTCGGCCTCGTCTTCCGTGCACAGTCGGTACCGGGAACCGACGGCGAGATGAAGCAACTGCCGCTCGAGCTCGAGCCCACGACCGAGACACCAGCGCTCCGCGACCTCACGCGCTGGGAGCGGATGCTTGCGGACTACCGCCACACGAGCATGTCGATCGAGACGCATCCGTTGATGCTTCTCCGCGCCCACCTCCCGCCGGGAACGCTCTCGAGCACGGAGCTCCTCGCGGAACGGCACGGACGGCAGGTCGCATTCGCCGGCATGACGGTCGCGCGCCAGCGGCCGTCCACGGCGAACGGGATCGTCTTCATGCTGCTCGAGGACGAGCACGGCCAGGTGAACCTCATCGTGCCGTCGCAGATCTACGAGCGGCACCGCGCGACGGTGCGCGCCGAGCCGCTGATCCTCGCCCGGGGCCGCTACGAGCGCGTGGGGGAGAACCGCAACGTCCTCGTCTCGAGCCTCGAGTCCCTCGGCCCGCTCGCGCGCAAGGTGGCGAAGGACGACACGGTCTGGGCGTCGCTTCCGCGCCCGCACTCCTTCGGCCATCGCTGATGCGGCCGAGTGGATTGTCAGGTCGACTTCGAGAGCGTGAACGCCGTCTCGACGATGCCGATGTGGGTGAACGCCTGCGGGAAGTTGCCGACGAGCCGTTCGCGCTCGGGGTCGTACTCCTCCGAGATGAGGCCGAGGTCGTTGCGGAGCCCGAGCAGCCGCTCGTACAGCTCGACCGCCTCGTCGCGGCGACCCTGCTGGGAGAGGACTGCGGCGAGCCAGAACGAGCACGGGAGGAACACGCCCTCGCCCGGCGGGAGGCCGTCGACGTCCGCGTTCTCCTCGTCGGCGCGGTAGCGCTCGACGAAGCCGCCGCGTACGAGCTCCTGCTCGATCGCGCGGACGGTGCCGACGACGCGGTCGTCGGTCGCCGGCAGGAAGCCGACGAGCGGAATGAGCAGGCAGCTCGCGTCGAGCCGATCCGAGCCGAAGTACTGCGTGAACGCGCCGCGGTCGGCGTTGTAGCCCTCGCGCAGCACCTCGTCCTTGATCGCCTTCCTTGCCGCCTTCCAGCGGTCGACCGGCCCGTCGCGACCGTAACCGCTCGATCGTCTTGACGGCACGGTCGAACGCGACCCAGGCCATGACCTTCGAGTGCGTGAAGTGCCGCCGCGGCCCGCGCACCTCCCAGATCCCCTCGTCGGGCTCGCGCCAGCCGGACTCGAGCCAGTCGAAGATCTTGCGGGTCAGCCGCCAGGCAGGGTCGGACGGCTCGAGGCCCTGATCGCGCGACTGGTAGAGAGCGTCGACGACCTCGCCGTAGACGTCGAGCTGACGCTGGTCCGATGCGCCGTTGCCGACGCGAACGGGCTGCGAGCCTTCGTACCCGGCGAGCCAGGGCAGCTCGAACTCCGTGAGCCGCCGCTCTCCCGCGACGCCGTACATGATCTGCAGATCCTCCGGCGAGCCGGCGATCGCGCGGAGGAGCCAGTCGCGCCAGTCGCCGGCCTCCTCCACGTATCCAGCGCGTATCAGAGCGAGGAGCGTGAGGGTCGCGTCGCGCAGCCAGCAGTAGCGGTAGTCCCAGTTCCGGACGCCGCCGATCCACTCGGGCAGCGACGTCGTCGGAGCGGCGACGATTCCTCCGGTCGGCGCGTACGTGAGCGCCTTCAGCGTGAGCAGCGAGCGATGGACGGCGTCGTGCCAGCGACCCTCGTACGTGCAGCGTGCAGCCCATTCCTCCCAGAAGGCGAGCGTCGGTCGCGAGCGCCTCCTCCGGCTCGATCGGCTCGGGCACCGGCTCGTTGGAGGGGAACCAGCGGAGGACGAACGGCACGCGGTCGCCCTCGCTCACGGTGAAGGACGCGACGGTGCGCAGAGTTCCGGCCCTCGTGCTCGATCGGGGTGCGCAGGAGGACTGCGTCGGGGCCGGCGATCGCGACGAGCGTTCCATCGAGCGTTCCGCACCCAGGGAACGATCGAGCCGTAGTCGAAGCGCTGAGACGAGCTCCATCCGCATCTCGACGCGCCCGCGCACACCCTCGACGATGCGCACGAGGTCCGGGCTTCGTCTCGCGGGGCGGCATGAAGTCGATGAGCCGCACCGACGCCGTCGTCGGTCTCGAGCTCGGTCTCGAGGACGAGCGTGTCGCCGCGGTACTGCCGTCGTGTCGAGTCGGAACTCGCCCGCCGGCTGGATCGTCCAGTGGCCGTTCTCCGCGTCGCCGAGGAGCGCGGCGAACAAGGCGCCCGAGTCGAAGCGCGGCAGGCAGAGCCAGTCGATCGACGCCGTCTCGGCTGACGAGTGCGGCGGTCTCGAGATCGCCGATGAGGCCGTAGTCCTCGACGGCGATGCCATCAGCTGTCCTCGAGAAACGCCGCGAGCCGCGCGAAGCGCTTCCGCGCAGCTCGATCGAACGCCGCTCGGTACTCGTCGGCGGCGCCCTCGTCGAGCGTTGCTGCGTACGTCTCCCGCATCTCGTGGAGGCGCTCGCCGATCGCATCGACGACGAGCTGGTAGTCGCCGAACAGCTCCTCGGACTCGTCGGCGTCGGCGTCCGTCCACGCCGCGTCCGCGGCAGCAGCCTCGTCGAGAAGATCCGTCTCGGAGGCGAATAGGTCGAGCTGACGATCGACGAGCTCGCGGAAGCGCCCGCGCCGGAAGATCACACGAGCTCGCGATACAGGTCGAGATGAGCGGCGGCGGACGCGTCCCAGGTGAGCTCCTCGCGCGCTCTTTCGGCGCCTGCTCGAGCCGACGCGAGCGCCTGCGTATCTCCGAGCAGGTGCTCGAGAGCGGCCGACATCGCGTCGACGTCCCCCGGTGGAACGACCGTGCCGGCACCGAACCGGCCTACCACCTCGCCGAGCCCGCCGATGTCGTAGACGATCGCGGGGAGACCGGCACCAAGTACCTGCAGAAGCGCGCCCGAGACGTCGATCTCGGCTCGGTAGGGAAAGAGCGCGACCGTCGACTCGGAAAGCGCACGGCGCAGCTCCGAGTCGGGCAGGTATCCGAGCCGCCATTCCGCCCGGTCACCCGCGGTGCGCTGGAGGCCGTCGAGCGGCACGCGCGGATCTCCGACGACCAGGAGTCGAGCGCCGTCGACCCCAAGGACGGCCTCGACGGCGTCCTCAGTTCCCTTGTACGGCCGGATGAGGCCGAGGCAGAGCGCAGTTCGCCCGTCGTCGGCCCGCTCGATCTCGGAACGGAAGACGGGATGGCCGATCACGCGCAGCTTCGCCTCCGCAATGCCGAAGTCGACGAGTTGCCCGTGCCGCGCTCGGAGTGCACGACGACGCGCTCGAACCGTCCGAACAGGGTGCGCCACATCGCCGTCTTGGAGAGCGTGCGCCGCGGGATCACGTCGTGCGCCGTGAGAACGGCAGGGCTGCGCGGATGGAACAGCCACCGATCCATCTCAGGGGCGCCGAGCCACTGCGTGTGGATGACGTCTGGCTTCGTCGCGCGCAAACCGGGCCATCCCGACCGGGTGCTCGAGCGCCTTCACGGCCAGGCGGAGACGCGTTCCGCCCATGCGCGACGACAACGGATAGAACCACTCGCGCGCGTCGTATCCCTCCGCGCGAGCCACCGCGCCGAAGCGAAAGCGCGAGGTGACGAGCTCGACGTCGGCTCCCGCGCGAGCGAGCGCCGCGCACAGCGAGCGGTCGTACGGCGGGGTGTAGGCAGGCGGATCGACGACGACGACACGCATCGGCGGCGAACGTTAGACGCGGTGTCGGCAGAATCCCGCGGATGACGTACGCGGAAGCTCGCGCACAGTTCCCCGTTCTCGAGCGGCTCGCGTACCTTCAAGCGGGGAGCGTCGGGCCGCTTGCGCGCGGAACGACCGAGGCGATGCGCGCGGCCGAGGAGAGCGCGACTCCACGACGGTCGCGGCGCACTCGCCCAGTTCACGCGGCTGCTCGAGGCGCGTGAGGAGCTCCGCGGCGAGATCGCCACGCTCGTCGGCGTCTCGGCCGACAAGATCGCGCTCACTGCCTCGACGACCGACGGCTGCAACATCGCGCTCGCGGGTCTCGACCTGCGCGCAGGCGACGAGGTGATCACGACGACGGACGAGCACTTCGGTCTCATCGGCCCGCTGCACGCGTCAGGCGCACGGGTCGTCGTCGCCGAGCCCGAGCCCGAGCGGATCATCGAGGCGGTCACGCCGAGGACGAGGCTCATCGCGATCTCGCACGTCCTCTGGACGACGGGCGCCGTGCTCCCGGTGCACGAGCTCAAGGCGTCCACCGGGCTGCCGATCCTCGTCGACGGAGCGCAGTCGGTCGGGGTCTTCCCCGTCGACGCGAACGGGATCGACTACTACACGATCTCCGGGCAGAAGTGGCTCTGCGGGCCGGAGGGGACCGGCGCGCTCGTCGTCGCCGAGCCCGAGGCGCTTCGCGTTGCGCGGCCGAGCTACCTCTCCCAGCAGGCGTACGAGAGCGACGGACGCTTCGTTCCGAAGGACGGTGCGGCGCGCTTCGACCCGAACCTGACACCGACGGCCTCCGTCGCCGGGCTGCGGGCTGCGATCTCAGCTATCCCGATCTGGGGTCACGCACGCGCAGCTGAAACGGCGGAGCTCTTCCGTTCCCGACTGGCCGATGCAGGATGCGACGTCGTCATCCCAGAGCAGCGCGCGACGCTCGTCTCGTGGCGCGTGCCCGCGGAGGAGTCGGCCGACGTCGTCGCGAGGCTCGCGGACGCGGGCGTGATCGTGCGTGACCTTCCCGCGCGAGGGCTGGTGCGTGCCTCCGTCGGGTGGTGGAACGACGAGAGCGACCTCGAGCGCCTGGTCGCGGCGTTGTAGGGTCGCGGCGTGTGCTTCGACCTCGATTCTGCGCCCCCGATCCCGCCGATCTCCGGAGCGGCCGTTTCGCACGACGACCTCGTCCTCGAAGCCTCGGACGGAAACCGCTTCGCCGCCTTCCTCGCGACGCCCGAAGAGCCGGCGCGCGTCGGCGTCGTGATCCTGCCCGACGTCCGCGGGCTCTATCGCTTCTACGAGGAGCTCGCGCTCCGCTTCGCAGAACGCGGCTACGCGGCGCTCGCGTTCGACTACTTCGGACGGACGGCGGGGGTCGAGAAGCGCGACGACGACTTCGAGTACATGCCGCACGTGCAGCAGACGACACCGCCGGGCGTGCAGGCCGATGTGGGCGCATGCGTCGCGCATCTCCGAGCGGCCGGGTGTGAGGCCGTCTTCACGGTCGGGTTCTGCTTCGGAGGCCGCAACTCGTGGCTCGCCGCGGCCTCCGGGCACGACCTCAACGGTGCGATCGGCTTCTACGGCCGACCTGGGCCTGGCAACGACGGCTCACCCGGCCCGACGCAGCGCGCGCCAGACATGGCCTGTCCGATCCTCGCCCTTCAGGGCGGCGACGATCCCGCGATCCCCGTCGAGGACTCGCGCGACGTTCGACGATGCGCTCACAGCCGCAGGCGTCGACCACGAGGTCGTGATCTACGACGGCGCGCCGCACAGCTTCTTCGACCGCAAGCAGGAGGAGTTCGCGGCCGAGTCCGAGGATGCGTGGAACCGCGTGCTCGCTTTCGTGGCCGACTACTCCTGAGCGGCGTCCGCTGCCGTCCGGAGGCCCGAGCTCGACCGCGATCGGCTGCATGGCTGCGACGACGTTCGCGATGTGCTCGTCGAGCTCGAGGCCGAGGAGCTCCGCGCCCGCGTACACCTCGTCGCGATGGACGCCCGCGGCGAAGGAGGGCTGCTTCAGCTTCTTCTTGACGGACTTCGGCTCCAGGCCGTCGAGCCCGGTCGGACGCACGAGCCCGCACGCATGCACGAAGCCTGAGAGCTCGTCACACGCGAACAGCACCTTCTTGAGCTGCGTGTCGCGGGGCATCGCGAGGTGCTCGGCATGCGAGAGGACGGCCTCGATCAGCTCCTCGGGGTAGCCCTCCTCGCGCAGGATCGCCGCGCCGTCCTGCGGATGCTTGTCCAGCGTGGGATGGATCTCGTAGTCGAAGTCGTGAAGGAGCGCGGTTGCGCGCCAGAAGTCCTCGTCCTCCCCGTAGAGGCGCGCGTAAGAGCCGACCGACGCCTCGACGGCGAGCGCGTGCCGAAGAAGCGCCTCGCTCTTCGTGTACTGCGTGAGCGTCTTCCACGCCTGCTCACGGGTCGGCCGCATGGCGCAGTACCATAGCCGCCGCCGTTGGACCCTCAAGTGAGTCAGAGAACCGTCGCCGCGTACGGGACGTGGTCGTCGCCCATCTCGGCAGAGATGGTCGCGGAGGCCGGTGTCCGCCTGTCCGCGCCGTGGATCGAGGACGGCGTCGTCTGGTGGCTCGAGGGCCGCGCCGCCGAGATGGGCCGAGTCGTGCTCGTCAGACATGGTCGCGACGGCCGTCGGGTCGACGTCGTTCCGGCCGGCTTCAACGTCCGCACGTCCGTGCACGAGTACGGAGGCGGCGCCTACTGCATCCATCGCGGCGTCGCGTTCTGCTCGAAGTTCGACGACCAGCGCCTCTACCGTGTCGATCCGGGCGCGGATCCCGTTCCCATCACGCCCGAGGTGGACGGCCGGCGCCACCGCTACGCGGACGGGCGCATCACGTCGGACGGCCGCTTCTGGATCGGCGTTCGGGAGAGGCACGCCGAGAGCGATCGCTCCGCGGACGTCGTCAACGAGCTCGTCGTGCTGCCGACGGACGGATCCGCGGAGCCGCGCGTCATCGCGGGCGGGCGCGACTTCTACTCCAGCCCTCGCATCTCGCCCGACGGCACGCGTCTGTGCTTTCTCGCCTGGGACCTGCCCTGGATGCCGTGGGACGGCTGCGAGCTGCACGTCGCCGACCTCGCTCCGAACGGCGATCTCTCCGACATCGAGCATGTCGCCGGCTCGGACGGCTCCGAGTCGATCTGGCAACCCGAGTGGAGCCCGACGGGCGACCTCGTGTTCGCGAGCGATCGAAGCGGCTGGTGGAACCTCGAGCGCATCCGTGGTGATGAGCGCACCGCGCTGCACACGGCGCACGCCGAGTTCGGTTACCCGGCCTGGACCTTCGGAGCGAGCTCGTACGCGTTCCTGGACGACGGGCGGATCGTCTGTGCCTTCGACTCGGACGGGTTCACGCACTTCGGCGTCCTCGACTCGGAGACCGGGCTGCTCTCCGAGCTCGATCTCGGCCTCGACTCGCTTTCGGGATCGCCGTACGTGCGCGCCGAGGGAGGGCACGCACTGCTCGTCGCGGGCACCACCACGACACCCAACGGGATCGTTCTCGTCGACGTGGACTCCGAAAGCTCGACGACGTTGCAGACGAGCATCGCCGTCGCCCTCGCCGCGGGCACCGTCTCCGCTCCCCGGCCGATCGAGTTCGCGACGGAGAGCGGGCTGACCGCTCACGCGCTGTTCTACGCACCGGCGAGCGAAGGCTTCGAAGCGCCCGACGGCGAGCGTCCGCCGCTCATCGTCGAGAGCCACGGTGGGCCGACGGGCAACGCGACGGGGCTCTTCGGCCTCGGCGTGCAGTTCTGGACGAGTCGCGGTTTTGCGGTTGTCGACGTGAACTACGGCGGCTCGACGGGCTACGGCCGCGCCTACCGTGAACGCCTCAACGGCCAGTGGGGAGTGGTGGATCTCGCAGGACTGCCTCAACGCGGCTCGACATCTCGTCGAGCAGGGTGAGGCCGATCCCGACCGGCTGCTGATCACCGGCGGGAGCGCCGGCGGCTACACGACGATCTGTGCGCTCACGTTCACGGACGCCTTCGCCGCAGGCTCGACGTACTTCGGCATCGCCGACCTCGAGCAGTTCGGTGGAGGAGAGACCCACAAGTTCGAGCTGCAGTACGAGCACACGCTCGTCGGGCCGTATCCGGAGCGGGCGGATCTCTATCGGGCGCGCAGCCCGATCCACTTCACCGATCGGATCTCGACGCCCATGCTGGTGCTGCAAGGGGCGGATGATCGGATCGTGCCGCCCTCGCAGGCGGAGCTGATCGTCGCGGCTCTCCGCGAGCGCGGCGTCCCGCATGCGTATCTCCTGTACGAGGGCGAGGGTCACGGCTTCCGCAAGGCGGAGAACATCGTGGGCTCGCTCGAGGCCGAGCTCTCGTTCTACGCGCAGGTGCTCGGCTTCGAGCCGGCCGGTTCGATCCCTAGGCTCGAGATAGCCAATCTCACCGAATAGCCGAGGGAGCACGTGAAAACCGCGAGTAGCATTGCCCGCGCGATGCAGTCCTTCGTCATCGAAGGCGGCCGCCCACTTTCGGGGACGGTGCGCGCGTCGGGCAACAAGAACGGCGCGCTTCCGATTCTCGCGGCGTGCGCGCTCGCCTCGGACGAGGTGCGTCTGTCGAACGTTCCGCGCATTCGCGACGTCGAGACGATGGTGGAGCTGCTCGCCGATCTCGGAGCCGACGTCGAATGGACGGGCTCGAACGAGGTCCGCGTGGATCCGGGCGGCATGGGCAAGACGGACCTCGACGCAGAGCTCGCGCGCGAGATTCGCGCGTCGTTCCTGCTCGCAGGTCCCTTGCTCGCGCGCTTCGGACGGGTGACGGTGCCGCCTCCGGGCGGCGACGTGATCGGCCGGCGACGCCTCGACACGCACGTCCACGCGTTCTCCGCTCTCGGCGCCGACGTCCACATCGACGGCGTCTACGAGCTCACGGCCGACGGGCTGCGCGGGACGCGCATGTACCTCGACGAGGCGTCCGTCATGGGAACCGAGAACGCGATCATGGCGGCAGTGCTCGCCGAGGGCGAGACGGTGCTCGGCCACGCGGCATGCGAGCCGCACATCCAGGATCTCTGCCGCTTCCTCGTATCGATCGGCGCCGAGATCGAGGGGATCGGATCGAACGTGCTGCACATCCACGGTCGCAGTGAGCTCGGCGGTGGCGACTATCGGATCGGCCCGGACCACATCGAGGTCGCGAGCTTCGTCGGTCTCGCGGCGGCGACCGGCGGCGAGGTTGTCGTGACCGACGTCGAGCCGGACGATCTCATCTCGATCGTGCCGGCATTCCGCAAGCTCGGCGTCGAGATGGAGGTCTCCGACTCGAGCGTGCGCGTGCCTGCGGGTCAGCGGCTCCTCGTCGAGGACGACTTCGGCGGCCAGATTCCCAAGATCGAAAGCGGCGTGTGGCCGGCGTTCCCCGCCGACCTGACCTCGATCGCGGTCACGGTCGCGACGCAGGCGTACGGGACGATCCTCATCTTCGAGAAGATGTTCGAGAGCAGGCTCTTCTTCGTGGACAAGCTCGTATCGATGGGGGCGCGGATCATCCTCTGCGACCCGCATCGCGTCGTCGTCACCGGGCCGGCGACGCTCTACGGCGAGCGCCTCGAGAGCCCGGACATCCGCGCAGGTATGGCGATGCTCATCGCCGCCCTGAGCGCCGAGGGGACGTCGACGATCGGGAACATCCGCCAGATCGATCGTGGCTACGAGCGCATCGACGAGCGACTGCGCGAGCTCGGCGCCGCGATCGAGCGCACCGAGCTGTGACGAACGCAGGCGCGGCACGCATCGATCTCGCAGGGGGCGCGAGCCAGGTCACGACGGGTGTCGCCGTGCTGGACCACCTCCTGGAGGAGCTCGGAGACGCCGGCGGCTTCGGCGTCGTCCTCGAGATCGCGCCGGACGACCCGGAGGCCGAGGTCGGCCGCGCGGGAGAGGCGCTCGGAGATGCGCTGCGGCCGCTGCTGCACACCGAGGGCGCGGGTCGGGGCGTCGGGATCGCGCCTGCCGACGAAGCGCTCGCCATGGTCGTCGTCGAGGCATCCGGCAGACCGCTCGTCGCCTCGAACGCCGACCTCACGTCGACGCGCGCAGGCGGCCTCCAGGCCGATCTCGCGGCGACGTTCCTCGATGAGCTCGCGGATGCCGCGGGTCTCACGATCCACGTCCGCCTGATCGAGGGCGACGACTCGCAGCACGTCCTGTCTGCGATCTTCAAGGCGCTCGGCATCGCGCTGGCGCGGGCGACGAAAGGGGAGGACTGATGGCGGAGAAGGACGTCATTCGCACCGACAGCGCGCCGGGGCCGTTCCAGGGCGCGCCCTACAACCAGGCGATCCGGGTCGGCGATCTCGTCTTCGTCGCCGGTCAGCTCGGGATCAGCCTCGACACGGGAGCGCTCGCGGGCGCCGGCGTCGCCGAGCAGACGGAGCAGATCATGGCGAACCTCGGCGCGATCCTCGAGGCGGCGGGAAGCGGCCTCGACAAGCTGGTGAAGACGACGGTGTTCCTCATGGACCTCGAGAACTTCGCCGCGATGAACGAGGTGTACGCGCGGCACGTCGGCGACCGTCCGCCGGCTCGCTCGACCATCCAGATCTCGGGTCTCCCGAGCGGCGCGCTGGTCGAGATCGAAGCGATCGCGCACGTCTGACAATCCTCGAGGAGCTCGTCGAGACGCGCATGACGGAGAACATCGCCCAAGCGCTCATGGAGAGTCCGCGCATGCAGGCGATCGTCGACGTCGTCGCCGCTCGTGACGGGCATGAGCCCGGCGTCTTCGTCGTCGGCGGAACGGTTCGAGACATCCTGCTGGGCGAGGAGGGGGCCGACATCGACCTCGCCGTCGAGGGTGACGCCATCGCGTTCGCATACGTGCTCGCCGACGCTCTCGGCGGTCGCGTGACTCCGCATCCGAAGTTCGGGACCGCGATCGTGTCTTACGCGGCCGGCGAGCGGATCGACGTCGTCACGACGCGCAGGGAGTCCTACGCCTCGCCTGGAGCGCTTCCCACGGTCGAGCACGCCGAACTCGCGCACGACCTGCATCGCCGGGACTTCACGATGAACGCGATGGCGGCGTCGCTCGCGCCCGACGACCTCGGTTCGCTCTTCGATCCGTACGGCGGTCGCGTCGATCTCGAGAACGGCGCGGTTCGCGTGCTCCACGACGGGTCGTTCGTGGACGACCCCACGCGGATCCTGCGCGGCATCACGTACGAGGCGCGATACGGATTTCGGTTCGACGAGCACACCGAAGCCCTCGCTCGCTCCTGCATCGGGTCCGGACACGTCGGCGACCTGTCGTCCTCACGCCTACGGGACGAGTTGGTCGCACTGCTCGACGATCCTGGAGCCCCGGACGGAATCCGCCGACTCGGCGAGCTCGGCGTCGACGCTGCGATTCATCCGCAGCTCCGCGGCGACGACGAGGCGCGCTGCGCTGTTCGCACGCGCAGCCGCGCTGCGGGACGAGCTCGCGCTCGACGTGCCGTCGTGGCGTCTCGGATTGGCGGCACTCGCGCGGGCGATGACGGCCGACGAGTCCTCGGACTGGCTCGACCGGCTCAAGGTCGGCCGCAGGCACGCCGACCTGATCGTCGGCACGGTCGCCTGGGCGCCCCGAATCGTGGAGCGGCTCCGCTCCGAGCCACTCGACCCCGCGCGGCGTCGTGGCGCTCGCGGATCCGTTCGCACCGGACGCGCCACTCGTCGCGCTCGCGCTGGAGGAACGGCGAGAGCTGCGCGACTACTTCGAGCGGCTTCGAGACGTGCGTCTCGAGATCGGCGGTACGGATCTCATCGCGCTGGGCCTGCCCGAATCGCCGCAGATCGGGGAGATTCTCGCCGCGATCCGGAGGCGGAAGCTCAACGGCGAGCTGGGCGGGCGCGAAGCGGAGCTCGCGGCGGCACGTGAGCTCGTCGCCGCGAGCACGCCGACGTGACGATCGCAAGTGTGGCCGAGATCGCGGCGCGCTACGCGCGCGTTCGCGACGAGGTCGGCCCCGAGCGTGACCGTCGTCGTCGCAACGAAGTACGTGACCGCAGAGGAGATGTCGGCGCTCGCGGAGGCCGGCGTCGAGGTCGTGGGGGAGAACCGCGCGCAGGATCTCGAGCGCAAGCACGAGCTCCACGGCGACGCCTTCCGCTGGCACTTCATCGGGCACCTGCAGTCGAACAAGGCGAAGGTCGTGGACGAGCTGTGCGAGCTCGTCCACTCGCTGGGCTCCGATTCGGCAGCGCGACGCCTCACCGTTCCGGCGCTCCTCGAGGTGAACCTGTCCGCTGAGGACTCGAAGTCGGGAGTCCCGCCGGACGAGATCGCCGGCTTCGTCGAGCGCTATCCGCTGATCCGCGGCCTCATGACGATGCCGCCGCTCGCGAGCGATGCGGAGGCCTCGCGGCCGTACTTTCGACGGCTGCGCGAGCTTGCCGAGGAGCACAACCTGGCCGACCTCAGCATGGGCACGTCCCAGGATTACCGGGTCGCGGCGGAGGAGGGCGCGACGCTCGTCCGCGTGGGCGCGACCATCTTCGGCGCCGACCAGGGCTAATATCCCGCGGTCATGGGGTTCAGCGACCTGTGGAGCCGCACGCTCGTCTACTTCGGCATCGCCGAGGACGAGGAGTGGGACGACGACGACGTGCAGACCAGCGAGCAGCAGCTCGAGGAGACGTACCGTCGCCGCGACCGCCAGAACGTCCGGCGGCTTCCCAGCACGGCCGACGCCGACGAGTGGGAGTCCGACGAGGCCCCGCCGCCGCGACGGGAGCGCTCGTCACGGCTCCGCAGCGTGTCCGCGCCGGCTCCCGCGAAGGTTCACCTGGTCGTGCCGCGCGCTTTCAACGACGCGAAGCAGATCGCCGACCGGTTCAAGGCGCAGATCCCGGTGATCATCAACCTGCAGAGCGCCGACACGGAGCTCTCGAAGCGGCTCATCGACTTCGCGAGCGGGCTCACGTACGCCCTCGACGGGAGCATGCAGCGCGTCGCCGACAAGGTGTTCCTGCTGACGCCACGGGACGTCGAGCTCTCCGCCGAGGAGCGCGCCCGGGCGATGGAGCGCGGCGGCTTCTACAACCAGGCCTGAGTTTGCCGCAGATCGGAAATCCGCGAGCGCGGAGTTTCCGATCGCGCGTAGATCCCTGAAGCGCCCGCTTCGCGGGCGGTCGTGCTGAACGTCTCGACTCGGCATCGGCTCGGCTCGTAGGAACCGTCGCTGCTCGCGGCGAACACGCGTCCGATGGGCGCGTACGCCTCTATCGGCCTTCTTGCGGACGCGGCGAGCTCGCTGCAGAGCTTCGTCCGCGTCTTCACGTCGATCTACATCCTGCTGATCTTCGCGTACGTGCTGCTCGCGTGGATTCACCTGCCGTATTCCAGTGTGGCCGCAACTCTGCAACGATTCCTGGACGAAGTCTGCCGACCGTACCTGGGCCTCTTCCGAGGCCGGATACCAGCGATCGGGCCGCTGGATCTCTCCCCGATCGTGGCAGTCGTTGTCCTGCTCGTTGCGGCCGAGCTCGCAAACGCCCTGATAGGGGCTCTGCTGTAGGAGGTCAGATGCCGCTCACACCAGTCGAAATCAGACACATCCAGCTCAGGCGGGCGTGGCTTCGCGGGTACCGCCGCAAGCCCGTCGACCAGCTGTTCGAGGAGATCGCAGACAGCTTCGAGGACGTCTGGCGCGAGCGCGCCGACCTCTCCGACCGCCTCGAGGAGCTCGAGGGCGAGGCCGCGAAGCACCGCGAGCTCGAGGCGCTCCTGCGCTCGACGCTCGTGTCCGCAGAGCGTGCCGCGCAGGACATGAAGGAGCAGGCTCGCCGCGAGTCCGACCTCATCGTCCAGGAGGCGCATGCCGAGTCGCGTCGCGTCTCGCGCGAGGCCGCGGCGGAGAAGCGTCGCCTCGAAGAGGACATCGTCAAGATCCGCGCGCAGCTTCGCGCTGCGTTCGAGTCGCTCGGCGACTGGCCCGGCGAGAAGCCGAGCGAGGAGAAGGAGGCGGCGACCGTCGTGACGTCGTCCGACACCGGTCGCGGAGGCCGGCGAAGGCGGGATCCGCAAGGTCGCAGGCTGAAGCCGCGGATATCCTTCGGGCCGTGAAGGCCCCGAGGACCCAGGAGCACCTAGGCGCTGCGATCGGGGCCGCGTGAGCGCGAGCCTCGATCTCGATCGCTTCCGCACCGTCCTCGAGGGCGAGCGCGACCGTCTGCGGCACGCTGCGCAGGCGGTGCACCACGACGGCTCGCTGCTCGAAGAGACGGGCGATCTCGCGATCGGCTCCGGCGATCACCTCGCCGACAGCGCGACGGAGACGTACATGCGCGAGCTCGACGAGGGGCTCGAGGAGAACGCCGAGCACATTCTGGTCGAGATCGAGGCGGCGCTCGGGCGGATCGAGGACGGGACGTACGGACTCTGCACGGCCTGCGGCCGCGCCGATCGGCGAGGAGCGGCTCGAGGCCGTTCCGTACGCCACGCTGTGCATCGACGACAAGCGCGCGCTGGAGCGCACGTGAGCGAGCCTGCTCGCACGGAGCTTCCGCCAGTGGACGTGCGCATCGGCTCGACGGCCAACGCCCTCCAACCCGTCTCGTCGGCGGAGCGCTCGCTCGGCGCCGGCCGTGTGCAATGGATCATTCTCCTCGTCGTTGCCGGTGCAGCCGTATTCGCCGACCAGCTCACGAAGCAGGTCGTCGGCCGCACGCTCGAGCTCGGCGACAGCGTCGACATCGTCGGGCCGTTCTCCATCCACCACGTCCAGAACTCGGGGATCGCGTTCGGGCTCTTCGGGAGTCGGACGGCGATCGTCATCGCGGTGACCGCGGTCGCGGTCGGCGCGATGCTCGTGTTCTTCGCTCGCTCGGGGCGTCGTCATCCCGTTCTGCCCGTTGCACTCGGGCTCGTCCTCGGCGGGAGCATCGCGAACCTCATCGACCGCGTCCGGCTCGGGCACGTCACCGACTTCCTCGATCTCGTCGCCTGGCCCGCGTTCAACCTCGCGGACACGTTCATCGTCGTGGGTGTCGCAATCCTGTTCGGCGCGCTCGTCCTCGCCGATCGGCCACACCGCATGCACGGAGCGCGCGGTGGCGACGCTTCGCTTCAGCGTCGCTGAGTCGCAGGTCGGGTCGCGCCTCGATCGCGCGCTCGCCGAGCGGCCGGAGGTGGGAACGCGCTCGCTCGCGGAGCGGCTGCTCCGCGACGGCGCAGTGACCGTCGACGGAGCGACGCAAGGCGAAGAGCCATCGTCTCGAAGCCGGCTCGGTCGTCGAGGTCGAGCTGCCCGGCTGCCGGCCGGGGTCTCCAGCCGGAGCCCGCCACCGTGCGACTTGCGTACGAGGACGAGCATCTCGCTCGTCGTCGACAAGCCCGCCGGGATCACCGTGCACCCTGGGGCCGGCGCCTCGACTGGCACGCTCGCCGCGCAACTGCTCAGTCTCGGCGCTGCCGGGGGCGACGATCCCGACCGTCCGGGCATCGTGCATCGCCTCGACCGCGACACGTCGGGGCTGATGGTCGTCGCGCGCACGGAGCAGGCGTTCGTGGCCCTCCAGGAGGCGATTCGGCAGCGTGAGGTCGAGCGACGCTACGCCGCTCTCGTGCGCGGAAAGCCGCGGTCGCGAACAGGGCGGATCGATGCCCCGGTGGGGCGGGATCGCCGCGATCCGACGCGTCGATCTCTCGACACCGACGAGCCACGTGCTGCCGTGACCTGGTTCGAGCTGGTCGAAGTGATGTCCGAGCACGCGCTGCTCGACGTCCGCCTCGAGTCGGGGCGGACGCATCAGATCCGGGTCCATCTCGCGGCGGTCGATCTTCCGGTCTCTGGCGATGCGACCTACGGCGTGAAGGGAGACCTCGGCCTCGAGCGGCAGTTCCTGCACGCGCAGCGGCTTCGCTTCGTCCATCCGATCACGCAGGTCGAGCTGGATCTCGAGTCGCCCTTGCCGCCCGATCTGGCGCAGGCGCTCGAGAAGGCCCGCGGCAGCTAGACTCTCCGGCGGTTTTCGTCCCTTCGACCCGGCGACCAGCCGTGGCGGGGGTGCCGTCGCTCTGAGCGCGGTTCCGCCCGGCCCGTCGGTGATCCACCATCAACCAACCTGAAAGGGGCTGATCGCGTGTCAGTCGTCACGATGCGAGAGCTGCTGGAGGCCGGCGTCCACTTCGGCCACCAGACGCGTCGCTGGAACCCCAAGATGCGCCGCTACATCTTCGGCGAGCGCGGGGGCATCTACCTCATCGATCTCACGAAGACCCAGGAGCTGCTCGAGGAGGCGCACGACGTCTCCCGGAACATCGCCGAGCGCGGCGGGACGGTGCTCTTCGTCGGAACGAAGAAGCAGGCGCAGAACGCCGTCGCAGAGCATGCGGCGCGCGTCGGCATGCCGTACGTCAACAACCGCTGGCTCGGCGGCCTGCTCACGAACTGGCGGACGATCTCGGAGCGCATCGCGTACCTCCACGATCTCCGCCGCCTCAAGACGGACGGCCAGCTCGCCCTGCTCCCGTCGAAGGAGCGCCTCGGCATGGAGGCCGATCTCGAGAAGCTCGAGGCGAACCTCGGCGGCGTGGCGGACATGAAGCGGCAGCCGGACGCGGTCTTCGTCATCGACATGAAGAAGGAGCAGCTCGCCGTGCGCGAGACGCACCGCCTCGGCGTGCCCGTCATCGGGCTCGTGGACACGAACGCCGATCCGGACGAGGCGAACTTCGTGATCCCCGGCAACGACGACGCGATTCGCTCGTGCGACCTCGTCGCCCGCGTCGATCGCGGACGGTGTCGCCGCCGGCCGGACGAAGGTGACGGCGGCCGAGATGGCCGCTCCTGCCGCAGAAGAGCCGGTCGCTGAAGAGCCTGCTGCCGAGGAGGAAGCCGCGTCCGAGCCGGAGCGGGACGCCGAGCCCGAGCCCGAGCTCGAACCCGCGGCGGTTGCCGAGGGTGGTGAGTCCGAGTGAGCACGACGATCAGCGCATCGCTCGTCAAGGAGCTCCGCGACGCCACGGGCGCGGGGATGATGGACTGCAAGCGCGCCCTCGAGGAGACGGAGGGAGATCTCGACGCAGCCCGCACGCTGCTCCGCGAGCGCGGGATGGCCTCGGCGGGAAAGCGCGCCGGCCGCGAGACGACGGAAGGCCTCGTCGGCTACATCGTCGACGGCGGAGTCGGCTCGATCGTCGGCATCGGCTGCGAGACCGAGCCGGTCTCGAAGAACGACGCGTTCCAGGAGTTCGCGATCAAAGTGCTGCGCGGCGTTCACGCCGACGGACCCTCCGCGGCGGAGGCATTCGAGGACGAGAGGATCGAGCTGATCGCGAAGCTCGGCGAGAACATCGTCATCGTCAGTCCCGAGCGTTTCGAGGCACCGGAGGGGGTACTCGGCGCGTACGCGCACCCGCCCGCCAACAAGATCGGCGTGCTCGTGGAGCTCGAGGGCGGCTCGGAGGAGCTCGCACGCCAGCTCGCGATGCACATCTCGTTCGCCGCGCCCGAATGGACGACGCGAGACGACGTGCCCGCGGACGTTCTGGCGGCAGAGCGCTCGATCTACGCGAACACCGACGAGGTGCAGTCGAAGCCGGAGGCGGCACGTGAGAAGATCGTGGACGGCATGCTGAACAAGCGCTTCTTCGCAGCGGTGCCGGGAGGCGCTCTCGTCGAGCAGGCGTGGATCCACGAGCCGTCGAAGACCGTCGGCCAGGCGCTCGCCGACTCTGGCGCCAAGGTCGCCAGGTTCGTGCGCATCTCCGTCGCGGGCTCCTAGCGTGACCACGAGCGCCGAGGAGGTCGCGCAAGCGACCACGGGTGGAAGCGGCACCCAGTTTCGTCGGGCACTTCTGAAGCTGTCTGGCGAGGCGCTGCTCGGCGATCGCGAGTACGGGATCGACCCGAAGACGGTCACCGCCATCGCTGAGGAGATCGTCGCGGTGCACGAGGCCGGGACGCAGCTCGCGGTCGTCGTGGGCGCGGGGAACATCTACCGCGGAATGGCGGCCGCGGCCGAGGGGATGGATCGGGCGACGGCCGACTACGCCGGCATGCTCGCGACGCTCCTGAACGCGCTCACGCTGCAGGACGCGCTCGAGCGGCAGGGCGTGCACACACGTGTCCAGTCGGCGATCGCGGTCTCCGAGGTCGCCGAGCCGTACATCCGGCGTCGCGCCATCAGACATCTGGAGAAGGAGCGCGTCGTCATCTTCGCCGCCGGCACGGGGAACCCGTTCTTCACGACCGACACCGCCGCGGCGCTGCGCGCGCTCGAGATCGGCGCCGAGGCGATCCTCATGGCGAAGAACCGCGTGCAAGGCGTCTATGACGGTGACCCGAACGAGGATCCGTCAGCTCGGTTCATCCCGGCGCTCACGCACCTCGAGGCCATCGAGCGCGGCCTCAAGGTCATGGACACGACGGCGCTCTCGCTCTGCATGGACAACCGGCTGCCGATCCTCGTCTTCGAGCTCGCCCAGGGCAACATCCGCCGCGTCGCTGCGGGTGAACGCATCGGCACGATCATCTCGACTCCCTGAAGGAGGGCTCATGGCTGCGATCGAGGACTTTCTCGCGGACGCGAAGAGGCGGATGGACAAGTCCATCGAGGCGACGCACCACGAGTTCAACTCGATCAGGACGGGCCGCGCGTCTCCGGCACTCCTCGACCGCATCACGATCGACTACTACGGCACGCCGACGCCGCTCAAGAGCCTCGCGTCGATCTCGGCGCCGGAGCCACGCCTACTCGTCGTGCAGCCGTTCGATCCCGGCGCGATCAAGAACATCGAGCGCGCCGTTCAGGAGTCGGACCTCGGGCTCACGCCGTCGAACGACGGCAAGGTCGTGCGGCTTCCGATTCCAGCTCTCACCGAGGAGCGGCGCAAGGACCTCGTCAAGGTCGTGAGACGGGTCGCTGAAGACGGAAAGGTCGCGATCCGCAACGTACGCCGTGACGTCATGCAGCACTTGAAGGAGCTCGTCGTGAACGGCGACGTCGGCGACGACGAAGAGCGCCGTGGCGAGCAGCAGGTGCAGAAGATCACCGACGACCACGTGAAGTCGATCGACGACCTCTTGAAGGTGAAAGAGGCCGAGATCATGGAGGTCTGACACTGGCGGACGACGCCGCAGCGGCTGCGCGGAGCGTCGCGATCATCATGGACGGGAACGGGCGCTGGGCCACGGCTCGGAGCCTCCCCGTCGCCGACGGTCACCGAGAAGGAGCACGAGCGCTGCGGCGGACGGTCGAGGCGGCGGTCGATCTCGAGATCGACTCGCTCGCCGTCTACGCGTTCTCGACGGAGAACTGGGCGCGTCCGCCCAACGAGGTCGAGTCGATCATGGAGCTCCTGCACGAGACGATCGAGCGCGAGCTTCCTGATCTCGCGAAGCAGGGCGTGCGCACGCGCTTCTTCGGGCGACGCGACCGGGTGCCGGACGATCTGCAGGGGAAGATGGCGAAGCTCGAGGCCGAGACCGCGCATCTCGAACGACTCCAGCTCTGGATCGCGTTCGACTACGGGGGACGCGCCGAGCTTGTGGAAGCAATGCGCAGCATTCTCCGCGAGGGTGTCAGACCCGAGGACCTGTCCGAAGCGGACATCGCTGCGCACCTCTACGCGCCCGAGCTCCCCGATCCCGACCTCGTGATCCGCACGTCGGGGGAGCAACGGATCTCGAACTTCCTGCTCTGGCAGTCGGCATACGCAGAGCTCGTCTTCGACGACACGCTGTGGCCGGACTTCGGCGAGGAGCGGCTCCGATCCGCGCTCGAGGAGTATGCGAGCCGCGCGCGAAGGTTCGGCGCGAGGTGAGCCCCTTGTTCTCGCGCGTCCTCGTCGCGGCGATCTTGCTTCCGCTGGTGATCGGCCTCGTCTACCTGGGCGGGTGGTGGCTCTTCGGCCTCGCGCTGGTCGGAGGGTTGCTCGCGTTGCACGAGCTGTACGTCATGGTTCGCGACCTCCGGCCGCTCGTCCTCGGCGGCTACCTCGGGTTCGCGCTGACGTTGCTCGGACTGCAGCTGGGCGGGCTCGAGTGGATGCTCGGCGGACTGCTCTCGACCTTCGTCTTTGCATTCGTCGTCTACGGGCTCGGCGGTGTCAGGCAGTCCGCGACGACCTCGTTTGGGGTGACTCTGCTCGGCGTCGCATGGGTCGGGGCCGGGATCGGGTGCCTCCTGCTGATTCGCGACATCCCGGAGTTCGGGTTCTGGGCGGTCATGGCGGTTCTCTTCACCGTCTTCGCGGCCGACACGGGCGCGTTCTTCGTGGGACGCACGTTCGGCCGTCATCGCATGGCGCCGGCGATCTCGCCGAAGAAGTCGTGGGAGGGGTTCGTCGGCGGCGTGCTCGCCGCAATCGGGATGACCTTCGTGATCCTCTACAAGGATCGAGCCGACTTCCTCTCGATACCCCAGTCGCTGCTGCTGGGACTCGTCATCGCGCTCGCGGCGGTGCTCGGCGACCTCTTCGAGTCGGCGGTGAAGCGCGACCTCGAGGTGAAGGACTCGGGGCGCGTGCTCGGCGGGCACGGCGGCATGCTCGATCGGCTCGATTCATTGCTCTGGGCCGGCCCCGCGGCCTACTTCACGATCCTCGCGTTCGGGAGCGCGTAGCCGTGCCTGAACACGGGCGCGGTTAGCCTTCGACCGTGCGCGAGCGACGAATCGCCCTGCTCGGGGCGACCGGATCCATCGGGCTGCAAGCGCTCGAGGTGATCGCGGCCACTCCCGAGCTCTCGGTCTGCGCTCTCGCATCCGGGTCGCGGCCCCTCGACGACCTCGCGGCTCGTCTCGGCGTCGAGCACGTCAGCGTCGGGGGCGATCTCACGGATCTTCTCGACGCGTCCGAGCCCGACCTCGTCCTGAATGCCGTCGTGGGCTTCGCAGGCGTCGGCGCAACACTGTGGGCGCTCGAGCGGGGCGTGACCCTCGCGCTCGCAAACAAGGAGAGTCTCGTCGCGGCAGGAGATCTCGCCGTCGCCGCCTGGAAGCGGGGAGGAGGGCTGCTCCTGCCCGTCGACAGCGAGCACTCGGCGCTCTTCCAGTGTCTCGACGGGCACGCGCCTCACGCCATCGACTCGGTCGTCCTCACCGCCTCTGGTGGGCCGTTTCGAAACCGCGCTGCCTCGGATCTCGAATCAGTGACTGTGGACGAGGCACTCGCACATCCGACGTGGTCGATGGGTCCCAAGATCACGATCGATTCGGCCACGCTCGCGAACAAGGGTCTCGAGCTGATCGAGGCGCACTACCTCTTCGGCCTTGCGTACGAGCACATCGAGGTCGTCGTGCACCCGACCTCGGTCGTGCACGCGCTCGTGCGCCTTCGAGACGGAGCGTCGCTCGCGCATCTCGGATATCCGGACATGCGAGTGCCGATCTCATTCGCGCTCACCTACCCGGAGCGGCGGGCAACCTCGGTGCCCGGCCTCGACTTCACCGCGGGCGTGACGCTCGAGTTCGAGCAGCCCGATCTCGAACGCTTTCCGCTGCTCCGCCTCGCTCGGGAGGCGGGAGAGCGCGGCGGCACCTTCCCGTGCGCGTTCAATGCGGCGAACGAGGTGGCGGTTGCGGCGTTCCTGGACGGACGCATTCGTTTCCCGGAGATCGCACGTCTCGTCGAGGACGCCCTCGCGGGTGTCGACGGCGCGCCGGCGCGCGACATCACCGAGCTCGTCGAGGCTGACGGGGAGGCACGGCGCCTCGCGCAGGGAAGATTGGCGGCAGCGTGAGTCTCTTCATCGCGATCCTCGGTCTCGCCTTTCTCATCCTCGTCCACGAGGCCGGTCACTTCTTCGCGTCGCTCGCCGTGGGGCTTCGGCCGCGGCGGTTCTACATCGGGTTCCCGCCGGCGATCGCGAAGACCATGCGCGGCGGCATCGAGTACGGGATCGGCGTGATCCCGCTCGGTGGCTTCGTGACGATCCCGGGGATGCACCGCCCGATCCCACATGACGCGGAGCGCCGCTTCTCCCGAGCGGTCGAGGATGCGCCAGAGCTCGGCGGCCCCGTCGATCGCGTCAAGCGCTCGCTCGAGGGGGACGATCTCTCGGTCGCGCAAGACGCCGTCGACGACTTCGAGGATGCCCTGAGCTCCGAGATGGTCTCACCCGCTGCCCACGCCTCCGCCGAGAAGGGGATCACCGAGCTCCGTGACGCGCTCGGCTCGGACGCGTACTGGAAGGCGCCGACCTGGAAGCGCCTCGTCGCCATCGGCGCGGGGCCTGCTGCCAACATCGCGCTCACGATCGTCCTCTTTACCTTCTTGTTCATGACCGTCGCAGGGCAGGCAACGCGAACGGTCGCGACCGTGGCGCCGGAGCTCCAGCAAGGCATCCAGTCACCCGCGCAGTCGGTCGGCCTGCAGGCGGGCGATCGCATCGTTGCTATCGACGGCACGCCGGTGAAAGCGGACGAGATCGCGCAGACGATCGGCGATTCGGGCGGCAAGAAGCTGACGCTCACGATCGTTCGCAACGGCAAGGCGCTGCAGCTCGGCCCGGTCGCCGCAGAACTCGTGGACGACCGCTATCGCCTCGGCTTCGGGCTCGGCGGCACCGGTCTCGGGTTCTTCGCCGCGACGGACCGTGCGGTGCGGGTCACGGGGCTCGTCTCGAAGGAGATCGTGAAGTCCCTCGGGCGCCTGGTCACCGGCAGCGGGCGCGACGAGGTGTCGAGCCCGATCGGGATTACCCGCGCATCCTCGGACGCGGTCGAGCGCGGTGCGGACAGCTATCTCTGGGTCCTCGGCCTCATCTCGCTGTCGCTCGCTCTGCTCAACCTGCTGCCGCTGCTACCGCTCGACGGCGGCCACATTCTGTTCACCCTCATCGAAGGCGCGCGCGGGCGCTTCCTGCGGCGCGAGATCTACGAGCGCGTCTCGATGGTCGGCCTCGCACTCGTGCTGCTGCTCTTCTTCGTCGGCCTCTCGAACGACATCGGGAAGCTGTCGTAGCGCCCGCGGTTACCCTCTAGCCGTGGCGAGCGAGGTGCAGATCCGCGTCGGCGACGTGCTCATCGGCGGTGGCGCGCCCGTGGTCGTACAGTCGATGACGCTGACGAAGACGCATGACGTGCCCGCGACGACGGCGCAGATCGCCGCGCTCGCCTCCGCGGGGTGCGAGATCGTGCGCGTCGCAGTGCCGAAGAACGAGGACGCCGCGGCGCTCCCGCTCATCGTGCGCCTGTCGCCGCTTCCCGTCATCGCGGACATCCACTTCAACGCGTCGTTGGCGCTCAAGGCCATCGAGGCTGGCGTGGCAGCGGTACGGATCAACCCCGGGAACATCGGCGGGCCGGACAAGGTGGAGCAGGTCGTCCATGCCGCGAAGAAGGCCGGGATCCCGATGCGCATCGGCGCGAACTCCGGCTCGCTCCCGAAACACCTGCACGGCCTCGCGCAGCAGGATCAGGCGGAGGCGCTCGTCGCTGCCGCGCTCGAGGAGGTCGAGCTCCTCGAGAAGCTCGAGTACCGCGACTTCAAGATCTCGGTGAAGGCGACACACGTGCCGACGATGATCCGCGCCTATCGGATGCTGTCGGCGAAGGTCCCGTATCCGCTGCACCTCGGCGTGACCGAGGCGGGGACGGAGTTCGCGGGCGCGATCAAGAGCTCGGTCGGCATCGGCTCGCTCCTCGCGGACGGGATCGGTGACACCATGCGCGTCTCGCTCACGGCCGATCCGGTCAAGGAGGTCGAGGTCGCGTGGGAGATCCTCAAGGCGCTCGGCCTGCGCGAGCGCGGGCCGGTCATGATCGCCTGCCCGTCGTGCGGACGTGACAACGTCGGCGTCGAGAGCCTGGCGCGCGTCGTCGAGGACCGCCTGCGCACGTACCCGGAGGCCTTCGAGGTCGCGGTCATGGGCTGCGCCGTCAACGGGCCGGGCGAGGCCGGCGACGCCGACTTCGGCATCGCGGGTGGTCGGGACGTCGGGTTCATCTACGCGCACGGCCGCGTGCTGAAGAAGGTGCCGTCAGAGACGCTCATCGACGAGCTCTTCGTCGAGATCGACCGCTGGCTCGCCGACGGCATGAAGCGCCCGAAGCGCCTCAAGATGGCGAAGCCGGCAGCGCTGGCAATGGCCGAGGCCTCGCTGATCCCACTCGACTAGCCTAGGCGCCTCATGATCGCGAGGCAGTCACAGCTGTTCATCCCGACCCTGCGCGAGACTCCTGCCGACGCCGAGGCGGTCTCGCACAAGCTGCTCGTGCGCGGCGGCTACATCAGACAGGTCAGCGCGGGCGTCTGGACCTTCCTGCCGCTCGGCTGGCGCGTGCACCAGAAGGTCGTCCAGGTGATTCGCGAGGAGCAGGATGCGATCGGCGGGCAGGAGATGCTCATGCCCGTTCTCACGCCCCGGGAGCTGTGGGAGGCGACCAGCCGCATCTCGATTCCCGAGGTGTTCCATCTCGAGGACCGCACAGGGCGCAGGTTCATCCTCCCGTTTACGCACGAGGAGACCGTGACATTTCACGCGCGCGAGATCCAGAGCTACCGGCGGCTGCCGCAGATGCTCTACCACTTCTCCATCAAGAATCGCGACGAGCCGCGGCCTCGAGCCGGGCTCCTGCGGGTCCGCGAATTCATCATGAAGGACGCCTATTCGTTCGACCGCGACGAGGCGGGCCTCGACGAGAGCTTCCGCAAGCAGGAGGAGGCTTACCACCGCACCTTCCGGCGGTGCGGGCTCGAGTACTCGGCCGTCGCCGCGGAGTCCGGGGTCATGGGTGGCAAGGAGTCGATGGACTTCCTCGCGCCGTCCGGCTCCGGCGAGAACACGCTCGTGACGTGCGAGAACGGCGACTACGCGGCGGATCTCGAGATCGCGCGTGGCATCCCGCGGCACGCGGTCATGCCGGAAGGTCGCGAGGCGCCCGAGAAGGTGGAGACGCCCGGCATCACGACCATCGAGGGCCTTGCGGAGTTTCTTGGCATTGACAGCTCGGCGACTTCGAAGGCGATGCCCGTAGTCAAGCCGGACGGCACGCTCGTTCTGGGGCTCGTGCGCGGCGACGACCGCCTGTCCGAGTCGAAGATGCTGGGTGTGCTCGGTAGCGACTTTCGCCCCGCGACGGATGAGGAGATCCACGCCGCTTTCGGAGCCGGAGGCGGCTCACTAGGCCCAATCGGCGTCGAGGTCGAGGTCGTCGCCGACGACGCGCTCCGCGAGGGCCAGTTCGTCGCAGGCGCGAACCGCGACGGCTGGCATCTGCTCGGTGTCGAGGCAGGCCGTGACTTCGAGCCGCGGTTCGCAGACATCCGGGAGCCCGTCGAGGGCGACACGTGCCCCGAGTGCGGAGGCGCGCTCCGCTTTCAGACAGCGATCGAGGTCGGGCACATCTTCAAGTTCGGCACTCGCTACTCGGAACCGCTCGAGGCGACGTTCCTCGACGAGGACGGAACGGAGAAGCCGCTTGTCGGTGGCAGCTACGGCATCGGGCCGGGGCGGGTGATGGCCGCCGTGATCGAGCAGTCGCACGACGAGAACGGCATCGTGTGGCCCGCGTCGATCGCGCCCTACGACGTTCACGTGCTCGCGCTCCACGGAGGGTCGGACGACGTGCTGGCACTCGCTGAGACCGTCGCCTCGACGCTCGACGAGGCAGGCCTCGAAGTGCTCTTCGACGACCGCGATGAGCGCCCGGGCGAGAAGTTCGCGGACGCCGATCTCGTCGGCTGCCCGCTCCGCGTGATCGTCGGCAAGAAGACCCTCGACGACGGTGCGGTCGACGTTCGGCGCCGGGATGGCTCGAGCGAGGGCCGCGTGCTGACCGCAGACGTGCTGAAATGGGTGCAGGACGCCTGATGGCGAAACGGCGCAGATACAGCGACGACCCCTTCGGCCCCACCATCGAGCGGCTGATGGCGGACACCGGCACGACCTATCGGGGTCTCGCCGACAAGGCAGACCTGTCCGCCGGGTACCTGAACCACATCGTCCACGGGAATCGCCCGGTTCCGTCGAACGACGTGGTCGCGCGCATCGCGGAGTCGCTCGACGTGGAGCCCGAGCACTTCCGCGAGTACCGCATCCGCGTGATCACCGAGAAGCTCGAGGCGATGCCCGAGCTCATCGACCGGCTGTACAAGCGCCTCGCGTAGCGGCCGCTCGGGTTCGTGCTGCTCCGGTTCAGCCTCTGAGAGCGGCTAAGGTTCCTCACGCCACGGGGCGTGGCGTAGCCTGGTAGCGCGTCCGGCTGGGGGCCGGAAGGTCGCAGGTTCAAATCCTGCCGCCCCGACTGAATAGAGCCGAATCCGGGCAGCCCGGAAGCGGCCCGGTCAGCATCCGGCAAGCGCAGCGCCGAAACGCGCCGGTGCTGTCGTCGATGACTTCTGACTAGCGACGCTTCAGGATCCTCAGCACAACGAGCAGCGCCCCGAGAGCCCACCACGAGACGTGCAGCATCGGTGTCTCCGGAAATCCGATAGCCACTCCGCTTCGCCCTAGTGCGACGCGCACCGAACCGAAAGTGTGCCCCCGTTCCGCGAGCAGTCGTTCGGCGTTCTCGATGTGCTGCGGTCGCTGGTTCGGTGCTGACATCGAGGCGAGTCTAGAGACGCTCCGGTTCTCAGAGATCGACCGTCGCAAGAACCCACACTCGTGTCGCCTCAGGCGCTCTTCGTCACCGGAGCAGGAGCCGGCGCTGGGCTACGAAGGAGGAGGGCTGCGGCGAGTGCTCCGACCACAAGCACTAACGAGCCTGCAAGGAGCACGTCGTTGAGGCCGCTTACGAATGCCGTCTTTGCGGGCTCCACCAGGTCCGGCTGACCGGTGACCGCGCGTGTCCCGGCTGAGCTCACCGCGGCACCGAGAGAGTGTGCGTTGCCGCCGGCTGTGGTCGAGAGGGAGTTCTCGACTCGGTTCTGTAGCAGGGCGCCGAGCGCCGCGACCCCGACTGCCACGCCTGCGAGGCGGAAGGTGTTGCTGATGCCCGAAGCCATCCCCGTTCGGGCCGGATCCACCACGCGGAGAGCACCAGCCGCGAGCGCAGGATTTGCGATTCCGATACCGATGCCTCCCGCGACGAAGCCGGCGAGGAGCGCAGTCCAGCCCGAGTCGGCATTGAGCCCGTACATCAATGCGAGCCCTGCGGCGACGAGCGCGAGACCCGCGCTGATCATGATCCGGAGCGGTACGCGCGCTGCTACATGTCGCGTCGCAAGTGGCACGAAGAAGACGAATGCGGTAAGCGGGAGAAAGCGCACTCCCGTTGCAAGCGGTGAGTAGCCGAGGATGTCCTGCAGGTAGATCGACAGATACGGGAACATCGCGAACATCCCAGCCGCGATGCAAAAAGTCGCGATGGAGACCCCGAGGAATGCCCGTTGACGGAAGAGTGTCATGTCGAACATCGGCCGGTCTTGACGCAGCTCGACAGCGACGAACAGGACGAGGAGCAGCGCCCCACCGACGAGCGACGCGAGGATCACGGTGCTCGTCCAGCCGCTGGCGTTGCCGCGAAGGATTCCGAAGACGATCAAGAACAGCGCCGCGGCAAACGTTACGAGACCGAGCACGTCCGTATGACGCGCGCCCTCGTCCCGTGACTCCGAGATACGAGTGAGGGCGACCGCGAATGCGAAGACTCCGACCGGGATGTTGACGAAGAAGATCCAGCGCCACCCGAGGCCGTCGGTGAGGAGGCCACCGACGAGGGGACCGGAGGCAACGGCGGCGCCCACTGTCGCTCCCCAGATGGCAAGCGCTCCGAAGCGGTCGGGCCCGCGGTACTCGTGACCGATGAGAGCCAGCGCCGTTGCGAAGAGCGCGGCGCCACCGATCCCTTGGAGAGCACGCGCCACGTCGAGCGCCGTGATGCTCCAGGCGAGGCCGCAGAGGAGCGAGGACGACGTGAAGAGCAAGACCCCGGCGATGAAGAGCAGGCGGCGCCCGTACCTGTCGGCGAGCGCTCCGGCAGTGAGGATCAGCGCGGCAAGGCTGAGCGCATAGGCGTCCACGACCCATTGGAGGCCCGTCAAGCTGGCATCAAAACGCTGTTGCATGCTCGGCAACGCGACCACTACGACCGTGATGTCGAGCAGGAGCATGAACGTCGTCAGGCAGACGGCGAGAAGCGTCCACTTTCTCGTCCTTGCGGCTGCTTCCACTCCGAGGACGCTATAGAAGTGTTGCCGCGGCTCGCGCCCCAGCCCGAGCGCATCGCGAGGGGGAGGGGATGGACGGCCGGAACCACTCCACCGCAGAGAGCCGACTCCGAGGGATTACCGAGTGGTCGCCATTGACTTCCCGCATCTCACCCTCTTAGAGTCGCCCGACGGTCGGCAAAGACTGACTTCGGGGCTGGCAGGCCCTCTGCGGCGGACTCTTCCTTCCGGGCCATAGGGACGAGTCGTGCGCGTTCCCGCAACCGAGAGGATGAAATGTCCAAGCCCGAACGAGTTGGCCCAATCGCTGGACTTCTCGCGCTTGCGCTCCTGGTAGTCAATCTCGTCGCTACTCGCGAGTCACCGACACCAGATTCCCCGACCGGCAAGATGGTCAGCGAGCTGCTCGACCATCGCAATGCGTACGTCGCGTCGGCCGCTCTCATACTCGCGCAGGCCATCCTCTTGCTCGTGTTCGTCGTCGCGATCGCGACGGTCGTGGATCGCAAGGACTCGTGGATCGGTCGAGTGGCGAGCCTCGCGGGAGGCGCGGCGAGCGTCCTCGCAATGGCATCTGCGGTCTCGTTGCTCGCGGCGGTGTTCACCGTGGATCACGAGCCGACCGGAGCTGCCTGGGTGCCGATCGAGTTCCACACGTTCTTCCTCGCGAGCACTGCGGTTCCGTTGGCGGCGTTCCTACTCGCGATCGGGGCTGCGGCGGTGTCAACGGGAACGTTGCATCGTGTGCTCGCTTGGGCAAGTCTTACGATCGGCGTTGGTCTGGCGTTCGGCGGCCTCTATGCATTCGGCGGAGAGCTTGACGGTGGCGTGTTCGGCGCGGTGTGGTTCGTGTCCGGACTGGCGTTCTTCCTCTGGATAGTCGTCGCGAGTATCACGCTCCTCCGGCGTCCCGTCGTCTGACCCGGGCGCACCCTGCCGCCTCGGCATGACCACATCGCCCGGCCCTACTCGGCGGTGGCTTCAGGCTCCCGCCAGAAGAGCGCAACGCCGATCGCGATCAGCGCGATCCCGATCAAGTCATGACTGTGAACGCCGTGACCGCGCGGTAGCTCCAACACGACCGTGTCCCAGCGATTCGGGCTAAACGCCACGACGAGCGTGCCGAAGGCGATGAGGAGGGTGGCCGCGATCCTCACGAACGCAGGGTAGTTGTCGGTCTAGCCCAAAACCGACTAGTCGTCGTAGGCTGCTTGCGCGGGTCGGGCCACACCGTCACCCGCTCTTACGGCAAGCGCTCTTGGTGGAAGCGCTCCTTGTCGGCCTCGTGCCACTTCTCCTCGTAGGCCTCCGCTGCGGCGAACTCGCTCTCCGTCCTCTCGCGGGCCACTTCGTCCTCACCTGCGGCGGCGAGCTCGCCGGCCGCGGTGTTGCGCCGCGTGACCACGAACGCGATCACGACGAGCGGCACGACGACGACGGCCACGATGATCCACGGGATCATGCGCCGCAGCCTACAGCCGTGGGTTGCGCAGGGAACTAGGCGATTTCGGTATCGACGCCGGAGTCCTCGCGCCCCCGCGTCGTGAGCCCCGCCTCGACCCGGGACTGCAACACCGAGCCGTAGACGACCACGAAGCCGAGCAGGAAGACTGCCAGTGCCGCAACTGGCCAGATCATGCGTCTCGTATCGGCTCGGGGCTGCAGCGGCACTATCCCTCCATCGAACCGCATCCCGATCGGTCCGCGAAGATACGAGCGGTGCGCCGCCTCCCGTTCATCACACTCGCCGCCGTCGGCATCTGGATTGCCACCGTTCTCGTGCTCGACCGCTCTGTCGGGCACGCGGGGCAGCTCGTGCTCGGGCTCCTCACGGCGGGAGTGCTGGCCGGCTTGCTGGTGCTCCAACCGAAGACGGTTCGGCTGCAGACGCTGGCTGTCGTCGGGATCGCGACGATCGGGGAGGTCATCGGATCGCTCGTCTGGGGTCTCTACAGCTACCGCCTCGACAACCTTCCGGCGTTCGTGCCGCCGGGACACGGGCTCGTGTACCTCGCGGGCCTGTCGCTCGCATCGCTGCTCGCGACCCGTACGAGCGCATTGCTCGTCGCGGCGGGCGTCGTTGCTGCCGGGTGGGGGATCGCAGGAGTGACCGTACTGCCGGCGCCCGACGCCTCCGGGACGCTGGGCTGCGCGTTCCTCATCGCCGTCCTGATCTGGTCGCGCCGACCGGTCTACGCGGGCGTCTTCATGGTCGTCGTCGCTCTGGAGCTCTACGGGACCGCGATCGGAACGTGGACGTGGGAGCCCGTCGTGCCGGGCCTCCGCCTCTCCCAGGGCAACCCCCCGAGCGGCGTCGCGAGCGGCTACGTCGTGTTCGACGTCCTCGCGCTCGCGCTCGTCGCGCGGCTAGGAGTCGCCGCAGGTGCTCTTCAGTCGAGAAGGGGACGCAGATCCGCAGGCGTGACAACGGCACCCGCACGAATCAGCTCGCGCGCCGAGTCGACTTTGCCCCAGGCGTCCCACAGCAGGAACCCGCGCGCCTTGCCGTCGCCGTCGACGTAGGCAACGACGCCCTTGCGGTTCGGCTCGGCCCACTCGGCGACGGTGTCCAGACGCGAGTCCACGTCACCGACCGCCTCGTAGCCGAGCTCGAACAGGTCGGAGTAGAAGAACGGCAGATGGTCGTACGGCTGTGCGGCACCGGCCATGTTCGCGCCGACGACGCGACCGTGCGTGTTCGCGTGATCCTCGTGCTCGACGCGCCGTGTTCCGCCGAGCGCCGCCACGGGGAAGCGGGCCACGTCGCCCGCCGCGAACACGTCGTCGCGTCCTCCGGCTCTCCCGAGCTCATCCACGAGAACGCCGTCGTCGACCTCGAGCCCGGCTGCCTCGGCCAGCTCGGTCGCGGGAACGATCCCGAGACCGGCGACGATCGCGTCTGCCTCGATCGTCGTCCCTTTCTTCGTCGTGACGGAGCCGGCGGAGACCGACTCGACCAGCTCGTCGGCGAGAACGGTGACGCCCTTCTCGCGGTAGTACTCGTTGACGAACGCCGATAGCTCGGCCGGGAAGAGGCGCGCGCCGATCCCGCTGTCGGGAAAGACGATCGTCACCGAGCAGCCGTTGGAGGCGAGCGCGGCCGCAACCTCGGAGCCGATGAAGCCTCCCCCGATGACCGCCACGCGCACGCCGTCTCCGGCGATGTCGCGCAGGCGGCGGTAGTCGTCGAGCGTGCGGTAGTAGATGACGGCGCCGTCGCCCGACGGCAAACGCCGCGGCGTTCCGCCGGTCGCGAGGAGGAGCTTCTCGTAGGAATGAGACTCGCCCGCGTCGTCGCTCGCCGTGCGGGCATCGAGGTCGACCGCAGTGATCCGACGCCCGGTGTTCACCTCGACTCCCAGCTCCGGCGTCCCGCGGAAGATCGAGGCCTCCTCCTTGCCGCTCCAGAGCGCCTTGGAGAGAGGCGGGCGCGCATACGGGTCGTGCGACTCCGAGGCGAACATCCCGATCGAGCCGTCGGCATCGTGGTCGCGGATCCCGCGGCACGCGGCATCGGCCGTCATGCCGCCGCCGACGATCACGTAGCGATACGCCCCCATTCGCCACGATCGTAGCCACCGAGGTCAGGTCCGGGCGGTAGAGTCCCGCGCGGCGTTGACCAAACAGCGAATACGAGTGCTCGTTGCTGCGGTGATCGTCGCCGCCTGCGTTGCGCTCCCGGCATCTGGCGCCGACGATCGGGTCGGATCCGAGCGCGTCTCGATCTTCTACTACCCGTGGTACTCCACACCGACGAAGGACGGGCGTTGGGCGCACTGGTACGTCGATCGAGACGGCACGCCGGTCCTCTCGACGGAGTACTTCCCGAGCCGCGGCCTGTACTCGTCGTCCAACGCGAAGACCGTCGCCGCGCAGATGCGTGACATCGCGAGCGCCGGCGTCGGGACGATCGTCGTCTCGTGGTGGGGCTTCGACTCGCCGGAGAACGAGCGCCTGCTGCTCGTCGAGCAGGCCGCGACGCGGCAAGGGCTCGAGGTCGCGATCCACGTCGAGCCGTATCGCGGACGGACGCCCGCTCGCGCGGCCGAGGACATCGAGCGCCTCAACGACGAAGGGGGATTCACGGACTTCTACGTCTATGACGCCGACCGAGATCCGGCGAGCGCATGGGCGGAGGCTCTCGCTCCGCTCGACGGCGTGCGCATCTTCGGCAACACGACGCTCGTCGGACGGGCAAAGGCGTCGGGCTTCGACGGTCTCTATACGTACGACGTCGTCAGCTGGAACGGGTCGCTCTTCAAGCGGCTGTGCACGCAGGCGCACGCGGCGGGGCTCCTCTGCGCGCCGTCGGTCGGGCCGGGGTTCGACGCGCGCCTGGCGACGCCCCAGGAGGCCGTGCGGCCGCGCTTGAACGGTTTGACCTACGACCGCATGTGGAAGACGGCGATCAAGTCCAAGCCCGATCTCGTCACCGTGACGAGCTACAACGAGTGGCAGGAGGGCACGCAGATCGAGCCGGCGCGAGTCGCGGTCGGGAAGTCGAGCTACGAAGGCGCGTGGGGAAAGAGGGGCGTCGCCGCGCAGGGGTCGTATCTCGCCGCCACGCTGCGCTGGTCAGCCCGGCTGCGCGGCGTCCCGAATCAGTAGAGCGCGGTCGCGAGCCGGCGACGGTAGGCGATCGTCACGGGATCCTCGTGACCGAGGTCCTCGAACACCGCGAGGGCGATCTCGCGAAGCCGCTCGCGCCGCTCCGGGGACGCGTCGGGAATGTCCGAGAGGAGGAGATCCAGCGCCCGCTCGTGATCGTCCTCCTCCAACGCGGCACATACCTCGGGCAGCTCGCCGCTCTCGCGCAGCTCGTCGACGAGTCCCGGCACGCGCGGGGGCGCGAGGAGCTCGTCGAGAAACGACGAGACCGCGACGGGCGAGCGCGCTCCCACGAACTCCGAGACGACCCGGCCGTCCTTGAACGCCTTGACCGCGGGGATGCCCTGGACGTGGAAGGTCGCCGAGAGGCCGGGGTTCGCATCCACGTCGACCTTCGCCAGCGTGACCGAGCCGTCGCGCGTGGCGATCTGCTCTTCGAGCACCGGCGTCAGCGCGCGGCACGGGCCGCACCAGGCTGCCCAGAAGTCGACGACGACGGGTCGCTCGCGGGAGCGCTCGATCACGTCGGTCTCGAAGGTCGCCTCCGTAACGTCCATACGTCGCTCAAACGCTCATGCCGGAGCCGATCATCCCGCCATGACGACATCGGCTCCGCAGCCCGCGAGGAGCGCGGCTGAGACATGCTTGGACGCGACACCTCGCGAGCGACGCGGTGGTCGAGGTCGATCTCGATCTCGGGCCACGCATCGAGCCCGAGCGAGCGTGCTCCGACGTCGCGGCCGAAGTCGTACAGCTCCTCCGTCGAGAAGACACCGCGACGGCCTGTCTGACGACGCGCGATGCCCTCGAGCTCGCGCAGCTCCTCGAAGGGGTCGATGCGCACGTTCGAGTCCGAGCCGATGCAGAGCGGGATCGAGCGCTTACGCGTGCGCTCGGTCGGCAGGAATCCGTCACCGAGATCGGCCTCCGTCGTCGGACAGACACAGATCGTCGCGCCCGACGAGGCGAGGAGGTCGAGCTCGGCACCGTCTGCATGTGTCGCGTGCACCACCGTCGTGCGCTCCGTCAGGCAGCCGGTCCGAGCGAGGAGCTCGATCGGGCGACAGCCGTGCTCGGCGAGGCACTCCTCGATCTCCTTCGGCTGCTCGTCGGCGTGGATGTGGAGCGGGAGCCCTAAGGACACCGCGTAGCGCCCGATCTCCTCGAGCCAGTCGGCAGGGCACGCGCGAACGGAGTGGGGGGCGACGCCGACGTCGATCCCGGCGTCGCGCAGCATCTCGACCTGTTCGATGAACTCACCGACCGAGCCCTGCCGGAAGCGGGGGAGACCTCCACGTGCGTAGGCGACGTGAAGGAGCACGAGCGCGATGCCGGTCGCTGACGCCGCATCGGCCGCAGCAAGGGCTTCGGCCGGGCCGAGGTAGTGGAACTCGCCGACTGCCGTGTACCCAGCCGCGAGCATCTCGCGATACGTCAGCTCGTACTCGCTCCGGACGATGTCCGGCGTCTGCCGTTCCGCCTCCGACAGCATGGTCTCGCGCCACGCCCAGAAGTCGCCGCCCGCCGCGCTCCCTCGCAGTGACCGCTGGAAGGTGTGGCTGTGCGCGTTCACGAAGCCCGGGAGTCGGAGCGTGCCCGCCACGCGGGCGACGCTAGCAGGGTCGACGTACTGTTTCGCCGTGTCCTGGGTGGAGATCCGGCGCTCGATCCCCAACGCGCTCACGCTCGCGCGCTTCGTGGCTATCCCGGTCTTCGTCTGGCTGTATCTCGACGCTGGCGACGGCCCTGCCTGGGGCGCCGGCATCTTCTTCGCGGCCGCAGCGCTGACAGATCAGCTCGACGGCTATCTGGCGCGACGCTGGCACGTCGAGTCGGCGTTCGGGAAGGTCGCCGATCCACTCGCGGATCGCCTGATGATCGGTACCGCCGCGATCCTCATGCTCGCGACCGGACGCATCCCTGTCGTCGCGGCTCTTGTCATCCTCGCGCGCGATGTGGCTCTCGTCCTCGGGTATCGCTTGCTCTCGCCTGGCGGCTACGACCTCGAGGTGACAGGCCTCGGGAAGACTGCTACGTGGGTGCTGTATGCGTCGCTCGGCTTCGTGCTCGTGACAGCGGAGGGGACGACATGGCCGATCGCGCTCCTGTGGATCGGCGTCGCGCTCTCCCTCGGCGCGGGCGTCCAGTACGCGCTGCGCGCGTGGCGGCAGGTGCACCCGCGCGGAAGGGACTCTCGAGTCGAGCACGAACCTTAGGGACTGAAGTCTCAACCTGAGGTTGACCCCTCAGACGCGCTGCTGCTTTACTCAAGAACACCTTCGAGGAAAGGCCGCCGGTGGAATCACTTCCCGATCTCGCAACACTGACCGACGACGACCTTCGCACGATGATCCGCGACCTCGAGAAGGAGGAGGACGACATCTCCTTCCAGCGCCGCGTGCTGCACGGTCGCATCGACATCCTCCGTGCCGAGTTGGTCGCCCGCCTGCGCGAGCAGGTGAGCGCAGGAGAGGCACAACTCGCGGACGTCGGGCGCCTCAGTGAGATCCTGAGTGCGAAGGCCGCTCCGACGGACGACGAGTGAGCCACGTCTACTGCCCGGAGTGTGGTTTCCAGAATCCGGAGGCGTCGAATTACTGCTCCCGGTGCGGCGCATTGCTGACGGCGGAGACCGGATCGGAGACGACGATGAGCTTCGACATGGCTGAAGACGGCGACGAGGTCGACCTTCTCGAGGCGCTCGGCATCAACGGGCCGGCACTCGTCGTGCGCTCCGGCGGCGGCATGGCCGGCCAGTCGTTTCAGCCGGAGGAGGGCCGTACGCTGATCGGGCGCTCGCCCGAGTGCCAGGTGTTCCTCGACGACGTCACGGTTTCGCGGCGCCACGCCGAGCTCACGCGCGATGGCGAGACGTTCTCGATCCGCGATCTCGGCAGCCTCAACGGGACCTACGTCAACCGCCGCCGCATCGAATCGGTCGTCCTCGAGAACGACGACGAGGTGCAGATCGGCAAGTATCGGCTGACCTTCCTCCAGCGATGAGCACGGTCACCGCACGCCGGGAGCGGGGGGAGCGGAGCCGCGTCCACGCACGATCGGCTCGGTGTGCGAGGAGCTTCGCGAGCAGTTCCCCGACGTCTCCGTCTCGAAGATCCGCTACCTCGAGGACCAGGGCCTCATCTCGCCGCGACGCACGCGCGGCGGCTATCGGCTCTTCGCGCCCGACGACATCGAGCGCCTCACCACGATCCTGCGGCTCCAGCGCGACGAGTTCTTGCCGCTGCGTGTCATTCGCGAGGAGCTCGACGGCCCCGGCGCTACGGCTGACCGCGCGCGACGCCGCACCGTCGGCGTTCTCGGCCACGAAGACGAGATCGACGAGGCCGAGCTCTGCGAACGCGCGTCGGTCTCGCCGGAGCTCGTACGCCAGCTCGAAGAGTTCGGCCTGGTCGTCTCGCGCGTCGAAGGCGGCGAGCGCCTCTACGGCGAGAACGAGGCAGACATCGCTGCCGCCTGTGCGCGGCTGGCGCGCTTCGGCATCGACGCGCGACACCTCAGGACATTCCTCACCGGAGCCGGTCGGCAGGCGGCGCTCGTCGAGCAGCTCGTCGCGCCGGGCTTACGCTCGCGCAATGCCGAGCGCCGGAAGAACGCGCTGGATGATCTCGAGGGGTTGTCGCGCGTCGCGCAGGAGCTCTCGCACCTGCTTCTCGTTCGCGACCTGCGGTCGACGGTGGAGCGCACGTCGTGAGCATCGATCTGCGCGACCGCATCCGCGACGTCCCGGACTTCCCGAGCGAGGGGATCGTCTTCAAGGACCTCATGCCGTTGATCGCCGACCCGGAGTACTTCGCAGAGACGATCCGCCAGCTCGCCGACTGGGCGCGGCCCCGCGAACCGGAGCTGATCTTCGGCGCAGAGGCGCGCGGATTCATCTTCGGCGCTGCTCTCGCGTATGCCCTGGGGGCCGGGTTCATCGCGGCGCGCAAACCCGGCAAGCTCCCTCGCGAGACGATCGAGGCGACCTACGCGCTCGAGTACGGGACGGACAGCCTCCAGGTGCACCGCGACGCCGTTACGGAGGGCGCGCGCGTCATCGTTCTCGACGACGTGCTCGCCACGGGAGGAACCGCACGCGCCAAGGTGGAGCTCGTCGAGGAACTCGGAGGAGTCGTGGCCGGTGTCCTCTTCGTGATCGAGCTCGGGTTCCTGCAGGGGCGAGCGCGCCTGTCCGGCTACGACGTGCATTCCCTGATTCAGTACTGAGCCGCACGCTCCGTCCGGGGCCGCGCCTACAACAAGAGCATGACCTCCGAGCCGAATCGGGGCCGTTCACTCCAGCCAGGGATCGCTCGAGGCTCCGCACGCGCCGATGCCCGTTCCATGAGTGCCGCCGTGCTCACAATGATCGCTCCCGCGGCTTCGACGCGGATCCTCGCGGACGTCTCAGCCATCGCCGCCGACAGGGTTCCAAAGGAACCTGCGCTCGAACGTCTCGAGCAGGCGATCGGACGAGACTTCGCAGACCGCCTCGTCGCTGCCCTGAGCGACAAATCGGGCCACGCCCGAACCTGAACTCCGCCTAGCGCCGGGGGGAATGGCCGCCGCGAAGGCGGACGAACATGAAGATCGCCGCCGCCGCGACGAGCGATACGACGAACGCGAGCCCGCCGGAGACTCCGACGGCCAGCCCGCCCAGCCACATGAAGAGAAAGAACACGACCGACCAGCCGAAGGCATGAACTCCCTGGTCGACGCTCGGGGCTCGCAGGTGCATCGCGGGCGATCCTACAGGCGTGCCGGACCAAAAAAATTCACCGAGCCGGTGGCGCTTTCGTCCACTCGACCCGCTGACCGTCCGCTTCCGCGTAGAGCCTGCGAGCTGAGCTTCGACCTACTTGCGCTCCGTGCTCGGTGCAAGCGGGAACCTATGGGACATGCCCTGAGGGGTCAAGCGCCGTCTTCACCGGATTGCCGCAATTTGCGCCGTATTTCTTCCGCAGCACGATTCGCCGGCGGGCGACGTAGGATGCCCCGGTGCGCCGCTCCGTGGTCTTCGGCGTCGCAGGGACGGCACTTGCCCTCGCTGCCGTCCTGACGCTCCTCGGAGTGGGGGACGACCCGGCTGCGCTCACCAACGGGCAGGCGTTCGTCCTCGGCATCGTCCAGGGCTTGACGGAACTCCTTCCGATCTCGTCCTCGGGCCATCTCATCCTCGTGCCCTGGATCGCCGACTGGACGTACCTGAAGGAGCACGACAGCTTCAACCAGACGTTCGACGTCTCGCTCCATCTCGGGACGCTCGTGGCAGTCGTCGCGTACTTCTGGCGCGACATCGTGACGCTCGTCGTCGCGTGGCTCACCTCGATCCGTCGCCGACGCATCGAGTCGTCCGACGAGCGCGTGGCCTGGTTCCTGCTCGTGGCGACGATCCCCGCTGCAGTCGCGGGCTTCCTCGGTGAAGACGCAATCGCGGAGGTCCTGGGGGAGCCGTGGCAGATCCTCGTACTGCTTGCGGGGGGCGCGCTCCTTCTGTACTGGGCCGATCGCTCGCCCCAGAGCCGCGCCATGGGCGACCTCCGACTCGGGCACGCCCTGGTCATGGGGTGTGCGCAGGCACTCGCGCTCGCTCCTGGAGTGTCACGCTCGGGGATCACGATCACGACCGGCCGCTTCATGAAGCTCGACCGCGACAGCGCCGCTCGCTTCTCGTTCCTGCTTCTCATCCCGATCGTGTTCGGCGCGGTTCTGCTCAAGGGAGTGAAGGACGTTCTGCTCGGCGATCTTCCGAGCGGGTGGCATGGGCCGTTTCTCGTCGGGACGCTCGCGGCCCTCGGTAGCGGCCTTCTCGCCATCGACTGGCTGCTTGGTTTCGTCCGCACCCACACGTACGGCTTCTTCGTGGTGTACCGACTCGTCGTCGCTGCGCTCGTGCTGCTCGCGATCGTCAGCGGCGTGCGCGACGCCACGTTCTAGCGTGCCGCCGCATTACCGGACTCAAGCGGGAGACACAGGTGGTTCTGGCACAGTGGGACGCTCGGGGACGAGCACACCGACGAAGCGTGCACCCCTCCACGAGACGGTGTCGGGTCCGAGAATCGTGATCTCTTTGGAACTTGATCCGTACGACTGAACGTGATCGATGGCAGCCTGGAGCGGGCTGCTCGAGAGCACGGTCTTGACGATCCGGCGTCCGGAGTGAATCTCGTAGGTCCTACTCATTGTGCTTCCTTCCACTAGCCGCAGGGATACCGGAGGAGCGAGACCGCAGCCGCCGCATAGGTCGTCGCCCCTGATTCCGGCTATCTGAATAACAAGACGCTGTTGGGCTCACATACTTGCGTTTGGAGCCACGAATCCCTCGATCGAGGCAGCGGGGTTGCTCTGGCTCCGCAGTCGAATGCTCGACGCACGGTAATCAGCGTTATGTCAAGTTGACCGACGAGGACGTGTTGCTTCTCACCCCTGCCCCGGCGCGCTAAGGTTGGACGACAAGCGCTCGTCTACCTGAGGGGGTATCGGCGATGTTGGCTCTGAGCGTCCGGATGTTCTTGATCGCGATCGTCGTGCTGGGCGTCGCAACCGTCGCGTTTCTGATCGCCACCGCCTGACCGGACGCTTGTCGGCGCCCTGACTCGGACGAGGGAAATCTCGCGGCACCCCTAGACACGGGGCCGCGAACGCGAGAGATTGTCACCTACCGCCGTAAGCGTCCCCGCCGCGTGTGACCCAAATCGACATCGAGCACATCCTCTTGATCGAGGACATCCGGCAACTGCTCGAAGCATCCGAGCAGGTTGGAAGCGTGCGCGCGTCCGATCTCGCTGAGATCGCGGAGATCTACGAGCTCACGGAGCTCGAGCAGGACGCCGTTCTGCGCGAGCTCGATCAGCGCTCGATCGAGATCGTCGAGCAGCCACCCCACTCCGAGACCGTCGTCGCGCTGACGGCTCCCGTCGAGACGACCACGGACGCGCTGCAGCTGTTCCTCCGCGAGGCGGGCCGGCACCAGCTGCTGACCGCGGCCCAGGAGGTCGAGCTCGCGAAACGGATCGAGCGCGGCGACATGGATGCGAAGGAGCGCATGATCCAGTCGAACCTCCGGCTCGTCGTCTCGATCGCGAAGAACTACCGTAACCAGGGCCTCCCGTTCCTCGACCTGATCCAGGAGGGGACGCTCGGGCTCATCCGCGCGGTCGAGAAGTTCGACTGGCGCCGCGGCTTCAAGTTCTCCACCTATGCGACGTGGTGGATTCGCCAGGCGGTTGCGAGGGCTCTGGCCGACAAGGCGCGGACGATCCGCATGCCGGTGCACATCGTCGAGCGACTCCAGAAGATCAACCGTGCAGATCGGCAGCTGTGGACGCAGCTCGGGCGCGAGCCGTCGCTCGAGGAGATCGCCGACGAGGCCTCGCTCACCGTGCAGCAGGTGCTCGAAGTGCGCGCGGCAGCGCGTGCGTCGACGAGCCTCGACGCCCCGGTCGGCGACGGTGAGGACGCGGTCTTCGGCGACTTCGTGGCCGGCGACGAGCCGCTGCCGGAGGAGACCGTCGAGCTCAACCTCCGGAGTGAAGCGCTCCGGCACGCGCTCGCCGCGCTCCCCCAGCGGGAGCGCGAGGTCGTGGTGATGCGGTACGGGCTCACGGGTGCCGAGCCGCAGACGCTCGAGGAGATCGGCAGGCGGCTCGGCTTGACGAGAGAGCGCGTCCGGCAGATCGAGCTCGAGTCGCTACGTCGCCTCGCCAGCTTGCGCGAGATGCAGTCCGTCGACGCGACTTAGAGGCGCAGCGCTACGTGCGCAGGTAGAGCTCGAGGCCCGGCGCGATCGCGCGGAGCTCTCGAAGAGCGCGCGCTTCGAGCTGGCGAACGCGCTCGCGCGTGATCCCGAGGTTCGCCCCCACCTCTTCTAGTGTCCGCGGCCGGACGCCGTCGAGGCCGAAGCGCTCCACGACCACGCGGCGCTGACGAGGTTGGAGCTTGTCGAGGGCGTCGAGGAGCTCGGACGACCGGGCGCGATCAGCGGTCTCCACTTCCGGTTGCTGCGCGCTCGTGTCCGGAATGAGGTCGGCGACGCTGGAATCACCGTCTCCGATCGGTGTCTCGAGGCTGACCGGGTCGAGAATGAGCTCGAGGAGCTCCTGGACACGCTCCGGCGTGATGTCGATCTCGGCGGCGATCTCCTCGAGCGACGGGTCGCGATTGAGCTTCTGTCCGAGCAGGCGCCGCGTCTTCGTGACTTTGCGAACCTGGTCCGCGACGTGAACCGGGAGGCGGATCGTCCGGCCTTGCTCGGCGAGCGCACGCGAGATGGCCTGCTTGATCCACCAGGTCGCGTACGTCGACAGCTTGAAGCCCATCGTGTAGTCGAACTTCTCGACTGCGCGGATGAGCCCGAGGTTGCCCTCCTGGATGAGATCGAGCAGCGGCACGTCCGCGCGCGTGTAGTTGCGCGTGATCGACATGACGAGCCTCAGATTGCACTCGATGAGCTTGCGCTTCGCCGCCTCGTCGCCGGCGTCCTTGCGACGCGCGAGCTCCCGCTCCTGCGCGGGCGTCAGCAACCTGCCGTCGCCGATCTGCCGGACGTAGAGCTTCAGGGGGTCGTCGGCGGTCGGCCCGGCGAGACCCGGAAGCTCCCGCGTTGTCGCCGGCTCGTCCGCAACGGGGTTCGGCTCTTCGTCCGTCGGATCGAAGAGATGCTCGGCGGCATAGCCTTCCACGGCGGATGTATCGGCCGAGCAGTTGCCCCACTTGAGGGATGACAGCTCCCGCGAGGGATCCACGCCTGCGGGGAGAAGCCGATCCGTGCAACACGGCGTTCACAAACACCATCCTCACACCCGTCGTCTACGTTGGAGATGTCGTCCGATTCGCAGAGACACAATGAGTCGGCATCACCCAGAAGCCTGACCCCAGACCAAGGTTCCAGTTCATGTGCGGCATAGCCGGATTCAGCATCAGTCCTGACTCGTCCGTCGACCGGACGCTCGCGGCCCAGGCGCTTCTCGCCGGGATCGCGGAGCGCGGCGCGGACGCCGTTGGCTACGCCCACCGCGAGAATGCGGCCGATGTACTCGTGACGAAGCTCCGCGGGGGTGCGAGCGCTCTGCTCGACGAGCTCCACGTCCCGCCGGAGGCGAGCGCCGCGCTCATCCATGTCCGGGACTTCACCAAGGGCCACCCCGAGATCGCAGCGAACAACCACCCGATCAGGCACGGCAGCGTCGTGGGCATCCACAACGGCATCATCGAGAACGACGACGAGCTCCTGGCCCGCTACGGCATCGAGCGAGCCGAGCCCCTGATGACCGTCGACTCGGAGGCGATCTTCGCGCTGATGGAGCAGCGCCGTCACGACGCGCGGGCGCTATCCGAGATGCGCGGCGCGATGGCAGCCGCGTGGCTCGACGAACGCGACGACGCCACCCTGTACGTCGCGCGCGGTCGTCTTCGGCCGCTGTGGCTCGGCCAGACCTCCGACGGCGTCTACTTCGCTTCCACGCGCCGCGCACTCGCCATAGCGGCCGCTGCGCTGAAGTCGCGCCTCGACGTCCACGAGCTGCACGAGGGACGTTTGCTGCACGTCGTCGACGGGCGCGTCGTCAGGCGGAGGCGCTTCCGGCCTGATCGCCGGTATCGCGAGTCCGGCTACCTCCCGCCCGTCCGTGCTCCACGCGAGGCTGTGTCGTGCCTCGAGCGCCTCGCGGCGCTCGCCTCAATCAGCCCCGCCTAGCGTTCCATCCGGGCGGACCTCGACACCGTCCTCGAGGAGCCGGCCGCGCACGAGGTACTGGAACGCCGTCCAGGCGCCGCGCGGGACATCCAGCAGTCGGTAGACCTGCCACTCGGACAGAAGCGCCGGATCCGAGCGTCGTGCCTCCGCCCAGTCGGCCATCTTCGGCAAACGGCCCAGCGCGAGCGCGAGGGTCGCGCCTTGCGTCACTGCCCGCTCGAGACGCTCTTCGCCCTGGAGCACCTCGAACCCGGCCTCGCGGAGTGCGTTCCCGAGAGAGCCGAACGTATGCGCATACAGCGAGGCGGACGGGAGCGAACGCCGGCGCGCAGCGAGGTCACGCGCGGTCGGTGTTCTCCCAAGCTCTTCGCCGAGCCCTCGGAGCTGCTCGAGAAGCTCGTCGCGCGTGAGGAACCTCCGCGGGAAGAGCCCCGCGGCACGCTTTGCCGCGTTCCACGTGCCGAAGTGCTCGATGACCGTCTGCGGATGTACCCGCGCCTCGGGATCCTGTGCGAACTCGCGCATGGTCGGGGACCTCCCCGCCCGCTCGGCGGCCGCGCGAAGCTCGCCAAGGATCTCCTCGTCGGAGTAGCGACGGCGCATGCCCGCGCGAAAGGCGGCAAGCTCTGCCTCGTCGATGCGCACGGGCGCACGCTTGTGTGAGCGCGGACGCGCCATCTCTCTGCAAAGAGCTTAGAGCGTTCTACGTAATCTGCAAGTTCTTCAGAGCAGCACTCTCCCCCGCCTCTGCCGCTACGCTCGCCGGCGATGGGCCCCCGGCTCGCTCTCGAGACGTCACTGGCACGCGTTCTCGGCGGCCTCTCGCGGGTTGCGAGACGCGGCGGCGGTACCACGATTCCCGGCAAGGTGCTCTGGAAGCTCGATCCCGCTGCCGTGGATGCTCTCGCGGCGCGGCTTCCGAGAGGCGTCGCGCTGATGTCGGCGACGAACGGGAAGACGACGACGACCGCGATGGCGGCAGAGATCCTCGGACGCGATCACCGCCTTGCGTGGAACCGCGCCGGCGCAAATCTCCTATCCGGAATCGCGTCGGCACTTGTCGCCTCGCGCAAGGCGGATCTGGGGCTGTTCGAGGTCGACGAAGGAGCGCTTCCCGAAGCGGTCGCCCGAACTCAACCGCGGGTGGTCGCGCTCGGCAACCTCTTCCGCGATCAGCTCGATCGCTACGGGGAGCTCGAGATCGTCGCAGAGCGTTGGCGTGCCGCGGTCGCGGCGATGCCGCCGGAGACGATGTTCGTGGTCAACGCAGACGACGCCGTCGTGGCGGACATCGTGGACGGAAGGCCAGGCGCCGTTCGCTTCGGGGTCGACGACCCACGACATGGCCGCCCGCAGCTGCAGCACGCGGCCGACTCGAAGTACTGCGTTCGCTGCGGCGCGCCGTACGTCTTTGCCGCCGTGTACGTCGGTCACCTGGGCGACTACAGCTGTCCGTCATGCGGCCACCACCGCCCCAAGCTCGACATCGCCGCGCGCGACATCGAGCTCCGCGGGCTACAGGCGTCGCGGTTCGACCTCGTGACTCCGGACGGTACGACGCGCGTGGAGCTCCGCCTGCCCGGGCTGTACAACGTCTACAACGCGGTGACAGCCGCCGCGCTCGCGCTCGCGGTGGGAGCATCGCTCGGGGACGTCCGTGCCGGTCTTGAGCGGTTCAGCGCGGCGTTCGGCCGCTTCGAGCGCATCCCGGCGGGCGGGAAGTCGGTCGTCCTCCTCCTCATCAAGAACCCCGCGGGGGCGAACGAGGTGGTGCGAACGCTCGAAACGGGAGTGCCTCCCGTCCTCATCGTCGCGCTCAACGACGCGATCGCCGACGGGCAGGACGTCTCGTGGATCTGGGACGTCGACTTCGAGCCACTTCTCGAGCGCGCCGGACTGGTCATCGTCTCTGGCGAGCGCGCCGCCGAGCTCGGTCTGCGAATGACCTACGGGGGGCTCGCGAGAGAGCAGCTCGAGATCATTCCGTCGCTCGAGGGCGCCTTGGATCGTGGCCTCGGTCTGGTCGAGGCCGGGACCGAGCTCGTCGTCCTCCCCACCTACACCGCAATGCTCGAGCTCCGCGGTGTTCTGACGAAGCGCGGGGCAGTTCGCCCGTACTGGGAAGCCGGCGCCTGATGCGGATTCGCCTCGGCCACCTGTACCCCGACTACCTGAACATCTACGCGGACCGCGGCAACATCGCGGTCTTCACGCGTCGTGCGGAGCTGCGTGGCCACGAGCTCGGCCGTTCGGGCGATCGGGATCGACGACGAGCTCGACCCGAGCTGCGCACGACCTGCTGTACATCGGTGGAGGCCAGGATCGCGAGCAGGCGCTCGTCGCACCGGATCTCGCTCGCAAGGGCGAGGCGCTTCGAGCAGCGCACGCGCGCGGCGTCGCGATGCTCGCAGTGTGCGGCGGGTACCAGCTCCTCGGTCGCGGCTATCGCGGCAGGGACGGCTCGTTCATGCCAGGCGCCGGCCTCTTCGCGCACGAGACCGTTGCAGGCGAGACGCGCATGATCGGCGACGTGCTCCTCGAGTGCGAGCTCGACTCCGGTGAACGTCACCTACTCGCGGGCTTCGAGAACCACGCAGGCCGTACGATGCTCGACGCCGATGCCGCGCCGCTCGGGCGCGTCGTGCACGGCTACGGGAACGACGGGGTGTCGGGCTTCGAAGGATGCCGTCTCGGCAACGCGCTCGGGACCTACCTGCACGGTCCGCTCCTCCCCCGCAATCCGTGGCTCGCCGACTGGCTGCTCTCGCGGGCGCTGGGCCATGCGGGCGCGGGCGAGCAACCTACGCTCTCACCGCTCCCCGACGAGCTGGAGGCGGAGGCGTTTCGGGTGTCCGCCGCACGGGCGCGGAAGCGAGGGGGAAAGCGCTGAGAGCGGGATTCTGGAGCACCCCATCCCACCACCCGCTGCGATCGTAACGGAAGTGATACGTGGTGATCGAAATGCGCAGCTAATCGGAACCCACATCTCCCCGAGATAGACCGCCGGATCGCCGGGTCTCCAGCGTTGCAGAAAGCGCGTGATCGGCGGATGGAGCGTCACCGTCTCGAGCTCCCGGATGAGGAACGCACGATGACCGCGCACCGCGTCGTCGTGCGATACGACGTCTTCGAGCGAGCCGGTCACGTCGGCCGCGAAGATGACGTGCACCACGTGCTTCTGGATCGCACCACGCTCAGGCGCGATGGAATCGACAATCGCCACCGGGCCTTCGAGGGGTATCTCGACGCCGTCGGGAAACAGCCCGGTCTCTTCCCACAGCTCGCGTCGAAGCGCGCGAACGAGACTCTCCCCCGCTTTCACTCCTCCGCCGGGGAGAAGCCATACGGCGCTTCCAGCCTTGTCGTGGCGAGCAAGCAGAATCCGCCCGCGCCAGCGCAGGATCGCGGAGACACGGATCCTCGGCTCGGGCACCGGCGTCAGCTCGAAGACGACCCGAAGCCGCGGCCGCCGCGCTCACTTGCAGCGAGCTCCTCGACTTCGACGAGGCGAACGGACGCGACCGGTGCGATGACGAGCTGTGCGACGCGCATCCCCGGCTCGACGACGAACGCGAATCTCGCGATCCGTGTTGATCAACACGACGCGGATCTCTCCCCGATAGCCCGAGTCGATGAGCCCGGGCGAGTTGACGACCCCGATCCCATGCCGCGCGGCGAGGCCGGAGCGCGGCTGGACGAAGCCCGCGTATCCCTCCGGAATCTCGACCGCCAACCCCGTGGCGATCACTGCCCGGGCACCGGGCTCGAGCACTGAACGCTCGCACGCGGCCAGGTCGAGCCCGGCGTCACCGTCATAGGCTTGGCACGGCACGTGCGCGTCGGGTCGTAGGCGGCGAATCGCGACGTCGATCACCTGACGGATGCCTCCTCCAGGTCGTGCGCACCCGCGACGAGGTAGCGCGCGAACCGAGAAGCTTCGGCGCGTGGGAGCCTCGCGCGAATGTGAACGCCCTCGGCCGTGTCGCGCCGCTCCGCGATCGGCGCGCCGAGGTCGTAGAGCGCTGCGAGGGTCTTCCCGTCGGAGTACGGGACGAGGAGCCGGACGTCCTCGAAGCGATCGGAGAAGAGATCGGCGATCCTCGCCTTGAGAGCACCGAGCCCCTCTCCGGTGTCGGCCGACACGAGGAGAGACCGTGGATATGCCTGCTCTACACGCCGCCGGGCCAACGGGTCGAGCGCATCGATCTTGTTCAGGACGAGCTCGATCGGGATGTCGTCAGCTCCGATCTCGGTCAGCACTGCACGCACTGCAGCGATGGTCTCGGTCAGCCGGTCATCGGGGAGAGAGGCATCCGCGACATGGAGGACGAGATCGGCGACGAGTGTCTCCTCGAGCGTGGCGGCGAAGCCCTCGACGAGCTGCGTCGGCAGACGGCGGATGAATCCGACCGTGTCCGTCACGAGGTAGCGCTTGCCGTCGTGCTCGTACGCGCGCGTCGTCGGGTCGAGCGTCTCGAAGAGGCGATCGTCGACCGAGGCGTGTGCTCCGGTGAGCGCGTTCAAGAGCGTCGACTTCCCGACGTTCGTGTACCCCGCGAGCGCGATTGTCGGGACACTCGTGCGCCGGCGCTCCTTCCGACGAGTCGCGCGCTGCCCCGCGAGCCCACGAAGACGCTTCTTCAGCAGCGAAACCCGCGTCCGTGCGAGGCGGCGGTCCGTCTCAAGCTGGCTTTCGCCCGGACCGCGGGTCCCGACGCCGCCGCCGAGGCGCTCGAGGTGGTGCCACATCCCCCGCATCCGCGGAAGGTTGTACTCGAGCTGCGCCAGCTCGACCTGGAGCTTCCCCTCCGAGCTCCGAGCGTGCTGCGCAAAAATGTCGAGGATCAGCTGGGTGCGGTCGACGACCCGCGTCTTCAGTGCATCTTCGAGCGTTCGCTGCTGTGTGGGGCTGAGCTCGTCGTCGACGAGGAGCACCTCGCCAGCCGCGTCCGCGAAGGACTGCTTGAGCTCCGTCAGCTTTCCCTTGCCCACGAAGGTTCGTATGTCCGGACGTGCCCGATGTTGGACGAGCTCCCCGCTCGCCGCGACACCGGCGGTGCGCGCCAGCTCCTCCAGCTCCCCGAGCTCGAGGTCGCCGTCAGAGCCCTTGGGATAGACGCCGACGAGAAATCCGCGCTCCGGCTCCGCCCCAGGTGCGGGATCGGGCTGGCGCGGAGTCACCGCCGGATTATGCCGCTGTACGCTCCCGCGGTGACCGCGCTCGCCGACCGCCTCGCCGCGCGGACGCTCGAGCTCGTCGACATTCCTTCCGAGAGCGGAACCGAGGCTGCGATCCGCGAGCACGTGCTCGGCCTCGTGCCAGCCGGCTGGACACCCGAATACGCCGGGGACGAGGCGTTCTTCTTCGTGTCGCCCAGGCGAGCCGGATATCCCCTCGTCGTTCTGGCCGCGCACTACGACACGGTCCCTGCACAGGGCAACATTCCCGGCCGAATCGGCGACGGTGCGGTGCACGGCCTCGGCGCGAGTGACATGAAGGGCGGCCTCGCGGTAGCCATCGAGCTCGCGCGCGACGTCGACCTCGAGAGCGCGACCTGCGACCTCGCGCTTCTGCTCTTCGGGCGTGAGGAGCTCCCCGCCGAGCACAACCCGCTTCCAGCGTTGTTCGACGCCTCGACCGCCGTCCACGATACGACGCTCGCCGTCGTTCTCGAGCCGACCGATCTGGAAATCCAGTCAGGGTGCCTCGGCAACGTCGTCGCGCGCCTCACGTTCCACGGAACGAGCGGCCACTCCGCGCGGCCCTGGCTCGCCGATAGCGCGCTCGAGCACGCCGTGCACGGGCTCGGTCCGCTGTTCGAGCTCGAGCCGAGGGTGGCGGTCGTCGAAGGCCTCGAGTTCCGCGAGGTGCTGTCGGTGACGAGGCTCCAAGCCGGGATCGCCGACAACGTCATCCCCGGCGAGGCGACCGCAACCGTGAACCTCAGGTATCCGCCCGATCGCACGCGCAGCCGAGGCCGAGACGTTCCTCGCCACGCTCGTTCCCGACGGCGCGACGCTCGAGGTCGTCAGCAACGCCGCTCCCGGCCGGGTCGTTGCCGATTCACCTGCTGTGCGGGCGCTGCAGGCAGCCGGGGCGCGCGCCATACAGCCGAAGCAGGCGTGGACGAACGTCGCCGACTTCACACAGCGGAATCTCGACGCGGTCAACTTCGGCCCGGGTCACACGGCGCTCGCGCATCACCCCGACGAGCACGTCTCGATCGCGTCGCTCGTCACGGCCTACGAAGTGCTCACTCGGTTCGTCACGAGCCCGATCGGAGAAGATGCCGCCTGATGGAACTCGCCCAGCGCATCGACGAGTTGTGGGCGGGCGGCGAACTCGAGCCGGAGCCGGTCGAAGAGGCGATCGCGCTCCTCGACGCCGGTGAGGTGCGCGTCGCCGAGCGGCTCGCTGATGGCTGGGTGGTCAACGAGTGGGTGAAGAAGGCGATCCTCCTCTACTTCCGGCTACGGAAGGTCGAGCCCATGGAGGTCGGCGGTCTCCACTTCCTCGACAAGATCCCCGTGAAGTCGGACTACGCCGACCGCGGCGTGCGGGTCGTTCCGCCGGGAATCGCTCGCTACGGCGCGTTTCTGTCCGAGGGCGTCGTTCTCATGCCGGGATTCGTGAATATCGGGGCGTGGGTCGGGGCGCGCACGATGGTCGACACGTGGGCGACCGTCGGCTCGTGCGCGCAGATCGGCGCCGACGTCCATCTCTCGGGCGGGGTAGGCATCGGCGGTGTCCTCGAGCCGCCACAGGCGCGACCCGTCGTCATCGAAGACGGCGCCTTCATCGGCTCGCGCGCCGTGATCGTCGAAGGGGTCCTGGTGGGCGAGGGTGCCGTCATCGCTCCCAACGTCGTTCTCTCGGCCTCGATCCCCGTGATCGACGTCACCGGCTCGAAGCCGGTCGAGCATCGCGGATATGTGCCGCCGCGGGCCGTCGTGCTTCCGGGGACGCGCCCCAAGGCATATCCGGCTGGAACCTACGACTTGCCGTGCGCGCTCATCGTCGGCTCACGCAGCACGTCGACGGATCTGAAGACGTCGCTGAACGACGTCCTCCGGGAGTTCGAGATCGCGACATGAGGGCGATCGGATCCTGAGTCAGTCGACCTGCTCGGCCGTGCCGTACAGCGTCGCGCGGCCATGCTCCAGGCGCACGCGAAGATCCCCTCCCGGAAAGTGGACGATGACCTCGCCGTCGGCATGCGTGGCCGCGGCGACGGCAACTGCGCTCGTGCCCGACGACAGCGTCTCCCCCACTCCTCGCTCCCAGACGCGCGCCGTGACCTCGCCGGGAGCGTCGACGCGGGCGACTTGGACGTTCGTGCGGTTCGGAAAGCGCACGTGCGTCTCGAGTCGCGGGCCGATCGCGCCGATCTCGGCCGGGTCGCCGAGCACGACCGCGTGCGGGTTGCCGATCGAGACCGGCACGAACGCGATTCCGTCCGCGAGCTCTTGCGCACCGACGGTGACCTCGCCGAGCTCCTGCTCGATCTCGCCGTCTTCGTGGATACGGGTGCGCACCATCAGCGCGCCGACGCCGACGTCGATCTCGCTCGCGCCAGACTGAGCTGCGAGCCACGCTGCGGCGATACGGGTGCCGTTCCCCGAGAGCTCCGCGCGCGACCCGTCGGCGTTCCAAATTGCGATGCGTACCGTCGTGGATGTTCTCGCCAGGATCTCGAGGACGCCGTCGGTTCCTTCTGCGAGGGCTGATGCTCGCGGGGCGTCGAGCGGCTCCGCGCCGGGCTCGACGACGCGATACGTGTTACCGAGCGCGCGCCAGGTCGACGATCTCATCCACAACCTGCTCGGTTGGACGATCGGCATCCACGAGGGCGATGCCTGGAATCCGCCGCATCCACTTGCGCTGGTACGCGGCGTAGCGCCGGGTTCGCAGCACCATGCGGTCACGCGCCTCGTCGAGCGGGAGGTGCGTGAGCTCGTCGAGCCCGAGCGCCTGTGCAGCGGTGCGTGACAGCTCGCGCTGCATCGCCCCGCGCGCCTCCTCGACGACGCCGCGTTGGATCATGTCGTCGGTGCGCTCGCAGATCCTCCGCTCCAGCTCGTCCGCAGAGATGTCGAGCCCCACGACGAGCGTCGGGCGTCGCATCGATTCGGCCCACAGCCGGGGCTCGGTCGGGATGAGCGACTCTCCGACCGCTGCCAACTCGAGAGCACGGACGACGCGCCGCCGGTCGTTCGCGTGGATCGACTCAGCTGCGGCCGGATCGAGTTGGCCGAGCCGCTCATGGGCGGCGGTCGGATCGCGGTCGTACTCGCGCTCGGCGTCAGCGCGGGACGCGGGCTCCACGGCAGGCGGAATCTCGAGGTCGACGAGCGCTGCACGCAGGTACAGCCCGGTGCCCCCCGCGACGACGGCCGCGCCGTTCGAGCTGATGAGCTCGTCGATGGCCTCGTGTGCGAGCAGGGCGAACTCGCCCGCGGACATGGTCTCCGAGAGGTCACGGACAGCGATGAGCCGGGTCGGCTCCGCCGGCTGGTTCGTGAGAATCGGAAGGCCGCGATAGACCTGGAGCGCATCTGCCGAGACGACCTCGGTGCCGAGGTGGCTCGCGAGGGCGTGTGCCACGGCGGACTTGCCGGATGCCGTCGGGCCGAAGATCGCAATGACCTCCACGCCCAAAGTGGTGACTTCTCGGGGCACCCGGCCCACCACCACTGCGAGCATAGCGGCGAAAATCGCACGGGTGTGTCACGGAGTGTGCCGAGAGTGCGCATTCTGCGCTCGGATCAGACCGCGACGAGCGACGCCTCGCGCCCGCGCAGCGTCGTCGATGTCGCATCCTCGACGATCACGTCGACGATCGAACCTGCCGCCGCGGTGCCTGCGAAGTTGACCGTCGTGTTCCGCCTCGTGCGCCCGCGTTGCAACTCAGGATCGGTTCGGCTGGCTCCTTCGACGAGGACTTCCTCGATCAGGCCGATGCGCGTCGCGTTCTGCTCCGCAGCGGTTCGCTGGACGACCTCGACGAGCCGCTCGAGTCGCTCGTGCTTCACCTCGTCCGGTACCTGATCAGGAAGCGTGGCAGCCTCCGTCCCCGCACGCGGGGAGTAGATGAACGTGAACGCACTGTCGAATCGCACGTCCTCCACCAGTGCCAGTGTCTGCTGGAAGTCGTCCTCGCTCTCGCCGGGAAAACCGACGATGAGATCGGTTCCCAGCGCAAGGTCTGGGACAGCAGCTCGCAGACGCTCGACGAGCCGGAGGTATCGGTCGCGATCGTACGTCCGCCGCATCGCCTTCAGCACACGCGACGAGCCCGACTGCGCCGGCAGGTGAATGTGCTCGCACACGCTCGGGCACTCCGCGATCGCCGTGATGACGGGTTCGCGAAAGTCCTTCGGGTGTGGGCTCGTGAAGCGGATCCGCTCGATGCCCGATACGTCGTCACACGCCCGAAGGAGCTCGCCGAACTCCGTGGACAGCTCGGGCGCGAGATCGCGGCCCCAGGAGTTGACGTTCTGGCCGAGCAGGGTTATCTCCCGCACGCCGCTCTCGGCGAGCCGAGCGACCTCGGCGACGATCTCCCCCGGCCGCCGGCTCTGCTCGCGGCCGCGAACGGCCGGGACGATGCAGTACGTGCACACGGAGTTGCACCCCATGGACACCTGGACCCATGCCTGGAAGCGCCGTTCGCCGCGTATCGGGAGATCGGCCGCGAAATGCTCATGCGTGCCGAATCGACCGCGCGCGACCGCGTAGCCGCCGGCTTCAATCCACTCGCCGAGGTGCGGGATCGACCCGGGGCCGAAGGCGACATCGACGAACGGGTACCGCTCGAAGATCTGCTCTCGCTGCGCCTCCGCGTAGCAGCCACCGACAGCGACGACGACGTCGGGTCGAGCTCGCTTCAGCGCGCCCGCGTTTCCGAGGTACGCAGCCAGCCGCGTGTCTGGCTTCTCGCGGATCGTGCACGTGTTGAACACGATCACGTCGGCCTCGTCGGGAGCGACCGCCTCGCCGAGCCCGAGCGACTCGAGCATGCCCTTGATGCGCTCCGAGTCGTGCGCGTTCATCTGGCAGCCGAATGTCGTGACGTGGTACCGACGCATCGCGGTCGAAGGGTAGCCCGCCGCGGCTACGCGGCCCAGTGCCCGACTGAAGCGCGCATGCCTACTTCGCCACCTCGATCGCCCGACTCTCACGGATGACGATCACCTTGACCTGGCCCGGGTACTCGAGCTGATCTTCGATCTCCCGGGCGATCTCGTGCGAGAGCAGCACTGCGCCGTCGTCGTCCACCTCCGTCGGCTCGACGATCACCCTGATCTCGCGACCTGCCTGAAGCGCATACGCCTTCGCGACGCCCGACTTCGCGGTTGCGATCTCCTCGAGCGACTCGAGGCGGCGGATGTAGTTCTCGAGGCTCTCGCCGCGTGCTCCCGGCCGCGAAGCCGAGATCGCGTCAGCAGCGATCAGCAGGACCGCCTCGACCGTTTGCGGCTGCACCTCGTGGTGATGCGCCTCGATCGCGTGGACGACGCCCTCCGACTCACCGCATCGCCTGGCCATCTGCGCCGAGATGAGTGCGTGCGAGCCCTCGACCTCGTGGCTGACGGCCTTGCCGATGTCGTGGAGCAACGCGGCCCGCTTCGTCGTCTTCACGCCGGCCTTGAGCTCGGCGGCCATGATCCCGCCGAGATGGACGACCTCGAGCGTGTGCTTGAGGACGTTCTGCCCGTAGCTCGTGCGGTAGCGGAGCCGGCCGAGCATCCGCACGAGATCCTCATGGAACTCGCCGCAGTTGGCCTCGAACACCGCCTGCTCGCCTGCCTGCAAGACGTGCTCCTCGAGCTCGGCTTTCGCCTGGTAGTACATCTCCTCGATCCGCGCGGGATGGATGCGACCGTCCTCGATCAGCTTGTCGAGCGTCATGCGAGCGGTCTCGCGGCGAAGCGGGTCGAACGAGGAGAGGACGACCGCGTGCGGAGTGTCGTCGATGATGAAGTCGACGCCGGTGAGATGCTCGAGCGCGCGGATGTTCCTGCCCTCGCGGCCGATGATTCGTCCCTTGAGATCATCGGAGGCGAGCTCGACGACCGTAACCGTCGCCTCCGCAGTGTGACTCGCCGCGACACGCTGCAGCGAGTCGGCCACAAGGGCGCGTGCGCGACGCCTCGCGTCGGAGCGCGCCTCCTCCTCCATCTGTCTCACCTCGCGAGCGAGCTCGTGCCGCACGAGATCCTTCGAGCGGTCCAGAAGCTGCTGGCGTGCGTCCTGCACCGTCAGGCCCGAGATCTTCTCGAGTGCCGCGAGCGCATCGCGCTGGGTGTCGCGAAGCTCTTCCTGTAGCGCCTTGACGTGAACCTCGCGATCCCCGAGCCCTTGCTCTCGCCGCTCGAGCTCCGTCAGACGGGCGTCGACGTCGAGCTCCTTCTGGAGAACGCGCTCCTCGACCTTCGCGATCTGCACGCGCCGATCCTGGACCTCGTTCTCGATCTCGCTTCGAAGGGCGACCGCCTGCTCGCGCGCTTCGACCTGAGCCTCCCGTCGAAGGGCCTCCGCCTCCCGCTGGGCGTCGCCGAGCAGCTTCTCCCGATCGCTCCGCGCGCTGTGAACGCGAGACCGCGACCAGCCCAGGAGAACGACGGACGCCGCGAGAGCTCCGACGAGGATTCCGATGAGCGCTGCGCCGGCCGAGAGCATGAAGCCTCCAGTGGAGGATGTCGTTGGCCGCGGACTCGTCCGCGGGTGCTCTCACCCGGACGCCGACCTGCACGGTCGGCTTCCGGAATCTGCCGGACGGTCTACTTCGGGTGGTGGCGGGTCCTCCGTCGTCGGGCGTCGATGCGCCGACCTCGAGACTGATGGAACGAAGGGTTCGGATGCATTGGATTCAGAAAGCGTGTGCGTGCAGGAAAAACGTCAGGTGAAAGCTCAGTCATCCTAACGTCTCGCCACGGGACGGCGCAATGACCGATTCCACGACGTCGTACGAGAACCCCTTTCCGGCCAGGTAGCGGGCGATCTTCGGGCCCGCGCCTCGCCGAGCGACGATCTCCTCGGCCCGCTCGCGCTCCGGCCTCAGGGATACGAGCGCATCGTCGACGACGTCGGGATCGAGCCCGGCACGGGCGAGCTCGTGGCGAATCAGCGCGTTCCCCGCTCCCCGATCGACGAGCGACTGTGCCCGGCGTTCCGCGTAGCGCCGGTCGTCCACGAGATCAGTTCGTACGAGCGTCTCGAGTGCCGTCTGTCGCTCGTCGTCGGTGATCCCACGCGACTCGAGGTACCGGTCGATCTCGACGGTGCTGCGATCACGATGACGAAGCGCGCGAAGCGCCTGGTCGAGAGCATCCGACATCCGCTCGTCGCCTCAGCTCTCGACGGCGACGGCCTCCCCGACCTCGACGGCAGCCTCGTCGGTGACCGCCTCGACCTCGATCGTCGCTTCTCCGGTTGCCTGCGACGGGAGCAGGCGCGCCGAGATGATCTGATCCTCGGAAGCGTCGGCCTGGATGCGCGCAAGGATCTGCTGGACGAGATCGGGGTTCTCGGAGAGGAAGCTCGTCGCGTTCTGGCGACCCTGTCCGAGCCGCTCGTCGCCGAAGCTGAAGTACGAGCCGGCCTTCTGGACGACCTTCGTCTCGAGACCGACGTCCAGGACCGTTCCCTCCCAGGGGATCCCGGAGCCGTAGATGATGTCGAACTCGGCCTGCTTGAACGGCGGCGCCACCTTGTTCTTGGCCACCTTGACGCGCACCCGGTTGCCGAACGCCTCCGCCCCGTCCTTGAGCGTCTCGATGCGGCGGATGTCGAGGCGAACGGACGCATAGAACTTCAGCGCGCGCCCGCCCGGCGTCGTCTCCGGGTTCCCGAACATGACGCCGATCTTCTCGCGAAGCTGGTTCGTGAAGATGCAGATCGTGTCCGTGCGGTTGAGCGTGCCGGCGAGCTTACGGAGTGCCTGGCTCATCAGCCTGGCCTGGAGCCCGACGTGCGAGTCGCCCATCTCGCCCTCGATCTCCGCCTTCGGGACCAGCGCGGCGACCGAGTCGACCGCGACGATGTCGAGCGCGCCGGAGCGGATGAGGAGCTCCGTGATCTCGAGCGCCTGCTCGCCCGTGTCGGGCTGTGAGACGAGCAGCTGGTCGATGTCCACGCCGATGCGGCGGGCGTACTGCGGATCCATCGCGTGCTCCGCGTCGATGAAGGCGCAGATGCCTCCGCGCCGCTGCGCCTCTGCCATCACGTGGTAGACGAGCGTCGTCTTCCCGGAAGCCTCCGGGCCATAGATCTCGACGATGCGTCCGCGCGGGAGCCCACCGATACCGAGCGCCATGTCGAGCGAGAGCGACCCGGTCGAGATGGCTCCGACGGCGACCTGCGGCCGGTCGCTCATGCGCATCACCGAGCCCTTGCCGAACTGCCGCTCGATCTGGCCGAGTGCGACGTCAAGCGCTTCCTCGCGTTTCATCGTCTCATCCTTTCCGCCCTCTCAGGACCTCTTCAGCGAACACGATGCCAGTACCTCGTACTGCGCCCCCGTCGGGTGCAGACGTGAAAGCAAAGCAGCGGCGCCGGATGGAGCGAACGGGCCGATCTCGGGCAGCGGAGGAGCGAGCCGAGGCTGCTCGCGGAAGCGCACCACGGTGACGTGCGGCAGCCAGCGGCGGCGCTCTCGCACGTAGACGCCGAGATCCTCGAGCTCGCGCTGCACACCCTCGGCGAGCGATGTCGCGTGCCCGCTGGAATCTGCGAGAACGAGCATCCCGACCGAGCGCGTCTCGCGATAGCGAACCGGCTCGAGCTCGAACGGCTCTGTCGAGAGCACCTGGCGCCGTAGCGCTGCCACGATCGGCTCGAGCGCGGCTCGTGGCTGGCTCCCGAGGAAGGCAAGCGTGACGTGGAAGCTCTCGACCGGCCTCCCTCGTCCGAGGTGCTGCTTCCCCCAGCGAACGAGCTCGGCCACCACGTCGTCGGGGAGCTCGAGGGCGAGGAAGAGCCTGATCCGCTCATCTCCCTCGACGGTAGCCGGCAGGGTCACGCGGGTGTGTGCCGACTCTCCAACAATCGACGTACGAGATGGAGCGAGGCGGCGGTCGCTCGACCGCGGATCATGTCGCGGTCACCGGGGAGCTCCGTGCGAACCGCTTTCTCCCCGTCGGGGCCGACGGCATGGGCGAAGACGAGGCCGACCGGCTTCTCCGCTGTCCCGCCACCCGGCCCCGCGACACCGGTGACCGCGACTCCGACGTCCGCGCCGAGTCGCTCGCGGAGCCCGTGCGCCATGGCCGCTGCGACCTCGGCCGAGACCGCGCCGTGCTCCTCGATCACGCGCGCCGGGACGCCGAGGCTCGCCTCCTTCACCTCGTTCGCGTACGCGACGATCGAGCCGACGAAGACGTCGCTCGCGCCGGGAATGGCGGTCAGCCGCGCAGCCACCATTCCTCCGGTGCACGACTCCGCGGTCGCGAGCTTCAGGTCTCGGGTGCGGCAGAGGTCGAGGACGATCTCCGCCACCGACCTCTCGTCCTCTCCGAAGAGGTACGTGGCGAGCTGCGTCCGGAGCGACTCGGCAACGCGCGCGCCACGAAGCTCGGCGCCTTGATCGACGAAGAGATCGACGTGGATCTCGAACTCGCGGGCGCAGATGGTCACCTCCACTCCATCGCCCTCACCGCCCGCCGTGGCGAGCGCCTCCGCGACGGCTGACTCGGGCGTGCCGAAGAACCGCAGGACGTGATGCTCGCGGCCGGGTGCGCGCGCGAGCACACGGCGCACCGCATCGGTCTCGAGAGCGCGGGGCCACAGTCGCTGAAGCTCGCGTGGAGGGCCTGGAAGCACGACGACGACGCAGTCGCCGAGGTCGAGCACGAGACCAGGCGCGGTCCCGGCGAGCCCGAGCGAGACGGAGCCCTCGGGTCGAGTCGCCTGCTTGCGCACGCCCGGTGCGAAGTCGTCGTACGAACGGCCCAGCCGTTCCGCGATCGTGCGAGAGACGCTGCCGATCTGCGCCTCGAGCTCCTCGTCGACCACCAGCGGTCGCCCGGCGGCCCGCGCGACGAGCTCGACCGTGCGATCGTCATGCGTCGGCCCGAGGCCCCCAGAGACGAGGCAGAGATCGGCGTTCAGCGCTTCTCGGAACGCGTGCTCGAGATCGTCGACGCCGTCACCGACGATCCGAATCGACGCCGGCTCCAGGCCGAGACGGACGACCTCGGCCGCGAGAAACGGACCGTTGCGGTCCTGACGCTCGCCGCGGACGAGCTCGGAGCCGGTTGCGACGATTGCCGCGCGGGGGCGGCTCAAGATGTCGCCCGGAGGATCCTCTGCGAGGTCACGACGAACGTCGAACCGTTCGGAAGGTCGACGCGATTCCCGTTCAGCCGGACGAGCACGTTCTGCGGCGCGGCGAGCGCGAGCTGGAGGCTCTTCCCCTCGAACGACTTCCGCTGACCCTGCTCGAGCGTCCCGCTGTAGAGCAGCTTCCCGGCCGAGGACGTCTGGCGCACCTCCATCCACGAGCTGCCTGCGCTCGCGCGCACGACGAGCCGTGCCGTCCCCTTCGCCCTCGCCGTTGATGTGCCCGCGGCCTGACCGGTGGCAAGCCCGGGAACGTCCGGGCTCTCCGGCCCGCCGAACTTCCACGCCGCGATCACGAGAGCGGTCGCGATGGCGATCGCGACGAGCGCCACCGCTGCGAGCCGCGACTCGCGAGGCGCCCGATCCCTCCGCGGGGGAGGAACCCGACGCGCGCGCAGCGGCGCATCGTCCTCGCCTACCGTGAATCGCGAGTTGTACTCGTCGACGAACGGCTGTCCGTCGAGCCCCAGCGACTCGGCGTACGAGCGGAGGAAGCCACGCACGTACGTGGGCGCCGGCAGGATGTCGAACCGCTCGTCCTCGAGCGCCCGGAGGTACTTCGGGCGGATCTTCGTCCGCTCCTCCAGCTCGGGAAATCGAGGTCCTGCCGAATGCGAGCCTCACGGAGGCTTGATCCGATGTCGAACATGAGCGGGGCATTGTAGACGTCACGCGAGGCGGCCACATCCAGCCGCTCGAGGCCCCAGATGACGAAGGCGGGAGTGCGCGGCGGCTCGGAGAGAGCTCAGAGCGGGGCAGCGATCCACGAGCGCTCGGAGGCTCGCTTGAGCTCGATGGCGCGAGCGGTGCCCGATGCAGACGTGGAGCCTGCGCCGAACGAGATGTGCTCGACGGCTTCGGGCGAGCGACGTCGAAGGTGTCCGGCGACTCGAAGACGCGTGGATCGCGATTCGCGGCGCCGAACAAGACGGCGATCTTTGCCACGCGGGGACCTGACGCCACCGATCTCGACACCGTCTCGAGCACCAGCGCTCGAACAGCTGCAGAGGAGGGTCGTAGCGGAGGACTCCTCGATCGCCTGCGCGGCACAACAGGGCCTCGACGAGGCGCTCCCACTGGATGTGCTCGTGCATGAGCGCGCGCACGCCGTCGAGCGTGTTGACGGTCGCCTCGTGCCCGGCGTTCAGCAGGACGATGACGGTCGACACGATCTCGGCATCCGACAGGTGCTTGCCGTCGACGCGCGCCTGCACGAGCGACACGAGATCGTCGCGCGGTGAGCGCCGCCGCTCGGCGATGAGCTCGAGCGTGAAGTCGCGGAATGCCTCGGCGGCCGTGTTCGCAGCGAGTGCCTGCTCCTCGGTCGTGTCGAACTCGTACATCTTCACCATCGCGTGCGACCAGTCGAGGAGGTCGCGGTGCCGGTCGACCGGCACTCCGAGCCACTCGCAGATGAGCGCGATCGAGAAGGGCTGCGCGAAGACGGCGAGAGAGATCGAAGCTCCCGCGCTCGACGAGCGGGTCGAGCAGAGTGCGTGCGAGCTGCGAAGCAGGCTCCCGCATCGCCTCGACGCTCCTGGGCGTGAACGCTGCGGCCACGAGCTTGCGAATGCGCGTGTGGTCGGGCGGCTCGAGCCAGAGCAGGCTCCAGCGCTCCACCTCCCAGAAAGCCGCCCAGCGCGGATCGAGCGCCTCATCCTTGAACTCGGCGTGGGTTCCGACATGCCGGTAGTTCCGTCCGAGACGCCTGTCACGAAGGCATGCGCGAACGTCGCGTGGCGGGTAACGAACCACCGGTTAGCAGATTCCCTCGTGGTGGAGCACGGGCGTCGTCTCGCGGAGATCGGCGAGCGTCGGATACGGTTGGCCAGGAATGCAGGTGCCCGCGGGTCAAACTCAACGTCACTCGCGCGAGCCGACGTACTGGAGCAGGCCGTAGACACCGAGCGCGACGAGAGCCGACGCGGCCATGCAGAGCCCGATGATCCCGAGCGACGCGAGCCGCGGTGGCTGTGCGGGAGCCCTGCCCCGCACCCGAGAGGCTCAGCGACTTCGCATCCGCGCGCGTCGCGCGAGCAGCAGCGCGCCACACCGCGACGCCGCAGCGACCGGAATCGCGAACCCGGCGTGCAGGAGGTCGTAGCTGTCGCTGAAGCGCGTGAGGTAGACGGCGAGCGGCAGGGTCGCGACGGACGCGACGCCCGCGAGGACCGATCCCCACGCGGCTCACTTCCCGGCCGGCTCACATTGCTTGACGTACGGGCGACCGATGGCGGCCGGCGGGATGGACCGTCCGATAACGCCCGCGACCGCGATCAGCGTGAGGACGTAGGGCAACGTCTCGAGAGACGGCGTGGCGACCGAGACGAAGTAGGCGTCGCCGAGCCGGAAGCGAGAGCGCTCGAGAAGCCGAACAGGCAGGCCGCGGCGACGCGCCGAACGGCCGCCAGTTGCCGAAGATGAACGCGGCGAGCGCGATGAACCCTCGTCCTGCCGTCATGTTCTCGTCGAAGGAGCCGACGAACGCGAGAGAGATACGCGCCCCCGCGGCCGCGAGCGTCCCCGAGAGGGTGACTGCGCGCCGTAGCGGATCGCGTAGACGTTGATGCCGACGGTGTCGGCGGCTCGAGGGTGTTCTCCGACCGCCCGGATTCGAAGGCCGAGCGACGTCTTGAAGAGCACGAAGGTGACGTAGGACGAGCAGACAAGCGCGACCCAGATCATCGGTTCAGTCGACCGAAGACGCCTCGAGGAAGTCTCCGATCGATCGGGATGGACACGTCGAGGAAGCCGAGGTTGAGTCGCGGAATCTCGGAGACGCCTGCTGGCGTGCCCTGGTCCCCGTAGATCTCGACGAACACGTAGCCCGTGATGCCGAGCGCGAGAAAGTTGATCGCCGTTCCTCCGACGATCTGGTCCGCCCGGAGCGTGGATGGAGAAGAACGCGTGAAGAGCGCCATCGGCGCCCCCGCGACCATCGCGATCAGGCCAGCCCGTGATCCAGCGAGCCGGTCACGTCGGCGCCCCAGAACCCGAAGAAGGCGCCCATCAGCATCATCCCCTCGAGGCCGATGTTCACGACGCCGCTGCGCTCGGAGAAGAGCCCGCCCAGCGACGCGAACGCGAGCGGCGTCGCGTAGCGGAACATCGCGGCGAGCAGGCCGACCAGGCGAAGACGAGCTCGAGATGGTCGAGACTCGACCGTGTGGCGGGGACGCCGAGCGCGACCCCGGGGCGCCGATGACGATCGCGCCCCGACCGCGGCGCTCACCGACCCCGCGGCAGCTACGTGATCCCTGCGGCGACGCCGAGATGCCGAGAAGAGCCGGCCGACCAGGCTGCGGACCTGAACGGCGGAAGCGCGACCAGAACGCCGACGAGCCCGAGGACGATCTCCGAAGCCGACGCGATCGGTGTCGCAGGCGTCCGGGGAGCCGCTCCGCGACCGCGGTCAACGCCCTTCCCGGCTGCGCGGTGCGCGCACGCTTCTTGCGCAGGCTCACAGTAGAGCATGATCAGGTCTGCGCCCACGAAGAGGACGACGAGGCCCTGGATCATGATCGGAGGTTCCCCGCGAGGTTCGGCTGGAAGAAGTCCGGGTCGAGGCCCCTCGTCGTCCCCGTGTGAGTGCGGCGAAGAGGAGCGCCGCGAGCCCGACGCCGACGGCGGTGTTCCGTCCGAGCAGGGCGACGGCGATACCGATGAAGCCAACTGCGAGGCCTGGACCTCGTGACGTCGAGCGGAGTACTCCCAGCCGAGGATGTCGATCGCGCCGCGAGCCCGGCGAAGAGGCCGGCGATCGCCATGGCGAGGAAGTAGTTCCGCGCGACGCTGATGCCGCCGTAGCGCGCGGCCTCGGGGTTGTGGCCGACGGCGCGGACCTCGTATCCGAGGTCGTCCGGTTGAGGACGATCCAGTAGACGACGAGCGCCGAGATCGCGACGAAGAAGCCGATAGTGTAGCGCCTTGGAGAGCGGGTCGCCCCAGAAGAGCGGGAAATCGCGTGTTATCTCCGGGACACGCTGTCCGCGATCGGAGGGGACTCTGTCACGGGCTGGTGTTCTGGAGCGGCCCTCCATAGCCGAAGAAGTACGTGCCGACCCAGACACGATCCAGTTCAGCATGATCGTCGTGATGACCTCATGTGCGCCGACCGTCGCCTTCAGGAAGCCGGCGATACCCGCAGATGGCGCCGGCGAGCGGCGAGCGCGATGGCGATGACGACGTGGAGCCAGCGGAAGGGCAGTCGCCGCGAGCGGCGCCCGACGCGGACGCCGGCGATCGAGCCCGCGATGTACTGGCCCTGGCCGCCGATGTTGAAGAGCCCGCAGCGAAACGCGAACGCGACCGCGAGGCCCGTGAAGATGAGCGCGTCTCCGCAGGAGCGTCTGCTGGAGGTTGAGCGCCGTCGGTCGACGGACGTCGTGTTCCCGGAAGTGAACCCAGAACCAGCGAACGCCCGCGCCGTCGAAGATCGCCCGCGTAGGCGCGAGAGCGGGTTGTGCCGTCGTGATCGAAGACGACGAGGCCGCCGATGAGGAACGCGAGCACGCGGTCAGGACGGCGGCAACGAGGCCGCCCGCCTTCTGAGCGCCAGAAGCGCCGGCGACCTCGGCTCGCCTCCGCGCCGCGTCGCTCGGGTCTACCGGAGGCGGCGTCGACGTCGGCGGCCCTGCGGTGCTCACGCTGCACGCCGCCTCCTCGCGCCGCCGCCGATCATCGCGATCCCGATCTCCTCCTCGCTGACGTCGGCGGGAACTCGCCGACGATCTCGCCCTCGTACATGACGAGGATGCGGTCGGAGAGCGAGAGGATCTCCTCGAGCTCGAGCGAGACGAGGAGGATGCCGCGGCCCTCGTCGCGCTCCTCGACGAGACGCCGGTGGATGAACTCGATCGCACCGACGTCGAGCCCCCGCGTCGGCTGCGCCGCGATCAGGACCTCGGGTCGCGTCGACCTCGCGCGCGACGACGAGCTTCTGCTGGTTCCCGCCGGAGAGCTCCTTGGCCTGCGTCTGGGGACCACCCCCGCGGACGTCGAACTCCTTGAGCAGCTCGCGGCGCGCGCGACCAGCGACGCGCGGGGAGCCAGCCGAAGCGGGAGTCCGGCGCGGTAGCGGTAGTCGTGCAGCGCCAAGTTCTCGGCGAGCGAGAAGTCGAGCACGAGGCCGCGGCGCTGGCGATCCTCCGGGATGTGGCCGAGCCCGCGTCGAGCTGCTCGCGAACGCCGCATGCTCCCGTCACATCCTGCCCGGCGACGCGATCACGGCCGCTCTTCGCGCTTCGGAGGCCGGTGAGCGCCTCGATCAACTCGGTCTGCCCGTTGCCGTCGACGCCGGCGATGCCGACGATCTCGCCGGCGCGCACCTGAAGCGAGACGCCGCGCACCGTCTCGAGGCCGCGGTCGTCGCGCACGTGAGCCCCTCGACCTCGAGCAGCGCCTCGCCGGGCGTGGCCGGCGACTTGTCGACCCGGAGGAGGACCTCGCGGCCCACCATCAGCCGGGCGAGGCCCTCCTCGGTCGCGCCTCGCGCGGGCACCGTGTCGATCGGCTTGCCGCGGCGAAGAACGGTGATGCGGTCCGCGATCTCGAGCACCTCGTTCAGCTTGTGGCTGATGAAGATGACCGACATCCCCTCGCGCGTCAGCATTCGCAGGATGGCGAAGAGCTCGGTCGCCTCCTGCGGGGTGAGCACGGCGGTCGGCTCGTCGAGAATGAGGATGTCGGCCTTGCGGTAGAGCGCCTTCAGGATCTCGACCCGCTGCTGCTGGCCGACCGTGATGTCGTCGACCGTGCGTCCGGGTCGATGCGCGAAGCCGAACTGATCCGCGAGGCTCGACGCACGCTGGCGGCGGCGCGCGTAGTCGAGGAAGATGCCCTTGTGTTGGCTCGGTCGCCGAGCACGATGTTCTCGGCCACGGTCATCACCGGGATGAGCATGAAGTGCTGGTGCACCATGCCGATGCCGTTGCGATGGCGTCGCGCGGGAGTGGAAGGTGACCGGCTGCCCGTCGATGCGGATCTCGCCCTCGTCGGGCTGGTAGAGGCCGTAGAGGACGTTCATGAGCGTCGACTTGCCGGCGCCGTTCTCCCCGAGGAGCGCGTGCACCTCGCCGCGTCGGAGGTCGAAGTCGATGTGGTCGTTGGCGAGGACGCCCGGGAAGCGCTTCGTGATGCCGCGCAGCTCGAGGACGGGCGGGCGTCTGGCATGCGCGCGCGATTCTAAGGCGCGCGATACGTGCACGAGAACGACAAGGAGCGGGCCTGGCCCGCCCTCCCATGGACGCGTCCGCGTCTAGCCTCTGGACGACCGCGGCGGCCTTGATCTTGCCGTCGATGATCAGCTTCCTTGAGCGTTCACGTCTTCGCGATGAACGCCTTCGGAACTCGGGCTGATCTTGCCGACGTCCTGACCGCCGTTCTTCAGGTCGAAGACGAGGTCGCCTGCGCCGTTCGAGCTTGCCGTTCTTGCCGACCTTGGTGAAGTTGAAGACGGCCGTGTCGACCCGCTTCACGCCGCTCGTCAGGATGTGCTGCCGAGGTAGCCTGGTCGGCGTCGACGCCGATGCCCCAGACTTCCTCTCCTTGCGGCCTGGAGCGCGCCGAGGCCGCAGCCGCCGGCGACCTGGAACACCGCCTGCGAGCCTGCGAGCGATCTGGCCGGCGCGGTCTCCTTGCACTTGTCCGACTGCGACGAAGTCGTCCGAGTAGTCGACGAGGACCTTGATCTTCGGGTTCGCCGTCTTCGCGCCGCCTGGTAGCCCGCGATCCAGTTGTCGACCGCGGGATCTTGCTGCCCGCCGACCGCGCTGATGACCTGCTTGCCGCCCTGCTTCTTCGTCATCTGCGCGGCGAGGTACCCGACGAGGTAGCCCGACTCTCCTGCGCCGCGAACGTCAGCCCGGCGACGTTCTTCGGCTTCTTGTTGAACGGCGGGACCTGCACGGGTAGTCGATGATCGCGAACTGTGAGGTCCGGGAACTGCTCGGCGACGGTGTTCATCGAGTGACAGCAGGAACCCGACACCGAAGATCAGGTTCGCGTCGCCGGCCCTGCGGCGGCGACGAAGTTCGGGAGGTGGTCCGCCTCGGATGTCGTCTACGTGACGCGCGTCTGGATGCCGAGCCTTCTGCGCCTTGCGGCCCGGTTCGCGAGGTGGTTGAACGAGCGGTCGTTCAAGCCTGCCGATGTCCGTGACGAGCTGGCCAGAAGTCGTTCTGCTTCGGGCTTCGCGCCTGCCCGGCGAGCTACGATCAGCGCGATCGACGCGGCGAGCGCCACTGCCAGCGCCGACTGCACTGATGTACGTACCTTCACGTGCCCTCCTTACGAGTAAGCCTGCCGCCCTGGTTGGACGCTTGATCTAACCGCAAGTTGGGCCGCTCTCGCAAGTGTGTGAGGGCCGCCACTGCCGCGGAGACTACCGCGTCAGCGAGCGTCAGGCGGTGTGGAGCTCGGTCTCGGAGACGAGCACGCGGCGTGGCTTCGAGCCCTCGTAGCCCGAGATGATCCCGCGCCGCTCGAGCATGTCGATGAGCCGCCCGGCGCGCGTGTAGCCGACCCGCAGGCGGCGCTGCAGGAGCGAGACCGACGCGGTCTGCGTCTGCACGACGATCTCGATCGCCTTGTCGAGCAGCGGATCCTCGTCGGGGTCGAACTCACCGTCGTCGTCCGACTCCTCGTACGTCAGCCTCCGGCGCCTCGAGGAGCGACTCGTCGAGATCCTGGCCGCGCTGCGAGCGGCACTGCTCGACGACGAGCGCGACCTCCTCCTCGGTCACGTACGCGCCCTGGAGCCGCTGCAGACGAGAGGTTCCGAGCGGCTTGAAGAGCATGTCGCCCTGGCCGAGGAGGCTCTCGGCCCCGCGCCGTCGAGGATCACGCGCGAGTCTGTCTGGCTCGAGACGGCGAAGGCGATGCGCGACGGGACGTTCGCCTTGATCATCCCCGTGATCACGTCCACGGACGGACGCTGCGTCGCGAGAACGAGATGGATCCCGACGGCGCGCGACTTCTGCGCGAGCCGGATCACGCAGTCCTCGACCGCTTGCGGAGAGACCATCATCAGGTCGGCGAGCTCGTCGATGACGACGAGCAGGTACGGAAGCGGGGCCTCCCCACGAGCGCGAAGAGCGCGGTTCGCCTCGGGGAGGCTGCGCGCGCGGACGAACGACAGGCGCTCGTAGCGGCGCTCCATCTCGGCCACGACGTTCATGAGGACGACCGCCGCCTCCTTCGGATTCGAGACGACCGGCGTCAGGAGGTGCGGGATCGACTCGTAGTAGCCGAGCTCGATCCGCTTCGGGTCGATGAGGATCATCCGCACCTCGTCGGGCGTCGAGCGAAGCAACGTCGAGGTCAGGATCGTGTTGATGCAGCCGGACTTGCCCGATCCGGTGGTGCCGGCGATGAGGAGGTGCGGCATGCGTGCGAGGTCGGTCCAGATCGCGTTGCCCGAGATGTCCTTCCCGAGCCAGACCGACAGCGGGCTCGCGCTCGCCGGAAGGTCGCCGAAGATGTCGCCGAGCGTGACGAGCTTCGGCGAGAGGTTCGGGACCTCGACGCCGACGGCCTGCTTTCCGGGGATCGGAGCGAGGATCCGGATCTCCGTGGTCGCGAGCGCGTAGCTCAAATCGTCCTTCAGCACCGGCGACCTTCGACACCTTCGTGCCCGGCGCGAGCTGCAGCTCGTAGCGCGTCACGCGCGGCCCGGAGATCTGCCCGGTCACGCTCGCCTCCACGCCGAACTCGGACAGCGTGCGGACGAGCAGGTCGGCGGTCTTCGCGCTCGTGTCGCTCGACGTCGCGGCTCCCGCAGGCGACGCGCGGAGCAGCGTGCGATCGGGAAGCCGGTACTCGGAGTGCTCGGACGACGTCTCGAACGCGGACTCGACGCTCTCGAGCGTCCGGCTCGGGGTCGTCGGCGACGAGGAGCGGCGTCTCTTCGGAGTGCGGCTCGCGCCGACGACGTCCGGGTAGGACTCCGCTCCGTCCAGCAGCTGGTGCTGGCGCGCGGCGAGCGCAGGCTCGGGGATGTGGGCGTCCTCGGCGGTCTGCGACTCGCTCGACGGCCACTCGAACGCGCGGCGAGCTCCGGTTCCGGCCTGCTTCATCACGTGACCCGTGCGACGCAGGATCGCTCCCGTGGAAGCACCCGTCACGAGCAGGAGGCCCGCCACGAGCAGAGCGCCCCCGATGATCGCCGCACCGGTCTGCCCGATCAGCGCGGCCAGCGCGCCGCCGATCGCGAGGCCGATGAAGCCGCCCGAGTCCTTGCCGAGGAGCGTCATCAGGCCGAGGAAGCTCACTCCCACGCCGAGACGGAACGGCCGCACCTCCAGGAGGTCGCTGCGAGCGAGCAGGAGCCCGCCCAGCGCGACGAGCGCGACGGGCAGCACGTAGGCGGCGTTGCCGATGATCTCCGTCAGCACGCCGGCGAGCCACGAGCCGACCGCGCCGCCGTCGAGGCCGAGGTAGAGGATGGCCGCGAGCACGAGGCCCAGCGCGAGGAGCGCGAGGCCGAGGAGCTCGTTCTCGTGTTGAGAGCGCGAGCGGCGCGTCCGCTTCTTCACGCGCGAAGGGACGCGTGGACGAAGCGGCCGCTTCTTCCTCCGAGCAGCCATGCTCGGCCGATTCGACACGGTGCGGCGCGCTCCTTCGCGCTCAGCCGCAGTCGATCGCCTTCACGCGAGCGTCCGATGCGCTCGACGAGGAGCTCGAAGAAGCCGCGGCGTCGAGGTCGACACCGACGTGGGCGTTCGGGGCGCGGTCGGTGCGATGCCAGAGGTCGACGACGGTGCGCCCGCGGCAGAGCTCGGACTCGAGCTCGACGTCGACGTTGCGGAGCCGCGTCTCGACGAGCCCTGGCCGGATGAGGTGGGCTACCGCGACCGCATCGTGGATCGGAGCGCCGTCCCACCGTACGTCTGGCGGTGGTAGCGGCTGAAGAACTCGTTGAGCTCGGCGACGAATGAGCCGATGCGACCGGCGGCGCGAAGACTTCGCGCGACCTCGGGACCGAGGAGCGCCTGGTGGGTGACGTCGAGCCCGATCATCGTGACGTCGAGCCCGCAGTCGAAGACGACCGCCGCGGCCTCGGGATCGCCCAGATGTTGAACTCCGCCGCCGGCGTGAAGTTGCCCTCGCCGATCGCGCCGCCCATGAGGACGATCCGCTCGATGCCCTGCGTTCCTCGGGCGGCGAGGTAGCGAGCGATGTTCGTTAGCGGCCCGGTCGGGACGAACGTGACCGGCTGGCGGCGTCGCTCCGAGCGTGTCGGCGATGAACGCGACCGCGTCGTCGGAGATCGGCAAGGCGCGTCGGCAGCCGGAAGCGACGGCCCGTCGAGGCCGCTCTCGCCGTGCACGTGCGCGGCGACGGCGAGCTCGCGCTGGAGCGGGCGCTCGGCTCCGCTGCGACCGGTACGTCTGTCTCGTGCCGACGAGCTCGAGCACACGGAGCGCGTTCGCGGTCGTCTTCTCGAGGGTCTGGTTGCCGTACGTCGTCGTGACGCCGAGGAGCTCGATCTCCGGGCTCGCGAGCGGCGCAGGAGCAGCGCGATCGCGTCGTCGTGGCCGGGGTCGCAGTCGAGGATCGCCGGGAGCGGCGCGGCCCGAGAGTATCGTCCGTGCGCGCGTGGCCGGCGCACGAGACAAATCCTGGCGTTCGCCCTGTCGTTCCCGGAGACAGCGGAGGATCGCCCGTGGGAGGACGACGTCGTCGTGAAGGTCCGCGGGAAGATCTTCGTGTTCGCGGGCCCGGCCGGATCGAAGCGGGGCTCGGTAAAGCTGGCGGAGTCGCACGCCCACGCGCTCGCGATCGCAGGCGCCGAGCCGACCGGGTACGGCCTGGGAAAGGCGGGCTGGGTGACGGTTCCGCTGCGCGCGCCGGGCGTCACGTCGACGTCCTGCGCGACTGGGTCGAGGAGAGCTATCGCATCGTCGCGCCGAAGCGACTCGTCGCCACCCTCGACGAGGTCAGCTGAGGATCGCGTCGATCTCGTCAGCTGTGGGCAGAGACGGCTGAGCCCGAAGCGCGAGGCCGCCAGCGCGCCGGCAGCGCAGCGCACGGCGGAGCGCCTCGTCGTAGTCTCGTCCCTCGAGGAGCGACACGAGGAGACAAGCGGTGAAGGCGTCGCCTGCGCGGTGCCGTCGACGACGTCGACGGCGGGCGGAGTCGCTCGCGCGACCTCCTCCCCGTCCTCGAGCAGGACCGCGCCTTCGGCGCCGAGAGTCACGGCGACGAGGCCGTCGCGCCGCGAGAGCGCTCGTAGCTCGAAGCGATTGACGACAGCAGGTCAGGGTCGACCGAGATCGGGCGGCGCGGGCGCGGCGTTGAGGCAGAAGAGGCCCGTGCACTGCTCCCACGCCGAGAGCACGGCGGTGTCGGGGATCTCGAGCTGACAGAGCACGGCGTCGTGATCCGGAAGCGCGACGTCGGCGAGCGCACCGTTTGCGCCCGGGGCGACGACGATCTCCGTCTCGCCGGTCGCGTCGACGAGGATGAGGGCTAGCCGGTGGGCTCTCCGACTCGACGAGATGGAGCGCGATCGCCGCGCTCGCGAAGGCCGGTGACCGCCTCCGCGGCGAACGCGTCGCGCCGACGGCCCCGATGAAGGTCACCTCCGCCCCGAGCCGTGCGCAGGCGACGGCCTGATTCGCGCCCTTTCCTCCTGGAACGCGAGCGAACGTCGCGCCGGTCGACGGTCTCGCCCGACCGCGGAAGGCGGTCGCACCGCGCGACGAGGTCGAGGTTGACCGATCCGACGACCGTGATGCGGGGCTTCAGGCAGCCAGAGCGCGGAGGTCGTCCACCGTCGATCCGAGGAGCGTGTCCTGCAGATCGAAGAGGCCGGCCCACAGCGAGGAACGATCGGGCGCCGCGTCCATGCTCGCGGCCGTGGCAAGCCCTTCGAGAGCGCGGACGAGGACGGCCAGCTCGAGATAGACGGCCGCAACGCGGTTCGGGCAGGCGCGGACGCCGGCCCGATCGAGGACGGGACGCCACTCCACGAGCTCCCCCGCTCCGGGCCCTGCGTACCAGGACCGACCTTCGGCTCGCTCCGGCTCGAGCTCGAGGAGGTACTGCGACAGCGGCCGCTCGAGCCCGGCGAGCGCGGTCTCGACTCGATCGGCGGCGTGCCGCAGCGCAGCCTGTCTGGCGCCGGGCGTCGCGGGCATGGCGTCTCCCCTCCCCCAGCGCTCGAGAAGGCGGCAGAAGGCCAGCGAAGCCGCCTCACACGCGCGCAGCTGCGCGACGAGACGTCGCGCGGAGAGCTCGCTCGCCGCATTGCCCTCGATCACCGTCTGCCAGCCGCCATCAGACCTCGATCACCACGGGAAGGACCATCGGTCGGCGGCGCGTGCGGTCGTAGACGATCTGCCCCACCGCGTCGTGGATGTGCTCCTGGAGGAGCTTGATCTCCGTCACGTGTCCGGCTGCGAGCTCGCGAACGACACGATCCGCCTCGTCACGAAGCTCGTCGATCAAGTCGTCTGACTCGGCAAATCCGCGCGCGATGAGCTCCGGCGGCGCGATCTCGCCGCCGTCCGAGGACGCGAGCGTCGTCACGACGATGAGCACGCCGTCGTCCGCAAGCCGGCGCCGATCGCGCAGCGCGACGTCCTGGACGTCGCCGACCCGCAGTCCGTCGACGAACGTCACGCCGGATTCGACCGTGCCAGCGAACCGCGCGCCGCCTCGCGCGAGCTCGACGACCGATCCGTTCTCGGCGATGAGGATCCGGTCTTCGGGAACGCCCGCCTCGCGCGCGAGCTTCGCGTGCGCGGCCTGCATCCGATACTCGCCGTGGATCGGCATCACGTAGCGCGGACGAAGAAGCGAGAGCATCGTCCGCAGCTCTTCCTGGCACGCATGCCCGGAGACGTGCACGGCGGCGATCTCCTCGTGGAGCACCTCCGCGCCGGCGCGTGCGAGCTGGTTGATCGAGTCGTGGACGCGGAGCTCGTTGCCGGGAACGGGCTTCGCGGAGATCACGACGGTGTCGCCCGGCTCGACCGTGACGGCCTTGTGATCGCCGTACGCGATGCGCGTGAGCGCCGACATCGGCTCGCCCTGGCTCCCCGTGCACAGCACGAGCAGGCGCTCGGGCGGAAGTTGCGAGGCCTCGTCCGGGTTGACGATCGCGTCCTCCGGGAACGAGACGTAGCCGAGGTTGCGCGCGATGTTGATGTTCTTGCGCATCGAGCGGCCGACGACGACGACCTTCCGTCCGCACTCGACGGCCACGTCGGCGGCCTGCTGCATGCGATGGATGTTCGATGCGAACGAGGCGACGAGGATCTTCCCCTTCCGCAGCGGGAAGATCGAGCGGAACGCCTCGCCGACGAGGCGCTCCGAGCCGGTGTTTCCGGGACGCTCGGCGTTCGTCGAGTCGCCGAGGAGGAGATCGACGCCGCGGTTGCCGATCTCCGCGAGCTTGCCGACGTCGGTCTTCAGTCCGTCGACGGGCGTGTGATCGAGCTTCCAGTCGCCCGTGTGCACGACGCGTCCCGCCGGCGTCTCGATCACGAGCGCGGCCGAGTCGGGGATCGAGTGCGCGACACGGACGAGCTCGACCCGGAACGGGCCGAGCTCGAGCGGCTCGTCGCCCGGCGACGCGGCGATCAGCTCCGACTTCTGCGCGAGCCCGTGCTCGTCGAGCTTCGACTTCACGAGCGCCAGCGTCAGCGGGGTCGCGATGACCGACTCCACGTCGACCTCGCGCAGGAGGTACGGCAGCCCGCCGACGTGATCCTCGTGGCCGTGCGTGAGGATCACCGCGCGGACGTGTCGGCCCTCGAGATAGCCGATGTCCGGCAGCAGCAGATCGACGCCGAGGTGCTCGTCGCGCGGGAACGCGAGGCCCGCATCGACCACGATGATCTCGTCGCCCATCTCGAAGACGGTCATGTTCTTGCCGACCTCGCCGAGACCGCCGAGCGGGATGATGCGGAGCGTGTCGCTCATGAACTGAGTCTACGGACGTGCGCCGCGCGAGCGGCTACGCGGCGACCGGCTGGAGCAACCCGAGCCGTTCGAGGCAGCCGCGGACGGCTTCGCGCTCCGCGTCCGTCGCCTCGACGAGCGGCAGCCGGTGGCCCCCGACGTCGTGGCCGAGGAGATTCAGCGCGCACTTGATCGCGATCGGGTTCACGACGACGCGCAGGAGGTCGATCGACGGCGCGAGCTCCTGGTCGAGCGCCCGGGCACCCTCGACGTCGCCGTCGCGGAAGCGACGCACCATCTCCTTGACCCGCGGGCCGACGACGTGCGTGTGCACGCAGACTCCGCCCATGCCGCCCAGCTCGAGGAACGGGAAGACGAGGTCGTCGTCACCTGCATAGAGCTCGAGGCCGAGCTCGACGATCGCACGCGCCTGCTCGAGATCCGGGTTCGCCTGCTTCACGGCCCGCACGGTCGGAAGCTCGGCGAGCTGCGCGATCGCCTCGGTCTCGAGGTTGAGGACGACGCGTCCCGGGATGTTGTACGCGATGATCGGCCGGTCCGAGACGGCGGCGATCTCCTCGAAGTGCCGGACGATCCCGCGCACCGGTGGCTTGTTGTAGTACGGCGTCACGACGAGGAAGCCGTGGACGCCGAGCTCGTGTGCGCGCGCGGTGAGGTGGACGGAGTGCTCGGTCGAGTAGGTGCCGGTGCCGGCGATGACCGTCGCGCGGTCTCCGACCTCGTCGACGGCAGCCTCGTACAGCAGCAAGCGCTCGTCGTCCGAGAGCGTCGGCGCCTCGCCCGTCGTCCCGGTGACGACGAGCCCGTCGGAGCCGTTCGCGACGAGGTGCGCGGCGAGCGCGCGAAATGCCTGGTAGTCGACCGACCCGTCCGCCTTGAACGGCGTCACGATCGCGGTCAGGATCTCACCGAGCACGTCAGGATTCTACGAGACGGAAAGGCAGGCACCTTCAATGCTCAAGGAATTCCGCGACTTCCTGATGCGCGGCAACCTCGTCGAGCTCGCCGTTGCATTCGTGATGGGTCTCGCGTTCGCAGCGCTCATCAACTCGTTCGTGAACGACCTGGTCATGCCGATCGTCGCGACGATCATCGGCAAGCCTGACTTCAGCGGCCTCACGTTCACGATCAACGACGCAGTCTTCCGGTATGGCGCTTTCCTCACGGCATCCATTACGTTCGTCGCTACCGCAGCCGCGATTTTCTTCTTCGTCGTCAAGCCCATGGGCGCGATCATGGCGCGGATGAGGAAGCCAGAGGACGAGGTTGTCGCCGACGAGGAGCGCCGCCACCAGGAGTTGCTCGCCGCGATCAGAGGCATCGGTCGCTGACCGTCGGAATGCTCAGCCCGTTCGGGAGGCGCTGCGCTGGCTTGCGGAGAGAACCTCGGCTTCACGTCTGCCCCGCCCGGGGGCACGCGTGACGTTTCAGCCGACGACGAAGAGACAGAGTGCGGTCAGCAGCGCCGCCGAATGGCGGGTTCGCCGCCGACGCTGCGTCAGCGAATCGTTCGGGGCTCTCACAGAAGCTCGTCCAGTCCCACCGTGAGGCCCGGCCGAAGCTCGCGCACACGCTCGAGCGCGAGCAGCACACCGGGCACGAACGCGTCGCGAGAGGTCGTGTCGTGCCGGATCGTGAGCGTCTCCCCCGCGCCGCCGAAGATGACTTCCTGGTGCGCGACGAGGCCAGGGAGGCGGACGGAGTGGATGGCCGGATCGGTGCCCATGCGAGCAGCGGTGGCCTTCGCCGTGCCCGACGGCGCATCTCGCTTCGCGTCCGAATGGAGCTCGACGATCTCGGCGCGCGGGAACACCCTGGCCGCTTCTTCGGCGAACCGCATCATCAGCACCGCTCCCTGAGCGAAGTTCGGCGCGTGGAAGCACGGGACGCCGGCTTCTCGGGCGGCGGCATCGAGCGGGTCGAGGTCGAAGCCCGTCGTCCCGATGACCACCGGCACTCCGGCTGCGAGACACGACGTGACGTTCCCGACGACGACGTCGGGGAGCGTGAAGTCGATCGCCGCGTCACATCCTTCCGGCCCGAGCGCGCGAGCGTCGACCACGTCGTGCCCTGCTTGCCGAAGCGCGGGCTCGAGCACCACACCCACCTTGCCCGAGGAGCCGTACAACGCGACCCGCATCACGCCGCCTTGACGAGCAGCGCAGGGTTCACGCGCTCGACCGCCTCGGAGAAGCGGCTCTCGTCCGGGCCGATCCCGGCGACCGACAGCCCCGCCGGTGCCAGGAGCGCCTCGGCCAGCTCCGAGACCTCGCCGGCCTTGACCGCCTCGAGGCGCTTCACGACCTCCTCGGGCGTCAGGAGCGGCGTGTCCGTGATCGTCGACTTCCCGAGCCGCGTCATCCGCGCCGAGGTCGACTCCAGCGAGAGCAGGATCCGGCCCTTGAGGTTCTCCTTCGCCCGTGCGAGCTCGTCGTCGCGCACGTTGCCCGACGCGATGTCCGAGAGCTCCGCGACGGCGATCTCGAGGCACTCGGCGAGATTGTCCTCGCGCGTTCCCACGTAGACGCCGATCTGTCCCGCGTCGGCGTACTGCGAGGAGTAGCTGTAGACCGAATAGGCCATCCCGCGCTTCTCGCGGATCTCCTGGAAGAGGCGCGAGGACGCGGAGCCGCCGATGATCGCGTCCATCAGCGACGCGGCGAAGCGGCGCTCGTCGAGGCGGGAGATTCCCGGAGCGCTGAGGCAGACGTGGTACTGCTCGGTGTCCTTCCGCTGGAAGCGGATGCCCGGCGTCCCGTTCACCCGCGCCGGCTTGCGCGCCGCAAGGCTTCGACTGTCCGAAGGTCCGTTCCTCCGCGCCTCGAGCAGTGCCACGAGCTCGTCGTGACGGACGTTGCCCGCGGCAGCGAGGACGATCTTGTCCCCCCGATACGCGCGGCCGTGATAGCCGGAGAGCGCCCGCCGTGACACGCTCGAGATCACGTCCGCGCGGCCGATCACCGGCCGGCCGAGGGGGTGCGTGCCGAACACGGCCTCCGCCGCGATGTCGTGGACGAGATCGTTCGGCGTGTCCTCGACCATCGCGATCTCCTCGAGGACGACCTCGCGCTCGGAGTCGACATCGACGAAAGCGGGTCGGTAGACCATGTCCGCCATCACGTCGAGCGCTCGCTCGAGGCGAAGGTCGGGGATCCGCGCGTAGACCACCGTCGTCTCTCGCGACGTCGCTGCGTTCAGCTCGCCGCCGAGCTCGTCGAAGATCTCCGCGATGTCCTGCGCCGAGTAGCGCGCCGAGCCCTTGAAGAGCAGGTGCTCGATGAAGTGCGAGACGCCGGCGCGCGCCTCGGGCTCGTCCCGCGAGCCGGCGCCGATCCAGAACCCGAGCGCGACGGAGCGGACGCCGGGAACGCGCTCGGAGATGACGCGCTCGCCCGTCTCGAGCTCTGTCAGCTGGTGCTTCGACACGCCGGCGGATCGTAGCCCCGGCGAGTCCTCAGACGACGCGTTTGGATCTCGGAGAGTGGGCGCGTGGGGACAGATCGAACAGTTCGCTAACGGGGAGCCGAAGTGGGCTGTACGTTGGCGCGTGTCGCGAGGGGGGGAATCCTAAGGGGGGTGGACGATGGTAACAGCGATGGTAGCTAGAAACGGGCTGGTGAACGTCGCACAAAGGAGTGCGTTATGAGAAAACCACCGCAGCCTCTGTCTAGCTCGCTGTCTGCTCTCGCCTGTGCTGTGGTCTCGCTGCGAAGGGCGGGACACGCGGCGGAAAGCGGGTGGTGGCGGGGGCGGTGGTGGCTCAACGGGGCGGAGGCACGATCGACCTCGTCCTTCTGAACTCGGCGGACGGTTGGCGCATGTCGGTCAGAAGAGTGACGTTGCACGTCTTGACAAGCGCGACGACTACCCGTACGTGACCTCTACTGCTACGCGGGACACGGATAACGCGCTCGTCTACAAGGCGTCGAACGGGATCTTCCCGACATCGCTTGAGCCAGGTCTTCACCTCGGCCTCGAATCGATTGGTCGAGCGGGTCGGCGACTGCACGGCCTATCTCCAGAACTGGGACTCGGTATTCGAGGCACGGCTCGATCCAGAACCTCAACTCGATGAGCTTCCCGGTCTACGCGTAGCACGCGATCGAATTCTCGATCCCCGAGAGAGGCGACGCGCCGTAAACGAGAGAGGCCCCGGCTTCGCCGGGACCTCTGGGTGCGTCGAGAGCCGGAGATCCGCGACCTGTCTCTAGGGCAGGTTCGTGCCGGGCCTTGTCGTTCGTGTAGTTGATGCGTGAAGTGCTCGGCGTCGCACGCGCTCTGCTTGACGGTGTGGCTGGTATCAGCTGCAGCGGGCGTGTAGACGATCTTCCACGAGTACTGCCCGTTCGTCGAGTCACGCCGGATCGGCGTAACAGGTCGAAGATCGTGAGACGTCGGTCGATGTTGGTCGTGCTCACCTCCGCTGAGGGGCTGCCACCGGAGACGGACACGCTCTGACGAGAGAACAACGACGCTGCCGGTGCACGTGGCGTTGTCGTAGAAGGCTGAACGCTGACGCTTCCGCGGCGGCGAGGTTGCCAATGGTCGCCGAGATCGTGGCGGTGTCGTTCGGGATCCAGCTTTGCTCGTCTTGATCTCCGTAGGGATCTGCCGGATCGTGACAGCCTCGATCGCCATCGCTGCAGTCAGCGTTGTGTGTCACCGGCAGGCTGTTGTCACCGTCGTCGCAGATGATGGCTGTAAGACGCGACCAGTGATATGCCCTGGTGCGCTCGGTTTGAACGACACGGTCCGCGGTCGTGTAGCGGTCACGTTCACGCTAATCGGGAACGTTTGATTCTCGCCGGTATACGGGAGTGCGTTCGTCGTTTTGCAGTCGGCCGACGACCGTCGACGGGTTTGCTCCGTCCACACCCTTGAGCGTGAACTCGATACGTCAGACGAACGAACCGGCCGTCGTTGGGTTGATCGATCGGGTACGTCGTGTTTGCGCCGCCGCTACCCGGCTCTTTCGCAGCGCCGCTCAGCGTGGCCGTATCGCGTCACCGCGTACCTAGAGTCGACCGGGCTGGATAGCCAGGCAAGACGTGTTGAGCGTCGGAGTGACCGGGCTCACGGTGAAGCACTCGGTGTTCGGGTCCGACCCGGAACCGTCGTCGTGTCACCGGACACGCCAGCTGCAGCCGTATCAGCGTCTGGAGTGAACTCGGCGAACCAGCAGTAGCGTCCGGCGCTCGTGAGCGTGGCGACGCGAGTTGACGAGCCGTTCGCCGGAAGGGATCGGCTGCTGGGAAGCGTCACTGACGGGGACGGTGCTGACCGAGGACGCCGCTCGACGAGCACAACGACAGATGAGGATAGGCCCGCAGAGCGTAGAACTAAGCGATCCGGCCGATAGTGTCGGCGTTGAGAGATGTGAAGTGTAGGCGTTGTCGATTCCGGAGGACGCCGTAAGCCGTAGCGGCCGTGCTGCCGTTGTTGATGGTCGTACCGCTGGCGTTGAGGCACCGCCGTCGTCGTCAGAGTCGTCACGAACACTCTCCGAACTTGCCGCCCGCGAAGTCGAACAGAGTAGAGCTCAACGTGGCCGAACTGCGTGTGTCGGCGAGGAACGTGTAGAAGCACTTCGCGCCGAGGCTCTGAGTCGGTCAGATAGATGACCGCTCTCGAAGAACTGCGCGGTCGGCAGCTGTGTGCGTGATGTTCGGATTCGCGTCTAGAAGGCGGTGATCCACGGGGTGGTGATGCTCCCGGTGTTCGACACTGCACACGCAGGAGTCGCCGAGTGGGAAAGCTGCTGCCCGCGACAGTCGGCGCCGCTAGCGACCGGCGTCGGGCTCAGCGAGCCGTTGGCGCCACCGTACCAGCGGTAGACGTTGATGGTGCTGACGGTACCGCCGCCCGAGAACTCGGAGACGACCAGGAGGTCACCGTCCTGATGAGACGCCGCAGAACGTCCTGAGACGGAAGTAAGACAAGCAACGACGTCGCCTGCAAGAACCAGAAGACCGACATCAGCTGTGCGGTGTTGGCGTTCCGCTCGAGGCCGAAGTAGAGAATCTAGACACCGCTCGGTGCGGTGTCGACGCGCATAGGTGTTGGCACGTCGATCTTGCTGTTGACGTTGTTGTGAGATTGCACTGCCATCGCGATCGGCAGCGTGTCCTTGCTACCGGTCGCAAGGTGCTCGCGTCGTTCGTTGGAACGTCGTGCCGCTGTTGTTGAAGTCCTTCCGAAGGACGATGCGTCGAACCCGGTCGGCAGCGGGGTGATGTCAGCCCGTTCTGCGTTGAAGAAGCTGCCCAATCGATGCTCTGCGTGGTGGCCGCGAGGTTGTGTCGGTGCCAGCGCACGTTGCCGTCGAGCTGGAACGTCTCGTCGTGCACGCCTGGGCGCCGCGATGTGAAGAGGCCGAGAGCGATCGCCACGACGAACGGCAGCAGCAGTGTCCGCCTTCGGCGTCGGCTCCCTGCCGGCCCGAGAACTCTTTCTGTCATGTAACCCTCCCACCAGTTGGGCGGTAAGAGGAGACTCCCCCTCCTCGAGGCCAGCGTCGACTCCCCCCTCGGGGGCCGCCGCAGGCCCACCGCTTGTACGAGGAGTAGCTTGCTCCGGCGTCAAGCTGATCGCCTAGCGGCCGATGCCGTAATCGGTCTGCGGCGACCGCCTTAGGGCGAAGGCTTGATTTCCAGCGACTTTCCGGCGCATGATCCGCAGCGGGAGAGAACTGGGAGAACTGGGAATGAAGGACTGCGGCACGATCTTGATCGTCGATTCGGACGACGCCTCACGGCTGACGGCGGTCCAGGTGGCGGTCCGGCTGGGCTACGACGCGCGCCCCACGCCGACCGCCGAGGAGCTGATCGAGCGGCTCGGTTCCGACCGACCGACGCTCGCGATCGTGGAGGTCGAGCTCCCCGGACCTGGCAACGGCCTCGAAGTCATGCGCCAGCTGCACGAGGCGTTCGACGGCGATCTCCCGGTGATCCTCGTATCCGCGTGCCAGACGGATGCGTTCGACCGCACCGCCGGCCTGATGCTCGGGGCTGATGACTACGTTTCGAAGCCACTCGACGCCGGGGAGCTCATGGCGCGGGTCAAGCGGTCGCTACGTCGCGCAGCGCAACACACGAACGGAACTGCGAACGGAAGCGTCCACCGGAACGGCCGGAGTGACGACCCGGGCCTCAGCCCACGCGAGCGCGAGATCCTCAGCCTCCTCGCGGATGGCCACACTCAGGGCCAGATCGCGACGGAGCTCGTCATCAGCCCGAAGACGGTCGCCACGCACATCCAGCACATCCTGTCCAAGCTCGGCGTTCACACCAGGGCACAGGCAGTCGCGCTTGCTTTCAGACGCGGCCTAGTCGATCCAGAGGTTCGCGCGCACGCGCTCGCGCTCCTGACGACGCCCGAATGATCGAGGGGCGGCTCGCGCCGCCCCTCGCTTCGGTCCTAGGCCCGCTCGCGTGAGCGGCCGCGGTCGCGACCGCCACCACGAGGCCGCTCCTCGCGCGGCTCGCGCGGCGGAGCGTCCTTCGCCCGCTCGATGAGCTCCTCGGGCGTGACGAGCCCGCCGTTCTCGTGCTTGGCGACGAGCTTCAGCCCGATCCGGCCACGGTCCTTGTCGACCTCCTGGACGAGGACGTCGACGATGTCGCCGCGATCCATGACGTCCTGGATGTGAGCGACGCGGCCCGGGCCGACGTTGGACACGTGCAGCAGGCCGTCCGTGCCCCTCTTCAACTCGACGAACGCGCCGAAGTCGGTCGTCTTCACGACCTTGCCCGTGTACGTGTCGCCGACCTCCGGGGACTTGGTCAGGGAGTGGATCGCGGAGATCGCGGCCTCACCCTTCGTGCCCTCGGTCGAGTAGACGAGGATCGTGCCGTCCTCCTCGATGTCGATCTGCACCTCGTAGTCGCCCTCGAGCGCGCGGATCGTCTCGCCGCCCTTGCCGATGACCATCCCGATGAACTCGGGATCGATCTTGATCGTCGAGATGCGCGGTGCGTGATCGGCCATCTCCGTCCGAGGCTCGGGGATCGCTGCGAGCATCGTCTCGAGGATCGAGACGCGCGCCCGCTTCGCCTGCTCGAGCGCGGAGCGCATGATCTCCTGCGTCACGCCGGTGATCTTGATGTCCATCTGCAGGGCGGTGATCCCGTCCCGCGTGCCGGCCACCTTGAAGTCCATGTCACCGAGGTGATCCTCGGCGCCCTGGATGTCCGTGAGGATGACGTAGTCGTCGCCCTCCTTCACGAGGCCCATCGCGATGCCCGAGACGGGCGCCGCGATCGGCACGCCGGCGTCCATGAGCGCGAGCGTCGAGCCGCACACCGAGCCCATCGACGACGAGCCGTTCGACTCGAGCGTCTCGGAGACGAGGCGGATCGTGTACGGGAAGTCCTCGACGGACGGGATGACCGCCTCGAGAGCCCGCTGCGCGAGCGCCCCGTGACCGATGTCGCGCCGCTTCGGGCCTCGCATGAAGCCCGTCTCCCCGACCGAGAACGGCGGGAAGTTGTAGTGGTGCATGTAGCGGCGGTTCTGCTCGAGTGAGAGGTCGTCGATCCGCTGACCCTCCTTCATCGTGCCGAGCGTGAGGAGCGTCATGATCTGCGTCTGCCCGCGCGTGAAGAGCGCGGAGCCGTGCGTGCGCGGACTGACCTGCACCTCGGCCGTGACCTGGCGGATCTCCTCCTCGGAGCGTCCGTCCGGACGACGCTTGTCGACCGCGATCTTCTTGCGGACGAGGTCCTTGTAGACGGCCTCGAACGCCCGCTTGACGAACTGCTTCGTCTGCGAGTCCTTCACGGCGGGCTCGCCCTCGGCCGGCGCCGCGCCGACCGGGAACGGCAGCTCGATCTCCTCGAGGATGCGATTGAGGAGCAGGTCGCGCTTGGCCGACCGGAGCTCCTTCGAGTCCTGCTCGGCATCCGTGAGCTCGCGGAGATCGGCGAGGAACTGCTCGCGAAGCGGCCCCTCGATCGCCCCGAGGCGAGCCTTCTCGAGGATCGCCGCGAAGCTCGCGCGAATCTGCGCCCGCTTCGTCATGTCCTCCTCGGTGGAGTTCATCGAGACGGCGGGCGAGAGGCTCTCGACGAGCTCCTCGACGACCGTGCCGGCCTCCTTGACGCCGTGCTCCGCGATCGCCGAGCGAACGGCGTCGCCGTGAGCCGCGTCGAGCTCGGCCGTGAGGTCGACGTCGACCCACTTGGCCTTGCCGACGTCGGCGCGAAGCCCCTCGAGCGCCGTGCAGATCTTCCGGATCTCGGCATGCGCGAGCTCGAGTGCCTCGAGGATCGTGTCCTCGGGGATCTGGTCCCCGCCGGCCTCGACCATCGTGAGCGCCTCGCTCGTGCCGACGACGATGAGATCGAGCGTCGAGTCCTCGAGCTGCTCGAGCGTCGGGTTGAGGACGAGCTCGCCTTCGACGTGGCCGACGCGCACGGCGCCGATCGGCCCCATGAACGGCAGCGGCGAGATCTGGAGTGCCGCCGACGCGCCGTTGATGCACAGGATGTCGTGCGGCGTGACGAGGTCGGCCGAGAGAACGGTGCAGATGACCTGCACCTCGTTGCGGAAGCCCTTCGGCCAGAGCGGCCGGATCGGGCGGTCGATCATCCGCGCGGTGAGCGTCGCACGCTCTGTCGCGCGGCCTTCCCGCTTGAAAAAGCCGCCCGGGATCTTCCCGGCGGCGTACATCTTCTCCTCGACGTCGACCGTGAGCGGGAAGAAGTCGGCGTCCGGCCGCGCGTCGGGGCGTCCGACGGCGGTCGCGAGGATCATGGTCTCGCCCGAGCGGACGACGACGGCGCCGTCGGCCTGCTTGGCGAGCTTGCCCGTCTCGAAGACGATCTCCTGACCGCCTACGTCGACGGTAACCGAGGCGATTTGCCCGGCTGTGGTTGTACTCATGTGAGGTATCCCTTCACCTTTCGTTGTTCGGAAGGTGGAGGTTTGAGTCAGCCCTCTCGTACGGGGGCTCGCTCAAACTTCCACCTCCCCTGTCTTCTGTTCTGTCGCTGGAGCCTTACCGGCGGAGGCCGAGCTCCTTGATGAGGGCGCGGTAGCCCTCGATGTCCTTTCGTTGCATGTAGTTGAGGAACCGCCGCCGCTGCCCGACGAGCTTCAGGAGTCCGCGCCGCGAATAGTGATCCTTGGGATGCGTCCGCAGATGCTCCGTGAGATCGTTGATTCGTCGGGTGAGAAGGGCAACTTGCACTTCTGCCGAACCAGTGTCGGCAGGACCCCGACCGTGCTTCTCGACGATTTCCAGCTTGACTTCCTTGGTGAGGCTCATGCATCTCCTCCTAGTTGACGACTCCGCAATCCCCGCCCCGCGTGAAGGAAGAAGCACGCCGGGGCCGCGACTGCGGCTCGGGCAAGGGTAGCAGCGATGCTCCGCTGGATCGTTCGCGCACTCGCGATCATCGTGATCGCAGTCGCAGCGCTCGTCGTCCTCGACTTCGCCGAGTTGCTCGTGCCGGTCGGACCGGACGACTCAGCGTCGATGGCAAACACGATCCCTGCGTGTAACGGGCGCGTCCTCGCGCAGGGCCTGACCTACCGCTGGTTCACCGATCCGAGCCCTGACGACGTGGTCGCGGTCCATGCCGCGGAGACCGACGACGGGCGAGATCGTTCCCGACCCCGATGCCAACGACCGCGTGCTGGTGCTGCGCGTCGTCGGCGGCCCCGGCGATGTCGTCGTCGGCCGCGCGGGAACCGTGTTCGTCAACGAGCAGAAGTTCGACGACATCACGACCAAGCCGTTTCCGGCGGTAAACGTCCCCAACGAGCAGTACTTCCTGCTCGGTGACAACCGCTCGGCGGCGATCGACAGCCGCACGTTCGGCCCGGTCCTTGGGGACGCGATCTTCGCCAAGGTGTTCGCCGTCGACTGGCCGCTTCGCGACATCACGTTCCGCCTCGGCCAGAGCTCCGGCCAGCCGCCAGGCACGATCGACTGCGAACTAGCCTGCTGCCCGTGAGAGCGGGAGTTGCGGCGGGTCATCCCGCTACTGCAGAAGTGGGCGCGGAGATCCTTGCGGACGGCGGGACGGCGGTGGACGCCGTCGTGGCGATGGCGCTCGCCTCCTGCGTCGCCGAGACGGTGATGAGCGGCCTTCTTGCGGGCTGTCATGCCATCGTGTTCGACGGGACGAGCGTCATGAACCTCGACGGGTTCGCTGCCGTGCCGTCGGCCTCGGCTGAGCTCGCCGAGCTCCCCATCGCATTCGGCGACGAGCTCGTCGTGTACGCGATCGGAGCACGCGTCGTGCGCCGTGCCCGGTCTTCCTGCGGCGCTGGGAGAGCTCGCCGAGAGGTTCGGACGGCTCCCTTGGCGCCGACTCTGCGATCCAGCGCTCGAGCTGGCGCGGCGCGGAGTTCCCCTGCCCGAGATGCACGAGCGCACCCTCGAGATGCTGGGCGAGCTGTTCGCGCTCGAGCGCGGCGCGGAGATCTTCACCCGGGACGGGCGCACGCTTCGTGAGGGCGAGCTCCTCGAACAGCCCGGCCTCGTACAGACCCTCGAGGCACTTGCGGACGAGGGAGCGGCGAGTGTCTACCGAGGCTCGGTCGCCGAGGCGCTGCTCCAGGTCGACGGCGTCGTTCTCGATGCCGAGGACCTCGCGTCGTACCGCCCGATCTGGCGCGAGCCGCTGATCGTCGAGTACCGAGGTCGACGCGTGGCGACACGCGGTGGTCTCTCGGGGGTTCCGGAGCTGCTTCCGCGGCTCCCGACGCATCGGCGGGCTGACGCCGACGGAACGCGTGCTGGCTCTCGTAGACGCGTTCGAGACTCAACCGACCGGTGGCGAGCACACCACGAACATGGTCGCCGTCGACTCGCACGGCCGCGCATGCGTGCTCACGCACTCCCTCGGCGTCGGCGCCGGCATCTGGCTGCCTGGCTTCGACACCCAGCTGAACAACCTCCTCGGTGAGTCGGACATCGCGTTCGGCGACCCGCAGCCAGGCGATCATCTCGAGAGCCGCATGGCTCCGTCGCTCGTCTTCGATGCGAGCGGCCTCGAGCTCGCGATCGGCTCCGCAGGCGCGACACGCTTGCGAACCGCGATCGCCACGGTGCTCGCCGCGATCCTCGACGAGGGGCTCGACGCCGAGACGGCCGTGGGCCTCCCGCGCGTCCACCCGACCCTCGACGTCGTCGACGCCGAGCCCGGTGTCGACGAGGCGGCACTCGCAGCGCTCGAGGAGAGCGGCCGAGCCGTTCGCCGTTGGGATCGCTTCCACCATTACTTCGGTGGCGTCAGTTGCGTCGGGCGTGCGGGCGCCGCAGGTGACCCGCGCCGTAGCGGTGCAGCCATCGTCGTGTGACCGGAGCGGACGAGACCCTCCACGGCGTCGGCGTCCGCCTCGGCTGGTCGCAGCTCCCCGCACACGTGCGACACGTCGTCGAGACCGATGCCCTCGGCGGAAGCGTGGTCGAGGCGCTGGATCAGCCGGGCGGCTTCTCACCGGGCGTCGCAGCGCGAGTCGTGCTCGACAACGGTGCGCGGCGCTTCGTCAAGATCGTCGGAAATTCCCTCAATCCAGACGCACCGGACCTCTACCGACGCGAGGCGAAGGTCGCTGCAGCTCTACCGACGAACACGCCCGCACCGCGGTTGTTCGGTTCGTACGATGACGGCGCTTGGGTGGCGCTCGTGTTCGAGGACGTCGAAGGTCGAGCTCCGTCGATTCCCTGGCAACGCGACGAGCTCGACCGGGTCGTGCACGCAGTCGTCGATCTCGGGAGGCAGCTCACGCCGAGCCCTCTCGAGCTCCACACGCTCGCCGACGAGGCCGACAGGTTCGACGGGTTCCGCGAGCTCTTGGAGCACGACGATCTCGCCGGCGTCGATCCGTGGGTTGCGCGCAATCTCGTTCGCCTCGTGGGGTTACACGAGCACTGGGCATCGGCTACCGCCGGCAGGACGTTGCTCCATCTCGACATCCGAGGGGACAACGTGCTGCTGCTCGACGACCGCGTGCTCTTCGTGGACTGGCCACACGCATGTGTCGGTGCGGCCTGGATCGACCTGGTGCTCATGCTTCCCAGCGTCGCGATGCAAGGCGGCCCGCCTCCGGAGAGCGTGCTCGCGGGGAGCGGGCTCGAGCCTCGCGCCGCGGACGTAACCGTCGTCCTTGCGGGTCTCGCGGGCATTCTGACCGCGCGCGGTCGCCTGCCCGACCCTCCCGGGCTGCCGACGCTGCGCCGCTTCCAGCGCCTTCAGGCCGAGCAGTGCGTTCGCTGGCTGCGCGAGCGGACTGGTTGGCCCTAGATCACTTCAGAAGGAGCTTGTCGATGCGCCTCGAGGAGAGGTAGAGGCCCACGAGTCCCATCGCTGTCAGGTAGGCGACGTTGACGAGCTGGAACGGCCCCACCGTCCCCGTGGTGAGCGACCGGATCAGCTCGATCCCGTGGTACAGCGGTAGGCAGCGGACGATCCACTCGAGCACCGTCGGGTAGACCGTGATCGGATAGAAGGTCGCCGAGAACATGAACATCGGCAGCATGACCAGCTGGATCAGGTCGAAGTCCTTCCACGTCCGCATCCACGTGACCGCCGCGATTCCGGCCCCCGCGAAGCCGAAGCCGATGACGAAACAAGCCGGCAGCGTGAGCAGCGCCCACGGGGACTCGACCAACCCGAGCGCGGCGATGACCACCAGAAATGCGGCCGAGTACAGCATCGCGCGCACAACCGCCCAGAGCGTCTCCCCCACCGCGACGTCTTTCGGGCTCACCGGGGTCGAGAGGATCGACTCGTACACCTTCGACTCGCGTAGCTTCCAGAACACGTTCGTCGCGTCGTAGAACGCGCCGTTCATTGCGGACGACGCCAGCAGCGCGGGTGCGACGAACGCCGCGTACTCGATCGTGTCCCCTTCGAAGGTGACGTCCCCGATGAACTCCTGGAGCGGATAGACGAAGAAGAAGAGGTAGAAGAGCGGCTCGAAGAAGCCGGAGAACAGGATCATCCACGTCCGCCGGTAGACCATCACGTTTCGCTCGATGATCAGCAGGCCGCCGATGGCAGGGCGTGCTGGAGCTGCCAGCCTCGTGCGTGCGGCGAGCTCCGTCATCAGACGGTGAGTCTCCGGCGGTACGTGATCCGCGCCAGCACGAGGCCCGCCGCCACGCACGCGAAGAGGTACGCGACGTGCATGAGATCGTCTGGCGACACGGTGCCGAGCGTCAGATCCCGACAGAGCGTCACGCCGTGCCAGAGTGGCGTGAACCACGCGATCACCTCGAGCGGGGCCGGAAGGCTCGAGATCGGGAAGAACGTCCCGGAGAAGAGGAACATCGGGAGGATGACGAACCGGAAGATCGCGATGAACGACACCATCGATTCCGTGCGTGCCGCCCACGCGGCGAGCGGCGTCGTGAACGACAGCCCCACGAGGACGGTGGCCGGAATCGCGAGTACCCCGAGCGGCGAGTCGACTGCGCCGAAAGCGGTGATGACGAGGAAGTAGACCGTGGCCGTCAGAAGGAGTCGGAACGCGAAGAACGCCTGGTGGCCGAGCATGACGTCTCGCACGCGCAACGGGCTCGCCAACATCGCGTGGTACTGCCGGTCCCACTTGATCGCGGAGAACACCGGGAAGGTCGCTTCGAACGACGCGAGCTGCATTGCCGTGGCGGCCATGAGACCGGGAGCGACGAACTCGAGGTAGGAGACACCGGCGGAAAGGTCAGTCGAGCGGTCGACGAAGACTCCGAGCCCGACACCGAGGGCAAGCAGGTAGACGACAGGCGTGACGACGCTCGTCACTGCGGACCCACGCCACACGCGCTTGTACTGCGTGAGGAAGAACTCGAGCGGTCTGAGGGCGAGCGCGACGGAGCTCACTCGATGAGGCTCCGGCCCGTGAGATGCAGAAAGACGTCCTCGAGTGTGCTGCGCCGGACGAGAACGGCCTCCGGGACGAGACCGCGCTCGTGCAAGCCGTGTGACGCTGCATCGCCGTCGTCCGTGTAGAGCAGCACGCGATCGGGGAGGGACTCGACGCGACTCACGAGACCGTCCGTCCAGTAGCTCAGGTCGTCCGGACGACTCCCGTCGTCGAAGCGGAGCTCGACGACCTCGCGCGTCGCGTAGCGCTCGATGAGGTCGCGTGGCGATCCCTCGGCGACGATCTTGCCCCGATCCATGACGACGAGCCGATCGCAGAGCTGCTCCGCCTCGTCCATGTAGTGCGTAGTCAGTACGAGCGTTACGCCTTGTCGCTTCAGGCGGTACAGGCGGTCCCACACGACATGGCGCGCCTGCGGATCGAGGCCTGTCGTCGGCTCGTCGAGCAGCATGACCTCGGGGTCGTTCACGAGCGACCGTGCGATCGTCAGGCGCCGCTTCATCCCGCCCGACAGCGGCTCGACCTTGTCGTTCGCGCGTTCCGTGAGCTCGACGAAGTCGAGGAGCTCGTCGGCCCGCGCGCCCAGCTGCTTGCGGGGAATCCCGAAGTAGCGGCCGTAGATGATGATGTTCTCGCGGACCGTCAACTCCATGTCGAGCGTGTCCTGCTGTGGCACGACGCCGAGCCGTCCGCGGATCTTCACGCCGTCCCTCGCAGGGTCCATGCCGAGGATTCGCAGGGTTCCGTCGGTGACGGGCGAGACGCAGCCGATCATGCGCATCGTCGACGTCTTCCCCGCGCCGTTCGGGCCGAGGAAGCCGAACGCCTCGCCTCGCTGGAGGTCGAAGTCGATGCCGTCCACGGCGACGAACTCGCCGAAGCGCTTGACGAGATCGCGTGCCTGGATCAGCGGCTGACCGTTGTCGCTCGTCACCCGATCTACGCTAGCTATCGCGCTACGGCCGACGAGCCCGCTTCGTCGCCTCCACGTCGGCTGCGATCTGCGCGACGAGCGCCGCCTCGCTCTCGAACACCGCCTCGTCGCGAAGCCGCTCCCACAGCTCGACCACGAGGCGCTTTCCGTAGAGATCGCCGTCGAAGTCGAGGAGATACGGCTCGATTCGCCGCTCCGAGCCGCCGTAGTGCGGATTCGTCCCGATCGAGATCGCCGCACGATGACCGAGGCCGAAGCCGGCGTAGATCCCGTACCGCGGGCACGCGAGATCCGGCTCGAGCCGAAGGTTCGCAGTCGGATAGCCGAGCGTCCCTCCCCTCTGGTCGCCGGCGACGACGACGCCGTCGAGCTCGAACGGGCGTCCCAGCATCTCGGCAGCCTCCTTCAGCTCCCCCGCAACGAGCGCGCTGCGGATCGCCGTCGACGACACGCCTGGCAGCTCGGGGACGACGACCACCTCGAAACCCAGCCGCTCGAGGAGCGCGAGATCGCCCGAGCGGCGCACGCCGAAGCGGAAGTCCTCTCCTGCGACCACGACTTCGACGCCCGTGGCGCGGAGAAAGCGGTCGACGAACTTCTCGGGCGTCAGCTGCTGGAGCTCAGCGGTGAACGCAGCGACGAGCACGTCGCTCACCCCGGCCTCCTCGAGCAGCTCGACCCGCCGCTCGAGGGTCGTCAGCAGCTCGACGCGATTGCCGAGCGCGATCCGTGGATGCGGGTCGAACGTGATCACCGTCGGCTCGAGCCCGGTCGCGCGGACCGCGTCCACGACTGCGCGATGTCCGCGATGGACGCCGTCGAAGCTCCCGATCGCCACCGCTCTCGGGAGCAGGGCAAGCTCCGATGGGTCACTCGCGACGTTCACGAGAGCCTCGCGAGCGCGTCCTCGGGCGTGAGAATCCGCTCCGGATCGGCCTCCTCGATGCTGAACGGCCCGATCTCCGTGCGGCGCAGCGAGACACAGTGACCGCCGAGCGACTCGGCGATGGCACGGACGTACGTCCCGGAGGAGACGTGCAGCTCGAGCCGCGCGATGCCGTCTGCGTACCCGTCGAGCAGCGAGCTCGTGCACGCGCATCGTCCGAACCGGCATCTCGACGGCGACGCCGCGGCGGTGGAGCGCATACGCGCGCTCGCCGTCGATCTTCACCGCCGAGACTGCCGGAATCGGGAGCTCGACCGCGCCGCGCAGTCCGTCCAGCGCCGCCTCGAGATCGGCCGCGTCGGGCGGGTCGTGCTCGTCCACGTGCTCGCCCTCGAGGTCGCCGGTCGTGGTGCGCGCCCTGAGGTCGATCTCGGTCGAGTAGCGCTTCGGCAAGCCGACGAACTGCCCCTGGAGCCTCGTCGCCGCGCCCGACAGGAGCAGAAGCAGGCCGGTCGCGAACGGGTCGAGCGTCCCTGCGTGCCCTGTCCGAGCCCCGGTCTTGCGTCGCGATCGCCGCGACGATCGCGAACGACGTCGGGCCGGACGGCTTGTCGACGAGGACGATCCCGCTCGGGTGAAGCGCGCGGGGAGGCACTCGCTAGACCTCCGCAGCCGACCCGACCTGCGCCGTGACCTCGCGCACGATGAACTCGGTGATCTCGTCGACCGAGAGGTCGCTCGAGAAGCCAGCCGCCTCGCGATGCCCTCCCCCACCCGACTTGCGCGCGATCGCGCTCACGTCGACCTCGTCGACGGACGAGCGCAGCGAGACCTTCCGCGCCGGCCCGGTGTCGCGAGGAGGCTCGCGGATGAGCGCGGACACGGCGGAGCCCTCGACCGAGCGCAGGACGTCGATGATCCCCTCCGAGTACGGCTCGGTCGCGCCGACCGCCTCGAAGTCGCCGCGGAGGAGATGTGAGACGACGATCTCCCCTCCCTCCAGCACGTGCGCGCGCTCGAGTGCCCGCGCGAGCAGCTTGAGCTTCGCAAACTGAACGTTCTCGTACACGCCCTGGAACACGCGGTGGACGTCCGCACCTGCCTCAACGAGATCCGCCGCGAGCCGGAGCGCCTTCGGCGACGTGTTCGCGTACTGGAAGCGACCCGTGTCCGTGACGAGCGCGATGTAGAGCGCCTCCGCGATCTCCGGAGTCAGCGCAACGCCGAGCTCGGGGAGCACGTCGGCGAGCACCTCGCCGGTGGACGACGCGTCCGGGACGATGAGGTTGACGTCGCCGAAGCGTGGGTTGTCGTGGTGGTGGTCGATGTTGATCGTGAAGCGCGCGGCGTCGACCACGCCCGGCTCGGCGCCCACGCGGCCCGCGCTCGCACAGTCGACGGCGACGAGCACGCGCTCGCCGAAGTCCGCCGGTCGCGACCTGACGAGACCGCGCTGCTCGAGCTCGAGGAACCGGTACTCGCCCGGCAGGGGCGCCGGCCCGCCGAGGAACATGACGACGTCCTTGCCGAGCTCGCGAAGCGCGAGGCCCATCCCCAGGAGCGACCCCAACGCGTCGCCGTCGGGAGCCTCGTGCGAGGTGACGAGGAAGCGATCGTTCTCGCGGAGGGCGGCCGCAACCGCCTGCATGTCAGTCTGGGTCGACATCTGCCTCCGGGGGAGCGAGCTCGTCGATGATCTTCGTCAGCCGCACGCCCCGCTCGATCGCGGGATCGTATTCGAACGTCAGGACCGGTGTCCGACGCGTCCCGAGCTCGCGTCCGACCTGCGCCTGGAGCACGCCGTGCGCCGACTGCAGGCCGGCGAGCGTGCGCGCTTGCTCCTCCTCGTCGCCGAGCACGCTCACGAAGACCGTCGCCTGCGACAGGTCCTTCGTCGTCCGGACGCCCGTCACCGTAACGAAGCCGATCCGTGGGTCCTTCAGCGCTGGGAGGGCATCCGAGAGCACCTTCCGCACGGCCTCGTTCACCTTCCTCCGACGCTCAGCGCTCGCCAGGGACGACCACCTCCCGGTCGGCGCGCATGAGCTCCCACTCTTGCGATCCGAGGTACCGCTCGACCGCATCGAGGAGCGACTGGAGCTCCGAATGCTCGCGCGTCGCGCAGGCCACCGCGAGCGTCGAGCGCTGCCAGAGATCGTGGTGGTCGACCTCGGCCACAGAGGCCCCGAAGCGCTCGTGCAACTGCGCCTTCGCCGACTTCACGTGCTTCCGCTTGCCCTTCAGCGAGCCCGACTCCGGGAAGTGGAGCTCGACGGTGAGGATCCCGACGTAGCCGGTCGCCACGGCTCGGCCGGCGCTACTCGTCTTCGGCAGCAGGAGGCGGCGCGGAGGCTGGCGTGTCGAGATCGGTGCGCTCCACCTCGCGGGTTTCGTACACCTCGAGCACGTCGCCTTCCTTCACGTCGTTGAAGCCGTCGAGGAGGATGCCGCACTCGAATCCCTCGCTGACCTCGCGCGCGTCGTCCTTGAAGCGCTTCAGCTGCGCAATCGACGTGTCGTAGATCACGGTTCCGTCCCGGATGACGCGCACCTTCGCGCCGCGCCGCACGACGCCGGTCGTGACCATGCACCCGGCGATCGTCCCGAGCCGCGAGACGCGGAAGAGCGCGCGCACCTCTGCCTCGCCGAGCGTCTCCTCGGTCTCGACCGGCGAAAGCATCCCGACGAGCGCCTTCTGGATGTCGTCGGTCAGCTGGTAGATCACGCGGTACGTGCGGATGTCGACGCCCTCGCGCTCGGCGAGCGCGCGCGCATCCGCGCTCGGGCGCACGTTGAATCCGACGACGAGCGCATCGGAGGCGGAAGCGAGGTTCACGTCGTTCTCGGTGATGCCGCCGACGCCCGTGTGGATGACGCCGACCCGCACCTCTGGATGCTGGATCTTCTGGAGCTCACCGAGAAGCGCCTCGACCGAGCCCTGCACATCGCCCTTGAGGACGATGTTCAGGTCCTGGACCTCGCCGGCCTGGAGATCGTCGTGCAGCGTCTCGAGCGACACGCGACGTCGTGGACGCTGGGCGAGCTGCTCGCGGCGGAGTCGCTCCGCGCGAACGTTCGCAAGGTGCTTCGCCTGGCGCTCGTGCTCGACGACGCGCACGAACTCGCCCGCAGAAGGCGGGTGATCGAAGCCGAGCACCTCGACCGGCTCGCCCGGTCCTGCCTGCTTGACCTTCTCGCCGCGATAGTCGTAGAGCGCGCGAACCTTCCCCGAAGCGTCACCGGCTACTGCGGCGTCGCCGACGCGCAGCGTCCCGCGGTGCACGAGCACCGTCGAGACCGGCCCGCGACCGACGTCGAGACGCGACTCGATCACGACTCCCGAGGCGTCGGCGTCAGGGTTCGCGCGCAGATCGAGCTCCGCGTCCGCGACGAGCAGGATCTTCTCGAGCAAGTCGCCGATGTTCTCCTTCTCTCGCGCGGAGACCGCCGAGAACTGAGTCGTCCCGCCCCAGTCCTCCGGCTGCAAGCCCTCGGCGGCGAGCTCGCTCTTCACGCGGTCGACGTTCGCGTCGGGCACGTCCATCTTGTTGACGGCGACGACGATCGGTACTTCCGCTGCGCGCGCGTGGGAGATCGACTCCTTCGTCTGCGGCATGACGCCGTCGTCGGCCGCGACGACGAGAACGGCGATGTCGGTGACCTTCGCGCCGCGGGCGCGCATGGCCGTGAAGGCCTCGTGGCCGGGGGTATCGAGGAAGGTGATCTTCCGCCCGCCCACTTCCGCCTGATACGCGCCGATGTGCTGCGTGATCCCGCCGGCCTCGGTCTCGACGACGGCCGCTTCGCGAATCGCGTCGAGCAGCGTCGTCTTGCCGTGATCGACGTGGCCCATGATGGTCACGACCGGTGGGCGCGGCGCCAGATCGGCCTCGGCGTCGTCGTAGGCCGCGGGCTCCAGCTCCTCCTCGGCCGCGTGCTTGATGGTGATCTCGCGGTCGAGCTCCGTCCCGATGATCTCGACCTCTTCGTCGGAGAGCGACTGCGTCGCGGTCCGCATCTGGCCGAGGCCCATGAGGATCTTGATGAGCTCGGGCATCGGAACGCCGAGCCCCTGCGAGAGATCCTTGACCGTGACGCCGGACTCGACCGTGATCGGCCCGGACGGAGGCGGCGCTGGCGGCTGCCGGGGCTGCGGCGGTGCGCTCGAGCGATCGCGAGCCTGGCGGCCAGCACTACGGCCGCCGCCGCCCTCGATGACCACGCGCCGCTTCCTCCCGCCGGTTCCTCCCCGCGGGCGAATCGGGCGATTTGGTCCTTTGCGTCCGTCAGCCATGAGTGTCCAGTCTAGAAGCCGCGAGGCTTACGCCTCGTCGCGGCTCTCCTCGTCGGCGGGCACGTCGGCGACCGCGTCCTCGACCACCGCGACCGCTTCGAGCTCGGCAACGTCCTCCGGTTCGGCGCTCACGGTGACCTCCTCCGCGAGAACCTCCGGAACATCCGGCTGATTCGCGAGCTCCTGGTGCGCGGGAACGCCGCAGTAGTGCGAGCCTGGAAGCGCGGCGTTCGGGCAGCGCTTGCCGTTCGACAGCACCGCGGCACAGCGACCGGAGAACTCCTCGCCGTCCTCGGAGCCGGCGTAGGCGAGCTCCGCCTCCGCTTGCGCGAACTCCTGCTCGGACTGAATGTCGATCTTCCAGCCGGTGAGCCGGGTCGCGAGGCGCGCGTTCAGACCTTCCTTGCCGATTGCCAACGCGAGCTGGTCGTTCGGGACGACGACGGTCGCCTCGCGCGTCTCGTCGTCGATGTAGACCTCGCGCACGCGAGCCGGCGAGAGCGCCTTCGCCACGAACCGCGCCGGCTCCGTATTCCACGGGATGATGTCGATCTTCTCGCCGCGCAGCTCTGACACGACCATGCGTACGCGCGAGCCACGCGGGCCGACGCACGCTCCGACCGGATCGACGCCCTGCATGTGCGACTCGACGGCGATCTTCGAGCGGTAGCCCGGCTCGCGGGCGACCCCGCGGATCTCGACGAGACCGTCCGCGATCTCCGGTACCTCGAGCTCGAAGAGGGCACGGATGAGCTCCGGGTCGCGGCGCGAGAGGATGACCTGCGGTCCCTTCGTGCCGGAACGCACCTCGGCGATGACGGCCTTGATGCGGCTTCCCTGCTCGTACCGCTCGCCGTCGACCTGCTCCGAGCGCGGCAGCAGCGACTCGACGCGACCGAGGTCGACGAGCACGTTGTTGCGGTCGCCGGCCTGCTGGACGATGCCCGTGACGACCTCGCCCTGGCGGTCGACGTACTCCTCGTACATGATCGCCCGCTCAGCCTCGCGGATGCGCTGCTGGATGACCTGCTTCGCCGTCTGCGCGGCGATGCGGCCGAAGTTGTCCGGCGTCACGTCCGTGCGCTTGATCTGCTCGGGCGGAACCTGCGACCAGTCGAGCTCGAGGTCGTCGTCGGTGATGAGCGTGTGCTGGCGCTCTCCCGTCTCCTCCTCGAGCTGCTCGAGCTCGGTGATGCGCGCCTCGCGCGCTTCCTCGAGGAGCCGACTCTCGATGTCCTCGGGAATCTCGATCCCGAACACGCGAAACTCTCCGGCGCCGTCGAGCTTCACCTCGGCGTGCCGTGTCGCGTCCGGCGTCTTCTTGTACGCAGCGCGGAGCGCATCCTCGAGAGCGGTGATGAGCACGCCCTCCTCGATGCCCTTCTCCTTCTCGATCGCCTGAATGCCTTCGATGATTTCCTGGCTCATGTCGTCAACCCCTCGTCGATCAGATTGGCCCGCACGATCGAGTCGTACGGGATACGAACCTCGCCGGCGTCGCCGGCCTTCAGCGTGATGGCTTCCTCGCCGGCTTCCGTGAGCACGCCTCGATAGCGACTCTTCTTCCCGCCGTCTGATCGCACCGCGATGCGCTGTCCGATCACGGCAGCGAAATGCTGGGGCTTGCGCAGCGGGCGCTCCAGCCCGGGCGACGACACGTCGATCGTGTACTCGGAGCGATAGTCGTCGAGGACGCGCGTGACGCGCGCGCAAAGCGCGTGATCGACGCCGTCGGGATGGTCGATGTAGACGCAGAATCGGCTCGGCGACAGGAGCTCGACGGCGAGCACGTCGACACCGGGCACGCGTGCCTCGACCGCGGGTGCGATCTCGTCCTGCAGCGTCCGTTCTCTCACGTAGGTCGTCGTCATCTGCCCTCTCAACAAAAATGGGCGCGACGCGCCCATTTCGTGAAGCCGGTGAAATGTGGTGCGGCAAGAATAGCACCGCGCCACCGGCATCAGCCCAGCGCGACGAGCGCGACTCCGACCACTACGAGCACCGTCCCTGCGATGCGGGACGCTCCGACCGGCTCCCGCAGGACCACCGCGCCGAGCACGACCGCAAAGAGCACGCTCGTCTCGCGGACGGCGGCAACCGCGGGCGCCGGAGCCAAGGTGAGAGCCGCGAGAACCAGCGCGTACGCGGTGAATGCGAACACCGAGGCGCCGAGCGTCGGCCAGCCGATCTCGGCGCGGACACGCTGCACCCGACCCGTGACGACGTGCCACCCGAGTGCGACCAGCGCGACGGGTGCGAGAACGAGCTCGAAGTACGAGATCACCGACGCGTGCTCGACTCCCTCCTTGTCGATGAGGGTGTAGCCGGCGATCGAGGCTCCGATCGCCAGCGCGAGGATCACTCCTCGGGCATCCGTCTCCCCACTCAGCCCGCGAACGAAGAGGATCCCGCAACCGACCAGCACGACCCCAAGCGCCTGCAACCAGCCGACGGTCACACCCACGACAGCCGCTCCGGCGAGCACGAGCACCGGTGCGCTCCCACGCGCGACCGGGTAGACGAGGCTGAGGTCCGAGCGGCTGTACGCGGTCGTCAGCAACGCGAAGTACGCGATCTCGAGGAGCGCCGACATCGCGATCCACGGAAGAGCGGCGACCCCGACATCCCAGGTCGCTGCCGCGAGCGGCGCGAACAGCACGACGGAGAGGCCGAGCGCGACCGTCGTCGCGGCAGCGACGTCGGCAGCGCGGGCGAGCAGAACGTTCCAACCGGCATGGAGCACGGCCGCGCCAAGCACCAGCACGAACGCCGAGAGCGGCACGCTACGCGTCGAGGATGATCGTCACAGGACCGTCGTTCGTCAGCGCGACGTCCATGCGTGCGCCGAAGACACCTGTGGACACGCTCGTGCCCAACTCCTGGAGCGCGCCGGCAAAGTGGTCGTAGAGCTGCTCGGCGAGTTCAGGATCCGCGGCCCGCGCGAAGCTCGGGCGGTTGCCCTTGCGCGTGTCCACTCGGCGTCCGACGACAACCGTAGATTGGAGAGACGATGACGGGCAACGGAAAGCCATTGGTTCCCTATCTTCGCCAGAGTCGCGCCAAGGAGCGAACGATCTCGATTGAAGAGCAGCGTCGGGACGTTCAATATTGGGCCGTCGGTGCCGGCGTGGAGCTCGCACCCGAGATCGTGGAGCAGAACGTGTCCGGCTCGAAGCCGTGGCGGGAGAGGGCGCTCGGTGACGCCGTCGATGCCTGCGAGCGCGGCGAGGCTTCGGGGATCATCGTCGCCTGGCAGGACCGACTGAGCCGCGAGAACGGCCGAGCGACCGCCGAGGTCTGGGAGGCGCTCGAGAAGGCTGGGGCTCGCCTCGTGTGCGCCGCTGAAGGGCTCGACACGGCCACGGGCGACCACGAGATGCTGTTCACGATCAAGGCCGCCATAGCACGCGAGCAGTGGAAGCGCCACGGTGCCAACTGGAAGCGAGCCCGGCAGAGCGCGGTTGAGCGCGGCATCTTTCCCGGCCCAACCCCAATCGGGTTGGCGAGAAAGCCCGACAAAGTGTTCAAGCCCGGCAGGAAGGCGCGTCACGTCCTCGCGGCATTCGAGCTTCGCGATACGGGGCTCCCTTTCGCGGAGATCGGTCGTCGGTTCGGCTGGTCCGACTCGACGACGAGGCAGATCCTCGCCAACGACGTGTACATCGGTGTCGTCCAGCACGGCGGCTTCGTGAACGAGAACGCGCACGAGCCAATCGTCCCGCGTGATCTCTTCGACCGCGTCCAGATGATGAGGACGGCGACACCCGCCGCGACGGGCGAGTTGACCCGCGATCTCGTGCTCCAGGGGATCGCCGTCTGTGCCGGTTGTGGTCACACACTCAAGGTTCCGAGCCGCAAGCGAGCCGACGGCTCTCGCGTCCTGTCCTACTACTGCAAGAACGCCGCCTCGGACTCGTGCCCGGATCGGGCATTCGTCCATTGCGACGTGCTCGAGGAGTACGTTTGTGATGTCTTCACGAAGGCGCTCCGATGCACTCCCCGACTCGTCGATGTGGTCACGGTCGGACTCGAGCTCGACGCGGCTCAGAAGGAGCGCGAGAAGGCGGTCGAACAACTCAACGCCTTCATCGAGAACGCGGAGGCGACCAATGCCGAGCTCCTGCAGCGTGGCATCGCGGCCCGTGAGAGGCGCGTGGAAGAGGCTCGTGACAAGGAGCAGCAGCTTTCAGCGCGCCTTCCGAAGCTTCCCGTTGGTGGCTCGCTCATCGAGTTGTGGGATCGCTTCGAGCCCGCTGAGCGCCGAGAGGTTCTCGCCGGCTTCCTCGGCCGGGTAGTCGTCTCGAAGGGCGCGTCGACCAGCCTCGAGGAGCACGTCATCATCGAGTGGGCCGATGGCACCGTCGCGACAGACGAAGCTCGCGTCCGGGTAGCGGCGGCGTAGAACGCGCACGAGCGCCCGCTCGCCGGCTTCGAGCACGGAGGGCGGGATCATGCAGCGCCCGCCGCGATCATGACGGAGATCCCCGGAGCCGCGATCTCGACGGTCACCGTGATGTCTCGCGGGTAGCCGCAGGACATGAGCGCCTCGCGGAGATCGCGTGCGGCCGCCTCCGCGAGTTCATCGCACTCGCGAGAATCGAGACCTACCGACGCCGTGAGGTTTCCCTGGTCGCGAAGGAGCCCACGCAACTCCTCGACGCTGAAGCCTTCCGTAACCGCTCGGTCGAGCCATTGATCCTGTTCCGCGAAGTCTCGAGAGGCGACCGTTTCGTGGTGGGACCATGAGAGCTCGGCGCGGCGCTTCGAGCGCGGCACCCGCCGAGCCACCGAGGCGTAGTTCATGAGCGTCCCCTTCGCGCGTTCCGTCACTTCGATGGCCTGCGCGTAGCGCTCGCCGTAGATGAGATCGCCCTGGATGATCCAGTCTCCGAGCGCCCACGCGGTCATGTCCCGGAGACGACCGAGCACCCACCCGATGTGCTCGTAGTCGGAGAACGCGAGACCGAGGGGCAGTTCCAGGCCTGTCGCGGTCCAGCGTGCGCCGCGTATTCCGAAGGCGTCCTCGCGCTCGAAGCCGGTGATCTCCGAGCGGCGGGCAATCGCGCTCACGGCTTCTTCTCCTCGAGGGTGCGCTCGGTCTCTTCGGCCAGTCGGTCGAAGAAGTCGAGGATCGTCGGAGCGACCTCCAGGAACTGTTCCGTCAGTTCAGCGAAACTTGGCTCGTCCTCATCGAGCGGAATCTCCAACCGCATCACACGACCGTGAAGCTCGAGCAGGCCGAGCAGCTCTCCGTGGTCGACGACGCCGAGACGCTCGAGCTGCTTCGCGAATGACACGAAGCCCTCCGAGCCGATTGGCACAGCGACGAGCGGCCTCATGGCCGCCCTCGAGTTAGATGATGATGTTCATGAGGATCATCCCCAGCCGATAATCGGCCTGGGCTACGTGCGCGAGCCCTGCCACGGACGCGACGACTCCGAGGAGTCCGACCGACAGCGGGTCTCGGTCGGCAGTAACCGACATCCCCGAGGATGCCCGGAAGCCGGATGCGGTAGCGGTTCCACGGATCACTACGCCAAGCGTGAGCCGGGATGGTCCGCTGGAACGCATACATCTGCGCGTGCGACCGTGCGTTTACTCGCGCTGCCGTCGCATGCATCTTCTTATGGAAGGCTGCCTGTTGTTCAGGCGTGTACTGCGCCCGCGTCTGCTCCTCGTGGTCGAGGAGTTTCTGACGCGCCTCTTCCGACAACGAAGCCAAGAAGCGCTGATGACGCTCGTGGGCCGCTGCCTTGTGCTTGGCGCGCTCGCGTTCCGCTTCCTCGCGACGGAGGTCAGCGAAGCGGGACGACATCGTGCACCTGGTGTTCGCGGGAATTCGGCATCACTGGAAGCGTAAACCTCCGCCCGGATAGCGACGGGGGCGTTTCCCGACGCCCCCCGTCTGATGCCTTCATCCCCCGAGCCAGACGGCACGAGATGACTTTCAATCTAGCCGCGCTGCCGGAAGTCGCTACTCCTTGCTTGGCGGGCCGTGGCCGATCTGCACCTCGGCTGACGAGCCTCTCGAGCTCGCCGGTCGCCTCTATGTAGTTCTCATCCCCGCGAATGCCGCTCGCGCGTTCGTCTCTCGGCACGAGTTGCGCTGCGAGTCGGGCCTCAGCCTCCGCGCCGGGGAGGTTCTTGATTTCAGCCATTCCTTTCACCTCCCTTCGATTCGTGGATGCCTATCTCGGGGCGCCGATTTCAGTGAGCCACTTCTCGCGCTCGGCGTCTCTCTGCCGCTGGGCTTCCCGCTCGGCTGCGGTCTGCTCGCGTGGTGGATGTGGTGGTACTGGCAGCGGCAGAAGCGGAAATAGTCACACGCTGGCTGCGACCTCGACGGGTTCGCCCTCCCGTTCGTGTGCTTCGGCACGCGCGAGTTTGGCGACCCCCCTTTTGGGGTACCGATCATGTCGAGCGAGTTGGAGGGGGCTGCGGCAGACATGAACCGCGCGATCGACCTTGCGGAGGCGTACCGCAAGACCGACCTTAGACTTCGGCTTCTACTGTTCGGCAACGGCGTTGACAGCCCAGGAGTCGTGAAGGGTGAGGAGCAACGCCGCCAACTTACGGCCGAGTTCCGACACTTGCGTGATGTGTTCGATGCACTGATCGAGCGCGACCGAGAGGACGCAAGCGGTGCCGCGGCGAGACCGGTCGGCGGGCTAGCCGAAGACCTCCAGATGATCGCCTCTCTCCGAACTCGTAATGGCACGGGGATCACCGATGGACTCGATTTCGTTACTCCGTCCGAGGCGGCTGTGCTTCTTGGAGTCAGCCCGAGCACCGTCTACCGGGCGATCAGGCGAGGAGACATTCCCGCTGAGAAGGTGCGGCGCGGCCGCCGAGACACGCTCTGTATCGCAACGCCAGAGCTTCGAAGGTTGTCGTCGTAGCGTGTAACCCCGATGGAGCGGGCTGCCGCCGCCAAGCCGCTCGCGCCGCTCAACATCGGGGTTTCGGTCTTCCCCGGTGAGATAGATGCGCGGGTCGGGCGAATCTTGCGCTGAGCTACTTCCTCATCGCGAGTAGAAGGAAGACGATCACAGCGCCGAACAGCAGCGCCGCAGAAAGGACGATCCCAGTCATTGCGTCTCCCCAGATCATCGAGACTGATCTAGAAGATACTCCGCCGACGCAGGGAAGAATCCGCGGCAAGCAAAGGGCCGGGCAAGCCGCAGCAATCGTCCCTATGGGGAGGGGGGATGTAGGGACGAGCCAAATAGACAGGCCCGGCCACCAATAATGCTACTCCTGCCACGGTCCGTCGCGGGCTGGTGGTCGCGCTGCGGCTGGCTACCATGCGCCTACGGGGACTGGGGGTGCGTCCGGGGGGTGGAACTGGATCGAGCGCGTCGTAGGTGAAGCCCGTTGAATCTGGAGCGCGCGGCAGGCGTCTCTAGTCCCCTCTCTATCGCTCGGGAAGGTCCATACCGTGCGCGCGAGAGTCGGCTCGAGAGCTTGCTGTGGCCGCGCTGCTCTGACGTCCAGGAGTGAGAAAGGCCCCGTATTCACGGGGCCTTTCAGTTCGACGGCCGACAGCGCGACGACTCTCTACCTACCCAGGCCCACGCCTGTCGCCCACCAAGTACGCGACGATCAGCGCGGCCGGGAAGAAGACGAGGCTGAACAGGAAGAAGAGAATGAAGCTATGGCCCTTCCGCGATGCGACCCTGGCTGGCCAGAACGCGATAGCGATCCAGACGATGACCGCGAGAAGTGTCCAGAGCCACCATCCATTTGCGGCGAGCAGCATGAGACCTCCGTTCGTAGTGCGGGTTCTCCACACTTCGCGTGCTAACCCAGCTGTCCTCGCGCCTGTGCGCCTTCGGGGCGGGGTGGGTGGCTGCCCGAACGCCGCCGTGTCGGCTCTCGCCAGCTGGCCCCGGCCCCGCCGGGGAGCATGACGCGCTCGAGAGCTCGGCCTAGATGTCTGTCGCGGACGTGGCCTAGGGAACGCGAACCACGCGGTCGGGCAGGCCAACTCGCGGGGGTGTTATCACGGTGCGTGCTTCGAAACGTGTCCGTGCCTGTGCCTGAGCATTCCGGCCGCGCTCCAGGCGCTCGCGCATGCGAACGTCGATCTGCTTGCGGAGGAGGTCGCGCTGCTCGCGCGTCATGCGACACCCATAAGGCGAGCCGTTCTCATGGCGTCAACGGAGATTCCGCCGGAACGAGCACTGCCCTGAACTGAGCGCCTCGCCAGGAGACCGAGTCCACTCCGAGCCGCCTGATCTCGTCGTCCTTCACGCCCCAGGAGCGCACGTAGTCGATAACGGCCTGCGACGCGCTGACCGAGAACTGGGTCGACACGACCCTGCGTCTTGAGTGGATCTCGTACTTCTTGCTCGTACTCCTTCTCACATCCATCTCCTTCGGCAGCCAGCCGGGTTGGTTCGAAAGGTCGAGGATGGAGGGAGAGGCCGCCGCCTTACCCCCCAGCGCTAGGAAGCGTGTCCCGTCCTCGCCTCGCCCGATAGGACACGATTGGGTCTATTCAGGCCAACTCGCATGCCGCGAGCGCGGCGTGAGGATCACGCACCCGGCTTCGCGTCGAGCGGGTTGAGCACGTACTGCGACAGGAGCCAAAGTCCGACGATTAGGACGATCGCGGCGACGATGATGAGCGGCAACCTCACGGCCTAGATCGTCGCGTCACGAGAACCGGCTCAGTTAGTTGCACTGTGCCTCCTGTGCAGACCCGCGCTCTTAGATCGCCCTGTGTCCCAACAGCAGAAACAGCGCAGCTCCGCTTAGCTCGAGCAGCACCCAGGCGACGGCCATGTGCCGCCACCTGAGTGTCCAGCCGAACAGCCCAAGGAGGATGTGCCCTCCGTCGGTGATCGGTGTCGGCAGCAGGTTGATGACGGCGACCGCCAGGTTGATCCCGGCGAGCGCCCCCAGTACCCCGCCGCCGTCCGGCAGTGGTTCGATGCTCCAGAAGACCCCCGCCGCGAAGAACGAGGCGACCGGACCGGCCAGTGCGACCGGGCCGATGTGCCAGTCGATCGGGTCAGTCGAGCGGTGCCCCATCCTCACGCCGATGCCGAGGGCTGCAGGCTTGAAGTAGAAGCCGGCGACCTCCCAGCCGTGGCGCAATCCCACGACGACGTGACCGGCCTCGTGAGCAGCCACTGAGAGCCAAAAGCCGACCCCGAACACGGCCAGCCAAAGCACGATCTCCACAGTTCCCCTCCTCCCTGCCTAAGTGTGCCTGACAGCGGAGCCTCAAGTGAAGCGTGAAAGGGCGTCGTCGACGACGGCGTAGACGATCACGAGCCGAGGCTAATCGAGCCGGCCCGCGCTTCTTCATCGGATCGCGGGCGGGAGCGCCCTTCACGAGAAAGAGTAGGCCCGCAACCGGTCTACTCTCTGCTCCTTGAAGGTTGGCTCTCAGATCGTCGCGACGGCGTACTTCGCTCTTGTCGCGCTTCTGTTCGTCTGGGCGGTGTGGCTCTTGGCGACCGACGATCCAGATGGCGGACGTCACCCGGCAGGAACGGTGATGCTCGTCGTGGCGGTGCTTCTGGGCATTCTCGGCCTCGTGTCGCTCCGCCGCTCGCGGCGTAGTTGAAGTTGAGGAAGCGGTGCGCATGATCCGGGCCAGACCGCTTCACGAGCACCTCTCCCTCTATCTGTGTGTTCCTGCACCCAGGAGCACGTAAACGCTTTGCGCTCAAGAACCCCTCAATTGGGTGAGTGGAAGAAGGGCCTCGGCTGCATAGTTCAGCCCGCCCGCCTAGAGCTCGCGCTCCTCGATCCACAGGTGGCTTGCGAGCGGCTCGAACCCCTCGATGAAAGCTCTGTGACTTCGCGACCTCACGCGAGCGCCATGGCATACCGGTCGATGTCTCATCCGGAGCATTCGCTTCAATCATCCCGATGATCAGCGGGGAACGAGCACTTAGGATCGAGGAGCAGCTGGCCCACCTGCTGAACGTCGAGGTCGACGAGCTGCGCGACTACCTCGCCGGCAACATCGGAGCGAGCAGCACGCGTCGGACAGGCTTCCGCTTCGTCCGCGGAACACATGGCGGTCAGTACGTTCGTGACCGCGAGGGAACCGACATCGTTCGGCCCCGCGCATCCGTCCCCTGAGATCCGCTCGCTTGCCCGCGGTCTCGTGCGGGGTCCGCGAGTATTGCGCCGACTCGTCGGGGACGACCGCAGAAATCTTCGTCAAGGTTCCGCCTATCGGACGACGGGGACGGAAATTGTCCACTGGGACGGAAGGACGCACTTTCAGGAGCGAGCGAGTGCTGCACCGCTAATACTGCGGACGATCCGGTGGTACGCCGAGAATCTCGAGCGGTGGATCGGTCGCGTCGACTGGACGGAGACGGGCTCGCTGACGGTGGGGTGACGCCCATCGCTGCGGGAGCAGCCACGAGCGAGCGCTCCAGCGAGAGTTTTCAGCGGTTTTGGTCGCTTCGCGACGTCTCCTGGATCTGGCTCTTCACGAGGGTCTTCACCATAGGGTCGGCCGCGCTTCTTTCCGCCTGGTCCGGCCAGAAAGTCACGCGCACCTGGCAGCAGTGGGACGCAGGATGGTTCCTCCACGTCGCCCAGCACGGCTACGGCGACGACGCCCAGTCGCCGGCGTTTTATCCGCTCTACCCATTCCTCTTGCGGGTAGTCGGAGAGCTGCTCGACGGGAGGTATGCCCTCGCGGCCTTCGTCCTTTCGCTACCGCTGACCCTCTGCGCCTTCGTACTCCTCCACCGGTTGGCCTCCGATCACGTCGACGAAGCGTCGTCGCTACGAGCCGTCTGGTACCTGGCGCTCTTTCCCTATGCGTTCTTCCTCCAGGCGTTCTACAGCGAGACAGCGTTCATCGTTCTTGCGATCGGCGCGTTTCTCGCCGCCGAACGCGGGCGATTCGGGTGGGCTGGGACGCTCGCCGGCGCAGCAATGCTCACGCGCCCGATGGCCCCTGCGGTCCTGGCGGGCCTCGTCGTTGTCGGCCTCCGATCGAAGACTCCGCGCGCGGCGCTCGCCAGACTCGCGATCGCTCCAGTCACGTTCCTCCTCTTTCCGCTCGTCCTTGTCTCGAACGGCCGGAGCCCGCTCGCATTCGTCAGCGCAGAGCACCACTGGCGGCAGGCGACGCCGCTATCGGCTTTCTACGGGATAGGCCGCGGTGCGCGTCAAGCGTGGGAGAGCCTACGAGCGCTCATGCCGTTCACTCCAGGCGGACCGAACCTGGCGGTAGTCACCTTCGGCGCGTTCGCCGCCCTCGTTCTCTTCGCAGTCCTCTCGTTTGTGGCTTGGCGACAGCTCGGAGCCCCGTACGGCATCTACTGCGCCCTCTCCCTTGCAGTGCCAGTCGTCGCGACGACGAGTCCGTGGCCTTTGGTGTCGATGCAGCGCTTCGTCCTGACCCTGTTCCCGTGCTTCGTGGTACTCGGTTCGCTTCCGATCCCGCGCTCGGCTCATCGCTTACTCCTTGGGCTCAGCGGCGCTGCGATGGTAGGCGTCCTCTACTACTGGACACGAGGATCGTTCATTGCATGATCAGCCGCCAACTGCGGAAGTCTTGAGTCTGGTTTCTTCAGTTCATCCGCCCGCGTCCAGTTCGCGCTCCTCGATCCGCAGGGAGTTCGCGAGCTCCGGCTCGTCGCCCCGCACCTTCACGATGAAACACTGCTCGGCCCGGCAACTGCTACTCGTCGTGCGACAACGCATACAGAACTTGCACGATGAAGACGCCGACGAAGAAGCCAGTCAGGGCGCCCAGCGATACCCCGAGAAAGTCCTCCATCGCGCAGCGCATGAAGTCGTCAGGGGGACCTTCACAGACGCTCTCTCCAACGAGTCCTCCCAGCCCACCCCCGATGAGGATGGTGACGAGAATCAACGATGCGCAGGCGACGACTCTCCACACGCGACTCCACACGCGATCAGCTTTGTGGCGCGCTAACGATCGCTTAAAGGCGCGGAGCGCTCGGCCTGGCCTAGTTCAGCCCGCCCGCCTCCAGTTCGCGCTCCTCGATCCGCAGGTAGCTCGCGACGCTCGTCAGCGTTCACGAGGCTGACGGTCTGACGCGGGGATTGGCGGCACCCCGCGTCCGCGCCCCAGCGTCGAGGCCAACACCGAGGCTCGAAGTCCCGGCCGCCAGGGCGGAGGGATGTCAGCAGCCTGTCGAGAGACACGCGCGGATTATCGGGAGTCCGCGTGGATGTACTGAGCGCGGATTACCCGCAACTTTGCTCCGAAGCGGGCGATCACGTGCTCGTCGTCACTGAATCCGCCCCATGGGCGGCGCTCAACGACGAGGCCCGTATTTGCGAACTGGCCCCCGTAGTAGGTGTACGCGACGTGCGCCGCCCTGCCGTAAACCACCTGCGCTCCGCCCTCGCGCATGACATACGCCGTCGCCGCCTTCCAGTCTTCGCCCTGCCAGTTCTGGCTCCCGTCGTGTCCGTACCAGAGGATGAGCCCAACGAGCGTTCCAACTGCCGCAGCAGTCACGGCAGCGACACGCACCCGGCTCGCCAACTGCACAATCGCCACGCCACCAAGGATCGCGAACGCCGGAACGCAGACGATCAGATAGCGGCTGAGAAACGACGAGTCCAAGATCGACGCGGCAGCAGCTGCAACGAACGGCAGGAACGCCCACCCGACGAGAAGCCTCCGATGCTGGCGCACGAGGTAGGCGCCGACGAGCGCCAAGGCAAGCCCGACGCCCATCGCGCCAGACACCTCAAGGAGCGTTCGGCCAGCGTACTGCGGCGTGAGTTCGGGGATCCAGCGAGTCGGCAACTCGTCGGGCGGGCGATTTACGAACACCCAGAACCACGGAAGCAGCGCGACCACGACGACCTCCCAGGTGACGATGGCACGTGGCCGCCGCCATGCGACCAGGACATGCACCGGCAGGAAGATCAGCGCCGAGAACGTATGCCACAAGATCAGCACGGCGAGGGTCACGCCGTACAGCGCCCAGGCTCCCGCCGTGTCGCACTCGAGCGCCCGCAGAAAGAGCCAGGTCACGCCGATCACGAGCGCCACGAGGCCCGTATAGCCACGAGCCTGCTGCGACCACTGCACAACGAGCGGATGGACAGCCAGCAGCAGCGCAGACACGAACGCGACCCGCTCATTGAACATTCGCCGCGCGAGTCCGTACAGCAGCGCGACGGACACGACTGCACCCAGGACGGACGGCAGACGGAGCGCAATCTCGGAAGTGCCGACCACGGCGAGCCACGGCTTGACCGTCACGTAGTAGAGCCAGTGCAGCTCGTCGCGCAAGGACCACCAACTCCCGGTCACGTTCCCGACCGTCGTCGCCTCGTCGATCCAGAGCGACGGGTCGCTGATCTGGTAGAGGCCGAGCACGACTGCGACGGCGGCAGCCGGAATCCAGCGCACCGACATGCGACCTACGAGGCCAGCCATTCTCATGGCGTCAAGCGTGTCACGTCCTCGCCCCACCCGATCGGACGTTTGAGTTCATTCGATGTCCGGTGTCACACGCGGACTCTAGGCCCGCCCCCTCGGAGAAGGTCGTCGTACCGCAGCGGCGCGCTCACCCCGAGCAGCGTGTCGCGGCCGAAGGCACGTCGAGCGCGAAGGGCACTCTCGCGTTCCAGGGCCCGACGTTGCCGACGGCTTCCGCCTCGGCGCATGGATCAGCAACAACCTTCAAGCCTTCAAGGGCGGAGCATGTCCCCGGATCGCCTCGCCCGTCTCGAAGCCCTCCCCGGATGGACGTGGGACGCGCACAAGAAGCCTTGATGCTCCCGCACGCTACGTTCACGCGGCCTGCGGTCTTGCCTCCTTTCCTTCGCGCACTTTCTTCGCCCGCTCGCCCAGCTTGATCCGCAACCCTGTACCCGCTTTCGATACCTCGAACCAGCCGTTCTGTACGAGCTTCTGAAGCGCCACCCGTTCGCGGACATACCCGCTGCTCGTAAAGGGATCCGTCGACTGCCGGTTTTGGCTTCGCGAGAAGCGGATGTTGTCGGCGTCGCCCTGAACCACGAGCACGAGTTCTCCGTTGTCTTCCTCGAACTCGGCGTTCTCAAAGAGAGATATCTGGTTCTCGAACATGCCGAGCATCGCGGCGAGCATCCCCATGTCGGCCACCGTCCAGTCCTGGTTCCGTGAGTTCTGCAGCCAGGTGAACACGAAGCGCGGCAACGTGACCGACCCGGCTTCCGCCCACTCCGCTCGCCTGGGGAGCTCACCGAGCCGTATTCCCTCGGCGATTGCCGCCTTCCTCGCCCGGAGCTCCTCTTCGTTGCGCTTCTTGGAGAAGATTTCCCGGTCGCCGGCGAGCGCGCCGAGAAGCTCCTCGAGCCGGCGGGTCTCCTTCTCGGTAAGGGGCAGTGCCCCCGGTTCCGCGGCCCACCATCGCTTGTCGAGTGCTTCAAGCTCGGACGCTTCCTTCTCGGTCAGGTTGGCCGCTACCAGCGTCGCGCCCTTGAGTTCGGGATGGGATGCATATCGGGCGCGCGCCTTCGTCTCGCCCGCTCGCGACCTTCGTCTCGTCAGATTGGCCATGGTCTACCTCCTATAGGTTCGGCGAGCTCGCAGAACAGTCGGGGGCGCGGACTCGCCTGAACCCGCCCCCGACGTTTGAAGACACGCGCCTGCTCCCGCGCCTCCCACCTCATGGCCTTCGCCTTCTCCGCGCGTGCGCGAGTCGGTGTGTGGCCCCATTTCGGCATCAGCGGCGCACCACCCCGACGCCCCGCTGCCGGAGCGTCTCATCGAGCGCCTGCCGCTGGTGCTCCGTGAAAATGTGCGGCCGTCCGTGCTTGAAGCTGCTCCACGTTCGTGCTCGACCCGGCGTGCCTCGTTCGGCGAGCAGCGAGGCGGCGGAGTGCGAGTGCGACTGCTCGGTCGTCGTGACGGTGGCGGTCGTGGTCGAGTCGATAGACGCCGGGGCTCGACTCCCTCAGTCGGACGTTCCGTAACTCGTCTAGAAGCTCGGGGTCGTCGGGAAGCGCGAGTGAGTGCTCGCGGATGAGCTGCAGCAACATCGTCGCGAGCCTCCCAACAGACGCGGCAGAGAACGTGAACTCCTGGACGCTGATCCCACGTCTCTTCAAGCGCTGCGACAGATGGACCGCCTGGTACGGATCGAACCGAACGCGAGCCTGGTAACGGCGGGCGACCTCTTCGACCCACTCCTCGACAACGGAGAGCTGGACGGGTCGAAGACGAGAGCCCTTCCAGTGGCCCATCCGGTCGAGAACGATCCTCGGGGTGTTCGGCGCCGGGAACCTTCTCGGCGTGACACACAGCGGCGACCGTGGCGTCGTGCTTCAGACCAACGTCGAGCCCGATCACGTACCGCCTGTTTGATTTCGGGTCGAGCGGGCCGTCGAGGGTCACGCAGGCGAGTAGGTCATCCTCACTTGCGAGTCGATCCTCGGAGGATGTCCACTCGTTCATGAACAGCCTCAGGTAGCTCGACTCGGGCAGCCGCCGTCTCTCCCCCTCGAGGCGTATGGGGTCGAGCCAGTGGGGCGGGCCTGGTACCTCGTGAACCTTCCAGAGCGCGTCGGCGAGTGCGTGATCGCGCACGCCCTTCGACCAGTGCGCGGGATCTCCGGCGGTGGTCAACACCACGAGCCGGGAGCCAGGAACCTTCGTCGCTGCGGTCGACACCGCCTCCCAACATCTCTGCGGTGGTGCCGTCGAGTGCCATTGGCCGATCTCGTCCACCGTCACGAAGTACAGCCGCAGTCCCCAGATACTCGCCTGGTCCGCCGCGAGCACCTCGAGGCGGGCATCGGAGCGGCGAAAGTGGACAGAGGACTCCCGGATGACCAGTGCGTTCTGGAGCTCGGGTGTTCTCGATACGAACCCGGCCATGGCATCGACAAGAAGACGACCCTGTTTCTCATCAGCCGCGAGGGCGTACATGCGCGCACGCTGGGGAGCCTGTGCCAGCCCGACCGCGATGTTGTGGCCTGCGAGATCAGACGTCTTACTGTCCCCTCTGGGTCTGGTGATGAAGTGATTGGGCGCGGAGGAGTTCTGCTCGAGCACGGCCTCCGCGTCTTCACGCTGGAAGTCCGCCGCCGCCTCTCCGATACGCCGCCCGTCCTCGAGCACGAGCCCGTAGAAGAGGTCGAGCGCCTCATTCATGGTTCTCACGCACGCGCCGGCCCTCTGCTGCGAGCGCCTCGAGGGCGCGGTCGAAGCGCTGGTCCTCCTTCGCCATCTCCGCGATAACCGCCCGCAGCGCCTCGAGCGTCCTCACGGCGGCGTTGTAAGAGAGCCAGTACACCTTCACCGCCCCGTTGGGATTCCCGTCTGCGTCGATGAAGGGGACGGTCTCGAAGTAGCGGTCTAGGGCAATGAGCTTGGCCTTGTTGCGGGCGTACAGATCCAGCGTCTCCCGCCCTGCCCAGGAAAGCTCCGCCTGACGCATTCCCATTCGCTTCAAAACAGACTGTTTGACGTTCCTCGCCAGGGGGACTAGGGCGGCACCACTTTGCGCGCCGTGCTTTGTCGCCGCAGCGCGCCGAACACCCTTAGATCGTGCCAAGAATCACGGGGACCCGGAGCGACCGGGTTCTTCGTGATCATCGCGCGGAACCGTAAGCTCAGCTCAGCGCGGACGCTTGAGCAACACGACTGGCCAGGCCATCAGATCGCCGTACTTCAGCGACAGGCCAACGGCCTCCCAGCCCTCGTCTCCGAGCTCGTTCAGCTGCTCGGGGGCGAAGGCGTCTTCATCCTTCTTGACGCTCTTCGCTTCCTTGAGCGGCACGACCAGATACTCGAAGCGAGTCGTTGAGATGGTCGGGGCGTCAATCATCGACGTTGTCATCTGACACCTCCTTCCTGCCACCAACTTTGCGCCTTGCCGTCACGTTCGCATCGGTGAAAACCCACACAGAGGCGGTGTTCACGACGTCGTGAGAAGTGGCGAGCAATCTCCGCTATGGAGGGCCCGAGTGCAGGAATGCCCACTGGACTGACCCTCGAGTCGGGGTAGATCGCGTCCGGATCACCCCTTGACTGATTAGGAATCCACGCAGAGACACTGTTACTCGGCGGGAGCCGAGAGAGACGGAGTCGAGCGAGGCTAGAGCCCCCGCTTTCAGGCGCGTGACGGGGAGCACCTCGAAGCGGCGGTACCAGTAGGAGTGAGCGGACGGGCGGGGTTGCCGGCGCGGGAGCAGGACCTGGCCGGTGTCTTGTAGGAGCCCCATCTCTACGAGGGTCTGTAGAACGTCTCGGGCGTAATCTCTCCCCCTTCTCCTGGCTCCGGTCTTTCGCAGCCACCACTGGATGTGCGAGAGGGTGAGCGGGATCTTCTCTACGTCGCCGCGTCGCCAGTTCCCGCGATTCCCCACCACGTACTCGAGCATCTTCACGGCGTCGCGCTGGATCTCGGTCCAGTCGTTTCGATGCGGGAGGAGGGTCACGCGCATCGCGCACGCCCCTCGATGAGTGGTGCGCTACGTCTCCAAGATGATCGTGACGGGGCCGTCGTTGACGAGCGAGACGGCCATACGAGCTCCGAACTCCCCTGTCTGGACTGACGAGACGCCGGCTTCCCGCAGCGCCGCGCAGAAGTGCTCATAGAGCGGCTCAGCGACCTTAGGACGAGCCGCGAGGTGGAAGTCTGGTCTGGTTCCCCTCTGCCGCCTGCTATCGGCGATCAGCGTGAACTGGCTGACGACGAGAGCAGCGCCGGATGTGTCGAGGAGCGACCGGTCGAAGCGCCCGGCCTCGTTCTCGAAGATGCGAAGACGCGCGAGCTTGCCCGCCAGCAGTTCCGCCTCCGCCGTCGTGTCCGTAGCCGCGACACCGAGCAGCACCAGGACGCCCGGACCGATCGACGCGGTGACCTCACTTGCAACCGAGACCGACGCTTCCCGGACGCGCTGGACGACGGCTCGCACGCCTATTCGAGCGCGTCGCCGTCGTTCGACGTCCGCGGTCGCAGCGAGCGCGCGAGCTTGATGTGCGGCGTCGCCTCCTCGCGACGACCCTGGTTTACGAGCGCACGCGCGAGCGCGTAGTGCGCGAACTCGTCGGCTGGGGCGAGCTCGACGAGCGCGCGGAACTCGGCCTCGGCCTCCTCCCAGCGCCCGATCCGGAAGTAGGCGATGCCAAGCGCCTCGCGAATCGAACGAGACGTCGGCTCGGCGCGCTTCGCCTTCTCGAGCGGGACGGTCGCCTGTGCGGGCATCCCGCTCCGCAGGTTGCTCCGCCCGAGCTGGAAGAGGTCGTAGGTCTCCGTCACAACGGGCTGCGTACGTCCCACTCGCTCGAGGTTCTCGCGACCCGCGCGACCACAGTCGGCGGCCAACCGCGATGCGACGGGCTCACCGGCGCGGACAGCGTCGGTCATGGAGACGAGAGTAACCGCTCCACTTCGTCGAGCACAGCCGCCGCAACGACGCGCTTGGGCGCCTTCTCGATCAGACGCTCGCCCTCTTGAGATACGACGACGACCTCGTTGTCGGGCGCGTCGAATCCGATCTCGGAGCGGCTGACGTCGTTGAAGACGAAGATGTCGGCCTTCTTCGCCAGCCGCTTCTCGCGCGCTCGCTCGAGCCCTCCCTCGCCGGCGTCCGCGGCGAACCCGACGAGCACCTGCCCAGGCTTGCGGTCGGCTCCGATCGCTGCGAGGACGTCGGTCGTCGGCTCGAGCTCGACCGTCCACGTGGCGCCGTCCTTCGAGCGCTTCCCGTCCGACGGCGCGGACGGGCGGTAGTCCGCGACCGCTGCGGCCATGACGATCACATCGGCGTCGCCGCGCGCGAGCGCTTCCCGCTCGAGGTCGGCCGCGGTCGGCGTGACGACGACGTTGACGCCAGGCGGCGCCGGCACAGAGAGGTTCGAGGCGAGCAGCGTGACGTCGGCCCCGCGGCGCTCGGCCTCCTCGGCGAGTGCGACGCCCATGCGCCCTGACGAGCGGTTGCCCACGTAGCGCACCGAGTCGAGGGGCTCACGCGTCCCGCCCGCGGAGACGAGAACGCGTTTCCCGATCAGGGCGCCGCCGGTCGCGGCCTGGAGGATCTGCTCGATTCGCTCGTGGATCTCGTCGGGCTCGACCATCCGCCCCAGTCCTTCTTCGCCCTCCGCGAGATCGCCGCTTGCCGGCCCGAGAATCTCGATGCCGCGATCGCGGAGGGTCGCGACGTTGGCCTGCGTTGCGGGATTCGCCCACATGCGGCTGTTCATCGCCGGTGCGACGAGCACCGGCCCGTCGTGCGCGAGCGCGGCTTCCGTCAGAAGGTCGTCGGCCAGGCCGTGCGCGAGCCGCGCAAGAGTGTTCGCGGTCAGCGGGGCGACAACGAGGACGTCCCAGCGCCCGAGATGCGGGTACGGATCGTCGGTCGGAGCCGTTCGAGCAAGCGCGTTGAAGGTCTCGGCGGTGACGAACCGCTCTGCACCGGCGGTGAGCACCGGCCGAACGTCGTGGCCGGCGCGAACGAGAAGGCGGACGAGCGTGCAGGCCTTGTAGGCCGCAATCCCGCCGGTCACTCCGAGCAGGATGCGCGCCACGCGCCGTGCCTCAGCTCGAGGGAGCGAGCTGCCTGATCTTCCCGTTCGCGACTTCCTCCATGGCCATCGTGAGGTAGTTCTTCGAACGGGACTCGATCAGCGGGGGCGGCGCTTCCTCGAAGCCGATGCCTTCGCCGAGCTGGTGGTGGTAGTTGTTGATCTGGCGGGCCCGCTTGGCTGCGATGAGAACCAGCGCGTAGCGGGAACCACCGACCTGTTCGAGGAGGTCGTCGAGGCGTGGGTAGATCATGGCCGCGCCATGGTACCTACACGCGCCACTTCACACTCGACGAGGGCGGCAAGTGCGCTCGTCGCACGTTCCAGGTCGTCGTTTCGCACCATGTAGCGGAATTCGTGCGCCTGCTCGAGCTGCCGGCGCGCGAGCTCGATCCGCTCCCCGATCTCGCCCGTGCTCTCGGTATCCCTCTCGCGAAGCCGGCGCTCGAGCTCTTCGACGTCGGCAGCGATGAAGATCGTCACGCTCCGCGGAACGTCGCGCTGCACGGTCAGCGCACCGTCGAGCTCAAGTTCCAGGATGCACACGCACTCGTCGTGCGCGATCCGGTCGATCTCGGAGCGCAGCGTCCCGTACCGCCTGCCCGAGACGTACGGCACCCACTCGAGGAACTCGTCGTTCTCGATCCTCCGCGTGAACTCGTCGTCGGAGAGAAACCAGTAGTCGTGTCCGTCGACCTCGCCGGGGCGCTGCGGACGCGTCGTCGCCGACACGGCGACCTCGAGCCCCGGCACCCGCTCGAGCAGGCCTTTGATCAGCGTCCCCTTCCCCGCACCGGACGGGCCGGTGACGACGAAGACGGGCCGCGCTGACGGCACGCGGGCTAGCCGCGGTGGTTGAACAGATCGACCAGCTCGGTCCGCTGGCGCTCGGAAAGACCACCGACGGTCTTCGACTGGCTGATCCGACACTGATTCAGAAGCCGAGCAGCCTTCACGCGGCCGAACTTCGGCACGGCCATGAGCATGTCGAAGACCTTGGCCGTTTCGACCCACTCGGGTGGGTCGAGCAGGATCGTCTCGATGCTCGCCTGACCCCCCTTGAGGTCGCGCTTGAGCTGCGCGCGTCGGACCCGGACGTCGTTCGCTCGCTGAAGCGCCTCCATCCTCTGGTCGAGTGAGCGCGCCGGTGCTTGCGCGTGCGACTTCGTCGTGACCATGAGCCGGACGAGTCTACCAAGGTTCCCCTCGCGGTCAAGCGGAAGCGTTTTAGCCTATTTGCAGGACTTTTCCTGTTGTCCGGAGAGACTACAGTTCTACGGCGGACGCCGATCCGCGCCCGATCACGTGCACTGCCTGTCTCGGCATGACCACGTCGGTCCCGACTTCCGCCCGGATGCGACCAGGCGCACGCGGGTCCGAGAAGAGGACGGTTCCGAGCGCGACGGCGCCTGCTCCGACCGACAGGAGGTCCACGACGTCTTCACCCGAGGCGACGCCACCCATCCCGACGATGGGCAGTTCGACCGCCTCCGCGCACGCGTGGACGCATGCGAGCGCGATGGGCTTGAGCGCCGGACCCGAGTACCCGCCCACACCGCGAGCGAGCTTCGGGCGGCACGACACCCCGTCGACGGCGAGACCGCGAATCGTGTTGATGAGCGAGAGGCCGTCCGCACCAGCGTCGGCGACCGCGCGAGCGGACTCCGCGATGTCCCACGTCGCGGGCGAGAGCTTCGCGTACAGCGGCTTGCCCGTGACAGCCCGAGCCGCGCCGACGAGCTGCGCGGCGGTCTCGGGCGCCTCCTCTACGTTCGGGCAGGACAGGTTCAGCTCGATGGTGACGACGTCGTCGTGTCCGTCGAGCCGTTCGCACATGTGCGCGAAGTCGGCAGCCGAGAAGCCTCCCACAGAGACCCAGATGGGGACGCCGAGCGCCGCGAGCCGCGGCAGGTTCTGCTCCAGGAACAGGTCGATGCCAGGGTTCTGGAGACCGATCGAGTTGAGCATCCCCGCGTCGGTCTCCGCGATGCGCGGTGGAGGGTTTCCCTCGCGTCGGAGCGGCGTGACCGTCTTCGTCACGAACGCGTCGAGGCTCTGGGCAACGTCCGGCGCGGTCAACGCGTCAAGGCACCCGGATGCATTGAGAAGTGGAATCACGCGGCGTCCCGCAGCACGGGGCCGTCGATGCACAGCCGGACGTAGTGACCGTCGCGCTCGACGACGCAGCCGTAGCAGGCGCCGTAGCCGCACGCCATCGGCGCCTCCCACGCGAGCTGCGAGCGTGGAGAGAGTGCGCGGACCGCCTCGAGCATCGGCTCCGGCCCGCACGCGAACACGTCGTGGGGCTCATCGGGAAGGAGCTCGGTCACGAGCCTCGGCTCGACGACGACGGCGGCACCGGGGAGAAGGCGCGCAGCCTCCGCGTGTCGATCGGAGCGGAACCCGAGGATCGCCGGCGGGTCGCCCAGCGACTGCGCGAGGTACGGCATCGGCGCGATCCCGATGCCGCCCGCGACGAGCAACGGCCGCTCGACATCCAGGTCGAAGCCGTTGCCGAGCGGGCCGAGCACGTCGATTGCATCGCCGGGCCGGAGCTCGCACAGCGCACGTGTCCCCGGGCCGATCGGGTCGAGGAGGAAGGCAAGTTCGCCGGACGGCGCCTGGCAGAGACTCATCGGCCGCGGCAGCACACGGCCGGGTGCCTCGAGCATGAAGAACTGGCCGGGCGTGCCCGGCTCGATCGCGCCCCGCGCGAGTCGCAGCAGCGTGTACGGCCCGACCGCGTCGGCTGCGACAACGGCCAAGCGCTCCCTTCGGGCCTCGCGGCCGCCAAGTGACAGAGCGTCGTGAGGCGTCATGCGTCGATCCCGATGCGCTCCTGGAGCGAGAGAGCGGACTCGGCGCGCGCGTTGGCGATCGCGTGCACAGCCGCCGCAGCCCCTGAGATCGTGGTCACGCACGGCACGCGCGCGACGAGCGCCGCCTCGCGGATGAGGTAGCCGTCGGCGCGTGCTCCACTTCCCTGCGGCGTGTTGACGACGAGGTCGCAACGTCCACTCCGGACGAGATCTACGACCGTCTCCTCTCCGCCAACGGCGTCGGCCACCTTGGTGATGTCGTCGATCTCGAGGCCGGCTGCGCGAAGCGTCCGCGCCGTCCCTTCGGTCGCGATCAGCTCGAATCCGAGCCCGGCGAGCGCCGCTGCGACTGGAACCGCCGCCGGCTTGTCCTCGTCCCGAACCGACAGGAACGCCGTTCCCGACGTGGGTAGCGGCCGCCCCGCGGCGCGTTCCGCCTTGGCCAGCGCGGTCGGGAGGTCAGCCGCGCTCGCCATGACTTCGCCGGTCGACCGCATTTCCGGGCCGAGCACGGGGTCGGCGCCGGGGAAGCGTGCGAACGGCAGCACTGCCGCCTTGACGCTCACCTGAGCCGGGCGGGGAACCGGCAGGTCGAGCTCGGCGAGCGTTGCTCCGGCGGCAAGCCGGCAGGCGGCGTCGACGAGGTTCACGCCGATCGCCTTGCTCGCGAAGGGCACGGTTCGCGACGCCCGCGGGTTCACCTCGAGGACGTAGACCAGCGCGTCGGCGATCGCGAGCTGCACGTTCAGGATTCCGACGACACCGAGCGCCGGTCCGAGCCGCTTGACGACGTGCTCCACCTCGAGCGCAGCGGCGAGTGTGAGCGAAGGTGCCGGAAGCACGCAGGCCGAGTCCCCGGAGTGCACTCCCGCCTCCTCGACGTGCTGCATGACCGCGGCGATGTAGACGTCCTCGCCGTCGCACAACGCGTCGACGTCGAGCTCGATCGCGTTCTCCACGAAGCGGTCGAGCAGGACGTTGCCGTCCACGACCGCCATGGCGGCCTCGAGCTGGTCGGCGTCGTAGCAGATGCGCATCGCCCGACCTCCGAGCACATACGACGGGCGCACGAGCACCGGGTAGCCGATCTCCGCGACTGCGACGAGCGCCTCGTCGACTCCGGAGACGATCGCCCACGGCGGGCAGCGAACGCCGAGCTCCTCGGCGAGCAGGCCGAAGCGCTCGCGATCCTCGGCCAGGTCGATCGCCTCGTGCGGCGTGCCGAGGATGCGATACCCGCCCTCCTCGATGTGTCGCGCGAGACGCAGCGGCGTCTGTCCGCCGAACTGGGTGACGACGCCGACGGGCTGCTCGCGGTCGCACACCGCCAGCACCTCCTCCGGGGAGAGCGGCTCGAAGTAGAGGCGATCGGAGGTGTCGTAGTCGGTCGAGACGGTCTCCGGGTTGCAGTTGACCATCACGGCCTCGTAGCCGAGCGCGCGGAAGGTCTGGGCGGCGTGGACGCAGCAGTAGTCGAACTCGATTCCCTGGCCGATGCGGTTCGGGCCTGACCCGAGGATGACCACGCGCGGCGTGTCTCCGGTCGGGGGCGCCTCGTCCTCCTCGCCCCAGGTCGAGTAGAAGTAGTTGGACGCAGCGTCGACCTCGCCGGCGCAGGAGTCGACCCGGCGAAAGACGGGCCGGATGCCGAGCTCGTGCCGGCGCCGACGCACCTCGGCCCCGCTGATCCCGAGCGCCTCTCCCGAGCGTGTCGTCCCCCCAGCCGGCGCGCTTCGCGGCTGCGATGTCGCCGCCGGCCAGGATCGTGCGCGCTCGCGCGATCTCCTCCCGAAACCACGGATGCAGCCCCTCGGGGAGATCCTCGTCGGCGAGGCTCGACCACGGCGTCGGCGCCCCGCGCTCGAGCTCGCGCGATCCGTGCGCCTTGAGGAGCGCCTCCGAGAACGTACGACCGATGCCCATCGCCTCGCCGACCGACTTCATCTGCGTGCCGAGGGCCTGGTCGGCGCCGGGGAACTTCTCGAAGGCGAAACGCGGGAACTTGACCACGACGTAGTCGAGCGTCGGCTCGAAGCTCGCGGGCGTGGTCTTCGTCAGGTCGTTGGGGATCTCGTCGAGCGTGTAGCCGACGGCGAGCTTCGCGGCGACCTTCGCGATCGGATAGCCCGTCGCCTTTGACGCCAGCGCCGACGAGCGCGAGACGCGTGGGTTCATCTCGATCACCCGTAGCTCGCCGGTGTCGCGGCTGCGTGCGAACTGGATGTTCGAGCCGCCCGTCTCGACCCCGACCGCGCGGATGATCGCGCAGGCGGCGTCGCGCAGCTCCTGGTAGGCCTCGTCGGAAAGCGTCATCTGCGGGGCGACCGTGACCGAGTCGCCCGTGTGCACGCCCATCGGATCGAGGTTCTCGATCGAGCAGACGATGACGACGTTGTCCGCGCGATCGCGCATGACTTCGAGCTCGAACTCGTCCCAGCCGCGAACCGACTCCTCGACGAGGACTTGTCCGATCGGCGACTCCCAGAGACCCCGCTCGACGTGGAAGGCGAGCGTCGCAGGTTCGTCGGCGAAGCCGCCGCCGTGGCCACCGAGCGTGAACGCGGGGCGAACGACTGCGGGCACGGGGATGCCGTCGAGCTCGGAGAGCGACGTCACGATCACCGATGCCGGCACCTCGAGGCCACATGAGCGGACGGCGTCGCGGAAGAGCTCGCGATCCTCGGCCCGGCGGATGACCTCGACAGGCGCTCCGATCAGCTCGACGCCGAGATCTTCGAGGACGCCCGCTTCGGAGAGCTCGATGGCGAGATTGAGCGCGGTCTGGCCGCCGAGCGTCGGCAGGAGCGCGTCGGGGCGCTCGCGCTCGAGGACGGAAGCGACGCTCTCGAGGTCGAGCGGCTCGATGTACGTGCGGTCGGCGAAGCCCGGGTCGGTCATGATCGTCGCCGGGTTCGAGTTCACGACGATCGTGCGGTAGCCCTCCTCGCGCAACACCTTTAGCGCCTGGCAGCCGGCGTAGTCGAACTCGCAGGCCTGGCCGATCACGATCGGCCCGGATCCGATGACGCAGATCGAATCGATGTCGTCGCGGCGCGGCACTAGGTGCGCAGCTCCTCGACGAAGCCCTCGAGGATGGGCCAGGCGTCGTGCGGACCTGGTCCGGCCTCCGGATGGAACTGAACCGAGCGAGCACGCCGCTCGGGGAAGTCGAAGCCCTCGACCGTCCCGTCGTAGAGCGAGATGTACGTCGCTTCGGCGTCCTCCGAGGGCGAGACGGCGAAGCCGTGGTTCTGGCTCGTAACGAGCACGCGCCCCGAGCGCCGCTCGAGCACCGGGTGGTTGGCGCCGCGATGGCCGAACGGGAGCTTGTACGTCGAGTGGCCGGTCGCGAGGCCGAGGAGCTGGTGGCCGAGGCAGATCCCGAGAATGGGGACGCGGCCGAGGAGCTCGCGCACAATCCCGGTCTCCGCGACGAGGGGCTCGGGGTCGCCGGGGCCATTCGAGAGGACGACGCCGTCGAAGCCGGCGAGCTCGTCGGCCGAGGTCGTGTGCGGGCAGACGGTCACCGCGGCGCCGGACTGCGCGAGACGGCGCATGATCGAGCGCTTCGCGCCGTAGTCGACGACAGCGACTCGCGGCGAGCCTTCCTCGGCGAACACGTACGGCTCAGGAGTGGAGACCTGCGCGACGAGCGCTTGTCCTTCCATCGAGGGCTGCGCCCGCACCTGCTCGAGCGCGTCGGTCACGGAGAGCGCGCATTCGTCTGAAACCGCAGCCGCTCGCATAGCGCCCGAGTCGCGCAGTCGCAGGACGAGCGAGCGCGTGTCGAGCCCGTCGAGTCCGACGAGCCCATGCTCGCGCAGCCAGACGGCCCACTCCTCGCCGCCGAGTGAGCGCATGAGCGCCGCACGCGCGTGGGGCTCGCTCGACTCGCCTCGTTCGGGCGCGACGCCATAGTTGCCCACCATCGACGTCGTGAAGCAGACGAGCTGCTCGGCGTAGCTCGGGTCGGTAACCGTCTCTTGGTATCCGGTCATCCCGGTCGTGAAGACGGCCTCGCCGAACGCGACGCCGTCCGCGGCGACGGAGCGACCGCGGAAGACGGTGCCGTCCTCGAGGACGAGATAACCGCCGCTCATCGCTCGAACACCACGCGTCCGTCGGCGACCGTCTTCGCGACTTGCCCCTGGAGCTTCTCGCCGAGGAGCCACGAGTTGGCCGAGAGCGAACGGAAGCCCTCCTCCGTCACTGTCCACTCGCCGGCGAGGTCGAGGACGACGAGGTTCGCCGTGGCGCCCGCCTCGATCCGCGGCTCGGGCAGGCCGAACGCTCGCGCAGGCCCCGCAGACATGCGCTCGAGCAGTGTCTCGAGCGACACGATCCCGGGGAGAACGAGGTGTGTGTGCAGCGCCGCGAAGGCCGTCTCGAGGCCCGTCACGCCGAACGGCGCGTCCTCGAACGGCACCTCCTTCTCATGACGCGCGTGTGGCGCGTGGTCGGTCGCGACGCATGAGATCGAGCCACGCCTGAGCGCATCGCGCAGCGACTCGCGGTCGTCGGCCGAGCGGAGCGGCGGGTTCATCTTGACGTTCGTGTCGAGCGAGCGGACGGCCTCGTCGGTGAGGACGAGATGGTGCGGAGTCACCTCCGCGGTGGCCCGCACGCCCGTGGCCAGCGCGTGGTCGACCGCGGCGACCGACTCGCGCGCCGAGAGATGCATGAGATGGAGCGGACGGCCCTCGGCTCCGGCGAGTGCCACGTCGCGCTCGACCATCACGCTCTCCGCCGTCGAGGGGTACGGGCCGAGGCCGAGCTCGGCCGCGACCGATCCCTCGTGTGCGTGACCGCCGTGCGAGAGCGACGGCTCCTCGCAGTGGAGCGCGAGACGCAGCTCCGTGAGGGCGCTGTACTGCAGCGCGCGACGCATCAGGCCGGCGGAGACGACCGGCCGGCCGTCGTCGGTGAATGCAGCGGCGCCGGTGGCGGCGAGTTCGGCCATCTCCGTCAGCTCGTCGCCCAGCTGACCCTTGCTGATGGCCGCCATGAACCCCGTCGGCACGACAGCCTCGTCGCGCGCTCGCTCGACGAGAGCACCGAGAACGGACGCCGAGTCGACGACCGGCTCGGTGTTCGGCATCGCGAGGATCGCGCAGTACCCCCCGGCTGCGGCCGCCTCCGTTCCGGAACGGATCGTCTCCTCGTCCTCGCGGCCCGGTGTTCGAAGGTGGACGTGCGGATCGACGAAAGCCGGCGCGATCGTGAGCCCTCTCGGCGACCCAGGCTCGATCGCAGTGATCACACCGTCGGTCACCGTGATCCGAAGCGCCTCGTCGATCCCCTGCGCTGGGGCAATAACGCGGCCCTCGAGCGTCAGCGAGTCGCTGCGGCCGTTGCGCGAGACCAGCATTACGCGACGCCCACCGCTTCCGAGGCCGCAACCGGCGCCACCGTGAGAACGTCGTAGAGCACGGCCATCCGCACCACGAGCCCCGCCCGCACCTGATCGATGACGAGCGCCTGCTCGGAGTCGGCGACGCGCGGGTCGATCTCGATTCCGCGATTCATCGGCCCGGGGTGCATCACGACCTGCCCGGGCCGGACGCGGCCCGGCGTGATCCCGTAGAGCGCGGTGTACTCGCGAAGCGACGGGACGAACGCCTCCCCCATGCGCTCGTGCTGCATCCGCAGGACGTAGACGACGTCGGCGTCCGCGATCGCGCCGATCTCGTGCGAGACGCTGCAGCCGAGCCCCTCGATTCCGCGCGGCACCAGGGTCGGCGGGCCGACGAGGACGGTCTCGCCTCCGACGAGCGCGAGTGCCTGGACGAGCGAGCGCGCGACGCGCGAGTGCAGGACGTCTCCGACGATCGCGACCCGCACACCCTCGAGCCGGCCGAGCGCCGCGCGCATCGCATACAGGTCCAGGAGCGCCTGAGTCGGGTGCTGGTGCTTGCCGTCACCGGCGTTCACGACGTGCGCATCGGTGAGACGCGCGATCAGCTGCGGCGCGCCGATCGACGGATGGCGGACGACGATCACGTCCGGTTCGTACGCGGCGATGGTGAGCGCGGTGTCCTTGAGGGACTCGCCCTTGTCCACCGACGAGCCTGCGGAGCGGATCGACATCGTGTCCGCCGAGAGGCGCTTGGCAGCCAGCTCGAAGCTCGCGAGCGTTCGCGTGGAGGACTCGTAGAAGAGATTCACGACCGTGCGACCGCGGAGCGTCGGCAGCTTCTTCATCTCGCGGTCGAGCGATGCGGCCAGCGACTGGGCGGTCTCGAGCATGCGCTCGATGTCGTCTCGGGTGAGATCGCCGATCGACAGCAGGTGGCGGCGTGACGCTGCAGGCGGATGGAGCTCAGACATGGTCGCCGTCCTCTCGCTCCGCGACGAGGAAGACGCCGTCGCGCTCGTCGATCTCCACCAGCTCGACCTGGATGCGCTCGTCGCGCCCTGTTGGAAGGTTCTTGCCGACGTAGTCGGGACGGATCGGCAGCTCGCGGTGACCTCGATCGACCAGCACTGCCAGCTGAACTCGCGCCGGCCGCCCATACTCGAGAAGAGCGTCGATCGCGGCGCGGATCGTCCGCCCCGTGTAGAGCACGTCGTCGACGAGGACGACGGTCATTCCCTCGATCGGAAACGCGATGCTCGTAGCGCGGACGACCGGTTGGCGTCCCGGTGGGCGGCCGCCGTCGCGGACGTGGACGTCGTCGCGGTGGAAGGTGATGTCGAGCGCGCCGACAGGGAGCGACACACCGCTCCGCTCCTCGACAAGCCGGCGAAGGCGCGACGCGAGCGGTGCGCCGCGCGACTGGATCCCGACGAGGGCGACGCTCTCGAGGTCGTCCGTGCGCTCGATGATCTCGTGCGCGATGCGGGAAAGCGCCTTCGCGATCGCCTCGTCGTCGAGGAGTTGCCTCGCGGTGGCGTCAGCGGGGACGTGCGTCGACATCTCGCTCCTTTCCGGCCTCGCTGGACCGGGTTAAAGGATTGGCTCGGCGAGTGTAGCGCCCTCGTCCGCGGTCGGCCGGCCAGTGCGGGCACCCGAGCGCACCAGCTCCGGCTCGCCCCGCTCCGGGAACGGGATCGTGATCAGGTCGAAGTCGCGCGGGACGACTGTCGCGGGGAAGAGCTGTGTCGCCTCCTCCACCACCTGGTGTCCGAAGTACCTCGTCGAGACGTGCGTGAGCGCGAGAAGCTTCACGCCGGCCTCCTGCGCGACCAGCGCCGCTTCGCCGGCTGTCGAGTGCGACGTCTCCCGTGCACGCGCGCGCTCGTCGGCCAGGAACGTCGCCTCGTGGACGAGAACGTCCGCGCCCGTCGCCGCCTCCACCACCGAGGCTGCCGGCGCCGTGTCTCCCGTCATGACGAGCTTCCGACCCATCCGTGGCGGCCCGAGCACCTCGTCGGGCGCGACGACGCGACCGTCCGCAAGCGTCACGCTCTCGCCGCGCTGGAGCGCGCCACGCTCACGGCCGTCGGGAACGCCGAGCCGATCGGCGGCATCGACGTCGAAGCGCCCCGGGCGCGAAGCCTCGACGATCGCGTAGCCCAGCGCCGTCATGCCGTGATCCACGGCGAACGGCTCGATCGCATAACCGTCGCGCTCCAGCCCCTCCCCCGCGTCGAGCTCGACCGCCGAGACCTCGTAGGTCAGCCGACCGAAGATCCGCCGCAACGTGCGGAGCAGCTCGTCGAGCCCTTTCGGTCCGTAGATGGTCAGGGGCACCTCGCGGCCGCGCAATGCAAACGTCTTGAGCATGCCCGGAAGGCCGAGGTAGTGGTCAGCGTGGTAGTGCGTGATGAAGATCTCCTCGAGCTCGACGAGGCCGACGTCGCTGCGCAGGAGCTGCCGCTGCGTGCCCTCCGAGCAGTCGAACAAGAGTCGTTCGCCGCCGCGCCTCACCAGCGTCGCGCTGAGCGCCCGCTTCGCCGTCGGCATGGAGCCTGACGTCCCGAGGAAGACGACGTCGAGGTCCACGGCGGCCGATTGTACTCGGGCGCTCAATTTCGACCTTGTGCGAGCCGATACAGCTCGCATGCGGCATATGCGGGAATACCGCTCGTCCGGTCTCGGGCGTCCCTTGACGCTGCTCCGTGTCGTTTCTCGTCGCCTCGGCGGTGATCCTCGCAGTCGGAGCCGTCGCGCTCTCCTCCCGGCTCTCGAACGATCTCCGTCGAGCCGCGCTTGCCGACAATGCCCGCGATGTGGCCGCATACACGGACGCGGTGCTCGGGCCGAGCATCGCGAGCGGGAGCTCGGTCGCCGTCACGCCGCGTGCGCTGCGACGTCTCAGGAACACGGTTCGGCTCTCGGAGGACGTGCGTGGGCTCAACGTCTACGCCCGCGATGGGCGGCTCGCGTTCTCGACCGCCAGACCGGATCGGATCGGGCGGCGTCGGACGAGTCCTGACTTGAAGACGGTGGTACGCACGAACGTCCCGAGCGCACAGCTCGTCGATCCCATCGGCAAAGCAGCACCTGTGGTCAAGGTGTGGGCTCCGCTCCACAATGCGCGGGGTCGAGTCGTGGGCGCCGCAGAGGTGTCGCTCGACGACGACGTCGTCACCGCGACGACGGGGGCGGCGAAACGGACGATCTGGTACGCGGTGGGGCTGGTCTTCGGTCTCCTCTGGCTCGCCCTGGCGCTCATGGTGCGAGGCGCGTCCGCGTGGATGCGAGCACAGAACGATGACCTCGCCGCCCGCTCGCACGACGTCGTCGAGTCGACGCGCGAGCTCGAAGCCACGCTGCTCGAGACGATCGAGACGCTCAACGCAGCAGTCGAAGCTCGCGACCCCTATACGGCGGGCCATTCGCAGCGGGTCAGACGCGTCTCGCTCGCCGTCGGCCGCGAGCTGCGTCTCCCGACGAGGCAGCTCGGCGCGCTCGCGACGGCTGCCCTCTTTCACGACATCGGGAAGATCGGGATGCCGGATTCGATCCTGACGAAGCCCGACCGACTCGATCGCGCGGAGCAGCTGATCATGCGCGAGCACGCCGTGCGCGGTGCGGAGATCGTCGCTCGAATCTCGTCGCTCTGCGACTGCGTCCCGGCAATCCGGCACCATCACGAGCGCTGGGACGGGCTCGGCTATCCGGACGGCCTGAGCGGGACGAGTATCCCGGTCGAGGCCGCGATCATCGCGATCGCGGACGCATGGGACGCGATGACGACCGACCGTCCCTACGCCGTCGCCCTCGACCTGAACGAGGCGATGCTGCAGATCCACGCCGGGCGCGGGAAGCAGTTCAACCCGGCGGTCGTGGACGCGTTCGCGGCAGTCGCGCAGCGTCGGCCGGCGGAGATCCTCCCGCCCGACGCGGCCACGGCTGCGGTCGCTGTCGGCTAGGCGGCAGGGAAGGCGAGGTCGGTGTAGACCATCTCGCCGCGGAACTTCTTCGCAGCCGGGTCCCACGGAAAGAAGATCGCGTTGCGCCACTCGAGGCGCTCACCCGTCGGCTCGTGCTGGAGCCAGCGCGCCGCATGCGTCGCCGTCACGTGTGCTTCCTCGCACACGCCCTGCGGCCCGATCACGATGTACTCGAGGTCGAAGTGGATGTCGGGGAAGGCGGTGAGGAGCTCGGTGTAGAAGCGCGCCGCACCCTCGTGCCCCTCCCAGCGGGCGCCGGTGCCCATCACCTCGTAGACGCAGTCCTCGGTCAGCGTCGAGATGAGACCGGGGAGATCGCGGTTGTCCTCTGCGATCGAGTGCGTCTTCCAGAGCTCGCGGATCTCCGCGTACTCGTCGATGTCGACCGGGCGGCGGAGCAGCTCGAGTATGCGGTCGGACGCCATCGACGGGTTCATATCACCGCCGCTGAGGCGGCGGTCGAAGCTACGGGACGAGCAAGTGCTGCCCGGGTGCGATCGTCGCGCTCGCGAGGTGGTTCGCCTGCTGCAGCTTCCAGACGCCGGCGCGCGGGTCTCCCCCGTACCGAGCGGCCGCAATCGTCCAGAGCGTCTCGCCCGATCTCACGGTGTGATGCTGCGGCGTGCCGCTCGCGCCGGTGTCGCGGGCCAACACGGCCCAGACGAGCACGGCGACGAGGACGACGATGACGACACGACCGAACACGTGTTCGCACTATGACACGAACATGTGTTCGATGTCAAGGGCGACTCAGCGCGTAACGATCGCCCGACGCACGACGAGCGTGCGGCGCGTGCGGTTCGCCTCCGCTGCGAACTGGACCGCGACCTCGACACGGCCGGTCGTCCCGACCGGAGCTCGCACCGCGACGTTGAGCGAGCGCAGTCCGGCCACGGCCACGGAGCGACAGCGCTCGAGCGCCGAGAGTGCGTACGACGCCGCGCGGACGCAGACCTTCGCGCGGGCGTCCTCCCCGGCTGCAACGCGAGCAGTGACCTCCGGGCCACGTCCACCGACTGCGACCTTCGCCCCGAGGACGTCGATCTCCGGCACCCAGGCGCCTAGCTCCCCGGCGCAACTTTCGGGAATCGCGGCACTCACCGCGGCGGCTGACGGCCGCGCGCTCCCGTCGGCGCGCTCGAGGCCCGCCTGGAAGCCGGTGCGCAGGCCGTCGTCGCGGAAGCCGAAGAAGCTGAGCGACGCCACGTCAGGGTCACATGCGGCCTCCCTGATCAGCTGTCCGTAGATCGCTGCCTGCGTGATCTCGTCCGTGACAGGCACGTTCTCGAGCCCGCTGTAGCCGAGGCGCCCGGCCGTGTCGACCTGCCAGCCAACCTCGTCGAGATGGAGCTTGAGCCCGTCGACCGTCGTGGGCTGCCCGGTGCCGTTGAACGCGTCCCAGAGCGCCTGCTTCATCCGGTCGAGGTTCGCGAAGCCCGGCGTTCGGCCACTGGTAGCCGCGCTCGAGCGGGTCGGTCGCCTCGTTTGGATACGGATGGAAGCTGAACGCGTCCATGAGCGGCTTCGTGCGGCCGCTCCTGCGGTACCACGCGCCGAGTGCGCGTAGGAAGCGGACGGGCGACGTCGAGATGTTGTTCCTCGCGGTCGGCCGATCGTTGCCTCGCGGCGACAGCCCCACGCCGACGACGGAGATCTCGGGATCCACCGACTTCAGCGTGTCGTAGGCGGCGGCGAGGTACGGCCCGAAGCTCGGCGCCGAGAGGTTGTTGCCGACTGCGTCGAACTGCGGCCGCCAGAAAGCCGGCTGATTCGGCTCGTTCCCGATCACGAACTGCCTCACCTGCGGGTAGATGGACGCCAGAACGCCGACGTACGACGCGAACATCGACGGCGAGCCGAGGCCTGCCTCGAGCTCGCGTGGCGGATACGGATAGACGGCGAGCACGACTCGGAGGCCGGCGTCGGTCGCGCTCGCGATCGCCCGGTCGAGGAGCTGCTTGTCCTGGATCACGACCGCCTCACTCGGGACGAAGCGGACGCCGATCACGGTTCGCCGCAGCCCGAGCTCCGACATGCGGCCGTACAGCGCGGCGCCGGCGTCGTCTTCGAACTTCGCCGAATCGTCGTTCGCGCCGACATCGGCGGCAGCGGCGACCGACGCTCCGGTCAGGAGCGCAGCGACGAGCAGAGTTGCCGCAGCGAGGATCCGCATCTCAGTTCACCGATCACGGGCTCCCCACTGCCCGCTAGCGGCTGGGAGCCTAGAGCCGGGCGAGGAGCGCGTCAAGCAGATGCTGCGCGCCGAAGCGGACGGGATCGTCCGCGGGGAGCCCCGTTTCCTCGGCGATCTCGGAGATCGCTCGTCGCGCGTCGTCGTCGCTGGCGAGCGCCGCGGTGTTCACCGCGACGCACGCGACCTTCGCCTTTCGGGCTGGGAGCGAGATTCGCTCGTGGAGCTCGACCAGGTCAGCGAGGGGTGGGATCGCGTGTCCTGGGCAGCCCTCGATCTCCGTCGATCCGGCCGCGTGGCAGAGGACGAACGCATGTGGGACCGCGCCGTGCACGAGTCCGAGCGTCACGCCCGAGTACATCGGATGGACGAGCGAGCCCTGGCCCTCGACGAAGAGGAGCTTCCCGCCTCGCCTCGCCCCCTCGACGACCAGCCACTCGGCCGCGCCGGCGAGGAAGTCGGAGACCACCGCGTCCACGGCGATGCCCCAGCCCGCGATGGCGATCCCGGTCTGCCCCGTCGGCACGAACACCGAGTCGAGCCCGCGCCGCCGCGCTTCGAGATCGAGCTCCACCGCGACCGTCTTCTTGCCGATCGCGCAGTCGGAGCCGACCGTCAGCACGATCGTCGCGTCGACCTCGAGGTTGGCCCCCGTCGGGACGCTCAGCCCCGCGGGTGGCTTGCGGAGGTCGTGCAGCTCGACCCCTCGCTCGCGGGCGAGCTCGGTGAGCTCGGGATCGTCCGAGATGAACTCGTGCAGGCCGCTCTCGACGTCGAGGCCGGCCTCGATGCTCGCCTTCAGCAGGTCTCGCCAGGCCGGCGGGAACCGGCCGCCCTGGGTCGCAACGCCCACGACGGCCACTGTCGGCTCGAAGCGAAGCGCGTCATCGACGGTTCCGACGATCGGGATGCCCTCGTGCTCCTCGCCGGCGCGCTGCGAGTCGAGGATGGCGACGACCGGGTCAGGCCCGTAACGGATGATCCCGCGCATCGTCTTGCCGTAGTGCGGATCGTGCGAGAACCCCTCGCCGAGGATGAGGATGCGCCGGTCGCGGCTCATGCAGCTGCGACGCCGAGGCCTGGCCCGAGCGACGGGATCTGCACGCCGTCGACGAGCTCGACGCCAGGCCACGGGTCCTCGCGCAGGAGCAGATTCCCGTCGAGGTCGATGTGATCGCACAGCGGCGCGACGCAGCAGCCGGCGGCAATCCCCAGCCCGGACTCGAGCATGCACCCGAGCATCACGCCCATCCTCAGCGCCCGAGCCGCATGTGCCATGCGGATCGCCTCGCGGATCCCTCCCGACTTGCCGAGCTTGATGTTGATGCCGTGCGCGATCTCGGCGCACGTCCCGACGTCGGCGAGCGTGTGACAGTCCTCGTCGACGTAGATCGGAACCGGCGATCGCTCCTTCAACGCTCGCCCGCCCTCGTCACCGGCGCGGAGGGGCTGCTCGCAGTACTCGACGCCGATCTCCGCCAGTTGCGGGAGCGCGTCGAGCGCCTCGTCGAGCGACCACCACTCGTTGACGTCGACCATCAGCGGGAGGTCGGTGGCCGCGCGAACGGCGCGCACCCGTTCGACGTCGAGTCCGTCGCCGCCGCCGAGCTTGAGCTTGAGTCTTCGGTAGGTCTCCCCCGCGCTTCTCGGCGCGGCGAGCCATGTCGTCGGGATCGCCGAGCCAGACCGTCCACGAGGTCGGCGGGCCGGCTCGAGGTAGCCCGAGCAGCTTGAAGGCCGGAATGCCGAGGAGCTTGCCCTGAAGGTCGTGGAGCGCTGCGTCGAGAGCGGACTTGGCCGCCTGCTCGCCCTCGATCGATCCGAGCCGCTCGCCGATGTCCTCGAGCGCGAACGGGTCGTCGCCGAGGATGCTCCCGTGCTCGTCGACGAACTCGATCGCCGATTGCACCGACTCGCCGTAGCGCTCGATCGGAGCCGCCTCGCCGAATCCGGTCACGCCCTCGTGCGTCAACGAGACGTGGACGACGTCCGCGTAGTCGGTCGCCTCGCGCGCGATGACGAACGTCTCCGCGAGCTGGAGTCGCACGATCCGAGCCTCGATCTGCATCTGCCGAAACTACCCCGTGGGGCTCGAGATGGAGACGACGTAGGCGACGACGTCTGCTTGCTCCTGGCCGCTGACGAGCCCGGCGGGCATCACTCCGCGTCCCTGCTGCACCGCAGCCGCGACCTCCGAGCTGTCGAGACCGGTCTGGAAGAGGACAGGCCCGACACCCCCACCCTTTCCTCCGTCGCCGTGACAGCCGGAGCACTCGCGCTGAAAGGTCGTCTCGCCGCGATAGACGTCGCCACCGGTGACTGCGACGCCCGCAGGCGCCGAAGGCTCGAAGATCTGCGCCTTCGCAAGTGCGAACGTCCCTGCCACGACGGCGCCGCCGATCAGGATCGGTCTCCACCCGCGACGCATCAGAACCCGAACCGCACGGTCGTGAAGTACCAGAGGCTCGACGTCAGCCAGAGCACGAGCCAACATCGACGCCAGTGTCAGACCGGCGGTCGGCAGCGCCCAGCCTGGTAGCGAGTGATCGCGAACGATCAGCACCTTCGCGGCGAAGACGCCGTAGAAGAACGTCCCGACGATCGCGTGCACCGCGACGCGCGCGTCCGGCGTCTGGAAGCCGAGGATCGTCACGCAGTGGAAGAAGACGGGAAGCGTGCAGAGGAAGGCGACCCGCCCCGACCACCGGTGGACGCGGGCGATGGTCGAGCCGCGCTCGGGCAGGAAGCTCAACCGCCCATAGATCCGTGCGGCCGTCAGCACCTGGACGCCCGCGAGCACGAGCGCAGCGGTCGCGAACCACGCCTTGGCTGCGATCGTCGACGAGAACACGGTCGTGACGATGTCCGCGTACGTCTGGGCAACGTCCGCCAGGAACACCACGTGAGCCTACGACGTCAGCCACCGGGATCGACAAGGCGGACGCCGATACACTGGCTCCTCCCTGCGCCCGTAGCTCAGGGGATAGAGCGCGCGCCTCCGGAGCGCGAGGCCGCAGGTTCGAATCCTGCCGGGCGCATGACCCGCTCGACGCACCCCTACGGCTCCGACCCGAGCCAGCTCGGGGAGCTCTTCCTCCCGGCTGGCGCTGGACCGTTTGCCGTCGTCGTCGTCGTTCACGGCGGCTACTGGAAGGCTCAGTACGACCGTTCGCTCATGACCGATCTCTGCCTCGACCTTGCGGCGCACGGACTCGCCGCGTGGAATCTCGAGTACCGACGCGTCGGGTCGGGGGGCGGATGGCCTGCGACCCTCCTGGACGTCGCTGCAGGAGTCGACCTCCTCGCCGACCTCGAGGCGCCGCTCGATCTGTCGCGTGTCGTAGCCGTCGGACACTCGGCGGGAGGACAACTCGCGCTCTGGGCGGCATCCCGCCCGACACTGCCGGCGGATGCGCCCGGTGCGGATCCGCGGGTCGTTATCGGCGCAGCCGTCTCACAGGCCGGCCTGCTCGATCTCACCCTCGCAGCCGGTCTCACGCCGTCGTCCACGCCGACGAGGGCCTTTCTGGGAGATCCGTCCGTGCATTACGAGCGCTACGTGCTTGCGTCTCCGCGCGAACGTCTTCCTCTCGGCATCCCGCAGCTCGTGCTGCACGGCGACGGCGACAACTCGGTCTCAATGCGCATCGCGACCAGCTACGCGGCAGCCGCGCGCGATGCCGGTGACCCGTGCGAGTTCCTCGTGCTCTCACGCACCGGGCACTTCGAGCACATCGACGCGCACTCCGAAGCGTGGCACGTTGCTCGCGACTGGCTCGTCGCTCAGGTGAGCGCGGCCCGCAGCTGAGCGACGAAGCGCTCGAGAGCCGCAGCGCCTCTCCTCGGCTGCAAGGAGAGCGGCCGAGCCGACGACGACGCCGTCCGCGAGCTCGCTTGCGGCGGCCGCCTGCTCCGGGGTCGAGATGCCGAATCCGGCATACAGCTGCGCATCCGTCAGCGCGCGCGTGCGCTCGACGAGCGGCGCGAGAGCGGGTGAGAGCTCGGCGCGCGCACCGGTCGTTCCGGCGACGGTGACGAGGTAGAGCCAGCCGTCCGTCGACTCGGCCGCGAGCGCTATCCGCTCGTCGGTGGACGTCGGCGCGACGAGCTGCACCCGGCGGAGCTCCGGCTGGACGTCCACGGGGAGATCGGCGACGATCAGCGAGCTCGCGCCGGCGGCGCGCGCGTCGGCCGCGAAGCGCTCCCAGCCGTACGCCTCGAGCAGCGACGCGTAGGTCATGGGAACCAACGGCAGCGCGACCTGCGCCGCGACCGACCGTAGGCAGTCGAGGCACTCCGCGGTCCTCATGCCCTGCGCAAGCGCGCGCTCGGCTGCACGCCGGATGACGGGGCCGTCGGCGAGAGGGTCCGAGAACGGGAAGCCGATCTCGACGATGTCGGCGCCGCCGGCTTCTGCTGCGCGGGCCAACTCCGGTGTCTCGAGGCCGGCCATGAGGTAGATGACGAGCGTCTTCGTCAGTGCGCGAGCACCTCGGCGAGGTCCTTGTCTCCCGCGCCCGGAGAGACCGACGAGGATGAGCGCCGCATCCAGGTCCAGGGCGCGAGCGAGCGCGTGCGCCGGCTCGAGCGCGGGCAGGATGCCCTCGGTCTCCGCGAGACGGTGAAATGCGGCGAGCGCTTCCTCGTCGGTCGCGGTGACGTACTCGGCGCGTCCCGAGTCGCGCAGCGCAGCGTGTTCAGGGCCGACGCCCGGGTAGTCGAGGCCGGCCGAGATCGAGTGCGCGTCGAGCACTTGTCCGTCGTCGTCCGCGAGCACGGACGAGCGAGCGCCATGGAGCACGGCGCGCCGTCCCGAGCCGAGGCTCGCGGCTCCCGCTGCCTCCACTCCGACGAGGCGCACTTCCGGGTCGTCGAGGAAGCCTGCGAAGAGGCCGATCGCGTTCGAGCCTCCGCCGACGCATGCGACGACGGCGTCAGGAAGACGCTCGTAGGAATCGAGCATCTGTGCGCGTGCCTCGCGTCCGATCACCGCTTGCAACTCTCGTACTATGCTCGGGTACGGCGCCGGTCCGACGCACGACCCGATGAGGTAGTAGGTCGTCTCGACGTTCGCGATCCAGTCGCGAATCGCCTCGCTCGTCGCCTCCTTCAGAGTCTTCGTCCCGAACTCGACCGCTCGCACCTCGGCGCCGAGCAACCGCATTCGCTCGACGTTCGGATGCTGCCGGCGCATGTCCTCGGCGCCCATGTAGACGACGCATTCGAGTCCGAACCGAGCGCAGACGGTCGCGGTCGCGACGCCGTGCTGGCCCGCTCCGGTCTCGGCGACGATTCGCCGCTTGCCGAGGCGTGACGCGAGCAGGATCTGCCCGAGCGCGTTGTTGATCTTGTGCGCGCCGGTGTGGTTGAGATCCTCGCGCTTGAGGACGATTCGACGGCCGGGCGGTGCGAAGCGCTCGGTCTCGTAGAGCGGCGAGGGGCGTCCGACGTAGCGCGCGCCGAGGCGGTCGAGCTCCTCGCGAAACACCGGATCGGCGGCCGCTTCGACCCAGCCTTGCTCGAGCTCGTCGAGCGCGGGGATCAGCGTCTCGGGCACATAGCGGCCGCCGTACTCGCCATACGCAGCCGCCGTCACCGCGCCGCCTCGACGTAGGCGCGGACGCGCTCGTGGTCCTTGACGCCCGGCGAGATCTCCAGGCTCGAGCTTGCATCCACTGCCCACGGCCGGACGGTCTCGATCGCGTGGCGAACGTTCTCGGGGTCGAGCCCGCCGGCGAGCATCACGCGCCCGGCGACCGCGCGAGCCCGATCGAGATGGGTCGGGTCGGCCTCCTGCCACGGCAGGTCGACGACGCGCGCTACCTCCTCACCGTCGCGGAGAAGGACGGCATCGCGACCGCGCACCTTCCCGTTGGCGCGCGGATAGAGCTGCACGAGATCGGCGTCCCCCTCGGCTTCTCCGACCACGACCGCAACGGAAAGCACAGTGTCAGGCACGGGTAGGACGCCCGGAGCCCGACGCGGGCTCGCCTCTGCGAGAACGAAGCCGGCCATGTCCGCACCCGCCTCGACCGCCACCGCCACGTCTTCCTCTCGCGTCAGGCCGCACACCTTCACGAGCGGACGCGAGAGGAGCTCGGCGAGCTTCGCGCCCGGGTCCGCGGCACGCATGAGCGTGGACCCGACGAGGATCGCGTCCGCTCCCGCCAGCTCGGCAGCGGCGCCCTGGGCCCGCGACTCGATGCCGCTCTCGGCGATCACGATCCGATCTCGCGGCGCTGCCGCGACGAGCCCAAGCTGTGCGTCGCGATCGATGCGGAACGTCGCGAGGTCGCGCGCGTTGATCCCGATTACCGGAGCATCGAGCGCCACGGCCCGCGCCAGCTCCTCCGCATCGTGCGCCTCTACGAGCGTCTCCAGACCGAGTCGCGCCGCCGCGTCGAGCAGCGCGCGAGCCCGCTCGTCGTCGAGATCGCGGAGGAGTAAGAGCGCTGCGTCGGCGCCTGCATCGCGGGCGGTCCGCAGGTCGTTCTCACTCGAGAAGAACCCCTTCGCGAGGAGCGGCAGCGCCGCGGATGCGCGAGCCGCACGGAGATCGTCCCAGGTGCCGCCGAAGCGCTCGTCGACAAGGATCGAGACCGCCGCGGCGCCTACACGCTCGTAGGAAGCGGCCAGCGCGGCCGGATCGGCGTCCGGGCGAAGGTCGCCCGCCGACGGCGAGCGGCGCTTGACCTCGGCGATCGCCCTCAGTCCCGGCTCGCTGAGCGCGTCCGCGAAGCGTCCCATCAGCCGGATTCTCGCGAGAACGCCATGAGCTCCTCCAGTCTGGCGATCGCGGCACCGCCGTCGATCGCAGCCGTCGCGGCCGCGAGGCCGTCGGCGAGATCCTCGGCGTGACCTGCCGCCGCGATAGCGCCGGCGGCGTTGAGCACGACGGCGTCGCGCTTCGCCCCGCGAGCCCCGGCCAGCACCTCGCGAGCCGTCGCTGCGTTCTCTTCGGGCGTGCCGCCGGCGAGGTCATCCGGGTAGCAACGACCGATCCCGAGCTCGAGCGGGTCGATCACCCGCTCGCGAACTCTGCCCTCGGCGACCTCGAACACGAGATTCGGGCCGGCCGGTGAGAGCTCGTCGATCCCGCCCGCACCATGCACCACGAACGCGCGGCGCGACTCGAGTACCGCGAGCGCGTCAGCCACTGTCCGTGCGACCTCCGGTGAATACACTCCGAAGACGCCCGCGCGCGCGCCCGCAGGGTTCGTCAGCGGCCCGAGAATGTTGAAGATCGTCCGCGTCCCGAGCTCGCGACGAACCGGTGCCGCATGCCGCATCGCGGGGTGATGGAGCGGCGCGAACATGAACCCGAAGCCGAGCGTGTCGATCGACTCCGCGATCCGCTCCGGCGGCTGCTCGAGCGTGAAGCCGAGTGCCTCGAGAACATCGGCGGATCCCGACACCGAGCTGACCGCTCGGTTGCCGTGCTTCGCGACGGCAGCCCCAGCCGCCGCAGCGACGATCGCAGCCGTCGTCGAGATGTTGAACGTTCGCCCGCCATCTCCCCCGGTCCCGACGACGTCGACCACGTCGTCGCGCGACGGCCGCACCTCCAGCACGTGAGCACGCATCGCCTCCGCGCAGCCGGCGATCTCGTCCGCCGTCTCCCCTTTCGCCCGCAGTGCGACCAGGAACCCGCCGATCTGCGCAGGCGTCGCTTCGCCCCCCATGATCTCGCTCATCACCTCGCGCGCCTCGTCGCGCCCGAGGTCGTGGCCGTCGAGGAGCTTCTGGATCGCTGCCTGGATCACGGGCGAAGTGTGACCCACTGCTTACGCATCGAGGTGGCTGATGTCCGCCCAGAGGTCCGCCCAAGGCTTGCGTGGTCGCTCGCAGACGAAAATCTTCCTACCCTGCTCCTCGTTGTCGAGCCCGATGCCGTTGTCGACCGTCGCAGCCTCACGACACGCCGTGAAGTCTCCGCGCGGGTTGCTGTACCCGACGACGATCACCGGACCGGCAGAACCGGGCGGAACCCCAAAGCGGGAGTAGGCGTTGTGCCCCGAATACGCTCGCGGCAGCCCGAAGTCCTCACGAAAGCGGTCAATCGCCCCCGCTTCTCCGTAGTTCGCTGCGAGTACGACCACAGTTGGTCGCTCCTCGTCGGAGATGGAGTCGTAGGCCTTGCCGACAGCTCGCACGAGCTCGGGCCAGCCGACGGTCTCGATCGCGTCCTCGTTCAGCGCAGCGACGGGAGTGCCGGGGAGCGCTTCGACCGGCAATACCGGAAGCGCGATAACCATTGATGTGACAGCGCTTGCTCCAAGCACGAGCGCGAGTGCGGCGTGACGGGCTCGAGTGGCCAGCCAACGCTCGACCCGGACTGAGCCTGCCGCGAGCAGGCACAGCAGGAAGGGCGCCGTGTAGTACGGCTTGCCGGCCGTCGCAAACACGAGGACGAGCAAGGCGAGATAGGCGATCCCCAGTGATCGCCACGGGCGAAGCGGTGGGTCGCGAAGCAGGTCCCAGAGCCCGAGTGCAAGGATCGGCGCCAGCAGCGGTCCGACGAGCAGGAGCTGGAACGGGATCAACGTCAGTCGACTCTCGGCGCCATCGTCCCGACGGATGTCGGAGGCGAGCTCGAGTTGCGGCCACCCGTGCGTTCCCTGCCAAAGGAGGTTCGGCAGCCAGAGCACAATCGCGACGACAACGCCGCTCCACAGCCAAGGTGAGCGGAGGGCGGCAAATCGGCGATCCACCGCGAAGCCGATCGCGAGCGAGCTGACGAGCAGCAGCGGAAGCTGCTTGTTCTCGAGTCCCAGCCCGGCCGCCACGCCCGCGACGAGCCACAGGCGCTCGTCGCCGCCGCCAAGTATTCGCGCGACGACGAGCAGGATCACGATCCAGACGAGCATGTCGAGCGTCGACGTGGTGAGTAGGTGCCCGACGGCGAGCACGAACGCCGCAGCGGCCGTTCCGGTTGCGGCGACGAGTTGGCCACCGGCGCCGGCACCGAGCTCACGGGCGACAAGCGCCACGAGCACGACCACGCAGGCGACGACCACGGCCGAGAAGACCCTGAGGCCGCGGGGCGACTCGCCGAACAGCGCTTCGCTCACCCAGCCGAGGAGCGGAGTCAGCGGTCCCTGGTCGTCGTAACCGAGCGCGGGATGCCGGGCCGCCGCACGGAAGTAGAGCTCGTCGCGGTGGTAGCCGTAGCGATTGCCGTACGCCACTTGAAGTGCGAGCTCGGTGAAGGCGATCGGCAGAACGAAGCGCCAGGCGATCGGCGGAACCTGTCTCAGAGTGTCGTCCTGACCGCGTCGGCCAGCCGCGACACGTCGGCCTCGTCGTTATAGGGACCGATGGAGACACGCATGAGCGCGGTGTCCTCCCACTCGTAGACCGGAATCTCGACGCGGTGCTCCTCGTAGAGCCGTCGCTGGAGATCGGACGGGTCGCCACTCCGCACGATGAGCGCGCGCATGAGCGGCGCTCGCTCGCCGCGGATGGGCTTCGCCCCGAAGGCTGACAGGCGGCGCTCCGCCTCGTCGGCGAGGTCCTTCATCGCGGCGAGGTCGAACGACGCGTGCGCCTCGATCGCCTTCGGTACAGCCAGACAGGCAGCGGGATCGCTCGTGCCCTGCCAGCCGTGGCGTTCTCCGAAGCCCGCGCCCTCGTGGTAGCCCCAGCTGATCACGAGGGGCTCGATCCAGTCCTGGTGCTCAGGCTGTGACCACAGGAACCCAGCTCCCTTCGGCGCGCACAGCCACTTGTGGCAGTTGCCCGCATACACATCCGCGCCGAGCGAGCCGAGGTCGAGCGGAGTGTGGCCCGGCACGTGCGCGCCGTCGACGATTGACAGAACGCCGGCCTTCCGCGCCGCGTCGCAGATCTCGTCGACCGGAAGGACGAGCGCCGTCGGCGACGTGATGTGGGAGACGACGATCGCGCGCGTTCGGATCCCGATGTTCGCGATCAGCTCCTCGGGCTCGCACGAGCACCACATTTGCGCCGAATGAACCCGAGAGTCCGCACGATCGCGCCGTACTCGTGCTTCGTCGTGAGGATCTCCTCCTCGGGCCGGATGCGCAGGGAGCGGATGACCGCGTTGAGCGCAGACGTCGCATTCGGCGAGAAGACGACGTCGTCCACGTGCGCCCCGACGAACTCGGCGAGTGCGCCACGGGCCTCGTACATCGCCCCGTCGAAGCGCCGAGCGAGGAACTCGGTCGGCCTGCGCTCGAGCTCGAGCTGCCACCGCTGGTAGTCCGCGAACACCTCGACCGGACACGCGCCGTAGCTCCCGTGGTTGAAGTAGGCGACGTCCGGATCGAGGAGGAAACCCTCGCGCATCGGTGGCTAGTGTCCCACGGGCCGCGGACTCCTCTTCGCCGTCCTTCCCGCCGCTTTTCGCCGTCCTCGCGCTCCAAGCTTGAGCAGGCAGGCACCAGGGCTACAATCAAGAACATGGCGCTGACGAAAGACGACCCACTGAGTACCCATGCCGAGCCTCCCTCGCATCCGTCGTTCGCGCGCCCGTGGCGGCTCGCCGGTCATCTCGCCGGCGCCGGTCGTCCACGAGCTCACTGCTAGCGGCCTCACCTGGGTCAACGTCGTCTCGCCCGACGTCGAGACGGCGCAGGAGCTCGCGGAGCGCTTCGGCTGGCACCCCCTCGACGTCGAGGACATCGTCTCGAAGCGCCAGCGTCCGAAGATCGACGACTACGAGGACGAGGGCTACCTGTTCGCCGTCCTCCACTTCCCGATCTACGACAACCAGGTGCAGCGGCTGAACGCCGCCGAGATCGATCTCTTCGTCGGGCACGACTACGTCGTCACGATCCCGAATCGCGAGCTCCGCCCCGTCACGCGCCTCTTCGCGCGCTGCGGGGAGGACGACGATCTTCCGCGAACAGCTCTTCGCGCGCGGATCGGGACGTCTGCTCTACGAGATCCTCGACGATCTCTTCGACTACTGCTTCCCGATCCTCGACAAGATCGCCCACAAGCTCGACGGGATCGAGGACGAGATGTTCGAGGGCAAGTCGCAAGAGGTCGTCCGCGACATCTCCAACGTGAAGCAGGAGATCATCTCGTACCGCAAGATCATCAAGCCCGAGCGCTCGACGCTACGCGTCCTCGAGCGCCGTGTCGAGGGGTTCCTGCCCGATGACCTGGAGGACTACTTCGACGACATCGTCGACTCGTCCGAGCGGATCTGGGACCTCCTCGACAACTACAAAGAGGTCGTCGACGGGCTCGAGTCGACGAACGAGTCGGTGCTCGCGCACCGCCAGAACGACGTGCTGCGGCTGCTGACCGTCTTCAGCGTGACGTTGCTCCATTGACGCTCGTGACCGGCATCTTCGGCATGAACGTCCTGTTTCCCGGCGAGGGCACGCACGAGGCGTTCTGGGTATCATCGTGATCGCGCTGCTCGCGATCTCGGCCGCCACGCTCGGCTTCTTCCGCTGGCGGCGCTGGCTGTAGGCATCGCGACTCTGGTCAGATCCCGATCCCGCCCTGGCAGGGTTGCGGGCTGATCGCCAGAGCGACGAGGTACTCGGCGAGCAGTATCGCGCCGAACCAGGCGAGAGGTGTGACGACGAAGCGCCACCTGATCCGCTCGACGTACGCGACCATGAGCCCGATGACCACGATCCCCGTCACGGCGATCGCGATGAGGAACGACACCGCGTAGACATCGGCCGCGTGGCTCATCGGCCCGTCCAGAAGGCAGAAGGTCTCGACGTCGGCCCAGCTCGAAACGACGATAACGGCGAAGTACGCCCCGACTGCCAGCGGGCCGACCAGGAGGAACGCAAGGAGACCGACCGCGAAGCGTCCTGACCTCTCCATCCCCGTATGGTCGCGTGCGGCCCTCAAGAGCGGCTCAAGAGCAGAGAAAAGGCCGGGTCCCCCGCCGCATCGGGGCCCCGGCCTTGTCGTGCCGCCACTCGCTAGAGGAGAATCCGCAGAGCCGTCTCGGGAGGGCAGCCTTGCTGCGTCAAGGATGACGCGTCGTGCAGGTCGATCTCAACATGAGACGCGAGAACGAGCGCCGATCCGATGTCGTATCCGGAGCGAACGAGCTCTTCGAAGCGCCACCGCAGGATCGCTTCTGCCTCCGTCTCGTCGATCAATTCGAACTGGGCCGCAGTCACTGCCGCCTCCCTCTTCGTCTTCGACTACAGGGTCACAGTTCAGCGTCATCGGCTCGGCTGAGCGCCCGCTTGAGGTCCAGAGTCGCCGCGCCGAAGGTCTGGGTTCCCCCGACGAACGTCCCTCGTCCGAGTGACGGCCTACCTCGGTCGAGTGTCGACGGCGCGCGTCGGAGTCCACGTCACGCGACACGCTCCCCACATCCCGCGCCGTGCCCGCCGGGCCTCATCGACCGCGGCGAGCAGCTCTGCGGCATGCCGGCCGCGATCGCCGCGGAAGAAGTACGGGGTCGCCGCACCGCGGCGAACGAGCTCGACGTTGACGTTTCGCGTCTCGCGCATGACGTAGCGGAGGAGCCGTCCGTAGCGATCGACGTCGTCGAGCGTCCGATCCCGCTCGAGCTCCACCGATGTGCCCGGCGGCACCAGGCGCTCGAGCTCGCGCTTCGACTCACGCGCGAAGCACTCGCCTTCGCCGAGCTCGGGAGCGTCGATCTGGACGAGCCGCACGCGCAGCCCACTTCGCACGTCGAGCGTGTCCCCGTCGCCGACACGCTTCACCACTGCGCTTCCACTCGCTCCGCCGCTGGACGACGACGCGCACCCGGCGAGCGCCAGCGGGAGCAAGAGTGCGGCAGCGCCTCTATTCAGACTCGCGGAAGCTCGTCGATCCCGGCTCGCTTCGCCTTTTCCTTGCGATCGAGGTACCAGGCGACGAGGAGGAGCCCACCAAAGACGACGACTAAGGCCGCACCCATGCCGATTCTGGCCCAGATCCGATCGAAGATGCAGAATGACGAGCACGCCGAGGAGAAGGAACGCGATCGCCGCACCCGCCAGCTTGAAGCCGTAGCCCGCCACGTGCCGAGTTTACGACGCGGCGATGCCTCGTGGCAAGCGGTGGTAGAACGCAGTCGTGACGAAGCCACTGTGGGCGCCCTGGCGTCTCGAGTACATCACGCAGGCGGACGAGCAGGTCGGTTGTGTGTTCTGCGACGAGGCGGCGGGCGCGCACGACCCGGACGGTTCACTCCTCGTCCACAACGGCGACACGGCGATCGCACTCCTGAACAAGTACCCGTACTCGTCTGGGCACCTGATGGTCGCGCCGCACCGCCACGTCGGAGCGCTATCCGATCTGACGGGCGACGAGGTGCTCGAGATTCATGGTCTCGCCGTCATCGCGATCGAGACGCTCCGCATCTACGGCCCGGCTGGCTACAACCTGGGCTGGAACCTCGGCCACGTCGCCGGGGCAGGGATCGCCGACCACGTCCATCTCCACGTCGTGCCGCGGTGGTCCGGAGACACGAACTTCATGCCGGTGCTGGCCGACGTGAAGGTGATACCGGAGCACCTGCTCGAGACGCGAGACCGTCTACGCGAGGCGTGGGCTAACCAGTGAGCGGCGCGAGCGCCTTCCACGCCTGCGGCGACGTCGTCATCCAGTCGTAGAGGCTGACGCCGATCGTTCCGCCGTCGTCCTCGACCGCGGCGACGAAGCCGGCGAGCTCTTCTGGCCCGAGGCGGTTGGCGACTCCTCCGGCCACATGGATCGGGACGTCCGGATTCCCGGTGTTCACTCGGAGCAGGCGCAGCGCGCGCGTCACGTAGCCGTAGGTCGCGTCGAATCCCTTGAGCGCGCCGCCTGTGTAGATCATCGGCGCGAACGCGTCGGCGCTCTCGGCGAGCTCGGCCCAAGGGAACTTCGGCCACACGGCCGGGCGCCGCTCGAGCCCGCGCGGGTTGAACGGGACGATCGCGAGGGGCGTATCGCCGGCGGCCTCGCGAAGCTGCCGCGCGAGCGTCACTGCTCGCTTGGAGCGAAGAGCCGCGTTTCGCAGCTTCGTCGATTCGATGTCGAGTGCGACGCCGTCGAACGCTCCTCCCTCGGGCGTTCGGAACGAGAGCATCGCGAGCGAGCGCCGGAGATCGAGCGCCGGCTTCACGTGGCCGGGGAGGTACCAGGCGACGACCCGGATCCCACGGGCGTGCAGTGCGTCGACGAGGCGGGCGAGCCGTATCGGGTTGACCACGTCGACGGCCGCGCCGTCGTTCGCCGTCTCTACCCAGACCGTCTTGACGTCGCGCGTGGACATGCGCTGCGCCGATCGCTCCGGGGCCGCGTACACCGGCCCGTCGTAGATGTCGACCCACGTGCCGAGACCCCCGAAGACCGAGTTGTCCGCCCTCTTGGCGGCGGGCGCCGCCGAAGCGCCGATCGTGCCGAGCGCGAACACAAAGAGACCACAGGCGAGGAGCCGAAGCACACCGCAACTGTACGGACGCCTCGTGAGGACGATGTCAAGGCCGGGCTAGAATCGGGCGCGCGCGGACGTAGCTCAGTTGGTAGAGCACTGGCTTCCCAAGCCAGGTGTCGTGGGTTCGAGTCCCATCGTCCGCTCTAGGGTTCATGCGGGTTTGCGCCACTTGCCCCTTCCCGCTCGTGCCCCACAAGTGCCCCAAACGAACAGGGGCACCCGAAGGTGCCCCATTCCGTTCGCTGGCGAGTGGGCCCCTCAGCCGTTCGCCTCCAGCCGCTCAAGCAGCGAGTCGTGCGCCGTGTCGAGCAGCGCGCCGTAGACGGACTCGGCCTAGGTGGGCGACGCGAAGGTCGGCCCGAGTGGGATCAGCTCCTCGATCTCCGTCAATACATCGGATAGGTCAAGGTCAGTGGCGCCCGCATTTTCTTGCATGTGGCCGCCGTCCCGGCTACCCGCAATTGCAGCGGTCACACCGGGCTGGTGGAGCACCCACGCGATTGCGAGCTGCGCAAGCGTGGTGCCGAGTTCGTCGGCGATCGCGCGGAGGCCGTTGACGAGCGCCTCCATCCGTCGGGCGGCTTCGGCGTCAAGTGTGCGCTTGTAGAACGCGTCGTCGACCCAGAGCTCGCCCCAGTCCTCTCGCACCTGGGCGAGCGTCTTCCCACCGAGCACACCGCTCGCGAGCGGCTCGTAGATCGTGACCGCGATCCCTAGTTCACCGCACCGGGCGATGGCAGCCCGGCCGTCGAGGTGGTCGATCAGGTTCAGCCCGACCTGCACAGCATCGACGCGCCTCGCCGCATGGCAGCGCTCGACGTCCTCGAGGGTGTAGTTGGACAAGCCGATCGCTCGCACAAGCCCAGCGTCCACAAGCTCCGCCATCGCGCCCCATGTCTCCTCGAGAGGGACTCCGGAATCATCCGGCCAGTGCGTGAAGTAGACGTCGAGGTGGTCGCGCCCGAGACGCGTGAGGCTGTCACGGCACGCCTGCAGGACCTGCTCGCGTCGAAAGCCGCTTCCTCCGCCCGTCACCCCGGCGCCCGGAGCGACCTTCGACGCGATGAGGAAGTCGTCTTCGATGCGTCCGAGAGCAGGGCCGATCACCGACTCGTTCCGAGTTTCGAGGTAGTTCTCGGACGTATCCAGCCAGTTCACTCCGTAAGCGATCGCCGTCTTGATCACGCGCTCCGCTCGATCGACGTCCGGCTCCTCGCCCGGCTCTGGCCCGAGCTGGTAGCCGCCGAGACCGACGCGCGAGATGTCGACACCGCTCAACCCGAGGGAGCGGCGGTCTGTGAGTTCCATGCTGCCGAACCTACAACGTTCCCCGAAATTGCGAGCATTCCGCGGATCGAGGAGCGCGAGGTGACGGCGGGTGGGCGCCGTACGCGGCCTGGAATGGATGCGACCTAGACTGCCGCCGTGGGTGTCAAGAGGATCAAGCCGAACATCTTGTCGGAGCGCTTGGACGAGAGCCGGGCGTTCTACAACGACGTAATCGGTCTCGACGGTGGCGAGGGTCTGGATTGGATCCTCTTCTTCGGGACGGATCAGCCCGAAGTGCAGCTGAGCGTGATGAAGCTCGACATCAAGGCGCACGTTCACCCTGATGTCTCCATCGAGGTGGACGATGTTGACGCCGTGCACGAACGTGCTCGCGCCGCTGGAGCCGAGATCGTCTACCCACTCACGGACGAAGAGTGGGGCTTGCGCCGGTTCTTCGTGCGCGATCCGAACGGCTCCGTGATCAACGTCACCGAACACGCCTAGAGATCTCGCAGGTACGCCCCGACGGCTGGGTCGGCGACGACGCGGTCAGGAATAGACCCAATCGTGTCCTATCAGGCGAGGTGAGGACCGGACACGCTTCCTAGCGATGGAGGGGGAACTCGCCTGCCTCTCCCTCCATCTTCTTGTCGGGTGTTGTCGCACGCGTATATCGTCGCCATTGCGGGTAAGTGAACCGACATGGCCTCTTACTCAGTCAACGATGTCGGCCGTCGACGAGCCGAAGAGCTCATACGCCACCGCCAGTACGTAGTCAAAAGTGAATGGGGCGAGGCTCAGCCGCGCGCCGCGCAGAAGAACTCGTTCCTCGACTCCCATTCGTGGGACGACTACGCGGCATGGCATCTGGGCCTGACCGACGGAGTGCCGGAAGAAACGAAAGGCCGCTACGCCTTTGCCTTTGGCGATTTTCGCCGCGTGCATCGATCTGGCCTCATCGCGTGCCAATACCGAGCTAGCGAGTGGGAGCACAAGGAGATCGAGCTCGCCGCCCACGAGTTGCTTCAGCTGCTCGATAGCAGGCGCGTGCAGCACACCAAGCGCTGAAACGCCGGAGGACCGGTCTCGATCGCTCTGGTCGTCGCCCTCGCTTTGGCGGCGCTGCTGGCCACCGGAGTTCTGTCGCTCTCGCGCGTCCTAACGACCGACACGAGAAAGGAAAACGTGATGGCGACAAACGCGAACGACGTCCAAGTGTTGGGACAACGGCTCGTCGGCGAGTGGACGACCGAGGCGACCCACCCTGGCGTTCCGGGAACCGTCGTCCACGGAACCGCAAGAGTGGAGTGGCTCGAGGGACAGCAGTTCCTGATTCTTCGCTCGCGGTCGGACCATCCCGATTTCCCCGACTCGATATCGATCATCGGCGACACAGACGAGAAACGAGCGCGTCGGCTCGTCCACGAGCGTGATGAGCTCGCGGACGTCGTCGTCGGGAACCTGCAAGCCGGCGAGATACAGGAGGCGAAGGTTCCCTATGCGAGCGTCTCCTAACTGCCGTCTCGCTCCGGCGTCCCGGTCGAGGCGGCAATTGCTTCCATGGGAGCCAAGGCAAGTACTACGCGCGGCGCACGAAGTACAGGATGAGAACGACAAGCAGAACGATCACAAGAATCCCAATGACTCCATAGCCCGTTCCGGCGATGGCAAGCGGCACGTTTCCTCCTTCGTCGTTTGCAGACTGAGTGTGTCCATCTCGAGCTCGAGTTAAACGCGCCGCGAAAGCGGTCGCCTCGCGTTGGGCGCGCCATCGGCTCGGCACTTCAGTCTCGGATCTCCGTCCTCGGATGCTCGACGATTCCGGTGATCTCGAGGAGTCCGCTGAGGGCGTTGGCGGTGAGGACGGTTCGACAGCGCGTTCGATTGCTTAGGCCACGCCGTCACTGGGTAAGGCCTAATCAATCAACAGAAGGAGTACGCGTGAGTGAGATCACGAATCCCCGCGAGCTCTTCCTTCACGAGCTCGGCGACATCCTGTACGTCGAGCGAAATCTCGTGGAAGAAGCACTTCCCAAGCTCATCGACGAGGTGCAGGACAGTGAGCTGAAGACGGGCCTCAAGGAGCATCTTGTCGCAGACGCGGCAGCACGTCTCGAACGTCGAGCAAGTGTTCGAGCTACTCGGCGAAACGCCGCACGAGGAGGAGTGCATCGCCTTCGAGGGGCTGAAGAAGGAGCACGAGGAGATGGTCAAGGAGTCCTCCTCGTATCTCATCGACCTCGTCGACCTCGGAGCGGCAGCGCGCACGGAGAACTACGAGATCGCCGCCTACGAGGGGCTGCGGCGCATGGCGAAGGCTCTCGGTGAAGAGAAGGCCGTCGAGCTACTCGACGAGAACCTTTCTCAGGAGAAGGAAGCGCTTCGCGAGGTCGAAAAGATCGCGACACGGGTCAGCAACGAGTCGTTCGCGTCCGCAACGGCATAACGTCCAAGAAGGCTTAGGTTCCGCGTCTCAGCCATCGAACTGGCGCGGCGGAGTCTGATGTCGACCAGGGGGGCCCGCACATCATGCGGTGCGGGCTCCGCCGGTCGTCGGTTCGCCAGCACCCCTCTCGGTGCTGGGTAGCCTCGCGGCGGAGCCCGAACCTCACGTGTCGGTTTCCATTTGGACAAGCGCGGTAAACGCGGTGCGCTGCCTACGACAAGTCGGTCCTTCCGCGTTTCACAATCGGACACCGCGACTTACGGCAACGAAGAGACTCCCAGGTCGATGCCGAGCCGCCGGCCCCTTGAGCACAACCGCATGGTCGTCGAGCACGCGAACCGAGTTGATGTCTGCCTGGTAGACGAGGGTTTCGTGCGCTGTCTCCATGGCTGCGATGGCGTCATCCGGATCCCTTGGTGCGCCTCCACCGGCGAAGACCCCAATCCGGGCCTCGGGATGGAAGAGCTCTCGTAGCCGTTGCCAGTCCTTCGCTCGGTGTGCGTTGAGGCACTCAGAAACGACCCTGAACGGCACGAGCTTGATTCTCGGTGTCGCGGGCGTTGAAGCGCAATGGATGGGAAACTCGGAAATGCCACCTTGCGGTGATGCGTGAAGCTCACAATCTCACGGCGCGCCGCGAGATTCCGAACGAACGCGCGACGTAGCCGAGGTCGGAGAGCGACTGCCCTCGCCATGAGATGCTCGTCCATGCACTTGATGGTTTTGAGCGAACGACACGAGGGCACCCGTAGACACGAGAGAAGGTGGGGCATTCCTGCAAAGGCCCTCTTGATCCGCTACCCGAACGGTGACTTCGAGTACGACTTCACCCGTCGGGTCTTTCCGGCGATCGGCGAGAAGGTGCGACGCAAGGGCGAGCTTTGGCGCGTGACGCGGATCGCCGGAAGCCCTGTACCGACCGCGTACGTGGAGCCGGTCGAAGAAACGCGACAACCACCTCCGTCCTCGCCGATGTAGGCTGCGCGAATCCCGGCAACGCCAATCCTGACCCTTCGGTTCCCGGACGGCGACGTCGAGCATCGATCCACGCGCGGGGAGCTCCCGCTAGGAGCACTCATACGAGCTCGCGGAACCCTGTGGCGCGTACGCGATTACATCGGTCAGACCGTGCTTCTTGAGTCCGCTGAACCACTGCCCGTCGACGGAGCGCCGACTCCGAGCGCCCCCACGGTTATCCCGACAGGGCTCGGCGATGAGCCGCTGACGGTCGAGATCCTCTCGGCAGCCTGACGCGGCTTAACCCTCGTCGACGTCATCGTCAGGGACAAGGACCCGCGGAAGAAGACTGCTGACGTTGATCTTCCCGCCCGGGACGTCGAGTCCGCCTGACGAGGCTGACCTCGCGCGACGGGTACGCCTTGTCGCGGTAGTTCGAGCCGTCAGCGATTGTGTCGCCTGGCTCGTCTTGAACTTGGTAGTTCGAGCCGTCGGCGATCTCGGAGCTATCCGCATCGTCGTCCCGGTAGTTCGAACCGTCGGCGACGTGCGACCCCGGATCGTCAGTCACGCGGTAGTTCGAGCCGTCAGCGACTTCCGAGCCCTCGTTTTCGTTGCGCGGGCGTGTCGGAAGGCATGGTCGTTCGTACCCACACAAGCCAAAGCCCAAACAGGCTTGCCAGACGTGTTAGCCCGTCGTCCCCGCTCGCCCGGCGAGCGATGACACGTCAAGACGCTCTGCGGCGTCGAGAGCCTTCTCGGTCTTTCCACGCGTGTTCCGACCGAACGCGCCACTCACGATCCAGCGGCGCGCGAGACGGACGAGCGGGAGGCCGAGATCGGAGACGTCCGGAGTACGTCGCGGTCTCAGATAGAGCTCGAGCGTCAGCTTTTGGAGAAGTGCTCGATCGGGCGGTGCGCCCGTCTCCTCCTCGAAGCGGTGGGCAAGCAGCGCGCCGATCGCCTGCAATTCCCGGACACCGTTGCGAACCGTCACCACGATCGAGACCGTCGACGAGGCCACGAGCACCCATGGGATGCGGGTGAAGCGCGCCCCACGCAGAGCGATCCTGACAACCGGGGTAGCGATGCCCACGAAGCGTTGGATCGCGTCAGTCAACTCCTCCGTTTCCTCGTGGTCCGCGAGCAGGCGCCTTGCCTCGGCAGCCGTCGTCACGGCGGTGTCCGAGGAGAGCAGGCGGTCGAACGCCTGGTGAACGACGTCTCCCGCAGAGCGCTCGAGGACACGCGGTATGGCCAGAAGTGTTCGGTCTCTCTCCTCTGTCGGCGTCTCGGGCATGGCACCACAATGCCCGCTCGACAGCTTCTGCACACGTGAAGCCCAAGATCGCCGGTTCGATCCTGGCATGCTCCATGTCGATTAGCCGTCGGCGTCTGGAGTCGATCAGAGGAGGGTGACCCCCGGCCAAGCCCACAGGGCCGGGTTAAGGGCAGTGCTCTCCGTCCCCCTCTAAACGGGACAGATGAGCAACGATTGCCCGCCGGGGGAGGCTGGCGCAAACTGGGGCGTCTAGGACGGCACGCCAGACGTCTCGGCCAGTGAGCACTGCTGGATGAAACGCTGGCCGAGACGCCTGCCGTCGCTTAGGTCACGGGGCCCGACTCGGTGGTGCCCGTGCTGAAGTCCTCGGTGCGCTCCGTGAGCCGCGCCCGAATCTTCGGGAATGCAACAGCGCTTGCCACTACCCCCGCGAGCATCAGCACGAGGTTGCGAAGGCGATGGCTCTTCCTCCGCACACGATTGCCGGCTGCATCGAGATCGTCGAGCATGGCTCGAAGGTTCTTCCGGAGCTTCTTGTCAGCCGCCAGCCGTGAGTAGATCCCGCCCGCCTGGATGTCTTTCTTAAGCTGGTCGGTCGCCTTTGAGCCGTGTGCAAGCGCGGCGCCCACATCCGCCCGAAGCCGTTCGTCTCCGGCGACCTGCTGGGCGTGCCTGACAATGTCCTGAAGTGTGCGCTTTGCCTTGTCCATCTGCGTGTTCTTAGAGCGGGTCAACATCGCTAGCCCCCTTGCCTACCTGTATGCGGCCGCGCACTCTCGGCCGACGAAAGGATGGAAGTCGGTCCGCCCTATCGGCGGACGTAGACGCCGCCAGTCAGGAGCAGGACCAACAGCACGATGATGAGTACCCAAGCCCACACTGGCATGACGACCTCCCTTGATCATTGACGTTTGCTCAAGTGCAGTACCCGCGAAGCGACTCTTGAAACGTCGAGTGTCCTCTTCTGTCCGTAGTGCCGACGGCTAGCCCCGCGCTGCAGCCTGGAGCTCAACCTCGGCCGGCTCGCCTCGGCGGAGCTCGCGGCTGCGCTCCGCCTCCGCGTTGAGTTCTGCGCCAAACAGGAGAGCGAGCGCGCTTAGCCAGAGCCAGGTGAGCATGACGATGACTGCCGCCACCGACCCCCAGGCCTTGTTGTACGAGCCGAACTGGCTGACAAAAACAGCGAACGCACCGGATCCAAGAAGCCATACGACCACTGCCAACGCGGTACCCAAGGTCAGAAACTGCCACCGGGGATGGTCGACGTCGGGGCCTAGATAGAGAATCGCCGCGAATGCCACGAGAAGACCAAGAATCAGCACCGGCCACTGCACTGTCCACCACAGCCAGTCGATGAAGGCCTCAATGCCGACAGCTTCACCTATCCACCCTGAGAGCTGCGGGCCAAGCACGAGGAGCGCGAAGGCGAGGACAAACGCGAACAGCATCAAGATCACCATCACCAGCGCAGTCAGCCGGCGCTTGAGGAAGCCTCGCGTCTCGTCGCGTCCATAGGCGCTATTGAGTGCCCACATGAGCGTCTGCATCGCGCCGGTCAGCGACCATGCGGCCAGTACCGTCCCGACAAGCGCCATCGCGATCCCCGAGCTTGCGTTGTTTTCGATGACTCGCGTCAGGCTGTCGTCGACCAGCGTCAGCGCCTCGCGCGGGACGACGCCTGCGAGCTTCTCGGTGATCGTCCCGATCGCATCGGGACTCGCAAACAAGTTGAACAACCCGACGGCGACGAGTAGCAAGGACGGAATCGCCAAGAACGAGTAGTAGGCGATGGCGGCCGCAAGGTTGGTGATGTGGTCATCGAGCGATTCCTTGCTGGCTCGAACCACGATCGCCCGATAGTCGCGGAGCGAGAGTACGGTTGGCGTCGGATCTGGAAGGCTCGGTTCGTCGTGCTCTGGTTGCGGCTGGGGCGCCACCTCAGGCCGACTAGTGGTCACGGACTTTTAGCGCGCAAGCACGTCCGGTATCTCCACAATTCAGGCGGCGCGGGATCCGGCGGAATCTGCAGATCCGATGACGGGTGAACGTCCGGCGGTTGCCGATTCGACCGAGGCTCCCGCTCCGGGATCAGATCTCCGCCAGGCGGCTCAGGCACAGGCACCGGAACGCCTGGTCCGGGTGCAATTTGGGCTCGGTTCATCCATGAGCCATTGATGCCCGTGGGACGTGCGCGGCAAACCCGCTCGGCGAGCTCGCGCACGTCCTCTTCGGGAATCCGCAGACCGGCGAGATACACGGCGCCGACGGTATCCGGGAGCGAGCGTTTCCTAACCGCCCCAGCGACTAGCTGGCGCGCGAATCGTCCATCCGCAAGAGGTCGAGGAGCTCGCCAATCTCATGTTCGCGTTGCGAGGGGTGCCGCATGTGCGCCCTGCGATTGAGCGTGTAGTGATTGCGCCTTCCCTCACGCTCGCGGGACACATAGCCGGCCATGACGAGGTCAGAGACGATCCGCTGCGCCGCGCGCTCCGTTATTCCCACGGTTTCTGCGATATCGCGCAGCCGCGTGCGGGGGTTGCGCTGGAGACAGAGGAGCACCTGCGTGTGGCTCGTGACAAAACGCCAAGGTGCTGATTCAGGACTTGACATACCGGACATATATTACGTACTTTACGAGTCGTCAGTGAGCGTATCCAACTTCTCGGAAGGAGGGACCGTGATGTCTGTGTTCGAGATATCGCCGCTCGTGAACGGGAAGGGCCTACGCTTGGAAGGAGAGCTCGATCTCGCGGCTTCGCCACGACTCACGGAAGCACTCCTCGACTTCGCCACGTCGGAGCGCGAGGTACATCTCGATCTCAGCGAAGTTAGCTTCATGGACAGCTCCGGGCTACGTGTGATCCTGGCGCTTGCCCGCTCGCGCGCAGATATTGGGTCGGTCGTCCTCCTCGATCCCTCTGCGGCCGTCGTGCGAATCTTCGAGATCATGGGGATCGACGAGCATCCGGGGGTCGAGATACGGCACCTGGGCGCCGAACCGGTAACCGTCTGAGCTGCCCGGGTCTGCCGTCGCCGCCGTGTCCTACGATGCGCACTGGGGATTAGGGGCGCGTCCGGGGGGTGGAACTGGATCGAGCGCGTCGTAGGTGAAGCCCGTGAAATCTGGAGCGCGCGTCAGGCGTCTCTAGTCCCCTTCTATCACTCGGAAGATCCAGACCGCGCACACGGTCTAGTGATCGGGTCGCTACTCCATCCGAGGGCGCTCCATTTGGTTCGTCACCTGCCGAGATCGAGGGGGCGTCGCCTACCGCCTGCGGCCGTCCCCTCCGTCTTCTCTCTGTCGAGCACGACAGCCGGGTACTCGGATCTCGCAGGCCGGGCACCGCCCCGAACGACTCGCAATGGTGAGCCGGGCGCGTGCCAAATAGTCGGTGGGGGAAGGAGGGGAACCGACCAGGGCGCACCCGGCCCAACAGGGGCCGGGCAACCGAGCCGTCGTGTGCCCTGCGGTCAGGCGCGACGCGCGACTCCGACTTACCGACGTGCAGTCGCCGGCCTCAGTAGACAGTGTGCGCCTGTACGCGGGGGCTGGGCAAGCAGGCGCGCGGGCAGCGCGCCATGCGTCCGCGTCGCTCGAACGAGAGCGTTGCGTGGGTCGACGATAATCCCGCATCATCACCACTCCGCGTTTCGTAGACGGTTTGGCCTCCGCCAAAATGAAAGCGGCTTCCACTAGTCGAGACACTGCTAGTTGAGCCCGAGCGCGCCGGTGCCTCGCCTCGCTGCGCTGACGGCCCGAGCCAATCGAACGCCAGGCCGCTCGAGACTCGATCGAACGCATGCGCAGCAGTGAGGCCGGACGTAGGAGGAGGGGATAGCTGCGGCTACTGCCCCCTCGTCGGCCCCTCGGGAACCGCCCTGTTCAAGGCAAACGCCCGACCTCTCCTGATGCGTGCACGGAGAGTGTCAGACGCGCGATGGGCTCGGCATGCTCCGTTCGGGGCACCCGAGAGAGGGGCCGGGTGGCTGCCTGAACGCCGCAGTTTCTCGTCTCGACGAATCGGAGCCGGTTCATCCGCCGATGCGGATCATCTTCCGGTTGACGAACTCCTCGGTGGCGTAGCGGCCGAGCTCGCGGCCGAACCCAGAGCGCTTGACGCCGCCGAACGGGAGTTCGGCTGCGTCTGCTCCGACGACGTTCACGAACACCATCCCAGCTTCGATTCGATCGGCGACGCGCAATGCCTGATCGGGGTCGGTGGTGAAGACGAACGAGCCGAGCCCGTACGGCGTGTCGTTGGCGACCGCGACAGCCTCGTCCTCAGAATCGACTCGATACACGATCGCTACCGGCCCGAACAACTCCTCACGGTGTACGCGGTTGTCCGGGGTGACCCCCGTGAGGACGCCGGGCGCGACGAAGTTGCCATCGCGTGTCCCGCCAACGAGAGTGGCACCCCCGCCACCGCCCGGCGCAGCTGGTCTTCAAGCCGGTCGGCGGCTGTCGCCGAGGAAAGAGGTCCCATCGCCGAGTCGGGCAAGGATGGGTCGCCGGGCTCGATCGCCGTCAGCGCCTCGGTCAGCTTGCTCACGAAAGGCTCGTAGAGGTCGGACGCGACAACGAATCGCTTGGCAGCGTTACAGGCCTGGCCGGCGTTCTCGAGCCGGGCAGTGACCGCAGACTCCACCACACCGTCAAGGTCATCCGTGCTCAGCAGGACGAACGGGTCCGAACCACCCAGCTCGAGCACGACCTTCTTGAGGTTGCGTCCAGCGATCTCCGCGACTGCCGCGCCCGCTCGCTCCGAGCCGGTCACCGAAACACCCTGCACTCGCGGATCGGCGATAACTTCGACGATCTGGTCGTTCGTGGCGTAGATGTTGGTGTACGCGCCCATGGGGAAGCCGGCGTCGTCGTACACGGTCTGCATGGCGGCGGCCGACTCTGGGCATTGGGGCGCGTGCTTCAGCAGGATCGCGTTGCCCACGACGAGGTTCGGCCCGGCGAATCGGGCAACCTGGTAGTACGGGTAGTTCCACGGCATGATCCCGAGGATCACGCCGACGGAGCTGCGACGAACGAACGCCGAACCGTCTCCCTCTGAGAGGCTGATCGGCTCATCCGCCAACAGGGTTGTGGCGTTGTCGGCGTAGTACTGGTAGATCGCGGAACAGAAGTCGACCTCGCCGAGGGCCTGGTCGACCGGCTTGCCCATCTCGCGGACGATGATCTCTGCGAGCTCACCGCGGCGTTCCAGATGCAGTTCGCCCACGCGTCGGACCAGCGCGGCGCGCTCCTCGATCGTCGCAGTGCGCGACCACTCGCGGTGCGCCCGATCGGCCGTCGCGATCGCGTCCGCGAGCTCCGCATCACCGATCGTCAGGTACGCCTTGACTAGTTCGCCCGTTGCCGGATTGGTCACCGCATAGTCGCTCACATTGTCCTCCTGCTAGGACGTCGCTTTACCGTGTTGTTCCATCGTCACAAGCACTAGAGCAGTACGGGGGCGTCAGTTCAGCCCGGACAGCTCGGAGGCTACGCCGTTCGTGCTGTCTTATCCATTCGATGCCAGCGGATGAAGCCACAGTTTTCACACGAGTACGCCAAGGCTTCGAGCCCGCCCTCAAGGGCTTGGAGGGTTGAGTGGCCGTCGAGGAGTACCCAGGTCGTGTGACCACACATCGGGCACTTTCGCGATTCGTCGACGACTTTCTTGCCCACACTCGAACTGTAGACCGACTCGAACGCCCGCTCGTCGATCCGCAGGTAGTCGGCGAGTTCGGGATCGTTGTCCGCGATGTTCGCGGCTTGAGCAGAGGCAAGTACGCATACTGGATCGAGATGCTCGTCTACCACCGCACGTACCGCGCGAGCAAGATCGTCCGGGACGGCTTCCGCGACGACACCTGGACGCGGCCAGGACTCGGCAGGAAGCGAGGCGTGTTCATCTCACCCGACTGGCTCGACGAGCACGAGGGTGTAGACGGTGACGCCGTGCTCGAACTCGATATCGACGAGGCGCTGTTCGCACAGCACGAATGGATGGCGAAGGACAGGACCTACCGTGAGGCGATGATCCCGGCCAGAGAACTCAACCGTTACCCGGTCCGCCTGCTCAACCAAGGTGAGATCGACAAGCTGCGTCAGAGGCGCTTCGGTTAGGACTAGGGGGCAGGGTGCCGGCGGCCTTCCTCTCTGGGGCTACAGTCGCGTTGTTGTGCCGCTGCGGATCCTCCTTCGGCCTAATCCGTCGGAATATCGTCTCTTTCGCGAGCAGTACGAAGGACTCGCCGAAGACTTGGAAGAGGAAGGCGTACTCGTGCGTCTCCTGCCGACCGCGGAAGTGCATGGACATGCAGCCCTTCCAACAAGCAACTGGGAGAGCGGCGAGGAGGACTACGACCTCGTGATTCAGGTCGGTTCCTCGGTAGAAGAGATCGTCGGTACCGCGAGGCTCGTCGAGTTTGTGCAGCGCAGGCTGCGAGGTCTCGAAGAACCAGGCATGGCGCTACGCCGCGCGAACATCTATCTCGCGAACGGCGAGAAACACGAGTTCAGACTCGATGCCGACGAGTAACGGCGCAAAGCACCGAGCCGGTTGCGCCCTCGTCCGGCAACCCAACTGACCTTCGCCGAAGCGTTAGCCACTCAGGGAGCCATCAACCTCGGAAGCTCCGTACTCGGTGCGGCCGGGACTTATGGAAGGCGGGTGAGCGAGTCAACCCCGAGAGCTTGCGATCCGGTTGACCTTGTTCGACGACCACGCGAGGATCTGGCCGTGCCGCGTACGCTCATGATCGTCGTCCTAATTCTGGTGCTCGCTGGATGCGGGGGGTCGGACCCGGAGTCGTCAGAGGCACCGACGACGACTGAGACTACGCAGACGATCGTGAGCAAGGACAACCCGCTTGCGTGCCTCGAGGAGGCTGGGCTGTCCAACGTGGAGGAGGTAGAGGTAGGCCTCTGGCGCGGACTCCACGAAGATCCGGCCTTCGCGATCGTCGTGCACAAGCTCAGGAGACCGGCAAAAGCCCCGATCGTCGTCGCTGGGGCGTACGCCGTGACGGGATCATTCAAGGTCGCTGCAGAGGGCACAGGGCTACCGAACTCGGGGACTCGATGCCGATTTTCTGGTGCAAGAGGTCGCGGACTGCTTAGGCGACTAGCGCCACACTCTTCCCCTCAGCGTTTGGACGGTGTAGGTGGCGTTTTCGGTCTCGGTGCCTTTGCCTTGTAGCCCCTTGTACGCCCGCGTCGCGGACTCGATCTTCCAGCGCGAGACGACCGGTCTTCGTGTCGTGTCGATCTTCACCAAGTAGGTGATCCCGCCCTTCTTGCCCTTCGTGACGAACCGAAGCAAGATCACCGAGTCGTTCGCACCGGTCAGCCCCCGGTACGTGGTGACGGTCCCCCGGTCTGTGATCGCGCCGCTGGCCTTGAATATGCCCAAGCCCGCGATCCCGCCATCGGTCTCCTCCTCCAGAGCGCGTTCCGTGTCCGTGAAGACGACCTTCACCGGTCTCTTCTCCGCGGGCGTCGTGACGTTTGACGCAGTCTGTGCATCGTTGCCGCCCGACCGAGTCGCAAGAACCGCGACCACTACAACAACGACGAAGAAACCCCCCGTCAGTACCAGCGCCAGCCGCATCGGGCTGAAGCCCGGAAGGTTCCTCATCTCGCAAGCACCCAACCAGAGTCACATTTGCTTGTCAACATTGTCACAAAGAAGCCCGCAAGCAGCGTGGGTAGCAAACGTCACACCGAGGGTCCGGCGAATCGAGAAACCGCCATCCCCACGGATCGCGTAGATCGTTGGGATCTCAGACGAGACGCCGCCCCGCAAGCGTCGGTCGCTTGACCATTCGTGCCAAACGACCGATAGCTGTCGAGTGTTCGACATGGCGTTCTTCGGCGGGGCCTTCTCCGAACGTGTTCGAGCGTTTAGTCACGCCCACCAGGATGCGAACGTCCGGCTCGAGGTCGTGACGCTGAACGGCGAGCGGCTCGACGCCCTGGAGCTCAGCGCTGTCGAGAGTGGAACGAGGGTCTCCACGCGCGACAACCGACTGGTCTTTCTGCCGTACTCGCTGATCGCGTATGTGGACGTCGCGATCTTGCAGGATCATCGCATCGCGGGTTTTCAGCTCCTGCTCGACTCCGAATAGAGCGCCCGCCCCGACGTCGTGTCGAGCCCGCGGGCTCTCGGTTGTCCATTCGGCTGGCGACTCTCGTACCGGGCAGGCATTCGGGCCGAGAGCCGCCAGCACTAGTTCGTCAGACGACACCCAGCGGCGACAGCTAGCCGACTTCACGTTCTTCGAACGTCAGCTTCGCGCAGACTTCGTGATCGAACGTGCCACCGGATAACGTCTCGGCGTGGCGCTCACGGACGACGAGATACGTGCGGCGACCGTCGGAGATCTCACCGAGCACAACGCGACGATCGAGCTCGCCGAGTACGACCCCGAGTGGCCGCGACTGTTCGAGCGCGAGGCGACCCGGATCCGGGCGGCGCTGGGTTCGAAGGCCGTGCAGGTCGAACATGTCGGGTCGACGTCGGTGCCGGGCCTGGCGGCGAAGCCGCTGATCGACATCATCCTGGTGGTGGCCGACTCGTCCGACGAGGACGCCTACGTGCCCGAGCTCGAGAGCGCCGGCTACACACTGCGAATCAGAGAGCCCGACTGGTACGAGCACCGGCTCTTCAAAGGCCCCGACACGAACGTGAACGTCCACACCTTCTCCGAGGGCTGCGAGGAGGTCGGGCGAATGCTCGCCTTCCGCGACTGGCTGCGCACGCACGACGACGACCGCGATCTGTACCTGAGCGCCAAGCGCGAGCTCGCAGCGCGCGAGTGGCGGTACGTGCAGAACTACGCGGACGCGAAGTCGGCGGTCGTTCAGGAGATCAACGCGCGAGCGCAGTCCGGGTAGATAGCTGGATACGCGTGCGCCGCGAAGCCGTCAGTATTCGCGAGCACGACGCCATCGCAACGAGAGGAGCCCTTTGAACGCACGAGACACGACCATGGAGCAACGGCTTGTCCGCCCGAAGATCAAGCCGTTCAGGCTCCTCGTGTCCTGGCTCGTGGCGGCCGCCGCGCTCTTCATCGCGGCCTGGATCGTGCCTCACGTCGCGATCCAAACGTTCCTCGGCGCCGTCGTCGTCTCCCTCGTCATCGCCGTCCTCAACGCGCTGATCCCGCCGCTCGTCGCGGCGATCAAGCTGCCGCTCACGCTCGTTCTCGGCTTCCTCATCATCCTCGTCCTCGATGCGCTCATGCTCCTCGCCGCGTCTGCGCTCACGGAAGACGCCATCGAGGTCGACAGTTTCTGGTGGGCGCTCCTGACCGCGCTCATCGCCTCGGCGGTCACGGTCGTCCTGGACGTGATCTTCGGGACGAACGACGACGACACGTACACGCTCCGCGTCATCGAGCGGATCGCGCGTCGATCAGGCGAACGCGTCGAGACCGACGTCCCGGGGATCGTCTACCTCGAGATCGACGGGCTCGCCCTCCCCGTCCTCCAGCGCGCGATGCGGGACGGCAACGCCCCGAACATGGCCCGCTGGGTCGCCGACGGCGACCATCGCCTGGCCGAGTGGGAGCCGGACCTCTCGTCGCAGACCGGAGCGAGCCAGGCGGGCATCCTTCTCGGCTCGAACGAGAACATCCCCGCGTTCCGCTGGGTCGAGAAGGCGACGGCGACGACGATGGCTTGCTCGGCACCTGCCGACTGCGCGGAGCTCGAGCGCCGCCATGGCACGGGTATCGGGCTGCTCACGGACGGAGGCGCCAGCCGCGGCAACCTCCTCTCGGGCGAGGCTGAGCACGTCATCCTCACGGTCAGCCGCATGGAGGCAGAGAAGGGCGCGAACCCCGGCTACCGTGCGTTCTTTTCGAACGGTTTCAACGTGACACGCGTGCTCGTGCTCTTTTTCTGGGAGGTCTTTCTCGAGTGGACGGCGGCGCTGCGCGCGGTCCGGCGAGACGTCAATCCGCGTGGCCACCGCAGCGGCCTCTACCCCTTCATGCGCGCCGCGATGTGCGTCGTCGTGCGGGATCTCATCGTGTACGGCGTCCTCTCCGACATGCTCAAGGGCAGGCCCGCGATCTACGCGACCTTCTCCAGCTACGACGAGGTGGCCCACCACTCCGGCCTCGAGCGTGCAGACACGCTCGAGGCGCTGCGGAAGCTCGATCAGCAGTTCGGCCGCATCGACCGCGCACGCCGGTACTCGCCCCGCCCATACGAGATCGTCGTGCTCTCGGATCACGGCCAGACGCAGGGAGCGACCTTCAAGCAGAGGAACGGCTATTCGCTCGAAGACCTCGTGGCGCGGTCACTGGCGTCGGGTGAAGTCGCGGGCTACTCCGGCGGCGACGAGCAGAACGCGATGGTTGGGCTCGCGGTGAGCGAGGCGACCGGCACGGACCCCTCGAAGAAGCGGCCGAAGAACGACGTGTCCGACCGCGAGGTCGTTGTCATGGGGTCGGGAAACCTCGGCCTCATCTACCTCATGGACGAGCGGCGCCGCATGACGCTCGAGGAGATCGAGACCCGCCACCCCGCGCTCATCCCCGCGCTCCGCGAGCATCCGCACGTCGGTTGGCTGCTCGTGCGCTCGGAGAAGGACGGGGCGGTCGCACTCGGAGGCGGTGGCGTTCGCTACCTCGCGGACGACAGGATCGAAGGCGACGATCCGCTCGCGAACTTCTCCCCCACCGCCGCACAGCATCTTCGCCGGACCGACGGCTTCGCAGACGTCGCGGACATCATGATCGGGAGCTTCTACGACCCGCAGCTGGACGAGGGCTGCGCGTTCGAGGAGCTGATCTCGTTCCACGGCGGTCTGGGCGGCCCGCAGACCCGACCGTTCGTCCTCTATCCATCTTCGTTCCGGCTTCCCGACGAGCCGCTCGTCGGCGCCGCCGCGGTTCACGGCCTCCTGCGAGGCTGGCGTCAGCAGCTGCAGGGCGCCGGCTAGTCGACGACAGGTCCCTCGCATCGCGCTGCCCAACATGACCGGAACCGAGCCGATGTGTCGGGATGACTCCTGATGAACCTCCTCTGGGGTCTCCTGATCATCGTCGTCGTCGATGCGATCGCTATCGCCGCGATGCTTCTCGTGCGTCGGCGCGCGCCCGAGGGGAGCTTCTTCGCTGACGGCGATCGCGCATCGGGCGTCTTCGGCGTGCTCGCGACGTGCTTCGCGATCTTCGCCGGCTTCGTCATCTTCCTCGCATTCACGACCTACGACCAGTCGCTCGCAGGCGCCGACGCCGAAGCGTTGATCGTCGCACAGCAGTACGAGACGGCGCAGTTCCTCCCGAAGGAGACTCGAGACGCATTGTCGGGACAGGTCATCTGCTACGCCCGCTACGTCGTTCACCAGGAATGGCCCGAGATGCGGGCCGGTGTCAAGAGCAACTCGATCAACCCGTGGAGCGTTGCGCTGTTCCACACGATCCGCGCCGCACATGCGACGACGTCCGCCCAGCAGGCGGCCTTCTCCAAATGGCTCGACCAGACCTCGGATCGGGAGGAAGCGCGTCGCGACCGGATTCACGGAGCGGCCGGCATCACGCCGACATCGTTATGGATCGTCCTCCTACTGACCGCCGGTGTGGTCTTCGCCTACATGCTGTTCTTCGCGGACAGCGCCGAGATGAAGCGGTCACAGGCGATGCTCATCGGCTCGGCCGCCACGGTGGTCGTGGTCACCGTGTTGGCCATCTACGCGCTGGACAACCCGTACCGGCCGGGGCTCGGGAGCATCCAGCCGCATGCAATGGAACGGACGCTGGTGATCCTCGGTGAGGAGCAAGCCGCGGTCGGGGTCGACGCACCCGTCCCCTGCGACGAACAGGGAGTGGCATCCTCGTGAGCGAGACGCCGGCGTCCGAGCATCGGCTCGAACTGCTGGCCGCGATCCTGTTGGCCCTGGCCGCGATCGCAACAGCGTGGGCGACGTATCAGTCGTCGGTCTGGAGGGGCAAGCAGGCCCAGGCGCAGAGCGCTTCGATCGCCGCGCGCGTCGAGTCGACGCGCCAGGCCAGCGTGGCAAACCGACAGGCCCAGATCGACCTCGCGCTCTTCACCCAGTGGATCGACGCGTATGCGCAACGACAGGGTGAGCTCTCGTCCTTCTATCGGAAGCGGTTCCGAGCCGAATTCGAACCTGCGTTCGAAGCGTGGATCGCCACCCGGCCGCGCGAGAACGAGACCGCCCCGCTCTCGCCGTTCGTCATGCCGCAGTACCGACTGGCCGCGTCGACGAAGGCGGATGCTCTGGAGGCGGAGGCAGGCGAATTCAGTCTTGCGGTGGCGCGCAACATCGAGCGCGCCGACCGGTACATGCTGGCGGTCGTCCTCTTCGCCATCGCGCTTTTCTTCGCGGCGATCAGCATGAGGCTCAAGTCCCGCGACGTCCGGATCGGGATCCTCGCCGCCGGTTACGTGCTGTTCGTCGGCACGGCCGTCTGGCTGGCCGCGCAGCCGGTGAGTCTGAGCGCCTAGGGGACGCCGCCGGCCGGCGCGGTGTCGTGCCCGGCTTCCCCGGCCGCCTTCGCCTCCGCGACCTGCTCGCGCCGCGCCTTCGTCAGCTCCTGCACGAAGATCTGGATCGTCGCGGCCAGCGGCACGGCTGTGAGGGCGCCGAGCACGCCGAGCAGCGCGCCGAACAGGGTCACGGCGACGATGATGAAGAACCCCGAGAGGTTGACCGCCTTGCCCTGGATCTTCGGCGTCAGGATGTTGTTCTCGACCTGCTGGTACACGAGCACGACGACGAGCATGATGATCGCCGCAGTGACACCCTCCTCGGCCCACAGCGTCGGAACGAGGATGAACCCGGCGATCGTCGCACCGATGTTCGGGATCATGTCCAGCAGGCCGGCGATCACGCCCAGAGCGACTGCGTAGCTCGACCCGAGCAGCCACGCCGTCGTTCCCTGCGTCACCCCGGCGATGACCGAGATGATGACCACCCCGATTGCCCAGCGCGAGATCGAGGTCGTGACCCTCTCCCAGACGTCGAGCCAGCGTTCCTCCTCGCCGGGCATCAGCACGCTCGCGAGCGCCCGCTTGAGGTTCACGATGTCGCTGAGCAGGAACAGGCAGATGAAGATGATCGTGAAGGCGGCGAGGAAGAGCCCGAAGAACGAGCCCGCGATGCCGAGCACGCCGGAGATCGCGTCCGGGATCGAAACCGAGACCTGCTGCGCTCCGTCCTGCACGTTCCCGGCAGCGCCGGAGTCGCCGAGCCAGGAGAGCTCGTCGGAGTCGCGGAGCTGCTCGACGGTCGCCGGGAGCTCCTGGAGGAAGTCGCGCACGCTGCCCACGAGCGGAACCAGCAGCAAGAGCATGAGCGCCGTCACGGCGAGCGCGGTCCCGATGACGGTGACGGTCGCCGCGAGACCCCGCGACATGCGCGTCTTCGCCATCACGAAGCGAACCGGGTACTCGAAGACGAGCGCGAGGAAGATGCCGACGAAGACGATGAGGAAGGTGTCGCCGATCGCCGCGAATGCGACGGCGATGCCGAGCGCCCCGAGCACGAGGATCAACGTCCGCATCGGGATGAGTAGCTCGACGCGCCGCTCGGCGGGCGATTCCATTGCGGGAAGGCTACGGCGCAGTGCGGCTGGATCGGCTCCCGGTGGCCGGCCGACTGCGGCATCGCCGGCGCTGCGATACTCGCGCGACCCGCCGACGGAGGACACGTGACGCTCAAACACCCACGCACGTCGCATGCGCAATCGGACGATCTCGCAGTCGCGCCGCACTTCAGCCTCGAGACCGCAGACGATCCCCCGCCACGCGCTTCCGGAGGGCGAGATGCCTCCGGACGTCGCGTACCAGATCATCCACGACGAGCTGATGCTCGACGGCAATGCGCGGCTCAACGTGGCCACGTTCGTCTCGACGTGGATGGAGCCTCAGGCCGAAAAGCTCATGGCCGAGTGCTTCGACAAGAACATGATCGACAAGGACGAGTACCCGCAGACCGCGGAGATCGAGGCGCGCTGCGTGAACATCCTCGCCAACCTCTGGCACGCGCCGGACGCCGACGCGGCGACCGGCTGCTCGACGACGGGCTCGAGCGAGGCGGCAATGCTCGGCGGGCTCGCGCTCAAGCGGCGCTGGCAGCAGCGGCGCACGGCCGAGGGCAAGCCGATCGACAAGCCGAACCTCGTCATGGGCATCAACGTCCAGGTCTGCTGGGAGAAGTTCGCGAACTACTGGGACGTCGAGATGCGCCTCGTCCCGATGGAGGGCACTCGCTTCACGCTCTCCGCGGAGGAGGCGGTGAAGCTCTGCGACGAGAACACGATCGGCGTCGTCGCGATCCTCGGCTCGACCTTCGACGGCGCGTACGAGCCCGTGAAGGAGATCTGCGACGCGCTCGACGCGTTCCAGGCCGAGACCGGGATCGACGTGCCGGTGCACGCCGACGGGGCGTCCGGCGCGATGATCGCTCCGTTCCTCGACCCGGACATCGAGTGGGACTTCCGTCTCCCCCGCGTTGCGTCCATCAACACGTCGGGGCACAAGTACGGCCTCGTGTATCCGGGCGTCGGCTGGGTGGTCTGGCGCGACGCGGACGCGCTGCCGGCGGACCTCATCTTCTGGGTCAACTACCTCGGCGACAACATGCCGACCTTCGCGCTGAACTTCTCACGCCCCGGCGCGCAGGTCGTCGCGCAGTACTACAACTTCCTCCGGCTCGGCTACGACGGCTTCAGACGCGTGCAGGGCTACGCGCGCGACGTCGCGACGCGGCTCTCCGGGAAGATCGAGGAGATCGGACCCGTTCGAGCTCCTCACGCGCGGCGACGAGCTGCCCGTCTTCGCCTTCACGCTGAAGGACGGCATCGACAACTACACGGTGTTCGACGTCTCGAACGCGATGCGCGAGCGAGGCTGGCAGCTTCCGGCGTACACGTTCCCCGAGAAGCGCACCGACCTCGCCGCGTTGCGCGTCGTCGTCCGCCGTGGCTTCACGCACGACATGGCGGACATGCTCGTGGCCGACCTCGAGCGCCAGCTTCCACGGCTCGAGGCGCAGCCCGCGCCGATCCACGACGAGGCGTCCGGGACCGCCTTCGCGCACTGATGTGTCGCTGGCTCGCGTACTCGGGATCGCCCCTCCTTGTCGAGGAACTTCTCTTCAAGCCGAAGCACTCGCTCATCGACCAGAGCCTCCACTCCACCATGGGCGCCGAGGCGACGAACGGCGACGGGTTCGGCATCGGCTGGTACGGCACGCAGCCGACGCCGGGAACGTTCCACTCGGTCGAGCCGGCGTGGAACGACCGGAACCTGCGTGACCTCTCGGCGCAAATCGAGTCGCATCTCGTGTTCGCGCACATCCGCGCTTCGTCGGGAACGCCCGTGCAGCAGACGAACTGCCACCCGTTCCGTCACGGGAACTGGCTGTGGATGCACAACGGGGCCCTCGGCGACTTCCACCGGGTGAAACGCGAGCTCGTCCTCGCGGTGGATCCGGCGCTGTATCCGTCGATCGAGGGCTCGACCGACTCGGAGGTCTTCTTCTACCTCGCCCTCACGATGGGGCTCGAGGACGATCCGCCGGGAGCGGTCGAGCGCGCGGTCGGCTTCATCGAGCACGTGGGGTACGCGCAGGGCGTCGAGCATCCGATCCAGATGACGGTGGCGACGACCGACGGGACGCGTCTGTGGGCGTTTCGATACTCGAGCGAGGGAAAGTCGCGCTCGCTCTTCTACTCCACGCGCGTCGACACGCTGCGCGAACAGCATCCGGAGGTAGCCGTCCTGCAGCAGGTGTCGGACGAGTCGCGGCTCGTGGTGTCCGAGCCTCTCGGCGACCTCGCCGGGGCGTGGAACGAGGTTCCCGAGTCGCACTACGGCGTGATCCAGGAAGGCCAGGACGAGCTGCAGCCGTTCACACCGCGACCGCCCGCGTAGCTTCAGCGACACGTGACGCGGTATCCGCTGACGCCGACAGGGCTGGACGGTCTCGGCCCGATCGTCGGTCGGGCCGTTCGCGACGCACGTCACCTGGCGACGCGCCGACGGCGGCGTGACCGAGTGGGCATCACGCGCTCATCGCAAGCGGACGTCGCGCCTCGCCGGGCACGCGGCGGGAGTCTGGTGGGCGCCGCTGGCGCGTCTCGTGGTGGATCGGAGTCCTGTTCGCGTTCGGATCGACGTGCTTCTTCGTCGGTCCGTTCCCGGGATTCGTCGAGCTCGTCGGCTCGCAGGTGGACGGGATCGTGTTCTTCGTCGGCTCGATCTTCTTCACCTCGGCCGCCGCGTTGCTGTGGCTGGAGACGATCAACGCGCAACAGGGGCCTGTCGTGAGCAAGCGTCGGTTCCGCGCAGTGAGCTTCGAGCCGCACCGGATCGACTGGTGGAGCAGCGGCGTGCAGCTCGTCGGGACGCTGTTCTTCAACGTCGACACGTTCCGCGCGATGCAGGCGGGTCTCGACGCTCAGGCGTACGACCGGCTCGTGTGGACCCCGACGTCGTCGGGTCCGCCTGCTTCCTGGTCTCCGGCTACCTCGCGTACGCGGAGGTCTGCGGCGGCTACCTCTGGACCCGACGCCGGGGGCTCGAGTGGAGGATCGCCGCCGTCAATCTGCTCGGCTGCATCGCCTTCGGGATCTCGGCGATCGCGGCGTTCTGGGTGCCGTCGAGCGGAAGCGTCGTCGACCTCGCGGTCGCGAACGTCTTCACGGCGTTCGGCGGGCTCTGCTTCCTCGTCGGCGCGATTCTCCTGCTGCCCGAGTCTGCCGGTCACGTACGAGCTGCGGCCGGCGCGTAACCCGGTTCAGGTCGCGGGCGCGAGGACGGGAGCGGCGTCCGGCTCCTTGTCCCCCTCTGTCGCCAACGAGATGACGACCGCGCCGAACAACGCGACCCCGAGGGCGCAATACGCGACCACCTTGTGCCATGTCGGCTCGGCGAGTCGCTCGTCGAGCAGAACGGTCCCGATGAGGATGCTGACGAGCGGGTTGCACACCGAGACGCTCGCGACCGACGCTGCGAGCTTCCCCGTCGCGAGCGAGACCTGCTGCACGACGAATGCGAGGATGCCAGCGATGGCGAAGGCGTACGCCTCCCAGCTCGTGAGCACCGCGCCGAAGCCGTCGTCGCCGAGGATCTCGACGGTCGGCTTGCAGAGCGAGGCGGAGAGCCCGTACAGGACGCCTGCACACGCGCCGTAGAGGCCGGCCTTGCGCACGAGGGACCCCTTGTTCCCCATAACCAGGAGCACGGCAGCGATGCTGCCGAACACGAGGACGGCCAGCGCCCACTCGTTCGCCGGGGCGTTGTCGTTGCCGTCGGCCGCGTCTCCGATGACCATGAAGGCTGCGAGCCCGAGCACGACCACGACCGCGCCGCCGATCTCGCGGCGGTTGATCTCCTGGCTCGTGAAGAAGTAGCCGAGCGGGAGCGCGAACACGATCGTCGTCACGAGCAGCGGCTGGATCACCGCGAGCCGGCCGTTCGCGAGGGCGACGGCCTGGAACCCGTAGCCGCAGAGGAGCGCAAGCGTCCCGGCGAGCCACCACTTCTGGCTCGCGAGCTTCAGGAGTGACTTCGGCGAACCGAGCGACACCTCCCCCATGCCGAGCGCGCCCTTCTGCTGGAGCGTCGCGGCGAGCGCGAAGAAGAATGCGGCTACGAGCGCAAGGATCTCGGCCACGGTCGCTGGACCCTACGTCCTCGCGCGGACGGTCGCAACGACGGTCACGGCGCCTTGAGTAACGTCACCCGATCGAGAACAGACGTCGCCCGGCCGCTGTTCGTCCCCGTGATCCTCGGCACACCGAGCGCAGGGTCGGATGAGCGAGCACGCGGCGCGGTTCATCCACGAGCGAATGACGCAACGGCACGGGGATCGTGACGGAGCTTCTGGACGTCGCGACTCTCCCGATCCCGACCGACGATGCCGGCGATGCAGCGAAGGATCCCGCATTCGCGGACACGATGAACCGCGCCGACGCGATCGTGCTCGTGGCCCCGGAGTACAACCGCGGCTACCCAGGTCTCTTAAGCACGTGCTCGACACGAACCTGACGGAGTACATCCACAAGGCTGTGGGGGTCGTCGGGCGTCTCGGCTGGGATCTTCGGTGGCGCGCGAGTAATCGAGAACCTGCTGCCGGTGCTCCGCGAGCTCGGCCTCGTCACGATCTTCTGGGACGTGAACGTCAACAACGTCCGGAGCCGGTTCGACGAGGACGGCAGCCTCGTGGACGAGTCGTTCCTCGCGATCGATAAGTTCCTCGACGAGCTCGTCTGGATGGCGGAGACCCTGCGGCACGGCCGCGAGCACGTCACCATTGGAGAGCCGTCTTGAAGCCCGAGATGACCTGCCCGCGCTGCGGCGCTGCGATGAACCACCAGGCGAACGAGCTCCGGGAGCCGACGACGCGCGAGGAGGCGGAGACGAGCCCTCTGGGCGGCATCGTCATCGCCGTCTTCGCCTGTCCGAGCTGCGGCTGGATCGCGTCCCGACCGCGCGGCGACGGCGAGTCCTAGCGCGCCGCAAGCGAAACGATCTCGTCAACGAGGTCGAGCCCCTCCGGGCGATGCGTGATCAGCAGGACGGAGCGGTCGCCTGCGGCGTCGAATACGTCCGCGACGAGCGCCTCCGCCGTGTCCGGGTCGAGGTGCGCCGTCGGCTCGTCGAGGAGGAGCGCCGGCGCGTCCGCGAGAAGGGCCCGTGCGACCACGAGCCGCTGCCGCTGACCGCCGGAGAGCCGCCCTCCCTCCTCTCCCACGAGCGCGTCCAGCCCCTCCGGAAGCGACTCGACCCAGTCGGCGAGCCGCGCACGCCGCAGGGCGTCGACGAGCTCGTCGTCGGTCGCGTCCGGTCGGCCGAGCTTGAGGTTCTCGCGGATGGACGAGGCGAAGACGTGCGCCTCCTGGCCGGCGAGAGCGAAGGTGCGCCGAACGTCCTCGAGACGTAGCTCGCGCGCGTCGCGGCCTCCGATGACGACGCGGCCGCGCTCGGGGTCGAGGAATCGGAGGAAGAGGTTCGTGACGGTCGTCTTGCCCGCTCCGCTCGGCCCGACCAGGGCGACGCGTTGTCCGGGCCTGATGGTGAGCGTCACGCCGTCGAGAGCTGCTGGTCCGTCGCCATAGCGTGCCGTCACGTCCTCGAGCGCGACAGCGACCGGCGCGCTCGGGGCCGGCACTGGAGCCAGAGGGTCCGTGATCGCCGGCATGCGGCCGGTGAGCTCGAGCACGCGCGCGCCGGACGCGAGGGTCGACGGAAGCTCGCGTGCGGCGGCCGGGAGTGGCGCCACTGCGTCGAACGAGGACAGCGCGAGCAGCGCCAGCGTCGCCACGAGCACGCGGTCGAGCGTCCCGGTCGTCGTGCGCGGCGACCGCGAGCGCGAGCACCCCGACGAGCGTCAGCCCGGCCACGAGTACCAGGGCAGCGTCTGCGACGCCGGAGACGAAGGCGTCCCGCCGGGCGAGTCGGCGAAGCTCCGCGTCGGCGGATGCGACTCGAGCGAATGCGTCGTCCTCCCGACCGTACGCGGCCAGCTCGGGAGCACCGCGCAGGATCTCCGCGAGCTCGGCGGCGAGCTCACCTCGCGCAACGGCTTGCCGCCGGCCCACGAAACGCGACAGCCGCCCGGCGAGCAGCGGCACGGCAACTCCCCCGAGCGCGAGGCCGAGCGCCAGCACCACGGCTGCCGCGGGTAGGACGACGGCCGTCGCAACAACACAGGCCGTCGACACGACGAGCGCGACGAGCGGCGGCCCGATCCCACGGACGTAGAGCCCTTGAAGCGCGTCGACGTCGGCGACCAGCCGATTTACGAGGTCGCCGCGTCGGTACGCGTCGAGCTCGCCCGGCGCGAGCGGCTCGATGTCCCGGTAGACGGTCGAGCGGATCCGGCCGAGCGCGCGGAGCGCGAGATCGTGGGACGCCAGACGCTCGAGGTAGCGCGCCAGCGGCCGCGCGAGCGCGAAGAAACGAACGACGACGATCGTCGTCGTCAACGCGAGGATCGGCGGCTGCTCGGCCGCCCGCGAGATGAGATAGCCGGCGGCGGTCATCAGCCCGACCCCGAAACCCACGGCGAGCGCCCCGAGCACCAGGGCGAGCGCCATCCGGCCGCGGGGCATGCCGGCAAGCCCGAGCAAGCGACGGGTCGTTCTCACGCGACGGCCTCCGCCACGGCGCCGATGCGGACGATCCGGTCGGCACGCTCGGCGAGCTCGGGACGGTGCGCTACGAGGACGAGCGTCCTTCCCTCTCGCAGCACGTCGATCGCGTCGGCGACGATCGACGCGCTCTCCGGATCGAGGTCGGCCGTCGGCTCGTCCAGTAGCACCAGCGGCGCGTCCCGCAGGAACGCGCGCGCGAGCGCGACGCGTCTCCTCTCCCCCGCCGAGAGGGCACGTCCTCCTTCGCCGACCACCGTCTCGTATCCGTCGGGAAGCGCGTTGACGAACGCGTGCGCGCGGGCGAGAGTCGCTGCAGCGCGGACCGCCTCGTCGGCCGCAGCGGGCGCGCCGAGCCTGATGTTGTCCGCGACGGTCCCCCGGAAGAGCGTCGGCTGCTGTGGCACGTACGCCGTAAGGCGGCGCCACGCCTTCGGATCGATGCCGGCGAGATCGTCGCCGCCGACGAGAATCCGGCCGGACGACGGCTCGGCGAAACGCATGAGAAGAGACAGCAGCGTGGACTTCCCCGCGCCGCTCGGCCCGACGATCGCGACACGCTCGCCCGGCTCGATTCCGAGCTCGACGTCGCGGAGCACGTCGAGCTCACGTGTCGGGTACCGGTACGAGACCCGCTCGAACGCGATCGGCGCGAGCGCCGCACTCGGAAGCCGCACCGACTCGAGGGCGAACGCGGGAGCCTCCGACAGGTCGAGAAGTCGCTCTGCGACGGCAGCGCCGTCGCGCTCGTATGCCACTGGGCCGCGAGGTTCCTGATCGGCAGGTAGAGCTCAGGAGTTAGTACGAGCACGGTCAGCGCCGCCTCGAAGCCGATGTTCCCCTCCGCGAGCCGAACCCCGACGACGACGGCGACCAGCGCGATCCCGAGCGTCGCCGCGAGCTCCAGGATGGCGCCGGACAGGAACGCGAGCCGCAACGTCCCCATCGTCGTCCTGCGGTACTGGTCGCTCACGCTCGCGATGCGCTCTGCCTGAACGGCTCCGCGGTTGAAGGCCCGTAGCGTCGGCAGCCCCCGCACGACGTCGAGGAAGTGGTTCGAGAGCAGCGCCAGCGCCCGCCAGCGTCACGCGCCTTCCGAGCGGTCTGCCGGCCCACGAGCCACATGAAGACCGGGACGAGCGGAAGCGTGAGGATCATCACGCCGGCGGCCAGTGGGTCGATCGACACCACGATCGCCAGGACCGCGATCGGGACGACGGCGGCGAGCACGATCTGCGGGAGGTATCGCGCGAAGGTCGCCTCGAGCGCGTCGACGCCCGTGACCGCCGCCGTGGTCGCCTCGGAGGTCTGCGTCCCGTCGAGAGCCGCGGGGCGGCGACGGAGCCTCGCGTCGACGACGTCGAGGCGGAGCTGCGAGACGACCTCGGCCGCGGCCCGCCTCCCGGCGACCTCGAAGCCCCATGCCCCCGCTGCCCGAGCAATGACGACGAGCCCTAGCAGGACGAGAGCGGGGGCTACGTCGTCGAGCGACGGCTCATCGAACGCGCGAGCCGCGACGCGCGCGAGCAGGAAGGCCTGTGCCAACACGAGCAGCGCCACCACCACCGCAAGCACAGAGTCGA
>CAVZNF010000006.1:0-162273 GCA_963776565.1 uncultured Gaiellaceae bacterium
CGACATCCGCTTCTGTGAAGGGTTGTGGATGCCGGCCTTACGGCGACGACGGGTTGGCAGCTCGGCCGGCGTCCGCAAGCCTCCAGGGAAGGAAACCGCGGGACGCCGCACGAGCGTGTCGTGGTGAGCGCGTGCTATGGGGATTTGAGCGGCGCGGCGGACCGGCGGGGGTCGGTGTGATTGGCGATCGGGCGACGCGGCGCTCGCCAGACGGCGAGCGCCGGTGCGATGTGCGGGTCCGATAGGGGCGCGCAGGCGGGCGATCGGCGTCTTGACGGGCGGGCGGGCGGACGCGGGCGAGCCGGATTGTTACCGGTCGATGACCGGTGCTTCGAGCGGGCATTTGTCGCTGGTTCGAACGCGGCGGTCATGACGTGTCGATCCGGATGGCAAAGATCGGCGGCGGCCGGCGGTGCGACGTGGTTCCGGCGGCGAAGGTTTCGATGACGATCATCCGGCTGCCGCAGCAGGGACAGCGGTAACCGGGTGTCGCCGCCGTGTCGCTCGCGTCGGCCTCGTCGACGGCGCGGCTTTCGGTCTCTGAAACCGGGGGCTTTGCCGCGTTGAGCAGCCGGCGCGCCCGGGCGATCATGTCCCGGCGCTGGCCGTTAGCGAAGAGGCCGTAGTGGCGGATGCGGTGGAAGCCGGCGGGCAGCACGTGCAAGAGGAAGCGGCGGATGAACTCGGAGGGTGCCAGGGTCATCGTCTTGTGGCGGGCGCGACCATCCGCGCGGTAGTCCGTCCAGCGGAAGGTAACGCCTTCGTCGTAGATGGCGATCAGGCGGCTGTTCGAGATGGCGACGCGGTGGGTGTAGCGGGAGAGGTAGGCCAGCACCGCCGCGGGCCCGGCGAACGGGCGCTTGCTGTAGACGAACCACTTCGTCTTTTTCAGAGGTGCGAGGGCGTCGGCAAAGGCGTGACCGCCGGTCAGCGAAGCCTGCGCCCCGAAGAAGACGAGCCGGCCCTGCGCGTGGGCGGTAGCGAGCTTTTCCAGGATCAGCCGGCGGAACAGCCGCGAGAGCACGCGGACGGGCAGGAAGAAGCCAGGCCGGCACGGTATCCACTGGCTTCCGTCTGGCGTGATCCCGCCGCCCGGGACGATCACGTGCAGGTGCGGATGGTGGGTGAGCGACGAGCCCCAGGTGTGCAGCACGGCGGTCATTCCGATCTGCGCGCCGAGATGCTGGGGATCGGCGGCGATGGTCAGCAACGTCTCGGATGTTGCCCGGAACAGGAGGTCGTAGACCACCGTCTTGTTCTGCCAGGCGATGTCTGCGATCGCTGCCGGCAGGGTGAAGACGAGATGATAGTATGGCACCGGCAGCAGCTCCGCCTCCCGCGCCGCCAGCCACGCCCTCGCCGCCGCGGCTTGGCACTTCGGGCAATGCCGGTTGCGACAGCTGTTGTAGGCGATCTGCGTGTGCTCGCACTTCTCGCAGACGGCGACGTGGCCGCCGAGTGCCGCCGTGCGACAGCGCTCGATCGCGCTCATCACCTTCAGCTGGTCGAGGCTCAGATGGCCGGCGTTGGCGTTACGCCAGGCGGCACCAAAGTCGCGGAAGATGTCCGCGACCTCGAGCGCCGGACGTGGCACCACCGTCGACCGCTATGCCGGCGGTTCGGGCCTCCTCGTGATCAGCGGCGTCAGCCGGTCGAGCGGGCTCATCACCTTGCGGATGGTGTTGGTTGCCACCTGGGCGTAGAGCGCCGTCGTCTCCAACTTGGTATGGCCGAGCAGCACTTGAATGACGCGGACGTCAATGTTCGGGGGGCGGCTTCACCCGCTTTTTGATCCCGGCCATGGTTGCGGCGGCATGAAAGGCGCGGTTGAGCTGCCGCGTCGTCACCGGCAGCAGCGGATCCCGGCCGGGAAACAGCCACACCGGCGGCCGGACAATGCGATACCAGTCGCGGAGCAGCTCCAGCAGCCGCTCCGACAGCATTGCGAAGCGGTCCTTGCGGCCCTTCCCCTGCTCGATCCGGAGCAGCATCCGCCTGGAGTTGACGTCCGCCACCTTGAGGTTGGCGACCTCGGCAATCCGCAGGCCGGCGCCGTAGGCGGCCGAGAGCGCGGCCTTGTACTTCAGCCCCGGCGCCACCTCCAGCAGGCGTGCAACCTCCTCGGGGCTGAGCACCACCGGGATTTCCGCGGCTCGCGAACGAACACCAGGCCGCGGGCGAGCTCGGGCCGGTCAAGGGTGACGAAGGTTTCGACGACGACGACCGCCTGGCCGCAGCAGGGGAGCGAGCGTGGGAGCTCTGCATGGCGCGATCGAGTCTAGGCTGGGATGCGTGGAGGCCGGGCAGGCGATCCGGGGCGCTCGCGTCGCGATCGTGCACGACTACCTGACCCAGACGGGGTGGCGCGGAGCGCGTCGTGCTCGCTCTCTGCCGTGCGTTTCCCGACGCACCCGTCTACACGTCGCTCTACGAGCCGGCGACGACCTTCCCGGAGTTCCGCGACCGAGACGTGCGCCCGCTCTGGCTCGACCGGGCCAGCGCTGCTGCGGGAGCGTCACCGGCTGGCGCTCCCGCTCCTGCCGCTCGCGTTCTCCACGCTCGCGAGTGGACGCCGACGTCGTCGTCTGCAGCTCGAGCGGCTGGGCGCACGGCATCCGCACGGACGGGCGCAAGATCGTCTACTGCCACTCGCCGGCGAAGTGGCTCTACCGCCGGGACGACTACCTCGGCGACCGCCCGTCGGTCGGCGGCTCGAAGCTGGGCCTTCGCCTGCTCGATCCGTACCTGCGAGCGCTTCGACCGGCGCGCGGCGACGAGCGCCGACACCTACATCGCGAACTCGACGTTCGTCAGAGAGCAGATCAGGGCGGTCTACGGGATCGATGCCGAGGTGCTGCACCCGCCGTCGAGCCTCGACCCGGACGGGCCGGTCGAGGCCGTTCCCGACATCGAGCCAGGGTTCCTGCTCACCGTCGCCCGCCTGCTCCCCTACAAGCACGTGGCCGAGACCGTCGATGCCTTCCGCCTGCTGCCCGGAGCAGCGCCTCGTCGTCGTCGGCGAGGGGCCCGGGCGCGCAGCGCTGGAAGCGTCGCTGCCGGGCAACGTCCGCCTGCTCGGCGAGGTATCCGATGCACGTCTGCGGTGGCTCTACGCAAGCTGCGCCGGGCTCGTGGCGGCGTCGCGCGAGGATTTCGGCCTCACTCCCGTCGAGGCCGCCGCCTTCGGCAAGCCGGTCGCCGCCCTCCGCTGGGGCGGCTACCTCGACACGGTCGTGCCGGACGTGACAGGTGTCTTCTTCGAGCGGCCGGACGCCTGGCGAGATCGCGGAAGGCGTGCAGCGAGCTCCTCGGGCGCGAGTGGGACGCGAAGAGGCGATCCGGGCGCATGCGGCGACGTTCTCCGAGGAACGCTTCGCCGAGCGGCTCGAGACAGCTCGTCTCGTAGCCGATCACACCCGTGGCCGCTCCGAGTACCCTCTGACGTGGGGAGCGAGGGTAATGCGGGGCACGGCGTCGCGCCCGACGTCCGTGCGCGGGCGGAGGAGATCGTGGGCGAGCCGCTCCTCGTCGCGGCGGCGTCTCTCGTCATCGAGCGCGCGTCGGCGGATGCCGTCGCGACGTTGAGGGACGCTGGGATTCGCGCGATTCTCCTCAAGGGCCCGCTCAGCAGGAATGGCTCGCGCCGCGGCGCCTCCGCGCGCGTCGGTCGACGTCGACCTGCTCGTCGATCCCGCCCAGGCCGATGCGGCCGGGCACGCAGTTCTTCGATCTCGGCTACCGCCTCGTGCCGGAGGTGACACCGGGTGTGGGCCACCATGCCGTCCGTCTGGACGGCGCCCGGGCGCGTGCCCGTCGAGGTGCACGACAGGTTGTGGGGCGCGGAGGGCGACGAGTGGGAGGTTCTCGCACGCGAGACCGAAGCCGTGATGCTCGCCGGCGAGACGGTCGAGGTGCCGAACGAGGCTGCGCGATGCCTCGTCGTCGCGCTTCACGCCGCCCATCACGGCGTCGGCAAGGATGCGACGCTCTACGACCTCGAGCGGGCCATCGCGGTCGCCGACCGGTACGTCATGGGAACACGCGGCCGAGCTCGCGCGCGAGGTCGGCGCGGAAGGCTGCCTTCGCCGCCGGGCTCGGCCTCGTTCCCTCTGGCGAGAGGCTCCGCGCCGACCTCGGACTCGGCGAGCCCGGCCTGACCGACGGCGTGGCGCTCGACATCGCCACTCCGAGCGCCGGCGCGGCCGGCTACTACTGGCTCTCTCGGCAGCATGGTCTGCGTGCACGCGCGCGCTTCGTGCTGCGGAAGCTCGTCCCGCCGGCCGACTTCATGCGCTTCAAGCACCCCTATGCCCGCCGCGGGAGGGGCCACTCTTGCTCGTCTATCTCTACCGGCCGTTCTGGCTCGCCCGCTGGGCGATTCCCGGACTTCTCGAATGGCGCCGGATTCGCTCGGCGGCGAGAGCCGGCGACCGGCCACCGTCCTCCTAGTACTCGGCGATCGAGCCCGCTCGTCGGGCCCAAGCACCAGCCTTGCTGAACAGGAACACGGAGAGCGGCCAGAGAACGACGGCGAAGAGGACGAGAACGAGCACGTCGGTTTCCCAACCGGAGCCTTCGAACAGAGCTTGGCGCGCGCCGTCGAACGCGTAGCGCAGGGGGATCAACGCGGACAGTGCTTGGAGCCGAGCAGGCAGGACCGAGACGGGGAACACCATCCCTCCGAGCACGCTCATCAGGAAGACGAGGCCTCGCCGGAGATGATGTGCCCACGCTTCATCACCAGCACGGCGGCACCCGCGAGGATCCCGATGCGGCGCGATCGCCGCTCCGGTCGAGACGAAGACCAGCACAAGCCCGATCCAGCTCGTGTTCCCCACGTCCAGATTCATCAGCGCGGCGGCGACCACGAGGTAGAACGCCGCGCGCGCCGAGGCGAACAGCGAAGGGGAAGCCGACGATTCCGACGCAAAGCTCGAGCGAGGTGACAGGAGTCGTGCTGATCGCCTCCAGCGTTCCCGTGACCTGCTCGTCCCGGATCCGGTAGCCGACGCTCGAGCTCGTCGCCTCGAGGACTGCGCCCAGATCAATCCGACAGCGGCGAACGCGAAGTACGTTGGTGCGCCCCCGAGATCGCTCGTCGAAGCGCCGGCCGAAGGTCTTCGAGACGAAGTAGTAGAGCCCGAGGTCGATGACTCCGTAGAAGGCGTCCAGCAGGAAGGGGAGCCGGTAGGAAGTGAGTGATCGACGGTCACGGCGGATCAGCGGCTCCGATGGCCGTCAAGCTCGACAGTCATCGAGAGGTCCAGGCGCCGCTGGCAGCGGGCGCACGTCGTCTTCTCGATGGGTCGCGATCACCAGGGCAACCTGCGGACGGGCGTTGACGGCCTGCCACAGACGCTCGGTCGCCTGCGGTGTCCAGTGACCGCGTCGGCTCGTCGAGGAGAGGAGGACGGGATCGCCGACCAGCGCCCGCGCGAAGGCGAGCTGCTGAAGCTGGCCGGTGGAGCAGCGGTCCGTGCGCTGCGACAGGAGCGCCGTCAGCTCGAGCTCGTCGGCTAGCTCGTGCGACCTTCGCGGGCGGCTGCTCTCTTGCGGTCGATCCCGCTGCACGACGGCCGCAAAGAGGAGAAGGTTCTCGCGGCCGGAGAGGCGCAGGTAAAAGGACCGCTCCTGGGACAGGGAGACGCCGATGAGGCGCCGCGCCTCCCGCGAGCCGGCAGCGGTGTCCGAAGACGCTGATCCGACCAGCAGTCGGCGTGACGGTGCCTGCGATGCAGCGGAGAATTGTCGTCTTGCCCGGATCCGTTCGGCCCGCAGAGCGCGAGCCGTTCTCCGCGCGCGAGTGACACGTCGAGATCACGTACGACCTCCCGTGGACCGAAGCTCCGTCCGAGGCCTTCGATCAGGAGCGCAGGGGCCTCCTTGGGGGAAACGGCTCCAGGGACCTCGGCCCCGCCGATGGTCACTGACGCATGGCCGGCGCGATTCACTTCTCTTACCTACCCCAGCGGCCCGGCCGCTGCAAGCCGCCTTCGGCCTTCGCTACGTAGGTCCACTTCACTCCAGGCTGACGAGTATCCGAAGAGCACTTCAGGGGATACTCAGAAGGGGATGAGCGGGAAACTCGAGGGGCTGGGCACGTGTGCGTCCGATGCGGCGGGCGAACGCGTGATGCCGACGCGATCCACTCGCCCATCCGGAGCGCTTGATTCGGACCGTGTACGCGTACGTCGCGTATCGGGTCGGCCCCGGGCCGGATGCGGAGGACATCACGAGCGAGGTCTTCGAGCGCGCTCTCCGCTATCGGGCGAGCTACGACCCGAAGCGCGGCGAGCCCGATCGCGTGGCTGATCGGCATCGCCCGCCGGTGCGTGAACGGGCCGTCTCGAATCCGCACCGCGCGTCGAATCCGTTGGAGGAGACGCACGCACCAGGCGACATCGCGGACGAGGCGGCCGTCGTCTCTCGATCGCTGCGGCGGTCGCGGAGCTCGGCGAGCGCGACCGAGAGCTCATCGCGCTCCGCTACGGCGCGGACCTCACTGGGCGTCAGATCGGAGGGATCCTCGACATGTCTGCGGGAGCCGTCGACGTGGCGGTGCACCGGGCCGTCGAGCGTTGCGACAGGTGCTCGACAGCCAGACGGGCCAGAGCGCAGTAGTCTCCGCGTTCCGAGCTTGCAGGTGCGATCGGCTAGGGATGCGGGAGCTGTCGACCGTCTGGTCGCAGAGCCGTCGGAGCGAACGCCACGACCGGCACGAACGATTCCAAGGCTACGCTCGACTCATACAGCGGCGAGCCGTCGACGAGCACCCAGGCATGACCGATGACGTCGCGTTCGTTCTCTGCGGACACCGATGACCAGCTGCGGATCGGCGCTTGCGCTCGAGAGGTAGCGGTATGCGAGAAGGCTCCGCTCCAGGCACGAGCCCGGCCGTCGCTAGCCGGTAGATGCGTCCGGCACTCGCACGATACGGCGTTCGTCCTCGTCCGAGCGCCGGCTGCGCGTGGATCTCTGGACATGAGCCGGACGAGGGTGGGGAGCGGAACGAGATGTTTGAGCGCGGGCAGGACCAGCGACCACGCGCCCATGCGGATGCAGGAGCGAGGCAGTCGTGACGCCCGCTATGCGCGGCGCTCCGTACGCGCCGTCCGATCGCAGAGAGTGTCTGCGTGCGCGGAACGTCGGTGGCAGCGGTCTGCAGATCGCGCCTCGTGAACGAAGCCTTCGGCGGCGAGCGACGCGGCCAGCGTCTCGAGTTCGCGGTCGAGCGCCTCGGTTGCACGTCGAACTCTCCGAGGAGCACGCTCCGAACCGCGACCAATCGTGGCCGGTCTGCAGGAGCTCCCAGGCGCGCGCGCCAGTCCGATTAAGCGAGAAAATCCTGTTCGTGCGCAGGTTGATCAGGACGACCTCGTCGTCGAGGCGTCGGGAGACGAAGTCCGCATCGGGCTGCAGCGTGCGTCATCGGCCGATGTCGCCCACGCGCTGACGATAGCTTACGGACGCACGATGCCGAACGCCGACTTCTTCGCCGCTCTAGGCTTCTTCGTCCGCCGAGGATTCCTCGATCCGGAGACGTCCGCTATGCTTCGCGCGGCAGTGAGGGAGGCGCCCGCGAGCCCGGCGACAGTCCAGACCGAAGAGCTGCTATGAAGTCGACCGCTCGACACGAAGTACCGATTGGGCGGAGGTCGCGCCCGAAGCAGTCGAGCTGGTGAAGGGCGACTGAGGCCGTCATGCCCGAGTTCGCGAAGCACTACGGAGTGCAGCTGACCGGGATCCAGCCGCTTCAGTTCCTCGTCTACCGAGAGGGCGACTTCTTCGAGCGCCATCGCGACCGTGGCGAGAGGAGGGCTCAGCTTCTCGCGTGCTCGCCGGAGTGGCGGCGGTCATCTTCCTGAACGCCGAAGGTGACCCGGCGGCCGATGCTTTCACGGGCGGGCGCGCTCACGCTCTACGGGCTCTTCGACCAGCCCGACGCCGAGACGCTCGGCTTCCCGATCGAAGCCGAGGAAGGATTGCTCGTCACGTTCCCGGCGGATGTCGTGCACGAGGTCCGCCCGTCGAAGCCGGCGAGCGATACACCGTCGTCACCTGGTTCGAGTGACGACCCGCGCGGTCACCAGCGGTTGCGCGCTGCCTCTGGCGTGAGGCAGCTACCCTGGCAGCCGTAGGACTGCGCTCGAGCAACGTCGAGCGACCGGCCAAGCTGTCCAGCCCGGGCGGCAGTGAAACGCGGAAGACCGGCACGGCGGCGACGAGGTCGAGGAACTGTGTCGACATCCGTCGCCGCGCCGCAATGTCATCGAGCGAGAAGAAGAACGAGTGGTAAAGAACTGCCGGGAGCGCCTCGGGCCCGGCGACTCGAGCCATCGTCGCGTCGTGACCCTCGCTCGAGCAACGAGACCGACGCGATCTCACGTGGGCCGACCATCCTGATGGCGAAGTACCTCCGTCTTTCGCTCGCGTGCCTGCTCCGCATGGCCGGGCACCCCGAAGAAGTCGGCAACCTCATCTCGGAGCCGAAGGGCGAATGGCAGACGGAATCGCGGTGACTCGCCCTGCCGTCCGCGCCGAAGGCGACTGCGTCGTCGGCCCAGACCTCGAAATCCTCGGCGACTCAGGGCGAAGGCGATCGTGGATTTCCCCGAGCGCGACGCGCCGCAGAAGACGTGGACACCTGTGGCGTCCGCTGACCGCACTTGCGTGAAGCACCTCGAAACCCGCGGCCTGGAGAGCCATCGGCAACGCAATGCGGTAGAACGCCTCCGTGATCGTGTCGTCGGGCACTCCCGGCTCGGGAAAAGCCTCGACGTACCTGCTCTCAGTCAGAGAATCGGTAACATGCAAGCCCCGGGAGGTACAGCCGTCCCCTGCCACTCGTCCGCGCGGGTGTACGCGCAGACGCGTCCATCGTGATCCAGGTGCCGCTCCCAGCCCGGATCGCCTGGGGGAACTGGGCAAGCCGGAGGACGTGCCTGAACGATCCTCAACCGAGGCACCACGCGATGATGGCAAGCCTGCCTGCGTTCGGGATGTAATCGCTGCCCGTGGCGCTCGAGACCGGTCGCCGGTTACCCGGAGGGCGCCTGCTTGCGCTGCTCGCCAGGATCGCCAGCTGGGGGCGAGAGCTTGCCTCCGCCGCCTCTGACGACGTCACCGACTTTGCCAAGCAAGGTCAGACGCATCGGCTCCCACGGCTGCTTTGACTTCTCCTCTGGCTTGCGATCTGAATCGTGCCATTGTCACCCCGCTCCCGCTTCGACTGGACCAGTCCGCCACACTGTACTACTCCTCGGTCCGTCCCGACGAACTGCTCACCCAAGTCTCGAGGTTGAGCACTTCCCAGGCTCGGTGCACCTGGCGATGGTCCGAGCTCGCCAGCGCGCGTGCCATCACGGCGTCGATCTGCGCTCCGTCGACGACCCCGAGCTCGGCCAGCGCTCGACAGCCTCCAAGCGCGCGAAGCGCATCCGGAGCCTCGCGCCGGATGACTGCATAGTGGTAGTCGGTCGACACCACCTTCCGCTGACGCTCGAAGCCGAGGCTCGGAAACCGCCGGGCGATCGACTGGCGGACGAGGCCCTTCTCGAGGCCGCCCTGGAGGAGCATTTCAGGCGGGACTCGATAGAGGAACGAGACGAGGTCCGGGTTCCAGTACGGATGCACGAACTCGACCCCGGTGCGCCTGCCGACCTCGTAGTGGCCTTCATGCTGCGCAGAGAGCTCCGGGTGGTCGAGCTCCTTCGCGACGTCCGGATTGGTAGAACCGAAAACGACCGCCGATTCTCGGCTGCTCGATGTCGCGTTCGATCTCCATCACTCGACGTGCTCGCACTTCGGCACGAAGCTCGGGATCCGGGCGCGACCCATTGGAGCTCGGTTCGTTCAAGCATCCGACGTCGCCTGGCCCACAGAAGCGCCGGCATGCGTCCTTCGAGCAGCCGGAGCATGTGGAGTCGAAGAACCTCGCGCAGCCCGGACTGCCACAGCAGGTAGCGGAGGGCGGGCAGCGTGGGAACGGAGAACGAGTCCATCTTCGAGCGCGTGAACCGATAGAGGCTGCCGAACTGGCGTGCCTGGATGAAGTCGGCTGCCAGTTTGAGGTCCACCGTAAGCCATTCGTCGCCGCCGTTACCCGTCAAGATCACCTCGACTCCGTTCTCGGCGCCCCTGCGGGCCAGTTCGAGGTATGGCCCTGCCCAGAGGAATGTCCGCGGCAGCGGCCAGTCGGCACTCAGGTCAAGTCCTCGACGGACGAAGCCGTCGGGTGCGATGCTGTCCGCGAGGCCGAGCATGATCTGCGTCAACCCGAGCGCAGTCGCGACGCCTCGCTGTACCGACTCCTCGCTCGGCGTCGGGAAGGCGAGCGACAACGCGAGCGGCGTGGTCAATCCACGACGCTCGGTCAGATCGAGCGCGACCGCGGCGATGCTGACGGAGTCGAGCCCGCCGCTGAGGAATATGCCGCACGGTCCGAGATCTAGGCATTCGGACACGGAGCGCTCGAGCAGCCGGTCGAACTCCACGAACTCATCCGCAGTCACCCAGCCACGCTCCTCCAGTTCCTCGAACGGCTTCCAATACCGGGTCGAGGTCGCCCTGGCGTCCGTCACGGTCAGTACATGGCCGGGGAGAACCCGATATATGCCCTTCAACGACGTCTCCTCCGGGAACGGCCACTGCCAGTAGATCGCGTCGATGAGCACCGCGGGATTCGGAGCTCGTGGAACGCCAGGCTGTGCGAATAGGGTGTTGGGCGAGGGTGCGAACAACCACTCGTCGCCTGCTCGGGCATAGAAGAGCGGCTCGGGGCCCAATTGGTCGCGCGCGGCGAGCAGGCGCTTGCGGTCGGCATCCCAGATAAACACGGCGAAGATCCCCCGGAGACGCCGAATACCGTCCTGGCCCCAGCGTCGGTATGCGTGCAATACCAACTCGGCGTCGGCTTCGGGGACCGGCTCCAGCCCGAGCTCGCGCGCGAGCTGCGCGCGACTCGAAGAAGACGCCACGAGCGGCGACGTACAGACCTCGAAGGTCGCCGTGCTTGCCCGCGGATCGCCCGCTTCCTTGTCGACGCGTTCGAGCCGTAACTCCGCCTCGCCGCGACCGGTGCGGCGGAAGCGCAGGAGCCAGGGGACGTACCGCGTCTCGGCGGCGCCGGCTTCGACGGCGCCAGTCGTCACGCCCGTTCGACGAGCCGAGCGCGCTCGAGCTCCTCGAAGAGCGCTCTCGAGCTCCTGGCGGACCTCTTCGAGATCGATCTCGTACTCATCGGACAGCGAGGCCTCGATCGCGTCCTGGTCGTGCCCCTCGCCGAGCAATTCCCAGGCCCGGGCTCCGGTCGGGTTCAACGAGTACATCTCCTCGGACTGGAGATTGACGAGCACGATCTCGTCGCCCACTCGTCGGCTGACGACGTCCTTGCTCGGCCGTATCTCGTTCGCCATCTCGTCCTCACCCTGATCGTTGAACTCTGTCTGAGCCTAGACGATCGCCGCCCGATCGGCCGCACGGCGGACTCGATCCATCCAGCAGCACCGAGAGGAAATCAGGGCCGGCCTTGAACCATCCCGCGAACACAGTTCGCGCATCGCTCGCCGGTCACTGGGAGCACGCGGTGCTCGAGACCCTCGCCGAGCGCGAACAGGAGCGCGTCCCCGATTTCGGCACTCTTGGCCTCGGCGATCACGCCCGTCCGGCGATCGCGGACCTCGAGTGCCCCGCCCTCGTAGGGCTGCGTTCCGAGGTTGATGCTCATCGCCACCAAGCGGCCTTCGCCGAGATCGTCGTGCCACGAGTCGTAGTGGTCGGACGAGGGCTCCAAGCGATACACCCGACCGTCGAAGTGGCCGATCGGTCCGCAGTTCGTGATCGACTCGACGACTTCGAGCATCCGCCGGTCGTTCACGAGCAGCAGCAGCCAGGCGAGCGTGGCGGTCACCTCCATGCACGCCTCGACTCCGATCCCCTCGTGCTCTCGGCGGAAGAAACCCGAGCTCTCGACGCGGAGAGCGATCTGGTCCGCCAGAGCACGGTCGAGGAGGCGTGGAATCATGAACAATGGCGCTGCCGGAACTCCTCTCGCAGACGCGCCAGCTCATCCTCCGCCGGCACCGAGAGCTGCTCGGAAGGCAACGGAGACGCCGCGATGCGGAGCATGGCCGCCGAATGGTAGACAGGCTCTCGTGACTGACCGTCGACAGCTGATCGCGTGACGACTTCTTCCCCGACGCCGCGGCGAGATGCGTCACGTCTTCGACGAACGTCTCGGGACCCGCCGCGGGGCGTCACCGCGGGAGCGCTTCGTGTGGGACTACTGGCACGTCCCCGACCAGTACACGTACATCCGCACGTTCGCCGAGGAGTTCTTTCCGTCTGAGCTCTACGGTCGATTCCGGGACCAGCTGCTCGCTTGGGGCCGGGAGACGCTCGGTTGTACGAAGATCGTCCGTCCCTGGCTGAGCTACTACATCGACGGTTGCCGTCAGGAGTTGCACGCCGACATTCCTCACGGGCCGTGGGCGTACGTCTTCTCACTTACGAACTGGGACGAGCGAACGTTCACCGGCGGCGAGACCGTCCTGCTTGCGCAGGACACCCTCGACTTCTGGCGCGCCTACGACCGCTCGCGAGGGGCGGAGCTGACCTCGTTCGGCGAGCTGATCGAGCCGAGCTTCAATCGGCTCACGGTCTTCGATCCCCGCATTCCGCATGGGGTCCGTACTGTCGAGGGAACTCGCGAGCCGCTCGACAGCCGCATCGCCGTCCACGGCTGGTTCTACGAGCCCGCCGTAATCGTCAGCGAGGCGATCGAGCAGGCCCAGCAACGCGCGCGCTTTCGAGGCAACGCTCGCCATCCTCTCTGTTTCGCTCGGCGACGTCGAAGGCGTCGACGGCCTCGTGACTGCTCGAATCGATGTGAATCCGTGAAGGTGAGGTCACGAACACGCCGCCTCGTGTCGAGCTCGCTGGTGTCGACAGTGGGCGATGACGGCGCGGTGACAGAGGTGGAGCGAACGATCGAGGAATTCCTCGCCAGCTCCAGTTTCCCGCCTCTTCCGGCCGAGGCGTGGGCCGTCATTCCCGTGTCATTCCCTCTAACGCAGCACTAAGCCCACGACACTCTGGGCCCACGACACTCTGGGCGGCAGTCGGCGCGTTGCTCGACATGTCCGCCAACGCGGTCGACGTCGCGATGCATCGAGCCCTCGAGCGCCTCAGGCAGGCGCTCGACGGCTCGACAGAGTCAGCTGACCCGAGCTAGGGAATCGGCGGGCCCGGGCAATCCGGGGGCGGGTTCGGGTTGGGGAGCGTGTCTCCGTGCGCCTTGTGGGCCGGAATGGCGTTGACCGAGACGCTGATCAGGACCCACGGGTTCGTTGGTCCGAGGACGTGCTGTGGCAGATCAGCACCTTCTCGCCGTACTGGTCGCCACCCGAGCTCGCGCCTCACAGTTGGGCTCGTTTCCGAAGCCGTTGTCGTTCCCGCCCTGACCGTTGCCCTGGTTCTGGCCACAGTTCCCGCCACCGTCGCCGTTGGGAGCGCACGAGCTTCCGTCCCAGTGCGTACTGGGCGGGCACCCGTGGTTGCCGTCGCCCGACGGCGGCCCGGTGCCGTTCCCGTTGGCGGTCCGGCGTTCGCGTTGTTGTCGCTCGTTGACGTTGTTCGCGGGGCTGGCGTTGGACGGGCCCGCGACGAGGTCCGTGACGGCCGTCGTTCCGCCCTGGACGGCCTTCGCCGCGTAGCTGACTCCGCCCGTCAGCGCGAACGCGACGTACGAGCAGCGTCGTGAAGCCTGCGGCCAGCGCGACGCGCCAGCCGGTCCGACGCCGCGGCCGGCGCGATGTCAGCTGCCGAGCCAGGCTCGGAGACGAACTCGTCGCGCGGCTGCGGTCGCTCGCTGTCTCAGACGTCTCTCGAATCGTCCGCTTGCGTCTCGTCACGTTCCCCTCCCACGTCACTCGCGTTTCGGCTTCTTCGTTAGGTCTACCGGCCGGGAGGGCGGTTTCTTACACCGAGCTGCTTCGCGAGCTGCTGGAATCTCGGTCGCGAGCGGATTGAGGGCCGCGGCGCGGTCGAGAGCGCTGCCGTCGCGCGTCGCCCTCGCTCGCGAGCGCGAGACCGAGCCAGAGCTCCCAGTCGCCGTCGTCCTTGGCGATCGCCTCGGCGGTAGAGCCGCCGCGCGCCGCGCGAACGAGCCGTCCAGGAGAGCTGCGTCGCGCCTGGCGCTCGAGGGCGTCCGTCGACCACGGCGTCCAGCGCTGCGGCGCGGCGGGCATCACGCGCCGCGATCGCCGTGTCGCTGCGGTCGAGCGCCGCGGACGCCTGGCCCAGGTAGCGGTTGCCGTCAACGTGACGAACGAGAGCACCGGAGAGCGCGACGATCGCGAGAGGATCACGCGCTCGCGATCCAGATGCCGAGGGTCCACCTGCCCGGCCCACCGGCGTCGTTGGCGAGCAGGAGCACCCCGGCGCAGGTGAGCCCGGCGATCATCGACGGCCGGTACCTCCCAGTCCCAGTCGACTCCTGCGTGGACGGCGAGCGCGACGAAGCCGGCGAGCGCGGGCGCGACGAACGGGCTGCGGCGTGCGCGGATCGCGGCGACGAGCGGCGACGAAGACGATCGCCAGCAGCGCGGCCAGGCCGAGCGGGCCCGAGCTCTGCGAGGATCTCGACGTACAGGCTGTGCGCGTCGCGAACCTTCAGTCGCGACGCTCCGGTTCTGCAGCCACCACCGCTCGAAGGTCCCGGCGCCCGAGCCGAGGACGCGGATGCGCCTGGAAGTCGTCGAGCGCCGACTCCCACGTGTCCAGGCGTCCGTTCGAGGAGAGGCTGAACAGGCGCTTCGTCTGATCGCCGCTGACGTTCGGCGAGGACTGCCTGATCGAGTCGAGCGCACGGTGTGCGGACTTCGATGGCCCCCCGTAGGCTGCGAGCACGGCCGCGACAGCGCCGACGAGAGCGACGAGGAGCACCGCACCGTACGCGCGCCGGGCACGACGACCGACGGTGACTCTGCGAGCGAGGAGGGCGTAGCCGGCGGTCACGAGCGGCCGAGACGACGGCGAGAACGGCGATGGACAGCGCGAGCCGGCTGCCCTCGTGCGAGGCGCTTCCGAGCGCGGAGAACTGCGTCGTCAGGCTCGGCGACTCGTAGGCCCGCCAGACGGCGAGTGCGGGCCAGGGCGCGATGACGAGGAGCGTCGTCACGAGCTGAAGTCGGCGTGGGTCGACCGCGATCGCCACGGCGAGGCCGGCGACGAGAGCGATCCAGCCTCCTCTCCCGAAGGTGAAGTAGAGCACCGGGACGAGGAGCACGAGGCTCGCCGCGGAGAGCGCCCGGACCACGATCGCCGCCGGCACGGGCGGCGAGCCCGACGGCGACGACGATCCCGACGACGACGAAGATCGAGAGCGCGTTCCAGTAGCCGAGCGGCTCGGCCAGCCGGTAGCCGGCGAAGGAGTCGAAGCGTGCCGACGCGATCGGGGAGCAGTCGCGTCGCGAGCGCATACGCCGCGACGGCCACGATCCCGGCGAGCAGTGCGGGCAGCAGGAGCGGGAGGCTGCGCCGCCCGAGGACGGCGAGGGCGAGCGAGAACGAGACGTAGACGAGCGTCCGCTCGACCTCGTACATCGTCTGCGTCGACGTCGGCGACCAGAGGAGCGACGCCGCCGTCCATGCGAGCAGCGCGAGCCACGCTCCGAGGTACGCGAGGTCCAGCGTCCCGAGCGAGACGCGTCTCTGGACGAGGAGGCCGACGGCGGCCGCCCAGAGGAACGCGAGCGAGGCCCAGCCCCAGGAGCTCGGGAAGTAGCTCCCGTTCGGCGCGGCCGTCGCGACGACGGCGACGAAGAGGCCGGCGGGGACGAGGAAGACGCGAGGGTTCGATCGCCAGAGCTCGCGGCGCCTCGCTAACCCCACGGGCGGTGCCACGCTGTTCGACATCGCCGAAGCCCAGCGTACTACGGCAGTTTCGCCGAGCACCCGCGCGCGCCCAGCTCCGTCATCTGGACTGCGCTGTTCGTTCGCCGAGCGAACTCCCCAGCCGGCCGGAGCTGGCGTGCAGCGTCGCGCCGCTCGGCAGCTCGCAAGCGTCCGGCTATCCTTGCGCCTACGCTTCGCGCTCGCGGGCGATGTACGCATCGAGCAGGTCGGCAGCCTCGGCCTCGTTGCCCGGGCATCAAGTGGCCGTAGCAGTCGAGCGTGATCGTGATGGACGCATGGCCCATGTACGTGCTCATGGCCTTTGAGTTGACACCGGCGGCGATGAGAAGGCTCGCGTACGTGTGCCGGGCTTCGTGGAGGGTGATCGGCGTGAGTCCGGCCGCATGCCAGGCCTTCTCCGCTCGAAGCTTGAGGGCGCGGTCATCGAAGGGCTTCGTCGCGGTGCGGCCGAACAGAAGTCCGGTGCTTCTGCCGAGTTGCAGCTGGTGCGCGTCGAGATAGCCGCGAAGCTCCTGCGTGACCGGTACGCGGCGCGTGCCCGGCTCGGCTCTTGGGGGTGATGTACTCGCCCGCTACCGGATCGAAGGATCGCTCGACCGCGATCGTGCTGGCGACACCGTTGGTGTCGAACGCGTGCTTCACGTCGAGTGCCATCAATTCGCCGCGTCGTAGACCTGCGAAGAACGCGGTCGACCACAGCGCTCGATCACCATCGGGCAGCACCGCGAGCAACTTGTCGGCCTCGTTCACTGACGCGATGCGGTCACGTCTGCCACGAACCGCCGGAAGCTGTAATCCGGCAGTCGGGTTCACCGCAACCTCGCCGCGTGCGACGGCGCGCCGGTAGAGGGCTCTGACGCCCATGAAGGTGTTTCGGATAGTCGAGGGATCGTGGCCGTCGGCGAGGAGTTGATCGGCCAGGTCTTGGAAGTCGCGAAGCTCGAGGCGGGACACCTTCGCGCCTTCGAGCACCGGAAGGACGCGTGCCTCCATCCCGAGGTCGTACGACCGCAGCGCAGAGGGCTTGTATGGATCGCCTGAGCGGGTGCGGATCGTGCCGGCCTTCGCTCCCTCGAGCCAGACCGTCCACGCCTCACGCAGAGTCGCGTTCGAAGGTGCGACGTCGCCGCGAACTCGCTCCGGAGTCGCGTCTCCGACCCTCGATCAGGGTGCGACGATGCGTCGGATCTTGTGACTCTGCTCGCCGCCTCATGGCAGTCACAGCGGCCCCGCGCGTAGCGGCACGAGCTCGTGCCGAACGCGGATCCTGTGGATACGGTGTTGATGCATGGGAGCTCAGCCTCCTGTGCCGGGGGCGGGCCGTTCGCGCGGTGCCGCCCCATTTGCTTGTCGTGCAGATCATGCCTGATTCAGCGAGCAGGAGGTCGTCGATTTCGGGGCCGTTCGACGGCCTGAGCTTGAGCCACTTCAGCGTAGTAACATGACGCAGCTGTCTGAGCGCACTAAAAGTGCTGTTTTGCAGGTATTTCTTTGTCAGACCGGCTGCGAACGTGGTCGAGGTAACCGAAAGTGCTGTTTTCGTACGGCGGGGGTGGGATTCGAACCCACGTGAGGTTGCCGCCCAACGGTTTTCAAGACCGCCCCGTTCGACCGCTCCGGCACCCCGCCGACGCGCATTGTGACCGACGCTTACGAGGGCTGGACTTCGGCCGGCGCGCCGTAGCGGCGCAGCACCTCGGGCACGGCGCCCTGGAAGTTCTCGAGGATCGCGAGTAGCGCACGGTCCGTGACCATCGTCCCGTTCAGGGTGTGCGGGTTCTCGAGGCCGCCGTCTGCTCGATACCGGATCCCGAGCCGGCGCGACTGGTAGTCGGTCGTGTTCGAGCACGACGTGACCTCGCGGTAGCGCTCCTGGAACGGGAACCAGGCCTCGACGTCGTACTTCTTCGCCGCCGACGCGCCGAGGTCGCCCGCGGCGACGTTCACGACGCGGTACGGGAGCTCGATGCGCCTGGAGGAACTGCTCCTCGAGATCGAGCAGACGCTCGTGCTCGTCCCACGACGCGTCCGGCTCCACGAAGGCGAACATCTCGACCTTGTTGAACTGGTGGACGCGGAACATCCCGCGTGTGTCCTTGCCCGCAGCGCCGGCCTCCCGGCGGAAGCAGGTCGAGAAGCCCGCGTAGCGCAGCGGGAGCTCGTCCAGCTTCTCGCCCGTGTGAAGCGCGGCAAGGGCAACCTCCGAGGTGCCGGTCAGGAACAGGCCCTCGGCCTCGAGGGCGTAGATGTTCGAGCGGTCCGTCGGGAAGAAGCCCGTGCCGTACATCGCCTCCTCGCGCACGAGGACCGGCGGGATGACGGGGGTGAAGCCCGCCTTGCGCGAGATGGTCGAGCGCGAACTGGTACAGGGCCATCGCGACGCGCGCCGAGTCGCCGATGACGTAGCCGAAGCGCGCGCCGGACACGCGCGCTGCGCGCTCCATGTCGAAGCGGCCGATCTCCGTGTGCTCCCGCGGCTCGGCCAACGTCGGCGGCTCGCCGACGCGACGCAGCTCCTCCGCGTCGTCCTCCGTGTCGCCGTCGGGTGCCGACGGATGCGGTGGGTTCGGAACCAGCGCGAGGGCGGCATCCCTGGCAGCCTCCGCGGCGGCGAGCTCCTCCTCCGCCTCCTTGAGCGCGGCCTTCACGGGCCGCAGCGCCTCGAGCTCCTCCGGTGTCGGCTTGCCTTCGAGCTTCATGCGCCCTCGAAGCTCGTCGACCGTCGGGGATGAGCGAGCGCCAGCGCTCGTCGGCCTCGAGGAGCGCGTCGAACTCCGCCGCGGCGCCCTTGCGCGCGAGCGCGGCGCGCCAGCCGTCGGGGTCGCTGCGGGCAGCCTTCAGGTCGATCACGAGAGTGAGAGTCTAGAAAGCGCCGGGCGCTACTTGCCCGCGACCGACGAGACGTACGCGGCGACGTCCGCGCGCTGCTGGTCGGTGAGGCTCGTCCCGAAGGACGGCATGCCGCCTTGACCGTTCGTGACGCGGTCGTACGCAAGATCGAAGCTCGGCTGCGCGTCGTCGAGGTTCGGCCCGACGTTTCCGCTCGAGCCCGCGTCGGCGAGCGTGTGGCAGCCGGTGCATCCCGACGGGCCGAGGAAGATCTCCTTGCCGGCGACCGGGTCGCCCTTGGGCGCTGCAGGCGTCGTCTCCGTCGCAGTCGTCTCCGTGGTCTCGGTTCCGGTCGTCTCCGTGCCCGTGTTCTCGGTCTCGGTCGTCGTCTCCGTTTCCGTCGGTGTGATCTCGCCCGTGACCGTCTCGGGCGTGGCGGATTGCTGCTCCTCGCCTCCACATCCAGCAGCGACGAGACCGAGCGCGGCGACGAGGAGGACGAAGACCAGGGCCGTACGGCGCATCAGCGCGATCCTATACACGCCGCACGGCCCGATCGGCGCGAACCGTCAGGCCGCAGCGAGGCGCCGCCGCAGCCCCTTCAATTTGAAGGCGACGAAGATCTCGCTGATGCCGCGGGAGAGGGCGATGATCCCGATGTAGATCACGAGCAGGATCGCCTTCTCCCGGAAGTTCCCGGCGACCCAGAACGCCAGCATGATCTCGATGAGCCCGATCACGAGCTGCATCCACCACAGCTCGAACTCCTCCTTCGTCACGAACGCGACCGTGATGTCGAAGATCCCCTTGATGAGCAGGAACACGCCGACGAGCGCGGCGAGCGTCTTGAACGTGTCGTACGGATGGACGAGCGCCCAGATCCCGACGGCGATGAAGAGCACGCCGACGAGCGCGTGCGCCCACTTCCAGCCCCTCGTCGAGATGGAGATCTCCAGGAGCTCGTTCACCCCCGCGACGATGGCGACGACGCCGAACAGGTAGGAGATCGCTGAGACCGACGTGTAGTCCCACTGGAACACGATCAGCGCGAACACCAGCCACGCGATTCCGGTGATCAGGAAGATCCACCAGCGATCGGCTGTGTCCTCGAGGACTTCCCGCGGCCCGATCATCTCGTTCATCGTTCCTCCCTCGTGTGAGTACGGTCGGCGGCGCGATTCTTCCAGGTGAGGCGGACTCCTCCCGTACGATCCACGCCACATCGACTCTCGAAAGGATCTCCCATGGCCGACGTGATCGTGAAGCACATCGACGACCTCGACTCCCATGAGGGGCGTGGGACGTTCTTGTACGCACGAAAGGGCCTCGGCGTGACCTCGTTCGGGATGAATGTCGAGCGCTGGCCCGCTGGGTACTCCGACTACCCGGATCACGACCACGAGAAGGACGGGCAGGAAGAGGTCTACTTCGTCGTAGAAGGCTCGGCGACACTCCAAGCGGGCGATGACTCGTTCGAGCTCGGCCAAGGGACGTTCGCACGGGTCGGCCCGGGCCAGAAGCGCAAGCTCGTGCCGGGCGACGACGGCGTCACGCTGCTTGCGCTTGGCGGCAAGCCGGGCGCGTTCGAGGCGAACGTCTGATGATCGTCGAGCGGAGCATGCATTCGGGCTGGCTCTCGAATGCCTTTCTCCTGGCGGACGAGCCTGGTGGAACTGCGGTCTTCGTGGACAGCGGCGCCCCGCTCGAGCCGTTGATCGCGGCCGTCGAGCGCGAGGGCGTCACGCCGACGCATCTCCTCGTCACGCACGGACATGCCGATCACGTGGCGGGCAACGACGAGCTCGTCGAGCGCTACGGACTCGAGGTGACGTCGGGCGCGATCGAGACGGGCGGGCTGCGTGTCGATTCCCTCGCGACGCCTGGCCACTCCGACGACGGCGTCTCGTTTGTCGTCGGCGGTCTCTGCTTCTCAGGCGACACGCTCTTTCGTGATGCGGTCGGCGGCGGCCCTGCCGACGAGATGCGGCGCTCCGTCATGGACGTGCTGATGACACTGCCGCACGAGACTCGCGTTCTCCCTGGGCATACGGACGAGACGACGATCGGTCGCGAGTGGGAGCAGAACCCGTTCGTCCGCTTCTGGCGGGGGGTCGACGGCGAGGACGGGCGAGCGTGCACGGTGAACGGGGATGCAGCGACGATCGTCGTCTGGTCGCCCGACTACGACGGCAAGGGCAAGGCGCTCGTCCGGCTCGGCGACGGCTCGGAGGCCATCGTGGGCGCGTCTCGGATCGAAGGGCTGTAGACGTCCATTCGGCTTCACCGGTGCCGATTCGTCGGCTACAAGTGGCGCCATCCGTGCTGGTTCGTTCAGGCCGCTCTCGACGAGCAGGGGATCGAGTACGAGCTCGTCAAGGAGCCGACGTTCCCGCGGGGCCGGCGCAAGCGGGTCATCGAGCACACCGGTCAGCACTTTCTTCCCGCGATCGAGTTCGAGGACGGCTCGTGGTATCGCGAGCAGGCGAAGACGATGGCGGCCGAGATCTCCGCCGGCCGGCTCTTCGACAAGCGGGATTAGACAAATACCCTTAGGGGGTATACTCTCGAGTGCAAGCACGCGAGAGGAGCATGTTGAGCGAGACCGTTGTCTACACCGTCCCGGCGATTCACTGCGCGCACTGCGCGATGTCGATCCGCGAGGAGGTCTCCGAGGTCGACGGCGTCGAGGACGTCGCGGTCGACCTCGACACGAAGGTCGTCACGATCAGCGGGCGGCCGCTCGACGACGCAGCGCTCCGCGCGGCCATCGCCGAAGCCGGATACGAGGCCGCGTGACGCTCGACCGCAACACGCGAGCGCGCGACACGAGTCGATCTCGCACTCGAGGGGATGACGTGTGCCGCGTGCGCCAACCGGATCGAGCGAAAGCTCAACAAGCTCGACGGCGTGGACGCCTCCGTCAACTACGCGACCGAGCAGGCCGCGGTGTCCTTCGATCCGGCGCAGGTCGCTGTGTCGGATCTCCTCGGAGCGGTCGAAGCGGCCGGGTATCGCGCTGCGCTCGCGAGCGAGGCCGGAGAGGCCGTCGACCGCGCCGACGCGGTGCGGAGGCGGCTCGTCGTCGCGGCAGCGCTCACCGCGCCGCTCGTCGTGCTCGCCATGGTCGCGCCGCTCCACTTCCGTGGGTGGGAATGGCTCGCTTTCGCTCTCGCGACACCTGTCGTCTTCTGGGCCGGCTTCGGCTTCCATCGCGCGGCTCTGCTGAACGCGCGCCACGGGGCGGCGACGATGGACACGCTGATCTCGATCGGAACGCTCGCGGCGTGGGGGTGGTCCGTCGCTGCGCTCGTGCTCGTCGACGACGCGGACATCTACTTCGAGGTCGCCGCGGTCATCACGACGCTGATCCTCCTCGGCCGCTACTTCGAGGCTCGTGCGCGTCGGCGCTCCGGCGCGGCGATTCGAGCGCTTCTCCAGCTCGGCGCGAAGGAAGCACGCGTCCTGCGCGACGGCGTCGAGGTGTCGGTGCCGATCGACGAGCTCTCGATCGGAGACGTGTTCGTCGTCCGCCCCGGCGAGAAGATCGCGACCGACGGTGTGGTCGTCGAGGGCGAATCGGCGGTCGACCAGTCGATGCTCACCGGCGAGCCGGTGCCCGTCGACGTCGTGTCCGGGGACACCGTCGCAGGCGCGACGGTCAACACGTTCGGTCGCCTTCTCGTCCGTGCGACGAAGGTCGGTGAGGAGACCGCGCTCGCGCAGATCGCCAGGCTCGTCGCGGATGCGCAGTCGGGGAAGGCGCCGATCCAGCGGCTCGTCGATCGCGTCTCGAGCGTCTTCGTCCCGATCGTGCTGGCCCTCTCGCTCGCGACCCTCGCGGGTTGGCTCGTCGTCACGGGCGATGCGACGGCGGCCTTCTCGGCGGCTGTCGCCGTCCTGATCATCGCCTGCCCCTGCGCGCTCGGACTCGCCACGCCGACCGCTCTCATGGTCGGCACCGGCCGCGGTGCGCAGCTCGGGATCCTCATCAAAGGCCCGGAGATCCTCGAGCGCACGCGGCGGATCACGACGGTCGTCCTCGACAAGACGGGCACGGTGACCACGGGCCGCATGGAGTTGGCCAACGTCTCGTTGCTGAACGGCGCTTCCCGCGCTGACGTCCTGAGGCTCGCCGGCGCCGTCGAGGCCGCCTCAGAGCATCCGATCGCGCAGGCCGTGGCCACGGCCGCGGAGCGGGAGGTCGGGTCGCTTCCTCCCGTCAGCGACTTCCGGAACATCCCGGGCGTCGGCGTGACCGGCACGGTCGCTGGACACGCGGTCGAAGTGGGTCGACGCGACGGGTCGATAACCGTCTCGTGGGACGGGACGCGGCGGGCGACGCTCTCGGTTCTCGACACCGTCAAGCCGACGAGCGCCGAGGCGGTCGCGAGTCTCAGAGAGCTCGGTCTCGCGCCGGTGCTGCTCACGGGTGACTCGCGCGAGGCGGCCGAGCGCGTGGCGGCGGAGGTCGGGATCGAGCGCGTTCTCGCAGAGGTCTACCCGGACGACAAGATCGCGGAGGTACGGCGACTCCAGGACGCGGGCGAGGTCGTCGCGATGGTCGGAGACGGCATCAACGACGCACCGGCGCTCGCGCAGGCCGACCTCGGGCTCGCGATCGGGACGGGAACCGACGTCGCGATCGAGGCGTCCGACATCACGCTCGTCTCCGGCGATCTGCGCGCTGCGGCGGATGCGATCCGGCTCGCGCGGCGAACGCTCGGGACGATCAAGGGCAACCTCTTCTGGGCGTTCGCCTACAACGTCGCCGCGATCCCGCTCGCGATGGCCGGGCTTCTGAACCCGATCGTCGCGGCAGCCGCGATGGCCTTCTCGAGCGTGTTCGTCGTCACCAACTCGCTGCGGCTGCGGCGCTTCCATTCGGTCAGGGAGGCCACGTGAGCGAGCACACGCACGGCTACGCCGAGGACAAGGAAGCGCTCGTCCGCAGGCTGCATCGGATCGAGGGTCAGGTGCGCGGGATCGAGCGGATGGTCGAGGACGACCGCTACTGCATCGACATCCTCACGCAGATCGCTGCGGTGAACACGGCGCTCGAGAGCCTCGCGTTCAAGATCCTCGACGACCACGTGAACCACTGCGTCGCGGGTGCGCTCGCGTCGGGCGATGCCGCCGAAGCGGAGACGAAGAGCAAAGAGCTCCTCGATGCCGTGCACCGCTTCGCGCGGGTTCGCTAGGAAGTATCGCTTCGGGCGTGGCGTTGCTATCTCACAATGCCGCCGCGTCGAGCGTTGTCCCGTGAAGTGAGCTCACGCGCGCACCTCTCGCTGCTGGTGGTCGTGGTCATCTGGGCGGGGTCGTTCTCGGTGATCAAGGCGCTGCTCGACGACGACGTCTCCGCCTCGGACATCGCGCTCCTGCGCTACGCGATCGCCGCGCCCGGGTTTGCGTACATCCTCTGGCGGGCGCGCGGCCTGCCGGGACTCACCCGTCGGGATGCCGTCCGGGTGCTCGCGGCGGGACTGCTCGTCGTCGTCGGCTATCACCTGTTCCTCAACATCGGCGAGCAGCACACGACGTCCGGGATTGCTGCGTTAGTCGTAGCCCTTGCACCCGGGATGACCATGCTGTTCGCCTTCGCGTTAGGGCTCGACCGCCTCACCGTCACGCGCGTCGTTGGGCTTGCAGTCGCATTCGGCGGAGTGGCGATCGTGGTTGGGTTGGGATCTGGGAGCGAGCTGTCGCTCAGCAGCGCGAAAGGCCCGCTCATCGTTCTCGGCGCGCCGCTCGCGTTCGCGCTCTACAACGTGATCCTCAAGCCACTGCTCTCGCGTTACGACCTGCTCGCCCTCACCGCGGCAGCGAGCCTCATAGGCATCGTCGGGCTCGTGCCCTTCGCCCGCGGCTCGACGGTCGACACGGTCGTCGATGCGACCGCGGCCGAGGCGGCGCTCCTCGCCTATCTCGGCGTACTCGCGACCCTCCTTGGTTACATCCTCTGGAACGTCGGCTTGAAGGGAATTGGCCCGACGCGCGCGGTGTCGTACCTCTATGCAATCTCGCCGCTCGCGGTGTTCATCGGCACGGTGATTCTCGACGAGCCGCTCACGCCGTGGCTCGTGATCGGCGGGGTCCTCGTCGTCGGCGGGATCGCAGCGGCTCAGGGTGTCTCGTTTCCGCGTCCCTCGGGTACGGTCGCTCGATGGCGGGCCGTACTCTCTCGCAGCGCGAGCTGAACCGAGCGCTGCTCGCCCGCCAGCTCCTACTCGAACGCGTCCGTCTTCCGATTCCGCGCGCCCTCGAGCGACTCGGCGGCATCCAGGATCAGTACGCACCGAACGCCTACATCCGGCTCTGGTCGTGTCTCGAAGGTTTTCGGCGTGACGACCTCACGCGTGCGCTCGAGCGTCGGTCGGTCGTCCAGGCGACGCTGATGCGGTCGACCATTCACGTCGTCTCGCGGCGCGACTACTGGCCGTTCGCGGTCGCGATCCGCGCGCCGCAGCGCGACTGGTGGCTCCGCACGCGCAAGCCACGGCCCGCGGAGCGCGAGCTCGAACGTCAGGCCGAGAAGCTCCGCGCGCTCATGGCCGGCGGGCCGCGGCGACAGGAGGAGCTGGTCGAGGTCGTCGGTCGCAGCTGGGGGATGGTGGGGCCGTGGCTCGACCTCGTCCGCGTCCCGCCGTCGGGAACGTGGGAGAAGCGCCGCGCGCACCTGTTTCAGATCGCTGAGCGCTGGATCGGGCCGGAGGACGTCGATCCTGCTTCGGCACTCGACCACCTCGTTCGCCGCTACCTCGCCGCGTTCGGTCCCGCGTCCCGGGGCGACATCGCGCAGTGGGCGGGGATGAGGCTCGGCGACGTCACGCCCGCGCTCGACCGGCTGCCTCTTCGCCGCTTTCGCGACGAACGGGGCGGCGAGCTTCTCGACCTGCCGCGAGCAGCACTCCCGGATCCCGAGACGCCCGCGCCAGTGCGCTTCCTCCCGACCTGGGACGCCATCCTGCTCGTCCACGCGCGCCGCACGGGCGTGTTGCCGGAGAGGTACCGACCGCTGATCTTCACCACCAGGATGCCGCAGTCGGTCGGCACGTTCCTGGTGGACGGTGCCGTCGCCGGCACGTGGCGCTACGACGATGGCCGCGTTCGCTGGGAGGCGTTCGAGCGCATCGGGCGGGCAGACGCGCGAGAGGTCGACGACGAGGCCGAGCGCCTCGCAGCGTTCCACGGCTAGGGCTCGCGTCGCCGGAAGTGTGTGTCAAGACGCTGTCGGGAGACCAGCGCGCTCGGCGTCTCCTGCTTCCGGAAAGCCGACGAACCGCCGGAGCTCCTCCTCGACCAGCTCTCCCCAGCGGTCGGCTTTCGGCAGCGCCAGGAGCTTTCCCCACGGCCGCAATGCGACACCGTGGAGCGCGCCGGGAATGAGGACGTAGCGGCCTTCCACGCCGCGCTCCCGCGCTCGATCGAAGCCCTTTCGCGAGTGTGACGCGGAGACGCCGGGGACTCCGGGGAACCAACGGTCGAGCGCGCCGTGGATGACGGTGAACCGCTTGCCCCGAAGGGTCGTCACGTCGAGCTGATCCGGGATCCACGGTGCGAGACCGATGACCTCCGTGACCGCCGGCTCGTCGGCGATCGCGATGGAGACTGCTCCGCCCATCGAGAAGCCGAGGAGGACGACCTGCGGTGCGCCCACCTCCTGTACGGCCGCGCGTGCGTCTTCGACGCACGACTCGAGGCGACGCCACGACTTCACGCGATAGCGCACCTCCGCGAAGCCGAGCTCGGGCAGACGTGGGGCGAGCTTCTGCACGAGCCACTCGCTGGTCGCGCTCCAGGTTCCTTCCACCTCCCGCGCCTGACCGCCGTTCACGCAAACGACCGCGCAATCCGTCGTCGGGCCGGTGACGCGCATCTCGGCTCCCGTGGAGAGCTTCATGCCGTACTCCCGAGCGTTTCGTCGAGCCAGGCGGGCAGCTCGCGGAAGAACGCAGGGTCGATCGCGTGCGCCATGTTCGGCGACTCGCGGTAGGTGACGTCAGCGCCGGCCTCGATGAGGAGGTCGCGCGCTTGGCGGCTCCACTCGACCGAGATGACCGGATCGAGCGCGCCGTGCCCGATCGCGACGCGCGGGAGTGGTTTCGCGAGGTCGAGCGAGTAGCCCGGAACCGTGGGCATGAATCCGCTCAGCGCGATCAGCCCGGCGGGGCGCGGCCGTCCTGTCCCGAGGCCGAGCGCGAACGTCATCACCGCGCCCTGCGAGAAGCCGCCGACGACGATGTTCTCCGGGGCGATGCCCGCATCGGCGGCGACGCCGTCGAGCCACGCCGCCGCGCGACTGAACGTGGCCGAGAACGTCGGAGGATCCGGGTAGCCGATCTCGTGCACGGCGTACCAGTGAGCACCTCCGGGAGGGAGCTGGAGGGGACCGCGCGGAGTCACGCCGAGCATTCGTCGCTCGGGGTCGAGCAGATCGAGCAGCGGGAAGAGATCGCGCTCGTCAGCGCCGCGTCCATGGAAGAGGACGAGAAGACCGGTCGGCTCGCCGACGGGTGGGCGAACCAGATGCGTGAGTGGCTCCGGCGGCGGCATGGGGCGCGACTGACGTTACGCGAGCCGACCGAGAGCAGCGCCGACCGTCCACCGTTGGAAACTGTCGCTGCTTCGACACGCCCGGTTAGCATCGGTCTCGATGAGCAGAAACGTCGAGGCCTTCGATGCCTGGATCCGCTCCACGTTCGTCGAGCTGAACACCGCGCTCGAGGAGCAGTACTTCGCGCAAGAGGATCGCGCCAACGTCGAGAGCGTTGGAGACGATCTGAAGCAGCAGATCCTCGACGAGGGACGCGTCTTCGTCCGCGCGCTCGCGAACGAGGGAAATACCGACGAGGGCTTCGACCAGGCCTTCGACGTGCTCGGCGATCTCGGCCTGTACATGGCCTCGCTCCGACGTCACGAGCTGACGAACCCGGCTCGGGAGGAGCGCTCTCCGCACGAGGAAGCGACCGCGCTCGGCCTGCACATCGGAGCGTCCGTCGGTGTCGTCCCGCGGTTCGCGACGAGTCACCTCGCGATGCACAACCTCGCACGCGACGGACGCCAGAAGAGCTTCACCTCGCTGCCGGACGAGTACCTCTTCCTCGACTACAACACGCGCGGGATCTTCGCCTACATGCGAGCGGCGGATTCCCTGATGCGCATTCCGCCGATCGGGATCTCACACGCCGTCGCCGAGACGCTCTTCGACGACGCCCGCAAGGCGCTGGAGGACGTCGGGAAGTTCAACGACGTCCTCTTCGCCGAGCTCGACGTCGACCGCTTCTTCTACAGCGTTCGGCCCTACTACAAGCCGTATCGCGTGGGTCGTCAGGAGTACCGGGGTGCGAACGCCGGCGATTTCTCCGGGATCAACGAGATCGACTTGCTGCTCGGTCTCTGTCGCGGGAACGACCCGTACTACTCGCAGCTCCTCGTCGAGAAGATGCTCTTCATGCATCCGGCTGACCAGGAGAGCCTGCGCGACTGCCTGCGGCGACGGAGCTTCCTCGACCAGTTCCTCGACGCGCTCGACGAGAGCGCCGGCACGGAGTGGTTCCGCCGCAACGCCGCGGCATTCCTTCGCGTCTGCGCGGAGCACGGGAGGGTCGCCGCACAGCACCACGACCAGCTCGTCGCGCGGTTCATCGAGGCGCCGTCGCAGGGGCTCGACGAGAGCCGCCTCGAGCAGGTGACGGCGAGCGGCCCGCCGCTCCCTGTCCTTCTCGCCGCTCTCGAAGTGCTGCGCGATCTCCGTCTGGCCGCACGTCGCGACGACATCGCGTCTCGCCACGCCGACGTCGCGCGCCTCGAGGCGGCCGTCGCCACACCGGCGTAGCTCCTACCGCGCGGAGTACGTGATCCAGTCGACGAGCGTGGATCGGTCCGAAGCGGGACTCTCGCCGGCGAGCCACGACGGGAACCACGCGTTGACGTAGAGGTACATCGACGAGCGCGTGACGCCGCTCGTCCAGCTCTGCATCTGCACTCCGTCGACCAGGAACCGAACCGAGTTGCGGTCGCGCTCGATCGTGTACTCGTGGAAATCGGCGGTCGCGTCGAACGGCAGCAGCATCTCGACGGTGTGCGTTTGCGTTCCGCCCGAGTACGTCGAGAACCACACGCGACGGCTCGAGTCGTTGAAGATCTCGATATCGATCTCCTGCGCGTAGTCGGGCTGCTTGTAGAGGAAGAACGCTGTGAGGGAGGACGGTGCGTTGGCGATCTTCATCCGTGCCCGGAACGTCCCGTACGTGTAGACGCTCGTCGAGCGGATCTCGCCGCCGTCGAGCTTCCCGCCTGGAAGCTTCACGCCGAGAAAGCCGTTCGCGACCGAGATATTGGCCGGGTCGATAGCCCCGTGGCCGAATGGGCGGCTGCTCTTCGTCCACTGCCGCGTGTCGAACGAGGTGAAGTCGTCGCGGAAGTTCGTCGAGTGCGCCGCCGCGGCGATCGATGCGCCGGACGCGGCGAGCACGAGCGCAAGCACCATGACCGTACGGCGGGGCACATCGTGGAGTCTGTCACCTCGAGTGCTCGATTTCCAGGGCTTTCTCGGACCGAATAGGATCGGAAGGTGGCGGTAGGCGAGTCCGAGGCAGAAGGCGCGCGGCCGCTCTCTGTCGAGGAGCCGATCCGCGCCGCCGAGGTAGTCGGCGTCCTGTCGCTCGCGACCGACCTCGGCACCGGGCAGCCGCTCGAGCACGCGCTGCGTTCTGCTGTGCTCGCGGTGCGGCTCGGCGAGCTGGCCGGAGCGTCGACGCAGGAGCTCGCGGATACGTATTACGTCGCGCTCCTGCATGCCTCCGGGTGTACCTCGAACGGTCACGAGGCGACGCAGCTGTTCGGCGAGGACATCGAGCACAGAGCCGCGTTCTTCCTCATTGACACGACGAACCCGGCGGAGGTGCTGGCGTTCTACCAGGCCCACGTCGGTGCCGGCCGCGCGCCCGAGGTTCGCGCCGCGATGATCGAGAACACCATCGCGAACGCCGGCGGCCCGCGCTCGCGCGAATCGTTCGCGACGATGTGCGAGGTCGCGCAGCGTTTCGCCGGATGGCTCGATCTCGGCTCGGGCATCCAGGAAGCGCTCGAGTACGTCTTTGCGCGCTGGGACGGGCGCGGTTTCCCCGATGCCCGCGGCGACGAGATCCCGTTTCCCATGCGGCTTCTGCACGTGGGGAGGGACATCTCCCTGTTCCTCAGCGCCGGAGGCGCCGACGAGGCGCGGAGCGTCGTCGAGCGTCGAACGGGCGCCGCGTACGAGCCTCGGCTCGCCGAGCTCGCTCTTGCGAACTTCGACGACCTCGTCGCCCAGCTGGACGAGGCGCGGATGTGGGAGCAGGCGCTCGAGATCGAGCCGTTTCCGAAGGTCTGGATCGCGGGCGAGCGGGTGGACGCAGCCTTCATGGCCATCGCCGCCCTCACGGGTCTCAAGTCACCGTGGCTGCGCGAGCACTCGACGGGTGTCGCGGAGCTCGCCGAGGCCGCCGCCTGGCGCATGGGTCTCTCCGACGCCTCCGTCACGCTCGTTCGGCGCGCCGCGCTCGCACACGACCTCGGCCGCATCGGCGTGTCGAACGCGATCTGGGAGAAGCCCGGGCCGCTCGGATTCGGCGAGTGGGAGCGCGTGCGTCTCCATCCTCACTTCACGGAGCGCGCGTTCGCGCAGTCTCCCGCGCTCGCGCCGATCGGGCTTCTGGCCGGATCGCACCACGAGCGCCTCGACGGCTCTGGCTACCACCGCGGCACGCGCGGGCCTGCGCTCGACCAGCCGGCCCGGATCCTCGCTGCCGCCGACTGCTACGGGGCGATGTGCGAGGCGCGCCCGCACAGACCCGCGCTCGAGGCGTCGACAGCGCAAGCAGAGCTGCTGAAGGAGGTCGAAGCGGGTCGGCTCGACGCCGACGCGGTGGACGCGGTGCTCGCCTCTGCGGGCCATCGCGTGCGGCAGCGCCCTCGCGAGCTCCCCGCCGGGCTGACTCAGCGAGAGCTCGAGGTCCTGCTCGTGCTGGTGCGGGGCGAGTCCAATCAGCGGATCGCCGACGATCTCGGGATCTCGGCCAAGACGGTCGGGCACCATGTCCAGCACGTCTACGAGAAGGCGGGCGTCCGCAGCCGGGCAGCGGCGACTCTCTGGGCCTTCGAGAACGATCTTGTTCGTCCCGAGCTCGTTCACAACGCATAGGGCGTTCGCCCGATGCCGCTTCGGGCGGCAGCGGCGCACACTCGTCTCACCATCGGCGTCGAATGGCGGCGCCGGAGACGAAGGAGGAGACAATGCTCCTGGCAACGACAACGGTCGAGGACTACGACCGATTCGTGCAGATCTTCTCGACCAAGGGCGCCGAGAAGCGCGCCCTGCACGGTTCCAAGGGCTCGCGGGTCTACCGCGATCCCAACGAGGCAGACCGCGTCTGGGCGATCTTCGATTGGGACTCGGAGGGCTGGCAGAAGTTCGCGTCCGACCCGGACGTCCCGGGGATCATGCAGGAGGCTGGGCACAAGGGCAGGCCGCAAGTGCTGGAGCTCGGCGGCACGTACGACGCCTGAGCCCCCTGAGATGGCCGGTCTATAGACGGTCAGGGCGATGAACGAACCCCCGGCGCCGGCGGGGGTTCGTTCATCGGATGCATGGAGCTGAGCGGATTGCTTCAAACTCCGGCTCCAGGCCTTCTCCCGGTATCTACTGGCCTGGCCACAGGGAAAAGGCGCGCGCCGCCGTCAGCGGTCCCGGACTTTTCAGCGCACGAACATCGGATAGGGTCCTCGCGATGTTCGGCTTCGCCGCACGTACGAAGGCCGTCACTCGGCGGTTCCAATCTCTCGCGCAGCTCAACATCGAGCTTGCGAAAGCCGAGGGAAAGCAGAAGGCGACGGCGCTCGGGATGGCAGGTGCACTTGGTGCGGTGGCCGCAGTCCTGGTCATCTACGGGATCGGGTTCGCCCTTGCGACGGCCGCAGCGGGGCTCAGCGAGGCCCTTCCGTCTGTGGCTGTCGCTCCTGATCGTCACCGTTGTCATCCTGGTGCTCGCCGCGGTCGCGGGACTCCTCGCCCGACGATCAGCGCGCAAGGCGTCGCCACCGAAGCCGTCTCAGGCGATCGAGGAAGCACAGCAGACGGTCGAAGCACTGCGAAGCCATGTCTGAACGGACGCCCGAAGCGATCCGTATGGAGATCGCGGCGGAGCGCCAGGCTCTCGACGAGGATCTGTCCAACTTGCAGTCCGAGATCCGCTCACTGGCTGTGTTCGTCGCGGCCGGCCTCGTCGTGGTTGGGCTTGTTTCCTGGCGCAGGGGCAGACGAAAGGGTGCCGAGACCGTCTGGAAGCTCGTGAAGTAGTCAGCACCTGTGCCGATGTTCAGGATGTGGTCTGACGCTTGACGGACAGGCTGCGAGATAATCGGCCCGCACAACAAGCTCATGTATCGACGAAGGAGGTGTGGATGCCCATCACAGGGTCCGATCGGGAATTCGCCGTCGTCGGACGCGGAACGGTCTTCGACGGGATCGCGTACTGGGTGACGCTCGCCGGCGTCTACCTGATGGTCGGCGGGCTGATGTTCTACTCCGGCAAGGGGAAGCTCTTCGACAGCAACGGGAACGCTCCGCAAGGGATCAAGGATCAGTTCAAGGGCACGTTCCTCGACACGTTCCCTGGTGTCGATACCGCGTGGTTCATTCTCGGCGTCCTGAATTCGGCGTGTTCGTGCTCTTGCTCGCGAGCTTGATCCGCCTCGAGTTCTTACCTCACCGCGACAAGTCGATCCTGCAGGTGGGGCTTGCACTGGCGCTGCTGACTTTCGCGTGTCTGGCGTTCGGTCAGACCGCGACGAACCAGTTCTCCGGGACAGCAGAGCTCTACACGTACTTCGGTTCGACAGCGGTCATCTTGATCCTGGTCAGCCTCATGCCTCCGAACCGTTCCGACAGGTGGCTCGGGGGTGCGGGCCGCGGGAGCAGCTCAGACGCATAGGGTCAGCCACCTTGGCCCCGGAGGGTGTGTCGGCAGGCCGAGCAGCGCCGAGGACGACCCACCGCAAGCGCGTGTGCTTCATCGCTCGACCCACGGGCCTACGCCACCGATGCGGTCGACCGTGATGTGCATGACGTTGCCCGGCGGAGGATTGTCCATCGGCGGGAACTTCACGTCGGGGCCGAGGTACACGTAGGCGAGCCGCTGCAATAGCTCAGCCGCGCCGCCCTCAACGAGCCGCGCGCGTCCGTGAACGACGAGGTACTCCTTCAGCCCGGGAGGGTGGATCTCCGTGCCCTCGATCGAGAGCGCGACCCGCGGATCACGCACGATGTTTTTCAGCTTGCGCTGGTCTGCCGACAAGTGACCGGAGACGATCTCGTCGTCGTCCAGCCCTACCCAGACGCACGACACCTGTGGTGAACCGTCGGAATTCAACGTGACGAGGTGCGCCAAAGATCCCAACTCGAACAGCCTCAGCGCGCTGTCCGGGAGCCTCACTGTCAGCCAGCGTCCGCGTAGCGATCCGGCAGCTCGACAACTCGGGTCATGCTCTGCAGCTCACCCTGGGCAGTCATGACCTCGCGGAGAGCCGACTCGTCGCTCGCACCGGGAATCGATACGACGACGCCTCGATCGAGGTCGTACAGGCTCGCGGTGACCACGTCTGCAGGCTCCATGCGCGGGACTGCGCTGAGATCGATTCCCTGGCGGGAGTGAAACTCCGTGCGAACGACTCCAGGACAGAGGACTTGAACCCGAACTCCGGTACCGCGAAGTTCGCTGGCCAGCACCTGCGTGAAGGTCAGGAGGAACGACTTGCTTGCTGCGTAGACCGCACGACGAGGAAGATGCGGGTTGTCCCAATCGCCGCTGAAGGCGAGCAATGAGGCAACGTTGACGATCGCACCCTCTCCTCGCTCGACCATCCCTGGTACGACCGATCGAGTCACGGAAACGGGGGCAAGGACGTTCAGCTGCACGAGCGATTGCGCCGTTGCGAGCGGAAGGTCAGCGAGTGGCATGTAGTGAGATAGCGCCGCGTTGTTAACGAGGAGGCCAACCTCGATCTCTGCGATCTCGGCGATGAGCCTGTTGAGCTGAGCTTCGTCGGCGAGGTCGGCGGCGACCGCTCGTGCGTGAATGTCGTAGTCGTCAGCGAGCCTGCGAGCGAGCGCGTCAAGTCGGTCATACCGCCGCGCGACGACAACGAGGTCCCATCCGTCGCGCGCTAACCGTTCGGCATATGCCTCCCCAATCCCGGACGACGCACCGGTAACAAGTGCTAGCCGCGCCAAGGCTTCCTCAGCTGGTTCGCTGGGAGGCACGCGACGCGGCCGATCATGCGACGCGCTCCTTGGTCGTCTCCCGACGGGTGCCCGGCAGCGGAACGATCTCGCCCGATCCCTTCGAGCGCTGCTTGACAGTGACCTCAACGCCAGCGGCCTTTGCCTCGCCGAGCATCTCCTCGGGCGTCTTCCGTAGGAGCGTGACCGTCGAGGGCGCGTCCGTGACGACGTTGATCCAGGCCGCCTTCGCGCGCCTCTCCCACGCGATGGCTTCCGCCTGGGTCAATCTCTCCTTCGCCACAACGCCAGCGTAGCGCCCGCGGATCGGCGCGATCTCAGACGGCCGCTGGAGCCTCCGTCTCCGTTTTCGTCCGGCCAAACACGGCCAAGGCAAGAATCACGAGTCCGATCCCGGTGAGCACGAGCGCGATCCCGACGACAATGCTGAAGATCGCGAGCTGCTCCGCCATGTACGAGACATTGAGAGCGGTCGCAAGTGCCGTCTCGGTGACCCAGAGGTTTCGCGCACCGTTCGAGATCGGCTGGCCGCTGTCGTCCTTGGCAGCGGCGGTGTCGTCGCTGGTTCCGGCGGGATCGTCGGGGTTCGCAGCCGACACGAAGCGGCCCATCTGGGCGTAGCTCAGTCCGCCTGACGCCTCCAGCGCATGGATGCGCATGTACTGCGCAAAGCAACGCGCCTCACTGCCCGTATCGATGCTCTCGTCGACGACATCGCAGCTCGGCAGGTCGATCGTGTCCGGGAGCCCAGCCTCGCTCGCTGCCTTCTGTATCTCGGCGGGCGACATGTCCGATCCGCCGACGATCGCCTCGTTCGAGAGCTCGTTGCCGACTGTTTGGTACCCATTGATGCCTAGGTACAGGGCGGCAGCTCCGAACAAGATCAGAACCGCGCCCGAAATAAGCCCACCGATCTCCCAAAGTCTTGTGCGTTTCATCGCTCGACCTCCCGGCGACTGCTTGCGGATATGGATCTCGCTTCGACGTCCATCCTATGATGTCTCGGTCGAGGCCGCCCGCCTCCACCTCCCGCTCCTCGATCCGTAGGTAGCTCGCGAGCTGAGGCTCGTCGCCCTTGACTCCTCGATGAAGCGCTTGGCGTCCTCGCGCCGCACTAAGGTCGCGACGGCATCGCCGAGCGGGAAGTCGGGCGAGAGGGCGTCGTCGACGATGGCGTAGACGATCATGCCGGGATGATGTCCCTGGGAAGAGTCGGGGACCTGTCGGAGCGCTCCGACCTTCGCGACGAGAGCTAGAGACGCGGCCCCAGCAGAGCGCATGGGCATGCAAACCGAGCGCGTCTCGATCTGCCTGTTTCTACTGATGCCTCGGTCGCTGCGCGGAGAGAGACTGGCTGTTAATGGGGCTCTACGCGATGCCCCTGAAAATCGGAGGTTCACATGTTCACCTATGTCGGGCTCTTCAAGCTCGCGCCCATTGCGCGGGAGCACGTCGAGAAGACCCCCGCGTACTTCGAGCAGATCCACAAGATCGTCGAGCTCGAGGGCGGGACCGTTGAGCGCTTCCTCGCCGTGATGGGCCCGTGGGAGTATCTCGGCATCTTCGAGTATCCCGATCTCGAGACCGCGTTCCGCGTGCTCGGCAAGATCGCGAAGCTCGAGGTGTTTGAGACCGAGACCTTCCCGGCAGAGGACGTGAAGCTGTTCTGGAAGGAGCTTGTCTAGCGACGAGCCGCCTCCTCGGAAGAGCCAGCGTGGGCCGCCGCAAGGCGGCCCACGCCGTTCGCCCAGGCACGGATGGCAGAAGTTGCCGTAGATGAACTGTCGATCGGGACGGGTGTCGAACAGGAAGAAACCCTCCGTTTCCAGCGGGTTCTGAGATGGAGCACGAGATCGACCGGCTCGAGGAGCCGTACCTGCCGCACGCGATATCCGGCCACCACCACGTCTGCCCTTGCGCCGCGGAGGCCGCGCCTGCAGAGTGACGAGACGTGGCCCTCGCAGTTCGTCGCGACGAGATCATCGGCCGCGGCGACGAGCTCGTCGCGGTGGATGCAATGCTCGTTCGTGCTGCGTGTGGGTTCGCAGCGCTCGTCCTCGATGGCGAGCCGGGGATCGGGAAGACGGCTCTCTGGGAGGCAGGGCGAGCGGCGGCGGAGGAGCGTGGCTTCCGCATCCTGTCGTCGAGACCGGCGAGATCCGACGCGCAGCTGTCGCTGGGAGTCTTCGGCGATCTCTTCTCGACCGTCTCACCGGGGCTGCTCTCGCGACTCCCCGGGCCGCAGCGGCGAGCGCTCGATGTCGCACTGCTCCGGGCCGATCCCGAGGGCCTGGCCGTGGATCAGCGCACTCTCTCGGTCGCGACCCTCGGCCTCATTCGTCTCCTCGCGGCCGAGTCGCCGCTCCTGCTCGCCGTCGACGACGTGCAGTGGGCGGACGAGAGCTCCATCGGTGTCCTCGGGTTCGCGGTGCGCCGCCTCGAAAGCTGGCCCGTCGGGGCCCTCCTGGCGGCCCGAGGTGGCGGCCAGGGCCAGCTCGTCGAGCTGGAGGCCGGGCTGCCGGCCGGATCGGTCGAGCGCTGCCACCTCGGACCTCTCTCGCTGGCCGCCCTCCATCGGCTCTTCGAGCTGCGGCTCGGTCGCTCGTTCCCGCGCCTCGTCGTGAGGAACATCGAGACGGCGTCGGGGGGCAACCCGTTCTACGCCCTCGAGGTCGGGCGTGCGCTCGTCCGGCGTGGCGAGGACGTCAGCCCCGGCGAGCCGTTGCCGATTCCGGACAGCCTCGCGACGCTCACCGCCGAGCGCTTCCGAGTGCTGCCCGACGACACGCGTAATGCTGTGCTCCTCGCCGCGACCGCGCCTATCCCGCGGCTCGAGATGCTCGCGCACTCGGGCGTCGTCGACCCGGAGCGCGTCCTCGGGCCGGCCATTCGTGAGGGCATCCTCGCACTCGAGCACGGCCTTGTCCGGTTCGAGCACCCGCTCCTGGCGCAGGCCGCGCTGGCCTCGGTGGACGAGGCGACCCTTCGCGACCTTCATCTCATCCTGGCGCGCACGGCGAATTCCGAGGACATGCGGGCACACCACCTCGGCGCTGCGGCGAGCGAGCCCGACGAGGAAGCTGCGGCGGCTCTCGAGCGGGCTGCCTCCAGGGCACGAGACCGCGGCGCCTCCCTGGACTCCGTCGCGCTCTACGAGCGCGCGAGCTTGCTGACGCCTCGCCCGGAGCCTGCCGCTGCGCGCGCGCTCCTCGCCGCCGAGGGGGCGTTCATCGACCTTGCGGATCTCCACTACGCCGATGCGATCCTCGCTCGAGCGGCGGAGCGCGCCGCGGCGGGCCCTGGGCGCGCGGAGGCGATGAGCCTGCAGGCACTCGTCTGGTACTTCCAGGGTCGGCAAGCTGAGGCCACGCGGCTCTGCGAGGAGGCGCTCGCCGAAAGCGGGGGCGAGAGCGGTGTCCGCGCGAAGATCCTCCTCCGCTGCGCCTATCTGCACGGGCAGGTGGACATGGCGCGCAGCCTGCGCGAGGTCGAGGAGGCCGTCGGGATCCTCGAGAACGAGGTCCACGTCGATCCCGACCTCATGGCCGAGGCGCTCCTCGACCGCGCCAACGGCCAGCTCCAGATGGTACGAGGGCTGCTCGCCGACGACGTCGAGCGGGGCGCCCGGCTGCACACCCCGAGCGGCCGCTCGTGGGAGTGGGATCGGTGCGAGGTGATCCTCTACGAGCTGGCCCGGCACACGGACGATCTCGAGACGGCACTCGCGCGCTTGGTCGCGCATATCGAGCAACAGGCCGGCCGCGGAGCGGAGGATCCGTTTTGGTTCGTCCACGCCGCGCTCATCAACGCGTGGCTCGGCGACTGGTCGAGCGCGCGCGCCTGGGCCGAGCGGGCGATCGAGACCTACAGGCGCGAGGGCGCCGATCTCTATCCCGCGTTTGCACTGCGCGGTCTCGCGCTGGTCGACGCGCTCGAGGGCCGAGTGGACGAGGCGCGCGAACTCTCGCAGCGCGGCCTGGAGCTTGCGGACGAGGCCGGCGATCTCGTCGTGGCGACCCTGCACCGCAACATCCTCGGATTCGTGGCGCTCTCCGTCGGCGACGTCGTCGAGTCCGACCAACAGCTGCGGGCCGCGGCGGAGCTCGATGAGCGGCTCGGGGTCGAGCATCCTCTGCGCTCGCGGCACGCAGGGGATCTCGTCGAGGCCGCGATCGGGGTCGGTGATGTCGCTCGCGCGGAGCGCGCCGTCGAGCGGATGGAGTACGCCGGACGCGCTGCGCCGACGCCGTGGACGCTTGCCGTCGGCGCTCGCTGCCGGGGCCTGCTGGAGGCGGCACGCGGCGATCTGGATGCTGGTGCGGCGGCGCTCGAACGCAGCCTCGACGAGCACGAGCGGCTGCCGATGCCCTTCGAGCGTGCGCGCACGCTGCTCGCGAAAGGGCGCGTGCACCACCGGCGCAAGGAGAAGCGCCTGGCGGGCGACGCCTTTGCCGAGGCGCTCCGGGTGTTCGAGGAGCTCGGCTCTCCGCTCTGGGCGGAGCACGCACGCACCGAGCTCGCACGTGCAGGGCTGCGCCGGCGCGAGCCCGACGAGCTCAACGAGACCGAGTGGCGGGTGGCCGAGCTCGCGGCGCAGGGCCTCTCGAATCAGGAGATCGCTCAGCGTGCCTTTCTCTCCGTCAAGACCGTCGAGGCGAACCTGACGCGCGTATATCGCAAGCTCGGGATCCGCTCCCGCGCCGGCCTCGCGCGCAGGCTCTCGTAGCGCGAGGGTTTTCCCTCTTTCCCGCTCCCGGAGGGCGTCCTAGCCTGGCACGGATGGACGGCAGGGGCGTGGAGTACGTAGCCGAGTGCTTCTGGCCCGGGGTGGGGGAGGCGGAGCTCCGCGCGCTCGACGAGCGCGCTCGAGCTTCCGCCGACGCGCTCGTCGAGCAGGGGCGCCCCGTGCGCTACCTCGGTTCTCTGCTCATGCGGACGGACGAGGTCGTCCTCTGCCTGTTCGCAGGGGACGCCGACGCCGTCCGCGCCGCGGCGAGGCGAGCGCACGTGCCGTTCGATCGCATCGTCGTGGCCGAGCGCTCGTCGCTGCCCGCTCCGGAGGCGAGTGGGCGCCCGTGACGCGCCGTCCCGACAGTGCGCGAGCGAACGCCGCTGCACGTGTTCTTGGCCGCACCCGTCGGACCGACAGCACGCCAACCCAAGGAGGATCTTCATGCACCGTCTACGTCAGCACATGACCTCGCCTTTCCTTCCCGTCCTGTGCGCTGCCGCTCTTCTGGCGGTCGTCTGCAGCAGCGCATCGATCGCTTCGGGGACGAGCGTCTCGAATGCGAAGCTCGGCGGCACCTGGGCCGGGACCTACAGCGGCTCGTACGCGGGCACGTTCACGATTCGCTGGAGTCAGGCGAGCTCCGGTGCTCTCACGGGCAAGATCACCCTCTCGCGTCCGCACGGGACGTACGGCATCTCGGGCAAGGTTCGCGGCTTCGCCATCACGTTCGGGGCCGTCGGCGCGGGCGCGACGTACACCGGCTCCGTCTCGGGCTCCAAGATGTCCGGCCGCTACAAGACCGGCGACGGCGGGAGCGGCCACTGGAGCGCGCACAAGACGTCCTGAGGACGTGCTCCGTCAGCAAGAGCGAACCCCAGCCGTACGCGAGGGGCCGGGGGTTCGTGCAGGCCTCGAAGTGGAGCTAGCTAGGGAGACTCGAACTCCCGACCTCCTGGGTGCGATCCAGGCGCTCTCCCAACTGAGCTATAGCCCCGGGGACGCCCAATTGTAGCCGGGTCGGCTACGTCGTCCCGGGCTCGGGACGACCGCGCACCACGCTCGTGCCCGAGTGCTCCGGGTGGCGCGCGACTAGCTTCATCGCTACGGGCCGCCGGGCCGCGTCGGCTCGACTGGCGGGGCGGCGGGCGGCGTCTTGCAGAAGCGGGCGTCCTCGTTCTTCGGGACGACGCGCGGCTTGTCCTGGGCGTGCGGGATCGCGGCGCCGCCGATGAGGATCCCGAGGACGAGAACCCACATCGCCGCCGTCACGCGAGCCCAGAATGGATAGGAGCGGTGCTCCCGCGTGGGCTCCGGCGTCTGTGATCCGGGGTGTGTCGCGCGGGGTGCTCGAAACGCCGGTGCGGGATCGGGCAGTGCCGCACGCGCCCGCGCGCCAAGCTCGGCGTCGACGAGGGCAAGCTCTGGGCTGATCGCCTCCCAAGACATGTATCGAGATTCTCGCTGAAGCGCGTCAACCCTTGCGCTGTCTAGGTCTCTGCGGTCGGCCGCCCCCTGCCCCGAGAGCGCTCGCGTCGCTCGAGTCGCTCGGCCAGCTCAGCCAGCTCGCGCTCGAGTGCCTGGTAGCTCTCCCACCGCGTCCGGGAGAGCGCGCCCGAGGCGAGCGCCGCGCGAACGGCGCATCCCGGCTCGGTCTCGTGACTGCAGTCGGTGAACCTGCACGCGAGCGCGAGCTCGGCGATGTCGTCGAACGCATCGGTCAGATCGCGGTCTCCGATCCAGAGATGCACCTCCCGCATGCCGGGGTTGTCCACGATGACTCCGCCGCTCGGGAGGAGGACGAGCTCGCGCCGTGTCGTCGTGTGCCGCCCCGCACCGTCCGGGGCGACCGCGGCCGTTGCGAGCCGCGATTCGTCGCCGATCAGGGCGTTGACGAGGGTGGACTTCCCGACGCCGGACGGCCCGAGCAGCACCCCGGTCGTGCCGGGGCCCAACGCGGCGTGGATGGCATCGAGACCGAGCCCGGTTCGAGCCGACACCAGGTAGATGGGAACCGCGCCGCCGATGTCGGCGATCTCCGCCGCGACCGCCTCCGGGTCGTTCTCGAGATCGGCTTTGGTGAGAACGACGGCGGGACGCGCGCCGCTCTCGAGCGCGAGCGCGAGGTAGCGCTCGAGGAGTCGCCGATCGAGCTCCTGTCCGAGTGCCTGGACGACGAGCACGACGTCGACGTTGGCGGCGATGATCTGCTCGCGGGACACGCCGGATGCGGGCTCGTGCGCGGCGCGCCTCGAGATCGTCGTGCGTCGCGGCACCACATCCACGATCGAGGCCGCACCGTCGAGTGCGACCCAGTCGCCGACCACGGGCATCGCGGTGCGATCGGACTCTCGCCGGAGACGACTCGTGATCTTGGCTCGCCGCTCTCCCTCGTGCGTCAGGACGTCGTATTCACCGCGATGCTGAACGGCCACGCGGCCCGGCACCAGCCCGTCCGTGCGATACGGCTCGAACGCGGCGTTCCAGCCGTCGTCCCAGCCGAGCGTCGCGAGGTCGAGCACCTCGCCATTGTCCCCGACCCGCCTATTCGGCGAGGGCGCGTTCGAGCCCGACGTCGATCGTCGGCGCCGCGAACTCGAATCCGGCGTCGAGGAGCTTCGCCGGGAGAACCCGCTGTCCCGAGAGGAGCATCTCGTCTCCCATGTCGCCGAACAGCGTGCGGATGGCGAACCCGGGCACGGGGAGGATCGTCGGCCGGGAGAGCGCCGATCCGAGCGCCTTGGTGAACTGCTCGTTCGTGACCGGGTTCGGTGCGGTCACGTTGACGGGTCCACTCAGATCGGTGCTCAGTGCTCGCCGATAGGCACCGACGATGTCCTCCATCCCGACCCAGCTGAACCACTGCTTGCCGCTCCCGATGCGGCCGCCGACACCCAGCTTGAACGGCAGGAGCATCCGCCCGAGCGCGCCGCCGTCGTCCGCCAGGACGATGCCTTGACGCAGATGGACGACGCGAATGCCCGCTTCGCGCGCGGGATCGGCAGCCGCCTCCCAGGCGCGCGCGACGTCGGCGACGAAGCCGGATCCGAGCTCCGATTCCTCGGTCAGGATCTCGTTGCCGCGATCGCCGTAGGCGCCGATCGCCGACGCGCAGACGAAGACGGACGGACGAGGATCGAGCACGGCCGCCGTCCGGGCAAGGAGGCCGGTCGTCGTCGTGCGCGACTCGAGGATCTCGCGCTGTCGCGCATCGGTCCAGCGCTGCCCGATGTTCTCCCCGCTGAGATTGACGATCGCGTCGGTGCCTTCGAGCTGCGCTGCGTCGAGCTCGTCCGCTGCAGGATCCCAGCGAATCTCGTCCGCGCCGGCCGGCTCGCGGCGAACGAGCCGCACCACGTCGTGCCCGTCCGCCCGAAGCGCCGGCAGGAGTGCCGAGCCGATGAGCCCGGACGCGCCGCTCATGACGACTCTCACGACGGGATTCTGGCACCCGGCAGCCCTGGGCCGGCTGTCTAAGGTTGTGGAGTGACCGAGGAGCATGCCGCCGCGCCTCGTCTGCGCGACGGCGTGCGCGCCGCACTTCCGCTCGCCCCGAGCCCGATCCTCTTCGGCCTCTCCTACGGCGTGCTCGCCGACGCGACCGGGTTCGGCCGGGTGGCGGCGATCGTGATGTCGGCGACGACGTTTGCCGGGGCCTCGCAGTTCGCCTCGATCTCAGTCTTGGACGCCGGCGGAACGGTGGTCGCGGCGGCTCTCGCAGCCATCTTCCTGAACGCGCGGTACGCGGCCATCAGCCTCACCGTCGCGTCGATCTTTCCGGGTGGACGGCTCCGCAGGCTGATCGAGTCGCAGTCGATCGTCGACGAGTCATGGGCGCTATCAGGGCGTCGGGGACGCTTCGAGTGGCCAATTCTCGTCGGCGCTGGGATGCTGTTGTACGTCCTTTGGGTCGGGAGCACGGCGCTCGGAACCGTGATCGGCGGAGTGCTGGACGACCCGAACGCCCTCGGCCTCGACGCGGCGTTCGCGGCGCTCTTCCTCGCGTTGGCGATGCCGTATCTCCGCAATCGGCGTGCGCGCGAGGCCGCGGCGCTCGCGGCAGGGATCACGCTCGTCCTGATCCCGTTCACTCCCGCGGGGGTGCCGATCATCGCCGCTTCGGCGGCATGCCTTCTGGGGCTGCGTCGATGAGCGACGCATGGATCATCGTTGCGGTCGTCGGCGTGGCAACCGTCGCGTGCAAAGCGGCCGGGCCGGTTCTCATCGGACAGCGCTCGCTTCCACGGCACGTGCAGCCCGTCGTCGACCTGCTCGCGCCAGTCATGCTCATCGCGCTCGTGACAGCGCAGACGTTCGGTGGTGACGAGGAGATCGAAGTCGACGCGCGCGTCGTCGGCGTGGGCGCAGCTGCGATTGCGATCGCGCTGCGCGCGCACGTCATCGTCGCGATGGCGATCGCAGCGCTGGTGACTGCGCTCCTCCGGCTCGCCGTCTAGGAGCGACGCGCGGGCGTTCCGCCGTGCCAGAACACGGCGGCGGCCGCGATCGCCTCGGCGACGAGGCTGGCGAGCCCGATCACGAGCATCCACTGTCGAAAGTGCCGCATACGGCCGGTTTTCGGCGCATGTGCCGGTCGACTTGAGGCTGGCTATTCCGGCGGGCGCAGCACGGCGAACGGGTCGGTCACCTCGAGCAGGCGAGCGCGGAAGCGATAGAGCTCGGCCGGTCTGCCGCCGGCAGGCCCATGCGCCCGGCGCCTGCCCACGGCCTCGATCGCGCCGCGGCGCAAGAGGATCCGCTTGAGGTTCGTCGCGGAGACCTCGTAGCCGAGCGCGGCCTCGTACACGTCGCGGAGCTCGGCGAGCGTGAACGTTTCGGGCGCGAGCGCAAAGCCGATGTTCGAGTACGAGAGCTTCCCGCGCAGGCGGTCGCGCCCGGCGAGGACGATCGCGCCGTGGTCGAAGGCGGTCTCGGGCAGCGCGTCGACCGCGTGCCAGCGAGTGTCGGTGGGAACGCGGGGATCGAGCCCGAGCGGGACGAGCCCGAGATACGCGGTCGCCAGCTCCCAGCGCTCGGGGTGGCGGGCCGGATCGCTCCACGTCCCGAGCTGCTCGAGGTGCGAGACCTCGCGCACGTCCACCTTCGTCGCGAGGTGGCGGAGGATCGAGCGCTCGAGCGTCTCGTCGGAGACGAGCGTGCCGCCGGGCAGCGCCCACGCGCCCGAGTACGGCTCGCGGGCGCGCTCCCACAGCAGCACGGTCAGCTCGCCGTCACGCACCTGGAACACGGTGGCGAGCGCGACGTGCGCGGGTACAGGAGGTGGGGTGGTAGACTCAGCCACGAGGTTATCGACTCAGAGGCTAAAACTACCATGAGCGATCCCGGACATACAGGTCGCGAGCTCGCGCTCGTCGTCGTGGGAGGCGGTGTCGCCGGCCTTTTCGCTGCGCTCTGCGCCGCGAGCGAGGGCGATGTGCTCGTCCTCACGAAGGGGCCGCTTCTGGCCTCGACGAGCCTGCTCGCACAGGGAGGGATCGCCGCGGCCGTGGGCGAGGACGACGACCCGTCGCTGCATGCCGAGGACACGCTGCGCACGGGCCGCGGCCTCTGCCGCCCGAGCGCGGTGACCGTTCTCACCGAGGAGGCGCCGGCTCGCATCCGCGATCTCGTCGAGCTCGGCGTGGAGTTCGACGACGGCCTGGGTCTCGAAGGAGGTCACAGCCGGCGTCGCGTAGTGCACGCGGGCGGCGCCGCGACGGGAGATCGCGTGGCCCGAAAGCTCGCCGAGCGCGTGCTCGCGCACCCGCGAATCGAGGTCGCCGAGGGCGAGCGGATGCTCTCCGTGTGGCGCGACGACGAGCGCTGCGTGGGAGTCGTCACCGACCGCCGCGCGGTCGCGGCGCGCGCCACGCTTCTCTCCACCGGCGGCGCCGCAGCCTTGTGGGAGCGGACGACGAACCCGGCGGGCGCGGTGGGCGAGGGAATGGCCGCCGCCTATCGCGCGGGCGCTGCGCTCGCCGACCTCGAGTTCGTGCAGTTCCATCCGACGACACTCGTCGATTCGTCGCTCCTCCTCTCCGAGGCGCTGCGCGGCGAGGGTGCGGTGCTCCTCGACGACCAGGGCAACCGCTTCACCGACGAGCTTGCGCCGCGCGATGTCGTCGCCCGCGAGATCGCAGCGCGCGGAACGGTGCTCCTCGACCTCCGCGCGATCGACCGCGGTCGCTTTCCGTCGCTGATGGGGAGCCTCGCCGAGGAGGGCTACGACCCCGCGCAGACACCGATCCCCGTGGCGCCGGCCGCGCACTACACCGTCGGCGGAGTTCTGACCGATCTCGACGGCCGGAGCGAGCTGCCCGGCCTGTATGCCGCCGGCGAGTGCGCCGCGACGGGCGTCCACGGCGCCAACCGGCTGGCGTCGAACTCGATGCTCGAGTGCCTCGTCTTCGGACGGCGCGCCGCGCTTGCCGCGCTCGGCGAGCCTGCGGTGCCGGGGCGGCTTCCCGCGATTCCGGATCCGCCGGCGAACGAGCCCGTCACGCCGGAGCTCCGCTCGGCACTGTGGCGCGACTGCGGCCTGATCCGCGATGCCGCCGGGCTCGAGCACCTCCTGGCCGCTCCGCATCTGCTCACACGGCTCATCGGCGAGACGGCGCTCGAGCGCGAGGAGAGCAGGGGATCGCACTTCCGGGTCGACTTCCCGACCGAGAGTGAAGCGTTCGAGCGGCACGTCGTCCTCCGACAGGGCTCCGAGCCCGTGCTCGAGGCATGGCGGTAGCGACCGACACCGTCGAGCGGATCGTCCTCGCGGCCCTGGCCGAGGACATCGGAGCCGGGGACGTGACGACCGACGCGACCATCCCGGCAGACGCCGTCGGTGTGGCCGATCTCCTCGTGAAGGAAGCAGGCGTCGTGTGCGGTCTGCGCGTCGCCGAGACGACCTTCCGAGCGCTCGACCCGGACATCCGCTTCGAGGCGCTCGCGAGCGACGGCGACGTCGTCGAACCGCCCGCCGTCGTCGCCCGGATCTCCGGCTCCGAGCGCGCGATCCTGACCGGCGAGCGCGTCGCGCTCAACTTCCTCGGTCGTCTCTCCGGGATCGCGACGCTCACGCGCCGCTATGTCGACGCGATCGAGGGCACGGGCGCGTCGGTCCTCGACACGCGCAAGACGACTCCCGGCCTCCGCGAGCTCGAGAAGTACGCCGTTGCCTGCGGCGGTGGCCGCAACCACCGATTCGGCCTCGACGACGCGGTGCTCGTGAAGGACAACCACCTGCGCGCCGCAGGCTCGGTGTCCGCGGCCGTGGAGCTCGTGCGGGCCGCGACGGCGCTGCCGATCGAGGTCGAGTGCGACACGCTCGACCAGGTCGCAGAAGCGCTCGCCGTCGGCGTCGACGCGATCCTTCTCGACAACATGAGCCTCGACCAGCTGCGGGAAGCCGTCGACCTGACCGGAGGGCGCGCGCGCCTCGAGGCTTCCGGCGGCGTCACCCTCGACACCATCCGAGCCATCGCCGAGACGGGGGTCGACGAGATCTCCGTCGGCGCGCTCACCCATTCCGCCCGTTCACTCGACGTCTCACTGGAGCTCACATGACAACTGCTCAGATCACCACGATGCAGGAGGAGATCCGCGCGCTCGCCGCCGAGCGGGACGCGGTGATCCTCGCCCACAACTACCAGGTGCCCGAGGTGCAGGACGTCGCGCACTTCGTCGGCGACTCGCTCGGGCTCTCACGCGAGGCGGCCGCGACCGACGCCGGCAACATCGTCTTCTGCGGCGTCCACTTCATGGCCGAGACCGCGGCGATCCTCAGCCCGCAGAAGACGGTGCTGATCCCCGACCTCGACGCCGGCTGCTCGCTCGCCGCGTCGATCTCGGCCGATCAGCTGCGCGCGTGGAAGGCCGAGAATCCCGGCGCCGTCGTCGTCTCGTACGTGAACACGACGGCAGAGGTGAAGGCCGAGAGCGACTACTGCTGCACGTCCGGAAACGCGAAGGGCGTCATCGAGTCGATTCCCGAGGACACGGAGATCCTGTTCTGCCCCGACATGTTCCTCGGGCTCTGGCTCGAGAAGGTCACGGGTCGCAAGCTGCGCATCTGGATGGGCGAGTGCCACGTCCATGCGGGTATCCGCCCGCAGGACATCACGCGCTGGCAGGCAGAGGCGCCCGACGCCGAGTTCCTCGTCCACCCGGAGTGCGGCTGCGCGAGCCAGATGATGGCGTTCGGGAACGAGAAGACGCACATCCTCTCGACGGAAGGGATGATCAAGTTCGCGAAGTCGTCCGAGAAGGAGCGCTTCCTCATCGGGACCGAGACCGGGATCATCCATCGCCTCCAGAAAGAGGCCCCCGAGAAGCGCTTCGAGGCCGTCTCCGAGAAGGCGATCTGCCGCTACATGAAGATGATCACGCTGCCGAAGCTCCTCGACTCGCTGCGCGAGTGGAAGTTCGAGGTCACGGTTCCCGAGGAGATCGCCGAGCGGCGCGCGGCGCGATCGACCGCATGGTCGCGATCTCGTGAAGACACTCACGCCGGCGCAGCGGGCGTTTCTGGAGAATCCGTTCGTCGGGGTCGTCACGGACCTGCGCCCGGACGGCTCGCCGCACTCGACCGTCGTGTGGGTCGACGTCGACGACGACGGCGTCTCGTTCAACACGGCCTGGCCGCGCGCGAAGCCGCGCTATCTCGACGCCGATCCACGGGTGTCGCTCGCCGTCGTGGATCCGGGCGATCCGTACCGGTGGATCGCGATCACCGGGACCACGACCCTCGTCGAGGACGGTGCGAACGACCAGATCGACCGCCTCTCGCAGAAGTACACAGGGAGGGAGAAGTACGCCTCGCACCGCGAGGGCGAGACTCGCGTGTCCGTGCGTATCTCCCCGACCTGGATCGAGGCGCGCGGCCTCGACTGAACTTGCCCGCAAGATCAGAAGCCGCTAGTGCGGCTTCCGATCGCGAGAATCCCTGAAGCGCGGCCGCTTCGCGGCCGCGGCTGCGTCACTAGCCGGTCTAGGCGGCGCGCACCGAGTGCACCGGCGGCAGGTTGGTCGCCGCCGTGAACCACGACTTCCCCGCATCGCCCGAGCCGAAGACGTCGCCCGACGTCGCACCGAAGTAGAGCCCCATCTTCGGCCCCGATCCCTCGCGGCAGAACGCCTGGCGGAGGATCGTGAGGTAGGCGTCATTCGAGGGCAGGCCGTCGCCTCGCTCGATCCACGTCTCGCCGGCATCGCGCGTCTCGTAGACCCGGACACGACCCTCGGGCGTCGTGCGGTCCAGGTCCGCGACGAGCGGGATGACGTATGCGTTGTCCGGGTCGTCCGGGTCCATCACCATCGGAAAGCCGAAGTCGGACGGGAGGCCGTCCGCGATCGACGTCCAGCTCTCGCCGGCATCGTCGGAGCGGTACACGCCGCCGTGGAACTGCATGAAGAGCCGCTCGGGCCGCTTCGGCGCACGGTGCATGTTGTGGACGCAGAGCGTGATCGTCTCCTCGCGGGCCTCCTCCGGCATGTAGCGCGGGTACATCCCCTTGTTTCCGTGGCGCCAGGACTTGCCGCCGTCGTCGGACAACCAGACGCCGACCGCCGAGATGGCGAGGGCGATCTTCGACGGGTCTCCGGGCCACGTCGCGATCGAGTGCATGCACATGCCGCCGGCGCCGGGGCTCCACTCGGGCCGCGTCGGCTGCTCCCAGAACGCCTGGTTGAGCTCCCAGGTCGCGCCTCCGTCGTGGCTCTCGAAGAGCACGCCCGGCGCGCCGCCCGCGAAGAGGTGCGCGTCGTCCTCCGCCGGCACGACCGTCCAGAGCCGCTCGAGCGGCTTCTCGGCGTCCTCGGGCAGCTCGACTCCGGTCGCCTGCTCCCACTCTGCCGCGAGATCGTCCGTGTAGAAGATCTTCGGTCCGTAGAAGGCGGACGTCACGCATGCGAACGTTCGGCCGGTGCGCTCGTCGCGCGTCGCAAACTCGACCGGCTCGCCGGCGAATGCGCGCGAGGTGACGGCGAACGGCCCACCGGCTTCGCCTTCGAGCACGAACAGGCCCTTCTTCGTTCCGACCAGCAGCTGCGTCATCTCATCCTCCCGAGATCGCGGGGAGCACGTGCAGCCGATCCGAGGCGCCGACCGCCGTGTCTTCCCGTCCGTAGTCCTTGTTCACGAAGACGTTGATGTGCTCGCGGATCAGCCCGCGCTCGTCGAGGATCCAGCCCCTCACGTCTGGATGCTCGCGCTCGAGGGCCTGCAGCACCTCGCCGACGGTCGACCCGTCGAGCTCGAGCTCCCGCTTCCCTCCGGCGAGCTCCGACAGCGGAGCCCGAAGCCTCACGACCGGCACGCGTCGATCCTAGATCGCATCACTGTGTAGACGACGAACGAAGGCGGAACTCATCGACAGCTCGGCGAATATGGAGTGCGCCCGCGCTACGGAGCGAGCTCGAGGACGCCGTGCGGCGCGCCGTACTCGGCGAGTGAGTCGAGGAACGGCCGCGGCGTGAACGCCTCGGGGCCGAGGACGCCCGCGCCCTTCCAGGTGCCGTTTGCGAGGAGCTCGAGCGCGATAACCGGGTTGATCGCCGTCTGCCAGACGACCGCCTGCGAGCCGAACTCGCGCATCGTCGTCTCGTTGTCGGCGACGTGGTAGAGGTAGGTCTTCCTGCGGCGCGCCGTCCTTGCCGATTCCGGTGACGAGCGTTCCGGCACACGTCTTGCCCGTCATGCGATCGCCGAGCGTCGCCGGGTTCGGGAGCGCGGCCGCGACGACGTCGCGCGGCGCGATTTCGACCCCCTTCACCGGGATTGCCTCCTTCGAGTCGAGACCGAGCTTGTGGAGCGTCTTCAGCACCCCGATGAACTCGTCGCCGAGCCCGTACTTGAACGTCACTCGCTTGCAGTCGATCCACCGCGGCACGAGCAAGACCTCTTCGTGCTCGACGTTCACGCACTCGACCGGGCCGATCCCTTCGGGGAAGTCGAAGACCTCGGGCTCCGAGAACGGCGCGGTCGTGAACCAGCCGCGGTCCTTCTCCCAGACGACGGGCGGGTTGAGGCACTCCTCGATCGTCGTCCAGATCGAGAAGGTGGGGGCGAAGTCGTAGCCCTCGACGACGAGGTTCGCGCCGTCGCGAACTCCGACCTCGTCGATCTCGGAGAAGAGCTCGTCGGCGGCGTAGCGGGCGAAGACGTCGGCGGCGCCGGGCTCGATGCCGATCCCGACGAGCGCGAGCAGCCCCTTCTCCTCCCACGCTGCGGCGCGCTCGAACTGATAGTCGCCGAGCTTGATCCCGGTCTCCTCGTAGGGATTCGTCGGATGCGGCTCCGAGAGCGTCATCGCCATGTCCAGGTACGTGACGCCGGCTTCGAAGCACGCATCGAAGATCGGGACGTTGAAGAGCGGGTCGACCGAGTTGAGGACGGCGTCGGCGCGGGTCTCTCGGATCAACGCGACGATCGCCTCCTTGCTCGACGCGTCGATCGCGTGCGCCGAGAAGCGGCCGTCGTCGAGCTCGGCCACGAGCGCGGCCGGGCGCGCGGCGTCGTAGTCGGCGAGCGCGCAGTGCTCGAAGAAGGATCGCCGTCGCGCGATCTGCGCGAAGGCAGACCCGACCCCGCCTGTTCCGACGACGAGAATCCGCACGGCGCACGGGTTCTACACGAACGACCTCGGTTGTAGCGTCCTGCCACCGGCGGCGATACGCTGCCCCGCGATTTCACCGAACGGAGGTCGGACGTGAGCGTGTCGGTCACCCAGCAGAAGCAATTCATCGGCGGCGAGTTCGTCGACTCGACGTCTGGCGAGACCATGGAGGTTCTCAATCCCGCGACCGGCGAGGTCATCGCCGAGGTGCCGCGCGGGACTGCGGAGGACGTCGAGCGCGCCGTGAGCGCGGCGAAGACGGCGTGGGACGAGTGGCAGCGCAAGACGCCGAAGGACCGCATGGAGCTCCTGCTCAAGCTCGCCGACGTCATCGACGAGAACGCCGAGGAGCTCGCGCGGCTGGAGTCCCTCAATGTCGGCAAGCCGTGGTGGGTCGCCGTCGACGAGCCCGGCGTGATGTCCGACAACCTCCGCTTCTTCGCCGGCGCTGCGCGCAACCTCGAGGGCAAGGCCGCGACCGAGTACGTCGAGGGCTACACGTCGATGATCCGGCGCGAGCCGCTCGGCATCGTCGCCGGGATCTGCCCCTGGAACTACCCGCTCTTCATGGCGATGTGGAAGATCGGACCGGCGCTGGCGGCCGGCAACGTCCAGATCATCAAGCCGGCCGAGCAGACGCCGCTCACGATGCTCCGCTTCGTCGAGCTGGCGCAGGAGGTCATCCCGCCCGGCGTGCTGCAGGTCGTCACCGGCGACGGGATCCCCGTGGGCGACGCGCTCGTCCGCGATCCGCACATCCGCCTCGTCTCGCTGACGGGCGACACGGCGACCGGGAAGATCATCGCGAAGAACGCTGCGGACACGGTCAAGCGTGTCCACCTCGAACTCGGCGGGAAGGCCCCGATGGTCGTCCTCGACGACGCCGATCCCGCGACGGTCGCCGAGGCGATCAAGATCGGCGGCTACTTCAACTCCGGCCAGGACTGCACCGCCTCGTCGCGCATCCTCGTCAGCGAGAAGATCTACGACGACGTGCTCTCGGCCACGGTCGGGGTTGTCGAATCGATGACGGTGGGCGATCCCGGGACAGACGACGAGATCGGCATGGGGCCGGTCATCTCCGCCGAGCAGCAGGAGCGCATCCTCGGCTTCCTCGAGCGCGCGACCGACGCGAAGGCCACGATCGTCACGGGGGGCGAGGCGGTCGGCGACCGTGGCTTCTTCATATCGCCGACGCTCGTCACCGACGTCGATCAGAAAGCGGAGATCGTCCAGAACGAGGTCTTCGGGCCGGTCGTGACGATGCAGTCCGCGGCGTCGGACGACGCGGCGATCGAGATGGCGAACGACGTTCGCTACGGGCTCGCGGCGTCCGTCTTCTCCGAGAACGTCGGGCGGGCGATGAAGGTCGCGGCGAAGCTCGACTTCGGGACCGTGTGGATCAACGAGCACCTCTTCCCGCTCACCTCGGAGATGCCGCACGGGGGGTTCAAGGAGTCGGGCTACGGGAAGGACATGTCCATCTACTCGATGGAGGAGTACACGCGCATCAAGCATGTCTGCGTGAAGCTCGCATGAGCATCGCAGCGGACAGTCCCGCAGCGGACGTTCGCCTCGAGGACGTCGTCAAGCGGTTCGACGACTCGGTCGCGGTCGACGGAATCTCGGTCGAGATTCCGCGCGGCTCGTTCTTCGCGATGCTCGGGCCGTCGGGCTGCGGCAAGACGACGACGCTACGGATGATCGGCGGATTCGAGGAGCCGACCGAGGGTCGGATCTTCCTCGGCGACCAGGACGTCGTCGGGCTCCCGCCGTACAAGCGGGACGTCAACACCGTCTTCCAGAGCTATGCGCTCTTCCCGCACATGTCCATCGAGGACAACGTGGCGTTCGGCCTTGAACGTAAAGGCGTGAAGAAGGACCAGCTCAAGGGTCGTGTCGCCGAGATGCTCGAGCTCGTCGGCCTCTCCGGGTTCGCGAAGCGCAAGCCGAAGCAGCTCTCCGGCGGCCAGCAGCAGCGCGTGGCGCTCGGTCGCGCTCTCGTCAACCATCCTCGGGTGCTCCTGCTCGACGAGCCGCTCGGCGCGCTCGACCTCAAGCTCCGCAAGAACATGCAGTTGGAGCTGAAGCGGATCCAGAACGACGTGGGCATCACATTCGTGCACGTCACGCACGACCAGGAAGAGGCGATGACGATGGCCGACACGATCGCGGTCATGAACGCCGGCCGGATCGAGCAGCTCGGCCGCCCGACGGATCTCTACGAGCGACCGGCGACAGCGTTCGTCGCCGGCTTCCTCGGCGCCTCGAACCTGCTTCCCGGGACGGTCGAGGGGTCGGACGCGATCCGCCTCGACGAGGGGACGCTCGTGCGCGCGACGGTAAACGGCCGCTCGGGCGAGGTCGCAGCGGGAGTCAGGCCGGAGAAGATCACGATCGGAGCGGGCGGCGGTGCCAACGAGCTTCCCGGCACGATCTCCGAGACCGCCTACATCGGAGTGGCGACGCAGGTCGTCGTACGCACGGCCGCGGGCATCGTGCAGGTGTTCGCGCAGAACATGGATGCGGGAGGGCGCGTTCCCGCGCCCGGGACAAATGTCGTTCTGAGCTGGGCTCCGGAGTCGACGTTCGTCGTCGACCGGGACGGCTCAGCGAGCGATGAGGAGGAGGACGCATGAACCCGAGGCTGACCCGACAAGAGCTCCTGCGACGCGGTGCGGCTGGCGGGGCGCTGCTCGCCTTGCCGTCGCTCCTCGCGGCGTGCGGCGGTGGCGGCGGAGGCAGCTCGGCCGAGCGGCGAGGTGAACGACGTCCTCAACTTCTCGAACTGGCCGTACTACATCGACACGCCGGCGTCGCTCAAGGCTGCCGGCGTGAAGGCTCCGACGACGCTCGAGCAGTTCACGACGAAGACGGGCATCAAGGTCAACTACTACGAGAACATCAATTCGAACTCGGAGTACTTCGCGACCGTCCAGGGCCGTTTGAGCCAGGGGAAGGGCATCGGGCGCGACATCATCGTCTCGACGGACAACGACCGCCCTCTGGGCGAGTACATCTCGCAGGGCTGGGCGGAGAAGCTCGACAAGACCCTCATCCCGAACTTCGCGAACCTCATCGACGCGCAGGCAAGCCCAGGGTTCGACCCGAACCGGGAGTACACGCTCCCGTGGTTCTCGGGAATGGACGGGATCGCGTGGAACGAGAAGATCACCGAGCCCATCACGAGCGTCACGCAGCTCCTCACCGACCCGAAGCTCAAGGGCAAGGTGGGCGTCTGGAACTCGATGGGCGACACGCTCGGCCTCGTCATGCTCGAGAACGGCGACGATCCGGCGAAGGTCACCGACGAGTCGTTCGACCGTGCGCTGGCCGTGATCCAGAAAGCCCAGGACGCGGGCCAGATCCGCAGGTTCTACGGCAACGACTACGCGCAACCCCTCGCGACAGGCGACCTCGCGGCAACCATGGCGTGGTCCGGCGACATCTTCCTGCTCGCCGATCCGAAGGTGAAGTGGGGCATCGCGGAGAAGGGCGGGATCCTCTTCACGGACAACATGCTCATCCCGACCGGCGGCAGCGTGCCGACGGCGTCGACATACATGAACTTCGTCTACGACCCGAAGATCGCCGCTCAGCTCGCCCTCGGGGCCGGTTACATCTCGTCGGTCAAGGGCGTGAAGGAGGAGGCGGCGAAGCTCAACCCGGACGCCGCCGACAACACGCTGGTCTTCCCGACCGACGCCATGTTCTCGCAGCTCCACCAGAACGATCCCACGATGTTCACCAACCCCGACTACGAGAAGAAGTGGCTGGCGGTCCAGGGTAAGTAGAGCGAGTCGACGGACAGCATGGGCACGTTCTTCCACCGGCACAAGGGCGTCACGCCCTACCTTCTGCTCGCCCCAGGGATCGTCTGGCTCGCGATCTTCTTCCTGATCCCGCTCGCGTTCCTCGGCTACGAGTCGCTGCAGTCCGGTCTCTTCCCGAACTTCGAGTTCACGTGGGAGTTCTCGAACTTCTCGAACGGGATCCGCGACTACCACGAGCAGATCGTGCGCTCGTTCATGTACGCCGGGATCTCGACCGTCGCATGCCTCCTGCTCGCCTATCCGCTCGTCTACTGGATCGCGTTCAGGGCGGGGCCGTGGCGGAACCTGTTCCTGCTCTTCATCGTCGCCCCCTTCTTCGTGACGTATCTCGTGCGGACGCTCGCATGGCTGAACATCCTCGCCGACGAGGGGCCGGTCGTCGGTCTGCTGAGGAGCATTCACGTCCTCGGCCCCGACGGCCGGTTGCTGGCGACGTCCTTCGCGGTGGTCTCGGGGATCACCTACAACTTCCTTCCCTTCATGGCGCTTCCGATCTACGTCTCGCTCGAGCAGATCGATCCGCGCCTCCTCGAAGCTGCGAAGGACCTGTACGCGTCGTCGACGCAGGCGTTCCTGCGCGTGACGCTCCCGCTCTCGGCGCCCGGGATCGTGGCGGGGACGCTGCTTACGTTCATCCCGGCTGCGGGTGACTTCATCAACGCGGCGCTCCTCGGCACTCCGAATCAGGCGATGATCGGGAACGTCATCCAGGCCAAGTTCCTCGAGTCGCTCGACTACCCGAGCGCAGCGTCGCTCTCGTTCATCCTCATGGGTCTGATCCTCGTCACGCTGCTGATCTACGCACGCGTCGTGGGATCGGAGAGGCTCACGGGATGACGACGGTCGCAGTCTCGCCGCCGCGCGCCCGGCCGGGTCCAGCGGCACGCGTGTGGAGGTTCGTCGAAGCGTCATGCGCTGACCGTGTACGCGATCCTCGCCGTGGGGTACCTGATGCTCCCGATCGCCGTCGTGATCCTCTTCTCGTTCAACAAGCCCGCGGGCCGGTTCAACTACGTGTGGGAGGAGTTCACGTTCGACAACTGGGTCAACTGGAACGCGGTGCTCGGGATCCAGGACGCCATCGTCACGTCGCTCGAGGTCGGCCTGGTCGCGACCGTCGTGGCGACGGCGCTCGGCACGCTCATCGCCATGGCGATCGTCCGGCACCACTTCGTCGGGCGCGGAGCGACGAACGTGCTCATCTTCCTGCCGATGGCAACGCCCGAGATCGTTCTCGGCGCGTCACTGCTCACCCTCTTCCTGAACACGACTGCGATCTTCCAGCTCGGGTTCGTGACGATCTTCATCGCGCACGTGATGTTCATCGTCAGCTTCGTCGTCGTCACCGTGAAGGCGCGCCTGATCGGATTCGACCGCCATCTCGAGGAGGCGGCGATGGATCTCGGCGCGAACGAGGTCACCACCTTCCGCAAGGTGACGCTGCCGCTGATCGCACCCGCGATGTTCGCGGCCGCGCTGCTCGGGTTCGCTCTCTCCATCGACGACTTCGTGATCACGTACTTCAATGCCGGAGCGACGCAGACGTTCCCGATCTTCGTCTGGGGGATCGCACGTGTCTCCGTTCCGCCGCAGGTAAACGTGATCGCGAGTGCAATCTTCATCGTTGCAATCGCTCTAGCGCTCGGTAACGTCTTCTCGCAGTACCGCAGCGCCAAACGAACACGAGGAGCCACGTGACCGCCATCGAGTCCATCGATCTGCAACGAGCCGCCAAGGAGCACCTCTGGATGCACTTCACCCGCATGGGCGGGTTCGACGCGGCGGACGTGCCGATCATCGTCCGCGGCGACGGCTGTCACCTCGAGGACTCGAACGGTCGGCGCTACATCGATGCGCTCGCGGGGCTCTTCTCGGTCAACATCGGCTACTCGTTCGGCGAGGAGATCGGCCAGGCGGCGCTCGAGCAGATGCGCGAGCTGCCCTTCTACACGAACTGGTCGTACGCCCATCCGCGCGCAATCGAGCTCGCTGCCGAGGTCGCGTCGCTCGCGCCGGGCGACCTGAACCGCGTCTTCTTCTGCTCCGGCGGCTCCGAAGCGGTGGAGTCGGCGTGGAAGCTCGCGCGCCAGTACTACGTGGCACGCGGCGAGAAGCACCTCCATGCGCTCGTCACGCCCGGTGGTCGTGCCGGAGCGCAAGAGGCGGTGGTCCAGCACGACACGATCGTCGCGTCGGCGGCCGCGCCGCCGCGCCGCTACAAGGCGATCGCCCGACACATCGCGTACCACGGCACGACGATGGGGGCGCTCTCGATCAACGGCATCCCGGCCATCCGGGCTCCGTTCGAGCCGCTCGTCTCCGAGGTTCGTCACGTCTCGAACACGAACCGCTACCACCGCCCTGCGGGAGAGACCGAGGCCGAGTTCACACAGTTCCTCCTCGCCGAGTTGGAGCAGGCGATCGTCGCGATGGGGCCGGAGACGGTTTGTCTCGTGCATATGGAGCCCGTGCAGAACGCCGGCGGCTGCTTCACGCCTCCCGAGGGCTACTGGCGTGGCGTGCGCGAGATCTGCGACCGGTACGACATCCTGCTCTCGGCCGACGAGGTCATCACGGCCTTCGGCCGCATCGGCCACTGGTTCGGCTCCGAGCGTTACGACATCCGGCCCGACATCGTGACCATCGCCAAGGGGCTCTCCTCCTCGTATGCCGCGCTCGGCGGCGTGGTAGCCACGGATCGCGTCATGGACGCCTTCATGGGAGAGACCTCAATGTTCTCCCACGGGATCACGTTCGGCGGGCATCCGGTGATGTGCGCAATCGCGCTCAAGAACATCGAGATCATGAAGCGCGAGCGGATTCTCGAGCACGTGCGCGAGAACGAGGACGCGTTCCGCGCGACGCTCGCGCAACTCCTCGACCTGCCCATCGTCGGCGACCTGCGTGGAACCGGCTTCTTCTGGGCGATCGAGCTCGTGAAAGACAAGGACACACGCGAGACGTTTTCGGACGAGGAGTGCGAGAAGCTGCTACGCGGCTATCTCTCGGACGCTCTCTGGGACGCCGGGATGATCTGCCGCGCGGACGATCGCGGCGACCCGGTGATCCAGATCTCCCCGCCGCTCATCGCCGGCCAGGCCGAGTTCGACGAGATCACAGGGATCCTCGGCGAGGTGCTCACGGGCGCCGTCGCGCTCATGCGCTCGTAGCGGGCGACGCTCCGACGCCTAGGCGTCGCGCGCGCAGCGGAAGCCGGCGAACAGCTCGCGGCGTTCTGGGCTCTCCCACCGCCGGAACGACGTTCGCGCGACGAGCGCGTCGGTCGCCCAGGAGCCGCCGCGCAGGACGCGCATCTCGTCGCCGAAGTTCACCTCCGAGCACTCCGGATACGGGAATGGGACGAAGCCCGGGTAGGGCTGGAAGGCCGATGACGTCCACTCCCAGACGTCCCCCGCCATCTGGACGCACCCGACCGGGCTGACGCCGCCGGCGTACGAGCCAGCGGGAGCGGGGGAGAAGCGCCGGCGATCGAGGCTGGCCTCGAAGCCCATCCAAGCCTGGCCCCATGGGTACCGGAACTTCCCCTCGTGGTCGTGCCAGCCCGCGGCGCGCTCCCACTCGATCTCGGTCGGCAGCCGCTTGCCCGCCCAGTGAGCGAACGCCTCGGCCTCGTGGAACGACACGTGCTGAACGGGCTCCCACGGCGTGATCGGCTCGCGCCGGCCGAAGCGGGTCCGCTCCCAGCCGTAGCTCGACCGCTCCCAGTAGAGCGGCGCCGTCACCTCCTCGCGCTCGCGCCACGCCCACCCGGCGTCGCTCCAGTGCTTGCGTGTGCGGTAGCCACGGGCGTCGAGAAACTCGGCGAGCTCGCCGTTCGTGACGGGCGCACGATCGATGCGGAAGCTCGGGATCTCCGTCTCATGCGGCTCGAGCTCGTTGTCGTATGCCCACGGCTCGTGCACCGCGCCGAGCGTGAACGAGCCCCCGGGCACGTCGATCTCGTCCGGACCGCCGGGTGCGCGATCGGGTGCCGACGACTCGACGACCGGATACTCGGAGCCGGTGCGGGATTGCAGCGCCTCGAGCATCGACTCCTGCGACTGGAGCTCGTTCTGGAGAACGAGGCCGAAGACGAACCCGCGACGGACGAGGACGTCGGGAGCGTCGAGATCGATTCGCTCGAGCATGTCGAGCGACCGCTCGCGCACGTCCGCGGCATACGCGCGCACAGCCGACGGATTCAAGGTCGGGAGCTTCGAGCCGTTCGACCGCTCGCGGCGGAACGCGTCGTAGACGTGGTCGTGGCCGTCGGGGATCGGGCGCGACCCTCCGACCGTGCGAAGGATCCAGAGCTCCTCGAAGCGAGCGACGTGCGCGTAACTCCACGCGAGCGGCGGGACGCCGGGTGAGACCTGGGCGACGAGATCGTCGTCCGAGACGGGTGCGAGCAGCTCCTCAGTCGAAGAGCGCGCACGCTCGAGCGCACGCTTGATCTCGAGGCGCGTCTCCACACTCGCACTGTGGTCGACAGACCGGCTGTTGGCAAAGAGCCGAAAGGGGGAACTCGGTACCCTTCGGCGCTCGCGATGGAGAGAGAGGAGCCGGGAGGAATGAGCGAAAGCCAGAACGGAGCGGTCGTCGTCGCGCACGACGTGACGCGCCGATACGGAGAAGGCGACACCGCGGTCGACGCTTTGCGGGGTGTCACGGTCGAGATCGCGCCTGCAAAGGCGACGGCGGTGATGGGCCCGTCGGGGTCGGGCAAATCGACGCTGATGCACATCCTCGCGGGCCTCGACAAGCCGACATCCGGCTCGGTCGGCATCGCGGGCACCGAGATCACGACGCTCGGCGACAACGATCTGACGAAGCTGCGCCGCGAGCACATCGGCTTCGTCTTCCAGTTCTTCAACCTGCTGCCAATGCTCGACGCGCGCGCGAACATCCTGCTCCCGCTCACGATCGCCGGGGAGAAGCCCGAGGAGGGCTGGTTCGACCAGGTCGTCTCGGACGTTGGGCTCACGGACCGGCTGACGCATCGTCCCGCCGAGCTCTCGGGCGGCCAACAGCAGCGCGTAGCGATCGCGCGGGCGCTCATCTCGAAGCCGACGGTGCTCTTCGCGGACGAGCCGACCGGCAACCTCGACTCGACCACGAGCCACGAGATCCTGGAGCTCCTCCGCCGCTCGGTCGAGGAGTACGGGCAGACGATCGTCATGGTCACGCACGACGCGCGCGCTGCCGCCGTCGCTCACCGCGTGCTATTCCTGGACGACGGCGAGATCGTGCGGGAGCTCGGCGAGTGCGACGCGCACACGATCCACAACGTCATGGAAGAGCTGGCGGCATGAGACCGACGACGTGACGACGTTCGCCATACGCGGCATCCTTAGCCGCAAGCTCCGCACCGCGCTGACCGCCATCGCGATCGTCCTGGGCGTCGCGATGGTCTGCGGGACGTACGTCCTGACGGACTCGATCTCGCAGGCGTTCGACGCGATCTTCGCGTCCACGTATGAGAACACCGACGCGGTGGTCACGGGCAAACGTGCGTTCACGGGAAGCGATAACGGCGACGCCGTGAACCCCTCCTTCGACGAGTCGCTTCTCCCCAAGGTGCAGGCTCTCCCGGACGTCGCCGCAGCGCTCGGCGGCGTTCAGGGCGATGCCCACCTGATCGGCGAGAACGGGAAGGCGATCGTCTTCGGCGGCGCGCCGAACATCGGCTTCAGCGTCGATCCGTCGCAGCCGCAGTTCAACTCGCTGACCCTCGTGAACGGCTCGTGGCCCGGCCATGACGAGCTCGTCGTCGACGAGTCGACGGCCGGGAAGAAGGACCTCCAGGTCGGCCAGACGATCGGCGTGCAGTCGAGGGGACAAGTCGAGACGTTCCGGATCTCGGGGATCGCGCGCTACGGCGCCGTGTCCTCGATCGGCGGGGCGACGCTCGCCGGCTTCGACCTCCCGACGGCGCAGAGCCTCTTCGACAAGGTCGGCCAGCTCGACCAGATCCGCATCTCCGCGAAGTCCGGCGTCTCGCCGGAGCAGCTCGTCGCCGAGGTGAAGGAGATCCTGCCGAAGGACACGCAGGTGAAGACGGGCACGGCGCAGGCCTCCAGCGACGCCAGCGACACCACCGATTTCCTGTCAGTCCTCCAAAAGATCCTGCTCGGATTCGGCCTCGTCGCGCTCTTCGTCGGCGCGTTCGTGATCGCCAATTCGCTCTCCATCACGATCGCGCAACGTACGCGCGAGTTCGCCACGCTTCGGACGATTGGAGCCTCGCGGCGCCAGGTCCTCAACTCCGTAATCGTCGAGGCGTTCGTCGTCGGGGTCGTCGCCTCGCTCGTCGGTCTGCTCCTCGGCCTCGGCCTGGCGAAGGGGTTGTTCAAACTGTTCGATGCCGCCGGGCTCACGCTCCCCAACAACGGGTTGACGCTGGAGACGCGGACCATCGTGGTCTCGCTTGCCCTTGGGATCCTCGTCACGCTGCTGGCGAGCGTCTATCCCGCTTTGCGGGCGACGATGGTCCCGCCGATCGCGGCTGTGCGCGAAGGAGCGACACTCCCGAGCGAACCGCTCGACGCCATCCGGGGGACCGTCAGAGCCATCGCCGTGACGGCGGCCGGCGTGGCAACGCTGGCGTTGGCGATCACCGCGAAGCCCGGCGCGACGATCGTCACCGTCGTGCTCGCAGTCGTCTGCATGATCGTCACGCTCTTCGGTTGCGCGCTGTTTCCGTCGAGAACCGTCGGGGCGCTGGTATCCGGCGGGCTCGGCCTCGCAGCTCTTGTCTTCGGCCTGTTCGGCTCGGGTCTCGGAGCGACTCGAGTCCTTCTCTGGATCGGCGTCGGAGTGCTTCTCGTCTTCTTCGGGTTCGCACGTGTGGCGACCCCGCTCATCCCCGGGCTCTCGTCGTTCATGTCCCCGATCGCACGCTGGTCCGTCTTCGCACTCAACGTCGTGGTCTGGCCGTTCTTCACGTTCCCGTACTGGTGCTTGCGGTACGCCTTCTGGGGCCCGGGGGCCGGGTGGAAGCGCGTGCTCGCCTTCTTTGTCGGTGCCTGGAACCTGATCCTGCTCGTGATCGTCGTCCTGATGGCGATTCGCAAACTGCTGACGAGCTGGAGACCGGAATGGCCTGCCGACTTCCCGGGTGTGATCCCGGACGGCTCCACGAGTCGGGTCGGGCGCGAGAACGCGCGACGGAATCCGCAGCGGACGGCATCGACGGCGGCGGCGCTGATGATCGGCCTCGCTCTTGTGACACTCGTCGCGACTCTCGCCTCCGGGATCATCAAGCCGTTCAAGGACGCCGTCGACCAACTGTTCGTCGCGGACTATGCGATTACCGCCCAGAACGACTTCGACCCGATCCCGCCGAGCGCGGCGAAGGCCGCGGCGAAGGTTCCGGGAGTCGTCGCGATCGCGAGCGTTCGGGCTGGCGACGGCGCTGTCCTCGACAACGGCCACACGACCGTGATCACCGTGACCGGGGCCGAGTCGCAGACGAGCAAGGTCATCACCCTCGACTGGCAGGACGGCTCGCCGTCGACGATCGACCACCTCGGTGTGAACGGCGCCGTCGTGAGCAAGGCCTACGCGAAGGACCACGACCTCACGGTCGGGTCGCCGATCGTCGTCTTGACACCCACCGGCCAGGTGCTCCCTCTCGTGATCAAGGGCGTCTTCGCCCCGCCGAGGGGCGGGTCGCCGTTCGGCAACGTAACCGTGTCGAGCACGACGTTCGACTCGCACTGGCAGCAGCCGCTCAACCTCTTCACGTTCATCACGATGCGGGACGGCGTCACGGACGCCAACACGACCGCGCTCACGGACGCCCTGAAGGACTTCCCCAACGCGAAGGCGCAGACGCGACAGCAGTTCACAGACAATCAGATCGCCGGGTTCACCACCGTCTTGAACATCATCTACGTGCTCCTCGCGCTCTCCGTCGTCGTCAGCTTCTTCGGGATCGTCAACACCCTCGTGCTCACGGTCTATGAGCGCACGCGCGAGCTCGGGATGTTGCGAGCAATCGGCATGACGCGGCGCCAGGTGCGGCGGATGATCAGGCATGAGAGCGTGATGACCGCGCTCATCGGCGCAGCCCTGGGGATCGCCCTCGGCCTGCTCCTCGGCGGACTGTTGGCCTTCCGCGTGGAGGAGATCGTTTTCGCCGTACCGTGGCTCCAGCTCGTCGTCTTTACGATCGCTGCGATCGTCGTTGGCATCATCGCGGCGATCCTCCCGGCGCGCCGCGCCGCAAAGCTCGATCCGCTCGAAGCTATCGCGTACGAATGACCCTGTCGCGCGCGAGTTCGGCGATCTCCATTTCTGAGTAGCCGATCTCGCCGAGGATCTCGGCCGTGTGCTCGCCGAGCGCGGGCGGGGGCGAGCGATGGTGTGCGCGCACGCGATCGAACGAGAGCGGGAGCGCCGGCAGGCGCAGATCTTGGATCGTCGCGTGCTCGAGCGGCTGGAGGATGCCCAGTGCCCGTGTCTGCTCAGCGTCGGCTACGTCGGCGACATCCGCCACGGGCGCGGCCGGGACTCCGGCTGCCGTCAGCCGGTCGCGCCAGTCGGCCGTGTCACGCTCTCGGAGGCGCACCGACACGAGTGCGACGAGCGCCTCCCGGTTCCGCACGCGATCCGGGTTCGTCCGGAAGCGCTCGTCCGTGACGAGCTCGGGGAGCTCGAGCGCTTCGCACAGCAGGCCGAAGATGCGATCGTTTCCGCCTGCGACCATCAGCTCGCCGTCGCGGGTGGGGAAGACCTGGTACGGCGCGACCATCGGAAACGTCGTTCCCTGTCCGGTCGGAACCGTTCCATCTGCGAGGTAGCCGACCAGGTGGTACCCGATGTAGCCGAGGGCTGTCTCGTAGAGCGACGAGTCGACCACGGTGCCGCGGCCGGTCTTCTCACGTTCGAGCAGCGCTGAGACGATCCCGAGGGCGGACCACATGCCCGTCCCCATGTCGATGAGTGACGACCCCACACGAACTCCCGGACGCCCCGGCTCTCCGGTCATGCTGATGAGGCCACCCGCCGCTTGCATGAGGGCGTCGTATCCGGGCTCGTCCGCGAGCGGGCCGACATGGCCGTACGCGCCGACCGAGCAGTAGACGAGCCGGGGGTTGCGATCCCTCAAGATCTCTACGCCGAGACCGAGCCGCTCCGCCAGGCCGGGTCGGAGGCTCTGGAGGAAGACGTCTGCGTTCTCCGCGAGCCGCAGCACGATCTCGCGCCCGCGCTCGTCGCTCAGCGACACGGCGAGCGAGCGCTTCCCGGCGTTCACGGCGAGGAACATCGCGCTCTCTCCGTTCCAGAACGGCGGACCCCAGGCACGGCCGTCGTCTCCCGTATCGGGCCGCTCGACCTTCACGACATCTGCACCGAGCGCCGCGAGGATCTCGGCGCAGTACGGCCCGGCGATCGACGTCGTCACGTCGATTACACGCGTGCCGTGGAGTGGGAGGAAGGCCATCGGGGGATCATCGCCGCTCTGCGAGGATGAGCGAGTGCCGAGCTGGCTCGACTTCAACCAGATCGCCGACTGGGTCTCCGGCGCGTGGTGGAGCTACTTCGTGATCTTCGGCGTGTCGGCGGTCGACGCGTTCTTCCCACTCGTTCCCAGCGAGACGGTCGTGATTCTCGGCGGGAACCTCGCCGCGTCAGGCGACATGAGCCTCCCACTCGTGATGGTCGCTGCGGCTGCTGGTGCGATCGTCGGCGACAACATCTGCTTCGCTCTCGGCTCGCTCGTCGGCGAGCGCACGGTCAAGCGCTGGTTCAGCGGCCAGAAGTCGCAGGCGCGACTCCTCTGGGCCGAGCGCATGCTGGACGAGCGCGGCGCCTACATCATCATCATCGGCCGCTTCATTCCGGGCGGGCGTACCGCCGTGACGTTCTCGGCCGGCTACATCCCGACGTTTCCGTGGCGACGCTTCATCGTCTACGACATCGCGGCGGGCTGCATCTGGGCCACGTACGCAGCGCTCCTCGGGTACTTCGGGGGGAAGACGTTCGAAAACCACGCGTTCCTCGGCCTGCTGATCGCCCTCGGGATCGCGCTCTCGGTCGGCCTCGCCATCGAGGTCGTCAGGCATCTCCGCCAGCGGCGCACGGCCTGAGCTCGGCCGCGCGCCAGTGTCGGAGTCGCGTTAGGTCGTCGCCGTTTCGGTGGTCGCGGACGTGCCGCCCTGGAGCATCTTCCAGGTGCGCCACGCGATCATGAACGCGATGACGAAGACGATCGGGACGAGCGCGGCGTGGAACGCATGCACAGCGGCGTTGCTGCCGTCGCTGATGTCTCCGCGGCCGGCAAGGAACGCCTGCACCGTGCCGATCGCGGCGAGTGCAAACGGCCATCCGGTCCGCCGCCAGTTAGGCCATGCGCCGACGAGCGCAGCGACGAATGTCAGAACATAGAAGAGGTGCACGAGCTTGCCGAGATCCTTGTGGGTGCTCAGCCAACCGGTCTCACCGAAGATGTAGCCCCCGATGAGGTAGACCTGCACCAACATGCCCACCACAGCGAGCGTGGCAAAGGCGAACGTTCCCCAGAGACCGAGCTGTTGTCTATTCATGCCGACGACCCTATGGCGTAGGCAGGACGGAGTCAACGGCGAGCGGGGAGAACGATGAACAGGCTCGCCGAGGCGACGAGCCCGTACCTCCTCCAGCACGCCGAGAACCCGGTGGACTGGTACGAGTGGGGGGACGACGCGTTCGCACGGGCACGCGCCGAGGACAAGCCGCTCCTCGTCTCGGTCGGCTACAGCTCGTGCCACTGGTGCCACGTGATGGCCCACGAGTCGTTCGAGTCGGAGACGACGGCCGCGCTCATGAACGAGCTCTTCGTGAACGTCAAGGTCGACCGCGAGGAGCGGCCAGACGTCGACGCGGTGACGATGGAGGCCGCCGTCGGGATGACCGGTTCCGGCGGCTGGCCCACGACGGTGTTCATGACCCCCGACGCGAAGCCGTTCTACGCAGGAACGTACTTCCCGCCGGAGCCGCGACACGGGATGGCGAGCTTCCCCGAGCTCCTGCGAGCGGTGGCGGAGACCTGGCGGGAGCGTCGCGAAGACATCGAGCAGCAGGCGGCACGGATCGATGGCGCTTTGCGGGCCACGGCGGGCTCGGAGGCGTCGACCGAGCCGCTTACCTCGTCTCTGCTCGCAGATGCCGAGCAGGCGATCGCCGCGAGCTTCGAGCCGGCATTCGGCGGGTTCGGGCGCGCGCCGAAGTTTCCGGCGGCGTCGACGCTCGAGCTTCTCCTGCGTCGCGGGAGCGAGCAGTCGCTGGCGATGGTCACTGCGACGCTCGACGGAATGGCCGCCGGTGGCTTCTACGACGTCGTCGGCGGAGGCTTCCATCGCTACTCCGTGGACGATCGCTGGCTCGTCCCGCACTTCGAGAAGATGCTCTACGACAACGCCGTCCTCACTTCGACCTACCTGCACGCGTGGGTCGTCAGCGGGCGCGAGCGCTACCGCGAGGTCGTCGAGGAGACGCTCGGCTACATGCTCCGCGAGCTTGCCTTGCCCGACGGAGGCTTCGCGTCCGCCCACGATGCGGACACGAACGGCGTCGAGGGGCTCACCTACACGTGGACGCCGGACGAGGCGGACGTCGTCGGGCTCCCGCGTGAGCTGCTCGAGCCGTTCGAGCACGGCCGATACGCGGTCCGCGGCGAGCTCGAGCCGGAGCTGAGACAGCGCGTCCTCGCCGAGCGCGACACGCGCCCGCAGCCGTTCCGCGACGACAAGGCGCTCGCGTCGTGGAACGGCCTCGCGCTCGCGGCACTCGCCGAGGCCGGCTACCGGCTCGAGCGAGCCGACTGGTTGGATGCGGCGCGGCGGCTCGGTGAGTTCCTCCTCGGCCCGCTCTCCGCCGACGACGGACGCCTCCTCCGGTCGATCCGCGACGGGCGCACCAGCGGCTTCGGCTTCCTCGACGACTACGCGAACGTCGCCCTCGGGCTCCTCGAGCTCCACGTCGCGACGGGAGAACTGCGTTGGCTGCTCGAGGCTCGACGCCTCGCGCTCCTCGCAGTCGAGCTGTTCGCCGACGATGAGCACGGCGGCTTCTTCCTCTCGCCCGCGGACGGGGACGCGCGCGTCGCACGCACGAAGGACCTCCAGGACACGCCGATCCCCTCGGGAAACTCGATGCTCGCGTACGTGCTCCTGCGTCTCTCGCGGATCTGGGGAGACGACGATCTGGAGCGTCGCGCGGTCACCGTCTTCCGCCTCGTCGAGCCGGCGCTGCGGCGCGCGCCAGGCTTCTTCGCCTGGACACTCTGCGCGATCGACCTCTGGCTCAGCCCTCCGCGCGAGATCGCGATCGTGGGAGACGTCGGCTCGCCCGTCGCACGGGCTGCGCTGGCGCCGTTCCAGCCGCGACACGGTCGTCGCTGTCGGCCCGTCCGAGGAGGTGCCGCTGCTCGCAGGGAAGCAGCTGGTTGGCGGCGAGCCGGCGGTCTACGTCTGCGAGCGCTTCGTCTGTCGCGCCCCCATCACTCAACCGGAGGAGGTGGTGGTCACGTGAGGGTCTGCCTGATGATCGAGGGTCAGGAGGGTGTCACCTGGGACGACTGGGTGCGCCTCGCGCACGTGACCGAGGAGCACGGGCTCGAGGGGCTCTTCCGGTCGGACCACTACACCGCGATCATCCGGCCCGACGCCGACGCACACGATGCGTGGGCGACGCTTGCCGGCCTGGCCGCGATCACGAGCCGCATCCGGCTCGGCACGATGGTCTCGCCTGCGACCTTCCGGCATCCCAGCGTGCTGGCCCGGATGGCGGTCACTGTCGACCACATCTCGGGTGGCCGCGTCGAGGTCGGGATGGGGTCGGGCTGGTACGAGCGCGAGCACGACGCGCACGGGTTCGCGTTCCTCGACGGAAAGGAGCGCTTCGAGCTCTTCGCGGAACAGGTCGAGGTCGTCGTGCGCTCCTGGACCGAGGAGCGCTTCGACCACGACGGGCTTGCCTATCGGCTGCGCGATCAGCAGGCGCTCCCGCGGCCTGTCCAGCGACCGCACCCGCCGCTCGTTCTCGGCGGAACCGGGAAGCCGCGGTTCGCGGCGCTCGCGGCGCGGTACGCAACGGAGGTGAACACGCTCGGCGCGCCCAACGAGGAGCTGCGCGAGCGCAAGGCGGCGCTCGACCGCGCGTGCGCGGAGATCGGCCGCGATCCGGCGACGCTCGGCTACTCGGTGATGACGTCGTGCTTCCTGGGCGAGACGAGCGCCGACGTGCTCGATCGCGTCGGTCGCTTCCAGTCGATTCGCGGAGACGACACCGACGCCGAGGAGATCGTGCGCGACCGCCGCGACCGCTGGCTCGTCGGCACCGTGGACGAGGTCGCGGAGCGGATCGAGGAGCTGCGCGCGCTCGGTGTCACACGCGTGTTCCTCCAGCACCTGAATCACGACGACGACGCGATGATCGCCCTCGTAGGCGGCCGTCTCCTGCCTCTGCTCAGGTAGCGTCTGGCGTCATGACGACGACGGAAATGACAGGTGCGGAAGAGGTCGTGTGGGACCTCTCCGACCTCTACTCGGGTGGCGACGATCCACGCATCGAGCAGGACGTCGAGCAGACCGAGACCGCAGCGGCGGCCTTTCGTGAGCGGTACTACGGACGCGTCGCGGAGCTGAGCGCCGCCGATCTGCGCGCGGCGATCGAGGAGCGCGAGCGGATCGAGTCGATCTTCACGCGCGCGATCTACTACGCGCATCTGTGGTTCTCGACCGACATGAACGACTCCCCGCGTGGGGCCCTCGTCGCGCGGCTCACCGAGAAGGGCGCAGCGATCGACACGCAGCTCCTCTTCTTCGGGCTCGAGCTCGCCGCGCTCGAGGACGAACAGGCCGACGCGCTGCTCGCGAGCGGTGAGCTCGAGAGCTGGCGCCACTGGCTCCGCTCCGTGCGGAAGTTCCGCCCGTACGTCCTGACCGAGCCCGAGGAGAAGATCCTCACGGAGAAGTCCGTCTCGGGATCTGCTGCCTGGGACCGCCTCTACGACGAGCTCCTCGGGGCGATCAAGGTCGATCTCGACGGGGACGAGATCGGGTTCGAGGAGGCGATGGCGAAGATGTACTCGCCGGATCGGGAACTTCGCCGGCGTGCGTCCGAGGCTGTCACCGAGTCGCTCGCGCCCGGGTTGCGCACGCGAACGTTCGTCTTCAACACGATCGCCGTCGACAAGTCGATCGACGATCGTCTCCGCGGATACGCGACGTGGATTTCGGCGCGCAACCTCTCGAACGACACGACCGACGACGCGGTCGAGGCGCTGATCGACGCGGTGGTCGGACGCTACGACGTCGCCCAGCGCTACTACACGCTCAAGGCCAAGCTGCTCGGGCTCGACAAGCTCGCGTTCTACGATCGGATGGCCCCGCTCGCGGAGGACACGACGCAGGTCGAGTGGGGCGATGCGAGGCAGCTCGTCCTGGACGCGTTCGCGGACTTCTCGACCGAGACGGGCGACATCGCCGAGCGCTTCTTCCGGGAGAGCTGGATCGACGCTCCGCCGCGCGACGGGAAACGATCCGGCGCGTTCTGCGCGACGAATGTCCCTCACGGCCACCCGTACGTCTTCCTGAACTACACCGGCGACCGCCGCTCGGTGCTCACGCTGGCGCACGAGCTCGGACACGGGCTCCATGGCTACCTCGCGCAGCCGCTCGGTCTCTTCAACGCCTCGTCCCCGCTGACGACGGCCGAGACGGCATCGGTCTTCGGTGAGGCGCTGACGTTCAAGCGGCTCCTCGCGATCGAGGAAGACCCGAACCGCCGGCTCAACCTGCTCGCCGGCCGGATCGAGGACTCGATCGCGACCGTCTTCCGGCAGATCGCCATGAACCGCTTCGAAGACACCGTGCACACGACTCGGCGGGACGAGGGAGAGCTCTCGCCCGAGAAGTTCGAGGAGCTCTGGCTCGACTGCCAGACCAGGCTGTTCGGAGACTCGGTCGACGTCGACGGGTACGCGACCTGGTGGAGCTACATCCCGCACTTCATCGGGACGCCCGGTTACGTCTACGCGTATTCGTACGGCTTCCTGTTCGCGCTCTCGATCTTCCGCAAGTACGAGCTCGAAGGGGAGTCGATGGTCGAGCCGTATCTCGACGTGCTTCGGGCCGGCGGATCCAAGCCGCCCGAGGAGCTCGCGGAGATGGTCGGCCTCGACCTGACCGATCGGCGCATCTGGGACGCGGGCATCGACGCGCTCTCCACGGAGCTCGACGAGGCCGAGGCGCTCGCCGCCGACATCGGCCTGTAACGCTTCGCACTAACCGCACGCCCGAACGAGCGTTTCAAGAGCTAGCGGCCTCGGCGTGCCCGTTGTACGCTCGCGGCTGACAGGCAGGAACTCGGAGGGATACAAGGAGGAAGTCGGTGCGAAAGCTCATCGTGTGCGGGGTCGGCCTCGTAGCCGCGCTCGCGCTCACCGTTCCTGGCGCGCTCGGTGGCCCAGGCGAAACAGGCGTCACGGCCAAGTCGATCACCATCGGCGGAACGTTCCCGCTCACGGGTCCGGCGGCTACGTACGCCCCGATCCCGGCCGCCATGAAGGCGTACTTCAGTTACATCAACAGTCGCAGGGCGGCTAAGGCCGACGACCCGGCGAGAAGGCGCGGCGTCTTCGGTCGTCAGATCGTCTGGAAGTACTACGACGATGGCTACAACCCGGCCAATACGGCACTGCTGACACGCCGCCTCGTCGAGCAGGACAAGGTCTTCGCCACCGTTGGCCAGCTCGGCACCGAGCCGGTTCTCGGCGCGCGCGCCTACATCAACCAGCAGAAGGTCCCGCAGGCAATGGTCTCGACCGGCGCGACGGAGTTCAGCACGGAGTACAAGGAGTTCCCCTGGACGACCGGCTGGCAGCCCGACTACATCGCCGAGGGTCGCCTCTACGGTCTGCATCTCAAGGCGAACTTCCCCGGCAAGAAGATCGCGATCGTCTTCCAGAACGACGCTTACGGGAAGGACTACCTGTACGGCTTCCGGGCTGCGCTTGGCAAGGCGTACGCGGACGCGAACGTCGTCGCCCAGGAGCCGGTCGAGACGACGGCGACATCCGTAGCGAGCCAGATGACCCGCGTCAAGGCAAGCGGCGCGACGATCCTGGCAGTGTTCCAGCTCCCGAATCCGACGACACGGACGATCGGGACGGCCAAGGCCCTCGGCATCAACCCTGAGCAGATCTATATGAACTCCGTCGCCGCGATCAAGCCGGTCATGAACGGCATGGTCGCTGCTCTGGGAGCGCCGTACATCAACGGCATCATCTCGGCCACCTACGCCAAGGACCCGCAGGACTCGAAGTGGGACAACGACGCGGCGATGAAGCTCTACAGATCGGTGATCGCGAAGTACGGCGGGGGGTTGGACGCCAACGACGGACAGGTCTACTACGGAGTCGCGAAGGCCGAGACGTTCGTCCAGGTTCTCTACAAGGCCGGGCGAAATCTCACCCGCGCGGGTCTGATGAAGGCGCTTCTGAGCATGAATTATCCGAACAAGTTCCTGCTCCCAGGCATGGTGCAGAAGACATCTGCCAGGGATCACTTCATTCTCAGCCAGATGCAACTCGAGCGGTTCAACGCGAACGCGAAGCTGTGGGTGCCCTTCGGAAAGCTGATCGAGGCTCGCCCGCGCTAGGCAAAGCTTCTCCCTGCGTGTGACTGGACTAGAGGCCGGGAAACCGGCCTCTCAGTCCGTCCGGGACCGATACTGCTCCCAGTAGCGCTCCATCGTCGTCTGCCGGTGCGCGAGGTGGAGGAGGTCGTACGGCGCGACGTTCACGGCGCGCACGATCCACTCGCCGCCCTCGCCGAGGTCGAGCACGTTGACGCACGCCGGCGCCTGCTCGAAGTGTCCGAGGAACATCCGCTCGGCCGTGAGCGCGAAGGAGAGGATCGCGCGGTTCACGCCGCCATGGAGAACGGCGAGGGCCGTGTGCCAGCCGTCATCGGCGACCAGGCGCTCGAGAGCAGGGAGGACGCGGTCGAAGAGCTCGCCGATCGACTCTCCGCGGAGGAAGCGCGTCTCGTTCGGGATGACGCCGCGGAAAGCGTGCACGAACTCCGTCTGCAGCGCGTCGGCAGGGATCTCGGAGATGCGTCCGCCCTGGATCTCGCGGAGCTCGGGCCACGACTCCGCCGCGTCGGACGGCGCGACGATCGCGGCGGTCTCGAGTGTTCGCGGCAGGCCGCTCGTGATGACGCGATCGACGTCGATGCCCTCGAGCGCCTGCGCCACCGCGTGCGCCTGCTCGATGCCCTCGTCGTTGAGCGGCACCTCGGCCGGGTTCACAGGCGTGCCGTCGGGGCTGAAGTACGAGACCTCGGCGTGGCGCATGAGGTAGAGGCGGCGGCGCATCGGCGGCATAGGATCGCACGGTGCAGCGTGCTCCCGGGCCGGCGGCCGACATCGTCGAGACGGCGGCCGACGCCGACGGGCTCACGAAGCCACCGCTGCTCGTCCTCGACCGCGTGCGCGACTTCCTCGACGAGCACGAGCTTGGCGCGGGCGACGTTCGGGCGCGGCGCATCGGCGAGGGCGGCGGCTCGAACTTCACGTTCCTGCTCGAACGCGGCTCGGAGAGCTTCGTCCTCCGCCGGCCCCCACGTCCACCGTTGCCGCCGTCCGCGCACGACGTCGTGCGCGAGGCGAGGCTCCAGCTCGCGCTGCGCGACGCCGGGTTCGCGCGTCTGCCGACGATCGCCGCGGTGTGCGAGGACGAGAGCCTGCTCGGCGTGCCGTTCTACGTCATGACGTATCTGGACGGGCTCGTGCCGACGGACGACGCGCCGCCCGGCCTCGAGACGGAGGCTGCGCGACGCGCGCTCGGCCTCGACCTCGTCGATTCCCTCGTGGAGATCCATGCCGCCGATGTCGAGACACCCGCTCTGGTCGCGTTCGCTCGTCCCGGGAGCTACAACGAGCGGCAGGTCAGGCGCTTCGCGCAGCTCTGGGAGATCAACAAGACGCGGGAGATTCGCGAGGTCGAGGAGGTCGGCGCCAGGCTCGCGGAGAGCGTGCCCGATCCGCTCCCGTCTACCGTCGTGCACGGAGACTTCAGGCTCGGAAACACGATGGTCGCGCGGGACGACCCGACGCGCATCCTGGCCGTGCTCGACTGGGAGATGGGCGCGATCGGCGATCCGCGCGCCGACGTCGGCTACCTGCTCGCGACGTACAGCGAGCCGGGTGGCGCGCCGAATCCGCTCGGCACGTCGCCGATCACGGCGCTCGCAGGCTTCCCGTCGCGCGCCGAGCTCGTCGAGCGCTACGTCGCGCGGAGCGGCCGCGATGTCGAGCAGCTTCCGTGGTTCGAGGCGCTCGCGCTGTGGAAGGCAGCGGTGTTCTGCGAGGCGATCTACGGGCGGTTCGTGCGCGGCGAGCTCGCTGCAGAGGACGAGCGCGCGGCGCGTTTCGAGCAAGGCGTGCCGTACCTGGCCGAGGCCGCCGCTGCAGCCGCTCGCTCGAGCTGGCTGAACGAGACAAGGGTTCGGCTACAGGGCGAGCTCGGCGAGGGCTCGCAGCGCTTCGGGCTGCTGGGTCGAGACGAGGAGCGACGTCGCGCCCGACTCGCGCCACGCGTCGAGGCGCTCCGCGAGGCGCTCCTTCGGCCCGACGAGCGCGACGTCGTCGATGAATGCGTCGGGCACGGCCGCCGCGGCGTCGCGCTTGTTGCCCGCGAGGTAGAGATCCTGGATCTCCCGGGCGGCGTCCTCGTATCCGTACCTGCAGGCGAGGTCGTTGTAGAAGTTCTGCCCGCGTGCGCCCATCCCGCCGATGTACAGCGCGTAGTACGGCTTCAGGAACTCGCGGCCCGACTCGACGTCGTCGATGAGGATGGCCGGCGCGGTGGCGGCGATGTCGAACCCCTCGCGCGCGTTCGCGATCACGTCGCCGAACGCGTCGCGCGCCTTCTCCGGCGACCAGAAGATCGGAAGCCAGCCGTCGGCGATCTCGAACGCCTGCGCGACCGCCTTGGGACCCATCACCGCGAGGTAGATCGGGATGTCGGCGCGGAGCGGCCGAGCCATCAGCTTCAACGGCTTGCCGAGGCCGGTGCCGTTCGAGAGCGGGATGTCGTAGTGGGTGCCATGGTGCTCGACGAGCTCGCGGCGAAGCGCCGCGCGGACGATCTCGACGTACTCGCGTGTCTTCTCGAGCGGCTTTCCCCACGGCTGGCCGTGCCAGCCCTCGACGACCTGCGGCCCGGACGTGCCGAGACCGAGCAGGAAGCGGCCGCCGGACAGGAGGTCGAGCGTGGCTGCCGTCATCGCCGTGTTCGACGGCGTGCGACCGGGGATCTGCATGATTGCCGAGCCGAGCTTGATCCTCTCCGTCATCGCGCCCAGCCAGGAGAGCACGGTCACGCAGTCGGTTCCCCAGGCCTCTGCCGCCCACGCCGAGTCGTATCCGAGCCGCTCCGCCTCCTGGGCCAGTGCCAGCAGCTCGAGCGGATTCGTGCCGGGCGGCGCGTACCCCATGTAGAAGCCGAGCTTCATGCCGTGCGATGCTAACGCCATGACGATCGCCGACCTGCGACCGACCGACGAGATCGTCGACCTCCGCGGTCGCTACCGCGCGTTCATGGAGGAGCACGTCTACCCGAACGAGCCCGCGCTCAACCGCGAGGACGAGGACGCCGAGGCACTCGTCGAGCGTCTCCGTGGAACTGCGAAGGAGCTAGGGCTGTGGGCGCCGCATATGCCCCCCGAGGCCGGTGGCTCGAGCGGGAGCTTCCTCGTCTACGCGCACCTGAACGAGGAGATCGGACGCTCGGTCTGGGGCCAGCTCGTGTTCGGCTGCCAGGCGCCGGACGCGGGCAACGCCGAGATTCTCTGGATGTTCGGCACCGACGAGCAGAAGGAGCGCTGGCTCCGGCCGCTCGTCGCCGGCGAGGTCAGGTCGTTCTTCTCCATGACCGAGCCCAATGTCGCAGGCTCGGATCCCACGACCTTGCGGACGCGTGCGGTTCGCGACGGCGACGAGTGGGTGATCGACGGCCACAAGTGGTTCTCGTCGGGCGCCGAGGGGGCGTCCTTCGGGATCGTCATGGCCGTCACCGATCCCGACGCCGATCCGCACCGGCGTGCGAGCCAGATCATCGTCCCGGCAGAGACGGCAGGCGTGGAGGTGGTGCGCGCGATCCCGACGATGGGACACCGCGGCCGCGGCTGGACGACGCACTGCGAGGTGCGCTACACGGGCGTCCGCGTTCCCGTCTCGAACACGCTCGGCGGGATCGGCGACGGGTTCCGCATCGCCCAGAAGCGGCTCGGCCCGGGTCGCATCCATCACGTCATGCGCTGGCTCGGCCAGATGCAGCGCGCGTTCGAGCTCATGTGCTCGTACGCGCTCGAGCGCGAGTCGTTCGGCGGGCCGCTCGCCGAGAAGCAAACCGTGCAGAACTGGATCGCCGACTCGGCCGCGGAGATCCAGGCGTGCCGGCTCATGACGCTCGACGCCGCCCACAAGATCGACCAGGGCGACGAAGCGCGCGTCGAGGTCTCGCTGATCAAGTTCTTCGCCGCTCGCGTGCTGCACGACGTCATCGATCGCGCCGTCCAGACGCACGGTGCGCGGGGGCTGACGGACGAGACGCCGCTCGCCGGGATGCTCGCGATGGCCCGCGGCGCGCGGATCTACGACGGCCCGGACGAGGTTCACCGCATGGTCGTCGCCCGGCGGATCCTCAAGTCGTTCGCCGCCGGCGAGCCCTGGCGCTTCGACTAGCGCGCGGCGGACCCCGCGTAGGGTGAGACGGTGAGCCGCCGCGTCGCCCTCGATTCGATCGTGATCGCTGCGTGCGCGATCCTCGTCCTCGTGGTGGCTGCGGTCTACACAACGCGAGAATGCGCGTGCGGCCACCCGACTGGACACGGCATCCCACGCGAGAGTCAAGGGCGTACGAATCGCGGCCGCAGGCGACATCGCGTGCGATCCCGGCAGCGAGTTCTTCGCCCAGGGGCGGGGCACCGGCTCGACGTGCCGGCAGCTGGCGACGTCGAATACGCTCGTGCGCGGGCACTACGCCTCCGTGCTGACACTCGGCGACACGCAGTACGAGGACGGCGCGTACGAGAAGTTCGTCGCCTCGTACGATCCGTCCTGGGGGCGCGTGAAGTCGATCACGAAGCCTGCGCCGGGAAACCACGAGTACGAGTCGTCAGGTGCGACCGGTTACTACCGGTACTTCGGCCGTGCAGCCGGCGATCCCAGGAAGGGTTACTACAGCTTCGACGTCGGGCGATGGCACCTGATCGCCCTGAACTCCAACTGCTCGGCGGTCGGGGGCTGTGGAGCCGGCTCGCCCCAGGAGCAGTGGCTGCGCCGCGACCTCGCGGCCCATCCGGCGGCATGCACGCTCGCCTACTGGCACCACCCGCGGTTCTCGTCAGGGTTGCACGGGAGCGACTCGACGTACACGGCGTTCTGGCAAGCGTTGTACGACGCGGGCGCGGACGTCGTCCTCAGCGGCCACGACCACGACTACGAGCGTTTCGCGCGCGCAGACGCCGAGGGGCGATCGCGATCCTCGTCGTGGCCTCCGCCAGTTCGTCGTCGGCTCGGGCGGCAAGGAGCTACGGCCGTTCTCGACGGTCCGGGCAAACAGCGAGGCACGAGACGCGACCAGTCTCGGCGTGCTCCAGCTGACGCTCGGCGCGGGCGCGTACGCATGGCGGTTCCGCCCGTCCGTGGGCTCGTTCACGGACAGCGGGTCCACGCGGTGCCACTGACCGTCAGCGCGGGCCGGGAACGCCCTTGAACTCGTAGAGCAGCGGCTCGCGGCCAGGCTGGACGATCCACGCCTCGCCGGTGCCTTCGCTCGAGTACGCGGCCCACACGCCGTCGGCGACGGCCTCGGGGGTGAGGAGCCGGAAGCCGCGCGACTCGAGATCCTGCTTGAACTCCGGTGGCGTGAGTGCCGTGTCGGCCCAGCCCGGGCATACGGCCTGGATCCGGATGCCACGCTCGGCGAGTTGCGATGCGACCGAGCGGACGAAACCGACGACTGCGTGCTTGGTCAGGCCGTAGATCGGGTCGTCGGGAATCCCGACGAGTCCGGCGAGCGACGCCGTCACGATGATCGTGCTCCCCTTCGGCATGACGCGGTCGAGGCGTCGGACGCCGTAGACGACGCCGTCGACGTTCACGCCGACTGCACGGCGGTACTGCTCGTCGGTCAGCCCAGCGATGTCGTCGCTCCCCGTGAGCACCCCGGCGTTCAGGCACGCGAGGTCGACCGAGCCGATGTGCTCCCAGGCCTCGGGGTCGGTGACGTCGAAGCCGGAGACGAGGTCGAGCTCCTTCACGTCGAACCCTTCGCCGCGGAGCTTGGCGACGATCGCCTTGCCGATGCCGCCGGCCGATCCGGTTACGAGAGCTGTCATGGGATGAGCACGACCTTTCCTGTCGATTGACGCGATTCGATCAGCCGATGAGCCTCTGCGGCGTTGTCCAGCGGGAACTCTGCGCCGACGATCGGGCGCACAGCGCCGGCTTCCCAGAGACCGAGGACGTCCTTGGCGGCGCGCTCGACGCGGTCGGGATCCCGACCGATCAGGCGGCCCAGGTAGAAGCCGTGGACGCCGATGTTGCGGCCGACGAGCCAGGCCGGATTCACCTCCTGCCACATCCCGCCCGCATAGCCGACGGCGATCGCCGTTCCCATCGGCTTCAGCAGACCCAGCGTGGCCGCGAAGACGTCGCCGCCGACGAGGTCGAAGACCGCGTCGACCTGCTCGAGCTCCTCGATCTGCTCGTACGTCACCGCCTCGACGGCGCCGAGCGAGCGCGGCAGCTCGAGCTTCTCCGCGCTCCCGACCGCCGCGACCGGCCTGCCGTTCAGCGCGCGGACGATCTGGACGGCCGCAGTGCCGACGGCACCTGCGGCAGCGGTGATCAGCACGCGCGCGCCGAACGCGATGCGCACGAGCTCTGTCAGCGGGATCCACGACGTGAGGAAGGCCATCGGAAAGGCAGCCCCTTCGGCGAAGCTCGCCGATGCCGGCAGCGGGAGGAGCCAGCGAGAGTCGACAGCGACCCGCTCGGCGTAGCCGCCGCCCTCGCCGCGAACGAAACCCATGACGCGCTCGCCGTCGAGCTCGCCCGCGATCTCCGAGCCCAGCACCGCAGGGAGCTCCGGCATCTGTGGGTACATCCCGCGGCGGATCAGGACGTCCGCGAAGTTGATGCCCGCCGCGCGCACCTCGACGACGGCCTGGCCCTCGCCGGCCTCGGGCTCGGGCACCTCCTGGACGACGAGCTGCTCGGGCTCGCCGACACCCTGCAAGACAGCGGCTCTCAACGGCCGGTGAACTGAGGCTCGCGCTTCTCGATGAACGCGGCGACGCCTTCCGCTCCGTCCTCGGACTCCAGGCAGCGGCGGAACCCGTCCGCCTCGCGGCGCAGGCCCTCCTCGAGGGAGAGGTCGCGTGTCGTCCGGGCGAGCTCACGGAGCACCGCGATCGAGACGGGCGAGCGGGCCGCGATCGTCCGAGCGATGCCGAGTGCCGTCTCGCGGAGCTCCTCGCGAGGCACGACCTTCTCGACGAGTCCCCAGGCGTACGCGGTTGCCGCGTCGATGAACGTCGCCGGTCATGTTGAGGTACTGCGCGCGGCCGATGCCGACGAGACGCGGGAGACGCTGAGTGCCGCCGCCTCCCGGGATGAGCCCGAGCTTGATCTCCGGCTGTCCCAGCTGCGCATCGTCGGAGACGACGCGGATGTCGCAGCACATCGCGAGCTCGAGCCCTCCGCCGAGGCAGAACCCGTGGATCGCCGCGATGAACGGCGTGCGCGCCGCGTCCATCCGGTGCCCGAGCTTCTGGATCCCGCGGGCCGAGCCGCGCTCGTTCGCGTCCGCGGCGGCCTCGCGCAGCGACGGGAACTCCTTGATGTCCGCCCCCGCGACGAAGGCGCGCTCGCCCGCGCCGACGAGCACGATCGCGCGGACGCCGTCGTCGGCGTCGAGGCGGTCGATCTCGGCTTCGAGCTCGTCGAGGAGCGGTGCCGAGAGCGCGTTCATCGGCGGGTTGTCGATCGTGACGACGGCGACCGAGTCTTCCTGTTCGGTCGAGATGAAGTCGCCCACTAGGTCGTCTCCGCGGGCTGCGCCGAGAACTCGTCGCGAAGAGCGGTCTTGCGGAACTTGCCGACCGCGGTCTTGGGGATCTCGTCGACGAACTCGAACCGGTCAGGGAGCCACCACTTCGCGAAGCTCGGCGCGAGGAACTCGCGGAGCTCGTCGGGCGTCGCCTCCTCGCCCTCGCGCAGCACGACGACCGCGAGCGGCCGCTCCGACCACTTCTCGTCCGGCACCGCGATGACCGCCGCTTCCGCGACGGCTGGATGCCCCATGAGCGCGTTCTCGAGTGCAACCGTGGAGATCCACTCACCGCCCGATTTCACGAGATCCTTCGCGCGATCCTGCACCTCGACGAACCCGTCGGGATGGATGGTCACGACGTCGCCCGTCTTGAACCAGCCGTCGTCCGTCCAGCGATCCGCGCCCTCGTCGGACTCGTAGTAGGCGGAGGCGATCGAAGGCCCGCGCACCTCGAGCTCGCCCATCGTCTCGCCGTCCCAGGGGACGAAGCCGCCCTCGCCGCTCGCGCGGATCTCGACGAACGGGATCGGCGCGCCCTGCATGGCACGGCGCGTGTAGGCGTCCTGCGGCGAGAGGCCGGTCTCCTGGCCCGGAGCGCCGGAGATCGTCCCGACCGGGCTCATCTCGGTCATGCCCCAGCCGTGCGTGACGTGCAGGCCGTGGCGTTCCGAGAACGCCTCGATCATCGCCCGCGGCGGGGCTGCGCCTCCGACCGTCATGTAGCGGATGCTCGAGAGGTCGTACGCGTCCGGGTTCGCGTCGAGCGTCTGAAGGATCCCCATCCAGATCGTCGGCACGCCGGCCGTCACGGTCACCTTCTCCTGCTCGAAGTCCTCGAGCAGGCTGACGGGATCGAGGTGCGGACCGGGGAAGACCTGCTTGACGCCGGTCATCGTGCACGAGTACGGGAAGCACCACGCGTTCGCGTGGAACATGGGCACGACCGGGAGGCACACGTCGTCCGCGTGCATCCCGAGACATCCGATCACCGTCAGCGCGTGGATCGCGATCGCCCGGTGCGAGTAGAGGACGCCCTTCGGGCGCCCCGTGGTGCCGCTCGTGTAACACATGGCTGCAGCGGCGTTCTCCGGGATGTCGCGGTACGCGAACGCCGACTCGTCGGCGTCTGCGATGAGCTCCTCGTAGTCGATCGCGCCGTCGGGGGTCGGGCCGTCGCCGACCGCGATCACATGCTCGAAGCTGCAGCGCCCGACGAATGGCTCGGCGAGAGGCCACAGGACCTTGTCCACGATGAGCACGCGGTCGCCGCCGTGCGTCGCGATGTAGGTGTTGTCGTCGGGGTGCAGGCGGAGGTTCAGCGTGTGCGTGACGAATCCGCCGACGGGCGAGCCCATGTAGGTCTCGAGATGCTGCGAGTGGTTCCACATGAACGTTCCGACGCGGTCGCCGTCCTCGAGCCCGAGCTTCCGGAGGCCGACGACGAGCTTCTTCGTCCGCGAGACGAAGTCGGCGTACGTGTAGCGGTGCCAGCTCTTGTCGGGCAGGCGGCTCGCGATCTCGTTCTCGCCGTACAGCTCGTCGGCTCGGCGGAGGAGTGCGGGGACGTTGAGCTGGTAGTCCATCATCAGGCCGTCCACGTCTTCAGCCTCCTCGTGTCGAGCGACACCGGCGCCGGGCTCGCGTCGGGCATCGTCTCGGATGCGTTGAGCAGCGACGCGGCGATCTCGGCGCGGAGCCGCGTGCCGGACGCGCCGAAGCTCTCGATCCCGAGCGCGCGCTTGTACAGACGGTGGAGCCTGTGCTCCCAGGTGAAGCCGATGCCGCCGAGCGACTGGATCGCGGTCTCGCACACGCGCACGGCGCTCTCTCCGGCGTAGGACTTGGCGGCCGACGCCGCGATCGGCGCCTGCGCGTCGCCGGTGGCGACGCACCACGCCGCCCACAGCGCGAGCGAGCGTGAGAGCTCGACGCGTGTGTACGCGTCGGCGAGCGGATGCGACACGGCCTGGTACACGCCGATCTTCTTGCCGAACTGCTCGCGCGACGACGCGTACTCGAGCGCGTCCTCGAGCGCGAGCCGCGCGACGCCGCACGCCTCGAGCGCGAGCGCCGTCAGCGAGCGCGCCTCGATCTCGGGAAGCACCGAGGAGTCCGCGAGGCGCTGGCCGGGCTCCACCACCGCGTACGACTCCGAGCGGACGCGACTCGTCCGTCGTCGTCAGGACCTCGCGCTCTCCGCCCTCGAGCTCGTAGATTCCGTCGCCGCCGACGATCGCCACCCGCGTCGCGGTGTCGAGGTCGGGGACGAGCGGGCCGAACGCGAGCGTCCAGCTCGCCTCGCCGGCTGCGACCTCCGCGCGGAGCTCTGCGGGAAGCGCCGGCAGCGTCAGCCCGATCGTCGCGAAGTACGGACCGCGATACAGCGCGCGTCCGAGCTCCTCGAAGAGAACGGCCTCCTCGAGGAAGGAGAGCCCCGCGCCGCCGTCCTCCTCCGCCACGGAGACGCCGGTCCAGCCGAGCTCCGCGATCTGCGCCCAGGTTGGCTCCGGGTTCGCCGCGAGGAACTCGCGCGCCTGCTCGCGAAGCGCGTCCTGCTCGGGTGTGAAGGTGAAGTCCATGGCTCCTAGCGAGAGTAGGGGAGGCCGAGCACGCGCTCGGCGACGATGTTGCGGAGCACCTCCGACGTGCCCGCCTCGATGGTGTTGCCGCGGCTTCGAAGCTGCTGGTACTGCCAGTAGCCGCCGTACGGCGCGTTGTCGTCACGCAGCGCGGCGTCCGGGCCGAGGATCTCGAGCGCCAGCTTCGTCACGCGCTGGTTCGCCTCCGACCAGACGAGCTTCGAGATCGACCCCTCGGGGCCGGGCATCCCGGTCTTCATGAGCGCCGAGAGCGAGCGATAGTTCGTGTAGCGCACGGCCTGCATCTCGATCCACTCGCGCGCGATCCGGTCGCGCTGGAGCTGGTCGGCGCCGCGGTCGCGGGCGAGCGCGACGAGCTTGCGGATCTGCACCTCGAGCGCGGCCTGCAGCGCGAAGCCGAGCGTTCCGCGCTCGTGCAGGAGCGTCGTCATCGCGACCTGCCAGCCGCCACCGACTTCGCCGAGGAGGTTCTCGACGGGAACGCGCACGTCGGAGAAGAAGATCTCGTTGAACTCGGCCTCGCCCGTGATCTGCCGGAGCGGCCGCACCTCCACGCCCGGCGCGTGCATGTCCACGATCAGGTACGTGAGACCTGCGTGCCGGCTCGAGTCGGGATCGGCTGCGCGTGAGGAGGATGCAGAAGTCGGCGAGGTGGGCGAAGGACGACCACACCTTCTGGCCGTTCACGACGAAGTGCCCGTCGTCGAGGGTCGAGCTCGTCCGCACGCCGGCGAGATCGGACCCGGCGCCCGGCTCGGAGAAGCCCTGGCACCAGATCTCCTCCGCCGAGAGGAGCGGCGCGAGATAGCGCGCCTTCTGCTCCTCCGTGCCGTGCGCGATGATCGTCGGCCCGGCCATGCCGATGCCGATCACGCCGATGTGCGGCGGCGCTTCGGCTCGGGCCATCTCCTCGAGGAAGATCGCCTGGTGCGTGTATGGCGCGCCGCCGCCGCCGTACTCCTCTGGCCACGTGAGCCCGACGTAGCCCGCGTCGTAGAGCGCGCGGCTCCAGTCGCGCATCTCCGGCCCGTCGAAGCGAGTCGCTCCGCCGCGGTGGCCCTGGAGGTCGTCCGGAAGGTGCTCCTCGAGCCAGGTGCGCAGCCCCGACCTGAATGCGGCCTCTTCGGGCGTGTCGCGAAGGTCCATCGAGGCGATCCTAGTCGGCTGAATCGGCTTCGTCAGGCCTGTCGGTGGCGAGTGCAAGCTGGACGGCCTCATCGAAGTCCAGCGCACGGCCTTCGTCCCAGTACGCGTCGGCGGACGTGCCGAGCTCCCGACGCGCGGCTCCGACGTACCGGTCGAGGAGCTCGTCCCAGAATCGGACCGACGGTGACGTGCCGAGTGACTCCCAGAGCGCTTCGACCGCAGCGGCCAAGACGAGCGCGCGCTCGGGACGCCCCAGCCCCGCCCAGGCCATGGCCATCCCCTGCACCTCGAAGCTCGTTTCCAACAGGTCACCGAGTGGAAGCGCAGCTTCGAGACTCCGTCGGTAGCGCTCTTCCGCGACCTCGCACTCTCCTGCGATGAGCGCACAGTCGGCAAGGAAGTGGTGGGCGAAGTGCTCGGCGCGGAGGTCGTCGTGGGTGCGTGCCAGATCGAGGAGCTCGCGAGAGAGCGCTTCGGCGCGCTCGACTTCGCCGAGGGCCACCAGCACCTGGCAGACGCCGACGAGAGCGCGCGTCTCGCCGCGACGATCTCCGAGGCGTCGGTTCGTAGCAAGGCTCTCGTCGAAGGCTCGGAGCGCGCCCGGTTCGTCGTTCGCCGCGTAGACCAGCAGCCAGCCGAGCTCGTCGAGCGCATTCGCTCGCTCTCGGTCGTCGGCCAACCTCTCCCAGGCCGCGATCGCGTCGTCGAGACGAGCTCGGCCGCGCTCGCGTTGCCGAGTCGCGCCAGGAGCTGGCCGGCCGCTGTGAGGGCGCGCGCGCGTGCCCGCTCGTCGGATGCCGGGGTGCGCGAGGACAGCCTCGAGGCGGCGTGCACCTTCCCCCAGGTGCGCGTGCGACAGCCAGAACCAGCCGAGGGCGCCAGCGAGGCGCATCGCAGCCTCGTCGTCTCCGTCCGACGTCAGCCAGTCGAGCGCGGAGCGAAGGTCGTCGTGATCGCGCTCGAGCCGCGACGCCCATTCCACCTCATGCTCGAAGCGTCCGCCATAGGCGTTCTCTGCGAGCGTCGAGAAGTAGTCGGCGTGCCGACGCCGGTAGATCTCGGTCTTTCCGGCCTCTTCGAGCAGCCCGGCCGCGTACTCGCGAATGGTGTCGAGCAGAAGAAAGCGGTCATCGCCGATGGCTTTCAGGAGGCTTGCGTCGACGAGCGTCGCGAGTTGATCGATGTCCGCGTCACAGACTTCTTCGGCGGCGTCGAGGGGGAACCCGCCTGCGAAGACGGACAGCTGTGCGAAGAGATCGCGAGACGGCTCGTCGAGCAGGTCATAACTCCAGGCGATCGTCGCCCGCAGCGTCCTCTGACGCTCCGGTGCGTCGCGAGCTCCGCCCGTGAGGATCGGGAGCGCGTAGTCGAGCCGCTCCAGCAGCGTCTCCGGAGTGAGGAGCTTCGTCCGAGCGGCGGCCAGCTCGATTGCGAGCGGAAGCCCGTCCAGCCTGCGGCAGATGGCCGCGATCGGCTCGTCCTGCTCGAGGTCGCGCCCGATCGCGCTTGCGCGCTGGACGAAGAGCGTCGCAGCGTCGGCGGGATCGAGCGGGTCGAGCGGATACTCGCGCTCGACCGACAGGTGGAGTGGGCTTCGGCTCGTTGCGAGCACGCGCAGCCCGCTCGCCCCTGCCAGCAGCGCGCCGACGCTCGGAGCGGCGGCCAGGAGGTGCTCGAAGTTGTCGAGGAGTAGCAGCATCTCCTTGCCGTGGAGGAAGCCCGCCAGGCTGTCTCGCGCGCCGAGCGTCTGTGCGATCTCGGGCTCGACGAGCTCGGGGTCGGCCACGGCGGCGAGGGGCACCCAGAAGACGCCGTCGCGGAATGCGCCCACGAGCTCGGCCGCGACCTGGAGCGCGAAGCGCGTCTTTCCCGTTCCGCCCGGGCCGGTCACGGTGACCTCTCGCGAGCCGTTGGTGAGGAGCGCGAGCACCTCGCCGAGCTCTCGCTCGCGTCCGACGAGCGAGCTGGACGCGAGCGGCAGGTTCGTCGCGTCGAGCGTCTTGAGCGGGGCGAACCCTCCAGCTCCGAGCTGAAAGAGTCGCTCGGGCTCTCCGAGATCCTTGAGGCGATGCTCGCCGAGGTCGACCAGCTCGACGGTGTCGGCGAGCAGCGCTCGTGTCGACGCCGAGACGACGATCTGCCCACCGTGTCCGCACGCCGCGACGCGCGCGGCGTGATGGACGTCGATGCCCACGTATCCCTCATCGGTTACGAGCGGCTCACCGGTGTGGAGCCCGATCCGTACGCGCACGGGCGTTGCTGCAAGCGCGGTCTGCCCGTCCAGGGCGGCTGCCGCCGCGTCGCCGGCCGCACGGAACACGAAGAAGAACGCGTCTCCCTGGGTGTCGACCTCGACCCCGCCGTGGAGCGCGAACGCGTCGCGAAGCAGACTCCTGTGCTCGGCGAGGAGCTCGGCGTATCCGGATCCGTGCGCGCGCAGAAGGGTCGTCGAGCCCTCGACGTCCGTGAACACGAGCGTGAGAGTGCCCGTTGGCAGGTTGCGCACGATCGCGACATTACGCCGCAGCGGATCGTGTCGTCGATCTTGGCGCGCCTCGTTGCCAGCGAGCGTCGAGCCGGTTTAGGGTCTGCTGCGGATGGCCCTCCTCGAGGTACGGGACGTCACCATGCGTTTCGGCGGAATCGTCGCCCTCGACGGCGTCTCGTTCGACGTCGAGCAGGGCCACATCTCGGGCCTCATCGGTCCCAACGGCGCCGGCAAGACGACGGCGTTCAACGTCATCACGCGTCTCTACAAGCCGGACACCGGGGACGTTCTGCTCGACGGATCGTCGCTTCTCAAGCAGCCCGCGTTCAAGATCGTGCGCAAGGGCGTCGCGAGGACGTTCCAGAACATCCAGCTCTTCCGCACGATGTCGGTGCTCGACAACGTCCTGATCGGGGCGCATGGCCGAGGGCGGAGTGCCGGTGAGAAGGAAGCCCTCGAGGTCCTCGACGTCGTCGGCCTCCGCGACCGGGCGCTCTTCCCGGCAGCGGCGCTCCCGTACGGGATCCAGAAGCGCGTCGAGCTCGCTCGCGCGCTGGTGGCGAAGCCGCGCCTCCTTCTGCTGGACGAGCCTGCCGGCGGGCTGAACCACGAGGAGGTCGCCGACCTCGGCGAGTTCATCCGCAAGATCCGCGACGACTTCGAGCTCACCGTGCTCCTCGTGGAGCACCACATGAACCTCGTCATGAGCATCTCCGACCACGTCAACGTGATGAGCTTCGGGCGCAAGATCGCGGACGGCTCGCCGGCCGAGGTGCAGGCCGACGAGGCCGTGATCGAGGCGTATCTCGGCTCCGAGGACGAGCACGAAGAGACAGACGAGCCCGACCCCGGAAGGCGAGGCATGAAGACGCTCCTCGAGCTGGACGGCGTCGCGGCGCGCTACGGGCCTGTGCAGGCGCTCCGCGACGTCTCGCTCGTCGTTCGCGAGGGAGAGGTCGTCGCCGTCCTCGGCGCGAACGGCGCCGGGAAGACGACGACGCTGCGCGCGATCTCCGGGACCGTCTCTCGCACCGGCGCGATCGAGCTCGATGGCAAGCAGCTGAAGGCCAGCCCGGAGGCCGCCGCCAAGGCGGGCATCGCGCACGTGCCCGAGGGCCGCGGCACGTTCGTCGACCTCACCGTCACGGAGAACCTCAAGCTCGGCGCGTACACGCGCCGCGACCGCTCGGTCAAGGCGGACATCAAGCGCATCGGCGAGTACTTCCCGTGGATGACCGAGCGTGGCGGCCAGCGCGCCGGCACGCTCTCGGGCGGCGAGCAGCAGATGCTCGCGCTCGGGCGCGCGCTCATGAGCCGCCCGCGGCTCATGCTCCTCGACGAGCCCTCGCTCGGGCTCGCCCCGCTGATCGTTCGGGAGTTCTTCCGGATCGTCCGCCAGCTCAACGAGGACGAGGGGCTCACGGTGCTGGTGGTGGAGCAGGATGCGCGTATCGCGCTGCAGGCGTCGAGCCGGGCCTACGTGCTCGAGGTCGGCCGCGTCGCTCTCACCGGGACGAGCGCCGAGCTGCGTGACGACGAGTCGATCCGACGGAGCTACCTCGGCTACTGATGGTCGTCGCGGCCTTCTCCGACTTCATGCAGCAGATCGTGTCCGGCCTCGCGTCCGGCGGCATCTACGCGCTGCTCGCTCTCGCGCTCGTGATCATCCACCGCTCGACGGGGGTCATCAACTTCGCGCAGGGGGAGATGGCGACCCTCTCCACCTACATCGCGTGGACCCTCATCGCGGACCACGGCTGGCGCTATGGCCCCGCATTCGTCGTGACGCTGCTGATCTCGTTCGTCGGGGGTGTCGCCATCCACCGGGTCGTGATTCGTCCGGTCGAGCGGGGGAGCGTCCTCCGGATCGTCATCGTGACGATCGGCCTGCTCGTCGCGATCAACGGCTTCGTCATCTGGGAATGGAGCGGCGAGCCGAAGCAGTTGCAGAGCCCGTTCGGGACGGACACGTACACGATCGGCGGCGTCGTGGTCGCTGCGCACGACATCGGGACGATCGTGGTGGCGCTCGGGATCGTCCTTCTGCCTGTGGGTGCTCTTCCAGTTCACGAAGGTCGGGCTCGCGTTGCGCGCAGTGGCGGTGAACCCGGAGGAAGCGAGGCTCGTTGGCGTTCGCGTCACCTGGATGCTCGCGTTGGGATGGGGTCTCGCGGCGCTGCTCGGCGCCGTCGCCGGAATGCTCACGGCGCCGACGGTCGGGCTCGACCCGAACATGATGGCGGCCGTCCTCATCTACTCCTTCGCCGCCGCCGTGCTCGGCGGCATCGACTCCCCGATCGGCGCCGTGGTGGGCGGCCTCTTGATCGGCGTGCTTCTGAACATGCTGAGCTACCTCAGCCAGTACGGCGCGTTCGACTGGTTCACCGAGGAGCTGCGGCTGCCGATGGCGCTCCTCATCATCCTCGTAGTGCTCCTCGTTCGGCCGCAGGGGATCTTCGGCAAGCCGGAGGTGAAGCGGGTTTGAACACCGCTCGCCGTCGGCTCGCGGTCGCGGGGGAAACCATGTTTCCCCGCGTGCCCCCTTCTTGAGAACGTGGGGAACCTCCCGGTTCCCCACACCCCTCCACGCTCATCGACGAGGCTCTCGTCGATGAGCCCGCGGACGCAGCGCCTGATCGGGTTCGTCGCGTTCGCCGCGCTCGTGGTCTTCGTCGCGGTCCTGCCGTCGTTCGTCAGCGACTTCAAGGCGCGCGACTACTCGTACGTCGCCATCTACCTGATCGCGCTCCTCGGGCTCAACATCCTCACGGGCTACACGGGCCAGATCTCGCTCGGTCACGGCGCGTTCATGGCGATCGGCGGCTACACGACCGCGATCCTGATGGCCGGAAACGAGCAGTTCGGCGGACCGATCTCGGGTGGGCTGAAGGACGTCTGGACGCTTCCGATCGCAGGCCTCGTCGCAGGCCTCGTGGGTCTCGCCTTCGGATTCCCGGCGCTCCGCCTCTCCGGGCTCTACCTCGCGCTCGCGACGTTCGCGATCGCGGTCGCGATGCCGTCGACGGTGAAGCGCTTCGAGGAGTTCACCGGCGGCGGGCAGGGCATCCAGCTGTTCGGCTCTCCAGAGCTCACCGGGTCGATCGCCAACGTGCCACGTCCTCGGGCCGCTCGCTCTCGCCCAACGACTGGATGTACTACCTCGCCTGGTCGATCGCACTGGTCGCGTTCGCGGTTGCGTGGCTGATCGTGCGCGGGCGAACGGGCCGGGCGTTCCGCGCCGTGCGCGACTCGGAGACGGCGGCGGTGTCGTCGGGCGTGAGTCTCGCCCGCTACAAGACGCTTGCGTTCGGCGTCAGCGCCGCGTACGCCGGTGTCGCGGGCGGGCTCTTCGCGATCGTGAGCGCCTTCGTCAACCCGGATAACTTCCCGGTCGCGCTCTCGATCTTCCTGCTCGTCGGCGTCGTCGTCGGCGGACTCGGCGGGCTGTCGGGCCTCGTCTTCGGCGCGATCTTCATCGCCTTCATGCCGTTGTGGTCGCAGGGCCAGGATCTCGGCTCGCTGCTGCCCGATCGGATCATCGAGGAGACGCAGAAGCCCGGCGGCCCCTCGATCGTCTACGGGGTCGTCCTCATCCTGCTGATGTTCGTCCTGCCGAACGGCGTCGGCGGGCTGTTCCGACGAATCGGGCAGCTCATCACGAACCGCCGCTACTCTCGGTCGGAGTGACGCGCCGTCTTGCCGTCGTCGCGGTCTTCGGGAGCCGCGCTCGCCATTGCGTTGCCCGTCGCGTTCGCCGGCTCTGCCGCGGATCCGGGCGTCAGCCCGACGTCGATCGTCCTCGGAGGGACGTCTCCGCTCACCGGGCCGGCGGCGTCGTACGCGTCCGTGGCGCGCGGCGCGAAGGCCTACTTCGACTCGATCAACTCGAAAGGCGGCGTCGCGAAGCGGAAGATCGACTACCGCATCGTCGACGACGCGTACAACCCGGCGCTGACCGTGCAGGGGGTGCGGCGTCTGGTCGAGCAGGACAAGGTCTTCGCCGTCTTCAACACGCTCGGGACCGAGTCGAACCTGGCGATCCGCGACTACCTCAACCAGTCGAAGGTGCCGCACCTGTTCGCGGCCTCGGGTGCGACGACATGGGGACGCGACGCGGCCAAGTACCCGTGGACGATCGGCTTCCAGCCGAGCTACGCGGCGGAGGGCTTCGTCTACGGGAGGTACGTCGCCGGCAATCTCAAGAAGGCGAAGATCGCAGTGCTCTTCCAGAACGACGACTACGGGAAGGACCTGCTCGGCGGCCTGAAGAGCGGCCTCGGGCGCTCCGGCTCGAAGGTCGTGGCGGCCGAGCCGTACCAGGTGACCTCGCCCGACGTCGGCTCGCAGATCGCGAAGCTCAAGGCCTCGGGCGCCAACGTCCTCGCAGTCTTCGCGACGCCGACCTTCGCGATCCAGGCCTACGTCTTCGCGAACCGCCTCGGCTGGAAGCCGCTCGTGCTCCTGAACGGCGTCTCCGGGACCTCGAACATCATGGTGCTCGCCTCCGAGGGTGGAAAGAACAAGGCGGTCGAGGGAACCATCACGAGCACGATCCTCAAGGACCCGACCGACCCGCGCTGGAAGAACGATCCCGGGATGAAGCAGTACCGCGCGATCCTCTCGCGCTACGCGAAGGGCGCGAACGCGAACGACGTCTACCACGTGTACGGCATGGCGGTCGCGTACGAGACGGTGTCGCTGCTGAAGCGCCTCGGCGCCAATCCGACCCGCGCCGGCCTGATGAAGGCGGCGCGCTCGATGAACGAGTGCGAAGAATCCGTTCCTGCTGCCCGGGATCAGCGGTGAAGACGGGGGCGGGCGACAACTTCCCCGTGCAGCAGGGCCAGCTCCAGCGCTGGACGAAGGGACGCTTCGTGCCGTTCGGCGAGCTCTGGCAGTCGAAGCGAAACTGAGCGACCGCGCCTGAGCGAGTGGTCGCACCGAAACATATCTCGGTGGTGGCCCTATTGCGGTTCAACGTGGAGAGGCGAATGATTCCGGGATGCGCGGACTTCGAGCTCTCGCGTGCGGCGTCGCGCTTGCGACGCTCACGGCACTGACGGTCGGCCTGCTACAGGTCCTCGAGGTCGTCCACTCCGACCAAGAGGACTGGATTCCGCTCGCGATCTATCCGTTCCTCGCGCTCGCGATCCTGTCCCCTGCAGTCGTCGGCCTCCTGATCGCCCTCCAGCTCCCGCGCAACCGCATCGCATGGATCCTCTTATTCGGAGCGCTCCTGCCTGCCCTCCAGATCGCCTCGGAGCAGATCGTCGGTGCGGCCTGGTCGTATCAGACCGAGGCGGCAACCGTGCCGCCAATCCTCTTCGCCTGGCCGCTCGCCATCGCGTTCGTCTTCCCGGACGGCCGACTCTTGTCGCGCCGCTGGCGCTGGGTCGCGGGCACCGCGATCGTGAGCTTCGCGGTCACGATCGGACTGAAGCTGTTCGATCCGGAGCCGTACCCGGCGCCGAACGAGGACATCACGAACCCCGTCGTCGGTAACGCGTTCGGAGAGTTCATCATCGACACGGGCATCTGGATCCCGTTCGCCATCGGCGTCGTTGCGAGCCTCTTCGCCGGCGCCCTCGCGGTCATCCTCCGCTTCCGCCGATCGGTCGGCGTCGAGCGCCTGCAGATGAAGTGGCTCGTGTGGGGTGCGTCGCTGATCCCCCTCGTCCTCCCGCTCGACATCGTCATGAGCACCTGGTTCGGCGGCGGAGGCGCCAAGACGTTCGCACTTCTCCTCGTGGCCCAGTTCGCGCTCGTCGCGGCGATCGGGATCGCGGTCGTGCGGTACCGGCTGTATGCGATCGACACGCTCGTCAATCGCACGCTCGTCTATGTGACGTTGACGCTTCTGCTCCTCGCGGTCTACGCGGCGATCACGATCGTGCTGGGCGTCGTCGTCGGCGGCGACTCCGCGTGGGTCGTCGCCCTGGCGACGCTCGTCGTGGCGCTTGCGTTCCGTCCCCTGCGCTCGCGGGTGCAGGATCTCGTCGACCGCCGGTATCGCCGCGCTCGGTACGAGGGGGTTCGGCTGGTTCGCACATTCGAGGACGACGTTCGCGACGGCGTTCGAGCCCCTGAGGAGATCGGCGTCGTTCTCGCCGAGGCGCTGCAGGATCCGCTTGCCGAGATCTTCTTCTGGATCCCCGAGACGGGAGGGTACGCCGATACCACCGGCGAGAGCCTCGCCGGTCTCCCGCACGACGAGCGTGCTCGTCGCGAGTTGAGCCGCGACGACATCAAGACCGCGTCGCTGCTGCACGATCCGACACTGCTCGAACGTCGCGACCTGCTCGATGGAGTCCTCGCTGCGGCCTCGCTCTCGATTGAGATGGCGCGCCTCCGGGTGGAGGTACGAATCCAGCTGGCCGAGGTCGAGGCTTCGCGCGCACGCATCGTCGAGGCCGGCTACGAGGAGCGCCGTAGGCTCGAGCGCGACCTCCACGACGGGGCGCAGCAGCGCCTCGTCTCGCTCGGCGTGCAGGTCAGGCGTCTCCAGCTGAGTCTGCCCCGCGAAGCGCGAATTCTCTCGCCTGCGCTCGATCAGATCGTTGCGGAGGTCGGAGCGGCGATTTCCGACCTCCGGCAGATCGCCGCCGGCGTTCGACCGGCTCGGCTCGACGAGGGGCTTGCAGCGGCCCTGCGCGACCTGGCGAGAACCTCGCCTGTTCCCGTCGACGTCGAGGCAACCGGCGAGCGGGCGCCCGCGAGCGTCGAGGCTGCTGCGTACTTCGTCGCGTGCGAGGCGCTGACGAATGCCGTCAAGCACGGATCGCCCTCGAGGATCACCGTTCGTGCGCTCGAGGACAACGGCACGCTGCACGTCACCGTTGCGGACGACGGTGTCGGCGGTGCCGTCGTCCGCCGCGGCTCCGGACTCGCCGGCCTGCGAGACCGCGTCGCCGCGCACGGCGGGACATTGCAAATCGTGAGCCCGCACGGGAGCGGAACGCGCGTCGAGGTGGCGATCCCGTGCGGATCGTGATCGCCGAGGACACGGTCCTCCTTCGGGAGGGTCTCGCCGGCCTCCTCGAGGACGCGGGTCACACGGTCCTCGCGCGCGTCGGCGACGCAGAGGCGTTGCTCGCCGTCGTGTCCGAGCACGATCCCGACCTCGCCATCGTCGACGTCCGCATGCCGCCGACGTACGAGGACGAGGGGATGCGGGCGGCGGTCGACATCCGCGCATCACACCCGACGACCGCAGTCCTCGTCCTCTCGCAGCACGTCGAGAGCCGGTATGCGGTGGAGCTCGTGAGCTCGGGCGGCGGCTTCGGCTACCTGCTGAAGGACCGTATCCTCGACGTCGGTGAATTTCTCGAGGCCGCCGAGCGCGTCGCGGCCGGGGGATCTGCGCTCGATCCCGAAGTCGTCAAGCAACTGCTCGCACCGGCCCGAGACGACGATCCGCTCGGTGAGCTGACGCCGCGCGAGCGCGAGGTCCTCGGCCTCGTCGCGGAGGGGAGGACGAACGCCGGCATCGCGAAGGAGCTCTGGCTGACCGAGAAGACCGTCGAGACGCACGTGCGCTCGATCCTCAGCAAGCTCGACCTGCCGCAGGACGGCGACACGCACCGGCGCGTGCTCGCGGTCGTGACCTACCTCCGCGCGTCGGTCGCCTAGCCGATCTCGGTACCAGCACCGAGTGAACTCCGGTGCTGGCGTCGATGTAGCCGGAGCGCCCCCTTCCTAGTCTCGGTGCACGTCAACCGAAGGAGGAAGTCGATGCACTCGAGCCGGTATCTCGCTCTTCTCGTCGCCGCCGTCGCGGCACTTGCGCTGTCCTCCGTCGCTCTCGCGTCCGGCGGACTTTCCGGGACGTATGCGGCGACGATCAAGAACTCGAACCACCTCAATGGGAAGTGGGTGTTGGTGTTGAAGGGCGGCACCTACACCGTGGCGCAGAACGGGAACACCCTCGTCCGCGGGAAGTACACGGCGACGGCGACGACGATTACGTTCGCTCGCGAGGCCGTGAGCGGCTGCGCCGGATCCGGAACGTACGCCTGGAAGCGGTCGCTGAAGACCATTACGTTCGTCCGCAAGCGGGAGCACGCTTCGTGCCAGGCACGTGCGGAGGTCCTCGGGCGTCGATTCACGCAGGTGCGGTAGCGATGAACCTTCGACCCGTCTACCTCGTGGTCGTCACGGCGACGCTGAGCGCGGGTGTTCTCGCCGCGTCGACGTCGGCGACCCGGGTCGTCGATGCCGGGTGCTCGCCGAGCTCGACGATCCTCGCGTCGCCTCGGGCGCAGTCGGTGGAGGTCCAGGCAAAAGCGATCAACGACCGCGGTGACGTCGTCGGCTTCGCGGACAGCAACGACAGCAAGGGCCCGCTCCACGCGATCCTTTGGAGGGACGGAAAGGCCGCCGGCGCGATCGACTTCGGGGTGCTTCCCGGCTACGTCGCGTCGGAGGCCTACGGCGTGAACAATCGTCGTGTCGTCTTCGGTCTGCTCTACGACAAGAAGAAGCGGGCCGTTCCGTTCCGTTGGGCGAACGGTCGCATGGCCGTCCTCAAAGGCCCAAACGGCGAGCTTCTGCACACCGACAATCCGGGTGCGGGCGGTCGGAACGCGATCAACTCGAGCGGTGAGATGTCGTGGACGGCGATCGTCCGCGGGGACCGGCGCGCCGTTCGCTGGACGCCCGACGGCAAGGCGACCTATCTCCCTGCGTTGCCTGGGCATGCGTGGACCGATGCGTTCGGCATCAACGACGACGGCATCGTGTCCGGCTGGTCTCGCAAGCTTCCGAACGACGACGGCGCGGAGAACCCGGTGCTCTGGACGCGATCCGGCCAGGTTGTCCCGCTGAAGACTGCACCGGGCCGCGCCGACGGCATCGCCGAGGCAACGAACAGCTCGGGCCTGACCGTCGGCTACCTCGGCAACCAGAGCGAGACGGAGCCCGAGAGCGACCAGTTCGCGGTCTGGAAGACGAGAGCGTCCGCGCCGCAGCTCATGGGTCCGTCGCGCGCAAACCTGATCGCCGAGTTCGCCGACGTCAACGACCGCGGGCAGGCGGTCGGCATGACGGGCACGATGAACCCCAAGACCGGATTCCTCTACCCGGCCAGAGCCGTGATCTGGCGGACGGGCTGGCCCACGGTTCGGCCGCTCGCCGTTCCGGCGGTGTCTCGTCGCGCGAACCCCTTCGTCTTTGCAGCGCTCAACGACATCAACGAGCAGGGAACGATCGTCGGCAACGTTTTCGGCCTCGCAGGCAAGACGTATTCGGACTTGCGCCGCATCGATCCGGTCGCGTGGACGTGCGCCTTCGGCTCATGACGTAGAAGCTTTCGACGGCCTCCTTCGTCCCGCGAAGGGGGCCGTCGGTCACGATCGCCGCGTTGCCCGGATGAAGGTCGCAGCGTTCGTCTCTACAGAGGAATGCGACTTCGCGCGATCGACGTATGCTCGCGGAGATGAGGAGCGTCGTCGCCGACATCCGCTCCGCTTCGCTCGAGGAGCTGCTCGAGGAGGCGCGCCGCCTGCGCCAAAGCTCGCTCGTCACCTACTCGCCGAAGGTCTTCATACCGCTGACGACGCTCTGCCGCGACGTCTGCGGCTACTGCACGTTCGCGCGGCCTCCACGGCGCGGCGAGCGAGCGTTCATGACTGAGGACGAGGTGCTGGCGATCGCGCGCGCAGGCGCTGCGGCCGGCTGCCACGAGGCGCTCTTCACGCTCGGCGACAAACCCGAGCTCCGCTACCAGGTCGCCCGCGAAGAGCTGCGCTCGCTCGGCTGCGGAACGACGCTCGAGTACCTCGAGCGCTGTGCGCGGCTCGTGCTCGAGGAGACGGGTCTCCTCCCGCACCTCAATCCCGGCGTCATGGCACGCTCCGAGCTCGAGGCGCTGCGGCCGGTCTCGGCCTCGATGGGGATCATGCTCGAGACGACGTCCGAGCGGCTCGGCGAGAAGGGCGGACCGCACTGGGCCTCGCCCGACAAGGTCCCGGCTCGCCGGCTGGAGACGATCCGGCTCGCGGGTGAGCTCGCGATTCCGTTCACGAGCGGAATCCTCATCGGGATCGGCGAGTCGCGTGAGGAGCGGATCGACGCGCTGCTCGCGCTGAGGGCTCTCGGCGAGGAGCACGGACACATCCAGGAGGTCATCGTCCAGAACTTCCGGGCGAAGCCCGGCACACGCATGGCGGCGCATCCCGAGCCTTCGCTCGACGACCATCTCTGGACGATCGCTGTCGCTCGCCTTCTCCTCGGCCCGACCTGGCACGTGCAGGCGCCACCGAACCTCGCGTTCGACGACTTCCCGCGCCTGCTCGATGCCGGGATCGACGATTGGGGCGGCGTGTCGCCGGTGACGATCGACCATGTGAACCCCGAGGCGCCGTGGCCCGAGATCGAGCGATTGCGCGAGGCGACAGCAAGCCGAGGGCTCGAGCTTGCTCCGCGCCTTCCGCTCTACCCCGAGCACGTCGCCGATCTCGACCGCTGGGTCGATCTCGGGGTCGCGCCTCACGTACGACGAGCAGCTGATGCGAGCGGCCTCGCGCGCGACGACGCCTGGGCACCGGGCGAACCGGGAGACGTCCCGTTCGTCGTGCGCGCCGACGCGCTACCGCTCGAGCTCGCGGGTACCGACCTCGGCGAGGACGAGATCACGCGTCTCCTCGAAGCCCGCGGGGGAGAGGCCGCACGCGTCTGCGCTGCCGCCGACCGCCTGCGTCGCGAGGTCTGCGGCGACGAGGTCAGCTACGTCGTGACCCGGAACATCCAGTACACGAACGTCTGCTACTTCCGCTGCGGCTTCTGCGCCTTCTCGAAGGGCAAGCTGGCGGCGAACCTGCGCGGCGCCCCGTATCTCGTCCCGCTCGAGGAGATCGTGCGGCGCACCGAGGAGGCGTGGGAGCGCGGGGCAACCGAGGTCTGCCTCCAGGGCGGGATCCATCCGGCGTTCACGGGCGGCTACTACGCGGACGTCGTCCGGGCGATCAAGGACGCCGTGCCCGGGATCCATGTGCACGCGTTCTCGGCGCTCGAGATCTGGCAGGGCGCGGCAACGCTCGACCTCTCGCTCGCCGAGTACCTCGCATGGCTCCGCGATCTGGGTCTCGGCTCGCTGCCGGGAACGGCTGCGGAGGTGTTGGACGACGAGGTGCGGAGGGTCATCTGCCCCGACAAGGTGACGACGTCGCAGTGGCTCTCGGTCCACGACGCGGCGCATCGAGTCGGCCTCCGCTCGAACGTGACGTTGATGTTCGGGCACGTCGAGACGCCGCGTGCGTGGGCACGCCACCTCCTCCGCACACGCGAGCAGCAGCTGCGCTCGGGCGGGTTCACCGAGTTCGTGCCTCTGCCCTTCGTCCCGATGGAGGCGCCGATCTACCTTCAGGGACGCGCGCGACGCGGGCCGACCTTCCGCGAGACGCTCCTCGTCCACGCCGTCGCGCGCCTTGCGCTGCACCCGGAGATCACGAACGTCCAGGCCTCGTGGGTGAAGCTCGGGCCGGATGGCACCCGGCAAGCGCTCGCGGCCGGGGTGAACGACCTTGGGGGCACGCTCATGAACGAGTCGATCTCGCGCTCGGCAGGCGCGGTCTACGGGCAGGAGATGCCGCCGGAGCGAATGGAGGAGCTGATCCGGTCGGCCGGCCGCGTCCCGCGCCAGCGCACGACGCTCTACGCGGACGCGCCCGCCGAGCGGCGACGCGCCTCGTTCGGGGCGCCGCCGCTCGCCGAACCGCTCAATCCGCCCGTGCAGGACGCCGGGCTCGTCGCTCCTTCGCGCCTCGTCCGGCCCGGTCTGCTCGCTGGCGCCCGAGCCGGCTAGCGGCTCAGCTCGCGACGTCGTCGAATCGTGTGAGGCGCTACTCGCTCTCGAGTGCGAGCAGGTCGGCGACCGTCTCGCGGCGGCGGATGAGCCGCGCGTCGCCGTCTCGCACGAGCACGGCTGCGGGCCGGCCGACACCGTTGTAGTTGGAGCTCATGGCCAGCGTGTAGGCCCCCGTCGCAGGGATTGCGAGCAGGTCTCCGCGCTGGGGCGCCGGAAGGGCGACGTCGTCGATGAGCACGTCTCCGGACTCGCAGTGCATTCCGGCGACGCTGACGGTCTCGTCGGGCGGCTCGTCGGCGCGTGCCGCGCTCAACGCCGTGTACCGCGCGTCGTAGAGCTGCGGCCTCGGGTTGTCCGACATCCCGCCGTCGACGGCGACCCAGGTCCGCTCACGTAGGCGCTTGACGGCCCCGACGCGATAGAGCGTGACGCCCGCGCGGCCGACGAGCGAGCGACCGGGCTCGAGCCAAATGGTCGGTGCCGCGAGACCCGCGGCGGCGAACGCTTCTCGTGCGGAGCGTGCGGCCCTCGCCGCCACGTCCGCTGCGTCCGGCACGTCATCGGCGAGGGTGTGGCGGATCCCGAAGCCGCCCCCGAGGTCGGCGACGCGGGCTTCCCAGCCGAGCGCGTCGCGACAGGTTGCGGCGAACTCGGCGAGCCGGCGGATCGTCTCGGCCTGCGCGGTGAAGTCGGGCAGCTGCGAGCCGACGTGCACGTGCAGCCCGAGCACGTCCAGCTTCCGGTCGAGCGCAACCGCGAGGAGTTCTTGCGCCTCGTGGGAAGGGAGGCCGAACTTCGATCCGTGGTGCCCGGTCACGACGGCCTCGTGTGTGTCCGCGTCGACTCCGAGCGTGACCCGGACGAGCGCCTGTTCGACGCCGGCGGTCGCGGCGAGCTCTGCCTCGTCGGGCGAATCCAGAACGACCGGAGCGCGCTCCAGCGCGGCCTCGCGCAGGAACGCCGTGTCCTTGTTGTTGCCGTGGACGACGAGCTCGCCGCCCGAGAGCCCGGCGGCTCGCGCAAAGGCGAGCTCACCCGCGGAGGCGACGTCCGCTCCGACTCCCTCGTCGCGGAGGATGCCGAGGACGGCGACGTTGGCAAACGCCTTCGTACCGTAGAAGAGTCGTCCGTCTGGTCCCGCCGCCGCGCGCAGCGAGCGTGCCTGGAGCCTCAGCGTCTCCTCGCAGTAGACGACGAGCGGCGTCCCGAAGCGTTCGGCGAGCTCTGGCGCCGGCACGCCGCCGAGCGCGAGCCCGCCTCGCTCGACGGTCGCGGAGTCGGGGAAGAGCGCGAGCATCATGCGATTCTGCCTGGTACCGTTTTCGGCTCGTGATCAGGCTTCTTGCATAGGTCAGGGGACGAGCGCGGCGAGAGCCGTGGCCGTTCTCGTGGAGCCTCTCGCGTGAGAGGCTTTTTTGTTCCTGCGAACAGTGAGACGGTGATGGACAGGTACGACGCGAGCGCAATCGAGCAGAAGTGGCAACGGGTCTGGGAGGACGCGAAGGCGTTCCACGTCTCGAACGACCCGGTGCAACCCAAGAGCTACGTCCTCGAGATGCTTCCGTATCCGTCGGGAACCCTCCACGTGGGGCACATGCTCGTCTACACGATCGGGGACGTCGTCACGCGCTTCCGCTCGCGAAACGGCATGCACGTGCTGCATCCGCAGGGATTCGACTCCTTCGGGCTGCCGGCCGAGAACGCGGCGATCCGCGACGGCGTCCATCCTCGCGAGAGCACCGAACGGAACATCGAGCACATCACGCGCTCGATGCGCCGGGTCGGCTGGGCATACGACTGGGACCGCTCGCTCTCGACCCACGACGTCGAGTACTACCGCTGGCAGCAGTGGCAGTTCCTGCAGTTCTACGAGCGCGGGCTCGCGTACCGGAAGGGCGCGCCCGTCAAGTGGTGTCCGAACGACCAGACCGTGATCGCGAACGAGCAGGTGCTCGCTGACGGCACGTGCGAGCGCTGCGGCGCGGTGGTCGAGTCGCGCGTCATGGAGCAGTGGTTCTTCCGGATCACCGACTACGCGCAGGTGCTCCTCGACGACCTCGAGACCGTGGATTGGCCGGAGTCGATCAAGGCGCGCCAACGGAACTGGATCGGCCGTTCCGAAGGCTCTGAGATCCTCTTCCGGATCGAGGAGCTCGACGAGGACGTTCCCGTCTTCACGACCCGACCCGACACGCTGTACGGCGCCACGTTCTTCGTCCTCGCGCCCGAGCACGAGCTCGTCGCGCGCATCGACTCGGACGAGGTTCGCGACTACGTCCGCCGCGCGTCGGCGAAGAAGACCGCAGAGCGTGCCGCTGCGACCGACGAAGACGGGAGTCGATACGGGGCTCCATGCCGTGAACCCCGTGAACGGCGAGCGGCTGCCGGTCTACGTCGCCGACTACGTGCTTATGGACTACGGGACGGGCGCGATCATGGCCGTTCCGGCCCACGACCAGCGCGATTTCGACTTCGCGTCGGCGTTCGATCTCCCGATCCGGCACGTCGTCCGCCCTCCTGACGAGGTGGACGAGAGCGGGGCGTACGTCGAGCACACGGAGGGCGAGGTGCTCGTCAACTCGGGTGAGTTCGACGGCCTCCCCGCGCCCGAGGGCGGCCGCCGGATCGTCGAGCAGCTCGCGGCCGAAGGTCGTGGGCGCTTCACGATCAACTTCCGCCTGCGCGACTGGGGCTTCTCTCGCCAGCGCTACTGGGGCTGCCCGATCCCGGTCGTCTACTGCGACGCGTGCGGGATCGTCCCCGTCCCCGAGGACGAGCTGCCTCTCGTGCTCCCCGAGGTCGAGGACTACAAGCCGAAGGGCGTTCCGCCGCTCGCGCAGGCGGAGGAGTGGGTGAACGTGCCGTGTCCGCGCTGCGGCGGGCCGGCGAAGACGCGAGACCGAGACGATGGATACCTTCGTCGACTCGGCCTGGTACTTCCTGCGCTACTGCGACGCCCGGAACGACAGCGCACCCTTCGAGCGCGCGGCCGTCGACTACTGGAACCCGGTCGACCTCTACATCGGCGGTGTCGACCACGCGACGATGCACATGATCTACGCGCGGTTCTGGGTCAAGGTGCTGAACGATCTCGGCATGCTCGGCTTTCGCGAGCCGTTCGCCCAGTTCTTCTCGAACGGCTGGGTCACGCTCGGGAACGTGAAGATGTCGAAGCGTGCCGGGAACATCGTCGGGCCTGACGATTTCGTCGAGCGCTATGGCGCCGACGCCTGCCGGCTGAACATCATGTTCCTCGGTCCCGCCGACCAGGACATGGAGTGGACCGAGCCGAGCGTCGAGGCGATGACGCGGTTCGTCCGCCGGCTGTGGGCCGTGGTGACGGAGGTGATCGAGAAGGCGCCGATCGGCGACCCGGAGGACGGCGCGCTCGCGCGTAAGGCGCACGCGACGATCGCGAAGGTGACGGACGACATCGGCCGGCGCTTCGCCTTCAACACCGGGATCGCCGCAGTCATGGAGCTCGTCAACGAGCTCTCACGCGATCGAGCGGGTCGCGATGCGCGCTTCGCGGCCGAGACCGCGGTCTCGCTGATCCAGCCGTACGCGCCGCACGTCGCAGAGGAGCTGTGGGAGAGGCTCGGCAACGAGCGCCTGTGGGAGGCGCCATGGCCGGTCGCGGATCCTGCATTGCTCGAGGTCGACACGGTCGAGGTCGTGATTCAGGTGGACGGGAAGGTCCGAGATCGGCTGCAGGTGCCTCCGGACCTGGGCGAGGACGAGCTCGTCGCGCTTGCGCGCTCGTCCCAGCGGGTGCGTGCCTACGCTCGACGGTGGCGAGGTGGCGCGGACCGTCGTCGTACCGGGCAAGCTCGTCAACTTCGTGACGTAGGAGCCATTCCGGGCGCGATTTCGCGCTTTCTCGGCAGAGGCGTTACCCACGCGTGACGGGTTCGTCGCAACGATGGTCGCGTGCCGATCGCCGTCTCCCGCTCGACCGCGCTCGTCGGAGTGTGCTTGGCGCTGGCGGCGCTCGCGCTCCTCGGTCAGCGACTCGCGCACGCCGGGGCGGCGAGCAAGCCAGAAGTCGTCGCCGCCGAGCTCGAGCCGGTTGCGGAGGCGCCTGCTCGATCCGTCCTCGTCGTTCACGTGGTGGGGGAGGTGCGCCGTCCAGGGCTCTATCGATTGCGCGACGGCGCGAGGATCGCCGACGCCGTCCATCGCGCCGGTGGTGGCCTTGCGGGACGCCGATCTCGCCGCGGTGAACCTCGCGGCACCGCTGGTCGACGGGATTCAGGTGTTCGTGCCGAGCCGGGTTGCGGCCGGTGCCGTCCCGCCGGCGGGCGGTGCCAGCTCAGCGGGCGGCGGTGCTGCGGGCGGCCTCGTCAGTCTCTCGTCAGCGACGGTCGACGAGCTCGACGAGCTGCCTGGCGTCGGCCCGATCACGGCGCAGAAGATCATCGACTACCGAACCGAGCACGGGCCGTTCGCGTCCGTCGACGACCTCGACGCGGTTCCTGGCATCGGCCCGACCCGGATCGAGCAGCTGCGGGAGCTCGTGACGCCGTGAGGCGGATCGTCGAGCTCCACTGGCCCGCGCTGCTCGTCGGCGCGGCTTGCGCCGGGCTCGCGCTCTCGATCTGGGCCTCCGTTCCGATGGCGGTGGCCGGAGCGGTTGCGTTGGCTGCAGTCGTGGGTGCGCTGATGCTGGGCAGCGGCGCGCGCCTCGTCGCGGTCGGCGTCGCTCTCGCCGCTCTCGGGCTGGCGTGGGGATCGCTGCGGATGGATGCGCTCCGCGAGAGCGTCCTCGCGGCCGACCTCGGCGAAGCGGGCGTCGCTGAGCTCGTCACGGTCGCCCCGGCACGCCCCTCGCCGTGGTCGACGCGCGTCATCGCGATGGCGCGCGCGTTCCGTCGCGCGCAGGTACAGGAGCGCGTCCTCCTCATCCTCCCCGTCGGACGCTCGCCGCCGCGAGGCGCAATCCTGGAGGCAACGGTCCGCGATCGAGGAGCCGCGTGGGCCTGAGGACGGGTTCGACGAGCGCGGCTGGCTCGCGCGCCAGGGCATCCACGTCGTCCTGAAGGCATCGAGCTGGCGACAGGTCGGCCGACGCGGCGGGATTGCCGGCTTCGGAGATCGCCTTCGCGACCGGGTCGAGCTCGCCGTCGGGCGAGGCGCGACCGGCGTCCGCCGCAGCATCGTTCTCGGCGTCGTGCTCGGCGAGGACGAAGGGCTGTCGGACGACGTGCAGGACGACTTCCGCGCCTCCGGTCTCTACCACCTGCTCGCCGTCTCGGGGCAGAACGTCGCGTTCCTCGCCGCGGGCGTCTTCCTGCTCGGCTGGCTCTTCCGACTCTCGAGAGCGCTCCGGGAGCTCGCGACGCTCGGCGTGATCGTCGCCTACGTGCTTGCCGTCGGCTGGCAGCCGTCGGTGGCCCGCGCCGCGGTCGCCGGAGCTCTCGCCTCGCTGGCGTGGCTCGCCTCTCGCCCGCGCGACCGTTGGCACTTCTTCGCCGTCGGCGCGCTCGTGCTGATGGCGTGGATGCCGACGTCGCTCCTGGAGCCCGGCTTCCAGCTGTCGTTCGCCGCCGTCGCCGCGATCTTCGTCGCCGTTCCGCGCGTCCGGCGCAAGCTCGACGGCCTGCCGCTTCCGCCGGCGATCGCGGAGGCGCTTGCCGTTGCCCTCTCCTGTGGCCTCGCGACTGCGCCGATCGTCCTCGTCCACTTCGGCCAGGCGCCGGTGTACACGGTGCCGGCGAACGTCCTCGCGTTCCCGGCCGCTCCGCTCGTGCTCGGGTTCGGGCTGCTGGCCGCGGTGGTCGACCCGGTCTCTCCCTCGGCTGCCGCTGGGCTCTCAGCGCTCGCGGGTTGGGCGGCAGCGTGGCTGGCGCTCGTCGCTCGGGTCGTCGCCGACTTGCCAGCCGCTCGAATGGACGCCAACGCCGCGCTCGCACTCGCGATCGGCTCGGCTGTGGCGTGGCTCGTCGTTCGACAGGGACGGCGGCGTCTCTCGTCGCAGCAGCAAGTGGTCGCGGGCATGCTCGCCGCCGGCGCTGCTCTCTTCGCCGCCGCGTGGATCGCCACGGCCACGAACGCGGCGTGGAACCCACCGGCCGGCTTCCGCGTGACGTTCCTGGACGTCGGGCAAGGAGATTCCGTGCTGCTCGAGACGCGTCGGGCTCGAGTCCTCGTGGACGAGGGCCCGCCCGAAGCCGACGTGGCCGGCCAGCTGATCCGCATGGGAATCCACTCGCTCAGCGCCATCGTTCTCACGCACCCGCAGCGCGATCACGTCGGGGGTGCGGCCGAGGTGATTCGCAGGCTCGCCGTCGCGCAGGTTCTCGAGCCAGGCCTCCAGGTCACAGGGCCGGAAAGCGAGGAGGCTCTGGCAGCCGCACGCCAGCGCGGCGTCTCGATACGTGTCGTGCGCACGGGCTCGAGCTTCCGCGTGGGTCGCCTGCGTCTCAACGTCCTCTGGCCGGCAGATGCCGGTGCGCCCGCTGAGGACCCCAACTTCAACGCCGTCGTGCTCGTGGCGTCGTATCTCGCGACCGATGTCTTCCTCAGCGCCGACGCGGAGTCCGACGTCACCGCGAGGCTCCCGCTTCCGCCGGTGGAGATCATGAAGGTCGCCCACCACGGCTCCGAGGATCCGGGTCTGGCCGACGAGCTCGAGACGCTTCGACCTCGCGTCGCGGTTATCTCGTGCGGCCGGAACAACGACTACGGACACCCGCGGCCCGAAACGCTCGCCGCCCTTGCCGGGGCGCCGGGTCTCGCGGTCTATCGCACCGATCAGGACGGCCGCGTCGTCGTCGAGTCGGACGGCCGGAGCCTCACCGTTCGGACCCAGCGGTAGTGTGGGCGCCGTGGCCGATGCTCCCGACAAGCCCGTCTATCTGATCACCGGAAGCGACGGCCCGAAGATCGAAACGGCGCTCACAAGGCTCCGGGGCCACTTCGAGCCCGAGGCGATCGAGTCGGTGAGCGCGCTCGACACCTCGGGCGAGGCGACGGTCGGTCTGTGCAACGCGGGGAGCCTGTTCGGCGACGCGCGCCTGATCGTGGTCAGGGACGTGGACGGCCACAAGGACGGCGAAGGACGTCGCAAGGGCGGCTGGAAAGCGGCGGACGTCGACGCGATCGTCGGGTATCTCGGCGCTCCGGCGCCGGCGACCGTGCTCGCGCTCGCTGCCGAGGAGCTGAAGTCGAGCTCGGCTCTCTGGAAGGCCTGCGCGAAGGCGGGAGAGGTCCTCTCGTTCGACGTCAAGAAGCTGCACGAGTGGGTTGCGGCGCAGTTCCAGCGGCGTCAGGTGCGCGCCGAGCCCGACGCGGTGACGGCGCTGATCCAGCTCGTCGGCGAACGTCCTGCGGCTCTCGAATCCGAGATCGACAAGCTCGCGACCTGGGCTGCGGGAGAGCCGATCGGCGAACGTGAGGTCGTGGCGCTCGTCGCGCCGGACGCCGGCATGCCGATCTGGGAGCTCAGCGAAGCGTGGTCGGCCCACGACGCGGCTCGCGCGCTGGATGTGAGCGAGACGATCTTCGACCGAGATCCGAAGCCGCGGCGCGACGTCGCTCCGCGGCTCTCCGGCGCGCTCGGAAGCCACGTCGGCAATCTGCGCTCGCTCAAGCGGCTCGCCGCCGAAGGCGTGAAGCCGAAGGAGGCCGCGGAACGATTGAGGCTCCATCCGTTCAGGGCGCAGAAGCTCGCCGGCCAGGCCGAAGGTTTCTCGGACGAGGATCTCGACGACGCGGTGGTGCGTCTCGCGGAGCTGGACGGCGCGCTGAAGGGTCAGAGCCGGCTGGCGCCCGATCTGGAGCTCCAGCGGACACTCGTCGATCTCACGCGGCGTCCCGGCGTCGCGCCGGCGAGCGGTCGCGCGGGCTAGGCGGAAGCGCCGGCGACGAGTCGCGCGGCCCGCGACTTCTTGCGCCCGGCGGTGTTCCGATGCAGCGCTCCACGCGTCGCCGCACGATCGATCGTCCGAACGAGCTCGCGATGCTCGGCGGCGATACGGTCGGCATCGCCATCTGCGACAGCCGTCTCGAGGCGCTTGCTCAGCGTCTTGATCGTGGAGCGGTAACGCAGGTTCTCGTTCCGCTCGCGCTCCTGGGTGCGGACGCGCTTGCGCTGTTGCTTGATGTTCGCCATTCGAGGAAATGCCCGCTCTCGCGGGCCGCGCGATGGTAGCAGGACCGACTGGGAGAATCGCCTCCGAGACCGCATCGATGGACGCTCCGAACGACACGTCACCTCCGCGCCCCGAGGGCGAGGGCAGCCAACAGCCGCCGACTCGCCCGGTCGACCGCCGTCTTCTCCCTCGCGACCGCGATCTCCCGCATCCTCGGGCTCGTCCGCGAGATGGTCAGCGCCTACTTCTTCGGCGTCTCCGGGCTCATCAATGCGTTCACGGTCGCGATTCAGATCCCGAATCTCGTGCGCGCCCTCGTCGCGGACGCGGCGCTCTCCGGCGCGTTCGTCCCCGTGTTCAGCGAGCTGCTCGAGAAGGGGGAGCGGAAGCGAGCGTGGCGCGTCGCCTCGACCCTCTTCTGGCTGACGCTCCTCATCCTCGGCGGCCTCACCGCCGTTTTCATCCTGCTGGCGCCGCTGCTCATGCGGCCGTTCGGCGATCCCGGCGGCGACTACGAGCTCGCTGTCGGTCTCTCGCGCGTTCTCTTCCCGATCGTCGTGCTGCTCGGGCTCTCCGGGATCGTCGTCGGGATCCTGAACACGTACCACCACTTCGCCGTGCCGGCGCTCGCGCCAGTCGCGTGGAACCTCGTCATCGTCGTCGGCCTCGTCCTCGGCGTTCCGCGAATCCACGACGAGAGCGCGCAGCTCTATCTCTACGCGGGCGTCGTCGTCCTCGGGACGCTGGTCCAGCTCCTCCTGCCGATCCCATGGCTGCGGCGTCTGGACGGTCGGCTCACGGTGGTCATCGACTGGCGCGATCCGGCGGTCAAGCGCGTGCTCGTGCTGATGCTGCCCGTGACGCTGACGATCGGGCTCATCAACGTCAACTTCCTCGTCGACACGCTCTTTGCGTCGCGTCTGCTCGATCCGGAGCTCGCGCCGGCGGCGATCGACAAGGCGTTCCGCCTCTACATGCTCCCGCAGGGCGTCTTCGCGGTGGCGGTCACGACCGTGCTCTTCCCGACGCTCGCCCGGTTCGCCGCGCGCGACGACATCGCCGGCTTGCGGCGAGCGCTCGACGGCGGCCTGCGCCAGATCGCCTTCCTGCTCGTCCCGGCCGGGCTCGTGTCGATCGTGCTGGCGCAGCCGATCGTGCGCCTCGTCTACCAGCGCGGCGAGTTCACGGCCGAGGACACCGTCATCGTCGCGCAGTGCCTGCAGGCCTTCTCGATCGGGCTGGTCTTCAACGGCTGGATGCTGATCCTGAACCGCAGCTTCTACGCGGTGCAGACGAACTGGGTTCCGACCGGCATCGCGGTCGGCGCCGTCGCCCTCAACGCCGCGTTCGACACCGTCTTCTATCGCCTCGGGATCTGGGGCATCCCGCTTGCGACGTCGACCGTCAACGTCGTCGCGGCCACCGTGTTGCTCGTGATGATGCGTCGTCGCGTCGGCCCTCGAGCACGTCCGTCGCACCCTCGGGGTCGTGGGGCGCATCGCCGTCGCCGCTGCCCTAGCCGCAGGAGCGTCGTACGGAGCGTGGCGCGGGCTCGACTCCGTGCTCGGCACCGGGCTTCTCGCCCAGCTTCTGGCGCTCGGCGCCGGGTTCGCCGCAGCCGGTCTCGTCTACGTGGCGCTCGGCCGGGCGCTGGGCCTGCGCGAGCTCGAGGCGTTGCTACTGTTGCGAGCCCGGCGCGACGAACCCTCCGACCCGCGCTGAGCCACCTATGCAGCAAGACCGCATTCGCAACTTCGCGATCATCGCGCACATCGACCACGGCAAGTCGACGCTCGCGGATCGCATCCTCGAGCTGACCGGCGCCGTCTCGGAGCGAGAGATGCGCGAGCAGCTGCTCGACACGATGGACCTCGAGCGCGAGCGCGGGATCACGATCAAGGCCCAGGCCGTGCGGGTGTCATGGCGAGGCCACCAGCTGAACCTCATCGACACACCCGGCCACGTCGACTTCACGTACGAGGTCGCGCGCTCGTTGCAGGCGTGCGAGGGCGCGCTCCTCGTCGTCGATGCGGCTCAGGGCATCGAGGCGCAGACGCTCGCGAACGCCTACCTCGCGATCGACGGCGGCCTCGAGATCGTCCCGGCCGCGAACAAGATCGATCTTCCGCAGGCCGACCCGGACGGCGCAGCGCGCGAGCTCGGCGATCTCCTCGGCGAGGAGCCCGGGCGCGTGTTGCGGATCTCGGCGAAGACCGGTGTCGGCGTCCCCGAGGTCCTCGACGCGATCGTGGAGCGCATCCCTGCGCCGGCAGGAGAGCCGGACGCTCCGGCCCGCGCCCTCGTCTTCGACTCCTCCTACGACCAGTACCGCGGCGTTTTGGCATTCGTCCGCGTCGTGGACGGAACCTTCTCGAGCCGCGAGCCGCTGCGCGCGATGGCGCAGGGAACCGAGTTCGACGCGGAGGAGATCGGTGTCATGTCGCCTGCCCGCTCGCCCGTCGACTCGCTCTCCGCGGGCGAGGTCGGCTACATCATCACCGGCCTCAAGGACGTTTCGAGGCTCCGTGTCGGCGACACGCTCACGTCGCGTCGACGTCCCGCTGCCGGGCCGCTGCCCGGGTACCAGGACGTGAAGCCGATGGTCTTCGCCGGGATCTTTCCGACCGACTCCGACGACTACCCGGAGTTGCGCGACGCGCTCGAGCGCCTGAAGCTCAACGACGGGTCGCTGTCCTATGAGCCCGAGACCTCACAGGCGCTCGGCTTCGGCTTCCGGTGCGGCTTCCTCGGGCTCTTGCACATGGAGATCGTCCGAGAGCGCCTCGAGCGGGAGTTCGACCTCGATCTCCTCATCACGGCGCCGACCGTGGCGTACCGCGCGACGACGCGCACCGGCCAGCAGCTGGAGGTGCACAACCCCGCCGAGATGCCGCGTGAGCTCGAGGAGGTCGAGGAGCCGTACGTCAGGGCCTCGGTGATCGTCCCGAAGGACTACGTCGGCGCGGTCATGGAACTCGCGAATGAGCGGCGCGGGAGCTTCGATCATCTCGAGTACCTGAGCGAGGGCCGCGTGCTGCTGGTCTACGAGCTGCCGCTCGGCGAGATCGTGCTCGACTTCTACGATCAGCTGAAGTCGCGCACGCGCGGGTACGCGAGCTTCGACTACGACCTCGCCGGCTTCCGGCCGGGCGATCTCGCGCGTGTCGACATCCTCGTCGGCGGCGAGCAGGTCGACGCGCTCTCGCTGATCATCCATCGCGATGCCGCCTACGACCGCGGCCGTCAGCTCGTCGAGCGCCTGCGCGAGGAGATCCCGCGGCAGATGATCGACGTGCCCATCCAGGCGGCGATCGGCTCGCGCGTGATCGCGCGCGAGACCATCAAGGCGCGTCGCAAGGACGTGCTCGCAAAGTGCTACGGCGGCGACATCTCGCGCAAGCGCAAGCTCCTCGAGAAGCAGAAGAAGGGCAAGAAGCGGATGAAGCAGGTCGGCGCGGTGGAGGTGCCACAGGAGGCGTTCCTCGCGGTGCTGAACCTCGACTCGGATCGGAAGCGCTCCTAGTGGGCTCGGTCCGCCATCTCTACGTTCACCTGCCGTTCTGCGCGCATCGCTGCGGGTACTGCGACTTCGTCACGGTGGTCGGGAGACCGGGGCAGCATGGCGCCTACGTCGATGCATTGCTCACCGAGCTCGAGCAGGAGCGCCACGTGCTGGCAGACGACGTCGCAACGGTGTTTCTCGGCGGTGGGACGCCGACATTCACGGAGCTCGCCGAGCTCGAGCGGCTGCTCCGGGCCTTGCCGTCCGCGAGTGAGCTGACGGTCGAGGCGAATCCCGAGACGGTGACGCCCGAAGTGGTGTCGTCGCTGCGTGCCGCGGGTGTGACTCGCGTCTCGCTCGGCGCCCAATCGTTCAGGCCGCATCTGCTCGAGACCCTCGAGCGGCAGGCGTCCCCGGAGGACGTACGCCGGGCGGTGCACACTCTCCGTGATGCCGGATTCGACAACATTTCGCTCGATCTCGTCTACGGCATTCCCGGCCAGAGCTCCTCCGATCTCGAATCCGATCTGACCGAAGCCCTCGCACTGGAACCGGAGCACCTGTCGTGTTACGAGCTCGAGGCGAAGCCTGGGACGCGCTTCACGCACGCACATGGCGACGAGCTCGTGCGTCAAGGCGACGCGATGGAGGGCTATTTCGAGCAGGTCGTCGACACGCTCTGCGCGGCCGGCTACCGCTGGTACGAAACCGCGAACTTCTGCCTCGAGGGTCGTCGTGCGCGCGGGCGCGATCTTCGCGCGAGGCACAACCTCGGCTACTGGCACGGACACGACTACCTCGGCGTCGGGATCGGAGCCGTCTCCACGCTGGCCGGCATCCGGCGCCGGAACCTTCCAGGCCTGCCGCGGTACGTCCAGGCGCTCGCGGCCGGCGCCGCGCCGCCGCGCGAGCTCGAGCCGATCGACGCCGCGACGAGTGCTCGAGAGCGCCTGCTGCTCGGCCTGCGGCTCGACGAGCCGGTCGTCGTCGCGGACGTCGCCGCATGCTCTCGATCGCGACGCGCTGACCCGCCTTGTGGAGCTCGATCTCGTCGAGGTGACGACGAACGGGCGCGGGGAGGAGCTCCGGCTCACGCGGCGCGGACGGTTCCTGGGCGGCGGCGTCACTGCCGAGCTCATGGTCTGAGCGCGGCGTGTTTCCAGCAGGATCCGCGGCTACCATCGGACGAGGATGCAGCTGACATCGCGGAAGCGCGAGATCCTGAGGCGGGTCATCGAGGAGTACGTCGCGACGGGCCAGCCCGTGGGATCACGGTCGCTCGTCGAGCGCTCCGATCTCGGCGTCTCACCCTCGACGGTGCGCGGCGAGCTGGCCGAGCTCGAGACGCTCGGGCTGCTCACGCACCCGCATACCTCCGCCGGACGAACACCGACGGAGAGCGGCTACCGCGTGTACGCCGACGAGCTCGTCGACACGCTCGAGGGGCGACCCGACGGTCTGGGCGTCGACCTTCGCTCGATGCGCAACGAGATCGAGCAGGCCCTGCGCACGACGACGGACATGCTCTCGGACGCGACTCGGTTGCTCGCGCTCGTCTCGGCGCCGTCGCTCGAGACCGCGTCGATCAGGCACATCGAGGTGCTCACGCTGCAGCCGACGAGCGTGATGGTCGTGGTGATCACGTCGACGGGCGGCGTGACCAAGCAGGTGTTCCGCCTCGAAGAGCCGGTCGATCCCGGCCTCGTCGCGTGGGCCGCCGAGTACCTGGCGGAGCAGCTTGTCGGCCAGCGCCTCGGTTCCCGCATGGTTCGGCGGCGCCTCGAGGCGCCCGAGCTGGCGCCGCGCGAGCGTGCGTTCCTCGCGCTCATCGGGCAGACGCTCATCCAGGTGCGCGGGGAGGTCGGCCCCGAGGTCTTCGTCGGAGGGACAGCCGGGCTCATGGAGGGCGCACGAGCTGAGGAGGGGGAGGCGATGATGCGGCTCGTCGAGCTCCTCGAGCGGCGCGCCGCGGTGCTCGAGCTGGTGAGCGAGGCGCTCGAGCCGCAGCGGCCCGTCGTGCACGTCGGGCCTGCGTTCGGAGGCGCCGAGCTGCACGCCGTCTCGCTCGTCGGTGCGACGTACGGGATTCGCTCGACACCGCTCGGCGCGGTCGGGCTCGTCGGCCCGCTGCGGATGGACTACGAGAAGGCCATCCGCACGGTGCGAGCCGCTGCCTTCGAGCTCTCCCGGTTCGTCGAGGACGTCTACGAAGACGCCTGATCGACGCATGGCTACCACCGAGAGCGACTACTACGAGCTCCTAGGCGTCCCGCGCACTGCGAGCGACGCCGAGCTCAAGCGCGCGTTCCGCGCGCTCGCGCGCGAGCTGCACCCCGACGTCTCCGCGGAGCCCGACGCGGAGCGCCGGTTCCGAGACGTCGCCGAGGCGTTCGAGGTGCTGTCCGACCCCGAGCGCCGAGCGACCTACGACCGCTTCGGGAAGGCGGGCCTCGCACGAGGTGGCTTCGAGCCGGTCTTCGCCGACTTCGGGAGCCTCTCTGACGTCTTCGCAGCGTTCTTCGGAGACGATCTCCTCGGCGGCGCCGGCGCTCGGCAGAACCGCTCCCGGCGTGGGGGAGACGTTCAGGCGGTGGTGGAGATCGAGCTCGAGGAGGCGTTCACCGGGGCCGCTGTCAGCGTGCCGCTCGACGTTGCCCTCCCGTGCGAGCGCTGCGACTCGAGCGGCGCGGAACCGGGCACGTCGGCCCGGACGTGCCCGACCTGCTCGGGGTCAGGAGCTGTCCGCAGCGTCTCGCAGAACATCTTCGGCCAGTTCGTCCAGCAGCGAGCCTGCCCCGAGTGCGGCGGAGCCGGCGAGGTCATGGAACAGGCATGCGCCGACTGCGGTGGCGAGGGGCGGATCGTGTCGCGCACGCAGATCGAGGTCGACGTCCCGAAGGGCATCCACGACGGACAGCAGATCCGCGTGCGCGGAGAAGGGCATGCCGGGTTCCGGAGCTCCGAGCGCGGCCACGCGTTCGTGATCGTCCGCGTCCGGCCGGATCCGCGCTTCGTACGCGACGGAGACGATCTGCACACGGCGCTGCGACTCACGATGACCGAGGCAGCGCTCGGGACGGCGGCGACGGTGTCGTCGCTCGCGGGCGACGTCGAGCTCGACGTTCCGGCCGGCACGCAGCCCGGTGAAGTGCGCGTTCTCAAGGGCGAGGGGATGCCTGCGCTGCGCGGCTCCGGGCGCGGCTCGCTCTATGTGCGGCTGGACGTCGCCGTGCCGACGGCGCTCGACGACGAGCAGCGCACGCTCCTCGCGCAGCTCGACGAGAAGCTCGGAGACGAGGCCTACGTCTCGCGCGACGAGGACGAGGGGTTCTTCAGCCGCCTGAAGAGCGCGCTGCGCTGAGCGGCCTCGTCCGCGTCGCGTTCAGCGTCCCGAGCGCGGAAGCCGAGATCGCCCGAGCGTGGCTCGTGGAGCGCTTTCCGGCCGGGTTCGAAGAGCACGAGGCAGGCTCGCACGTCGAGCTCGTCGCGTACACCGACCGCGCGGGCGAGGCGGAGATCCGGGCGGCCTTCGCTCAGGCGACGAGTGAGCCCGTTGCGGGCGGGTGGGAAGACCGCTGGAAGGAGTTCCATCGTCCCGTCCGCGCCGGCGGGATCTGGATCGGGCCGCCGTGGATCGCGCCGCCGGCCGGAGAGCTCGCGGTCGTCGTCGATCCCGGGCGAGCGTTCGGGACGGGTGCGCATCCGACGACGCGCGCATGCATTGACCTTCTCGCCGGGCTCGAGCGCGGCAGCCTGCTCGATGCCGGCTGCGGGTCGGGTGTCGTGGCTGTCGCAGCGGCCCGCCTCGGCTTCGCTCCTGTCCGCGCCGTCGATCTCGACGACGTCGCCGTCGAGGTCACGGCGGAGACCGCACGCACGAACGGCGTCGAGCTGGAGGTTGCGCACGTCGACGTGCTCCGCGACGAGATCCCCGACGCCGATGTCGTCGTAGCCAATATCGAGCTCACCGTCGTCGAGGCCCTTCTCGATCGTTCTCCGGCACGAGTCGCCGTGACGTCGGGCTACCTGGCCGCCGAACGGCCGCGCGCGCAAGTGTGGATCCACGTTCAGCGCATTGAGCTCGATGGCTGGGCCGCGGACGTTTTTTCCAGAGCAGCACTAAGCTAGTCCGGCGATGGCGTCGTTCTCCGTTTCCTTCCTGGGCTGCAAGGTCTCCTACGCGGATGGGCAGGCCGTGCGCGAGCGCCTGCTGCGCGACGGTCATGTCGAGGTCGCAGGGCGGGGCCGACGTGGCCGTCGTGAACACGTGCTGCGTCACGCACGAGGCGATCTCGAAGTCACGCCAGGCCGTCTCGCGCGCGGCGCGGAGTCACGGTCGCGTGTACGTGACCGGGTGTGGCGCAAATCTCCGAGGAGCCTTCGCCGGCACGGCACCGAACGTGACGGTCGTTGCGCTGCCGAGCGAGGAGATGCCGATCGCCGTTTCAGCCGGCGTCGGCGCGCTCGGCTGCGTCCAGGCCGACGCCCGGCTCGAGCGCACTCGCGCCTTCGTGAAGATCCAGGACGGCTGCTCCTTCTCGTGCTCCTTCTGCGTGATCCCGCTTGTTCGCGGGGCGACGCGCAGTCGTCGTGCCGATGCGGTGCTGGGCGAGATCGAGCGTCGCGTCGCCCAGGGACATCGCGAGATCGTCCTGACCGGCGTGAACCTCGGCTGCTTCAGGGATCGCGAGGCCGGTTACACGCTGCCGCGGCTCGTTCGCGAGGCCGGCGCACTGCCCGGCGTCGAGCGCCTGCGACTCTCGTCGATCGAGGTCAATCACCTCACGGACGACCTCGTCGCGGCGCTCCGCGAGACGCCCGCGGCGTCGCGTCATCTCCACGTGCCCCTGCAGTCCGGCGACGACGCCGTTCTTCGAGCGATGCGGCGACGCTACTCCGCCGAGCAGTACGTCGCGAAGCTCGGGCCGCTGGGCGACTTCAACCTCACCGCCGACGTGATCGTCGGCTTCCCGTCGGAAGACGAGGAGGCGTTCCGGCGGACGCTCGAAGTCGTCGAGCAGGCGGGGCTCTCCCGCCTCCACGTCTTCCCGTACTCGCCGCGGCCGGGCACGGAACGGACGGTGTCGATCCCGTGCCGCCTGCGGTCAAGAAGGAGCGCAGCGCTCGTCTGCGCGCGCTCTCCGACGAGCTCTCGCGTCGTCGCTGGGCGGCGAAGGTCGGGAGCACCGATCGCGTCCTCGTCGATAGGCCGGGCCGTGGCTACGGCGACGACTACACGCCGTGGCTCGTCCCCGGCGACGTCGGTCAGCTTCTGCATGCTCGTGCCGTCGGTGTGTCGGAGGAGGGGATCCTTGCCGTCGCCGCCTGAGAACTGCCTCTTCTGCAAGCTCGTCGCCGAGGGAGAGCATGTGCACAGAGCCGACGGGTTCGTCGCAATCCGCGACATCAATCCGATCGCCGAGACGCACCTGCTCGTCCTGCCGGCACGCCACGTCGACACGTTCCGGGACGTCGACGCGTTCCCCGACGAGGAGGCGGCGAGCATGCTCCGATTCGTGGCCGACACCGCGGCCAGCTGCCGGCCTCGACGACTACAAGGTGCTCGTCAACGTCGGCGCAGGGGGCGGGCAGACCGTCTTCCATCTCCACTGGCACGTCCTCGGCGGTCGCTTCGACACCGGCAAGCTCGCACGTGTGCTCGAGCTGGAGACGGCGTAGTGCTGATCGCCCGTATCGAGGACGAGCTCAAGGCTGCGCGGCTCGCGCGCGACGAGGATCGCCGCGACGCGCTCAGCTTGCTCCTCAACGCGCTGCAGGCCGCCCAGAAGGAGCTTCAGCGCCCGCTCTCGGAGGACGAGGAGCTGCAGGTGCTGCAACGCGAGCGCAAGCGCCGCGTCGAGGCCGCGGAGGCGTTCCGTTCGGGCGGGCGCGAGGAGCAGGCCGAAGACGAGGAGTACGAGCTCGAGGTGCTCGCGGAGTTCATGCCCGAGCAGATGTCCGAGGAGGAGATCGAGGAGATCATCGACGACGTCATCTCCGAGGTCGGGGCGACCAACATCCGCGACATGGGCCGGGTCATGGCCGGTGTGATGCACCAGGTGTCGGGTCGCGCCGACGGCTCGACCGTCTCGCAGCTCGTCAAGGAAAAGCTCGCCTAGCCCGTCCCTACACTGCGCCTGTGCAACAGGTGCTGGACGTCTCGAACGAGGTTGCGGCCGAGCTCGCCGGCGTCGAGGACGGTGTCCTCGACGCGCTGCGCGAGCGGCTTCATTGCACGATCGCTCTCCGTGGCAACCGGCTGACCCTCGGGGGCGAGGACGGCGACGTCGCCGCAGCACGCGCCGTCGTCGACGAGCTCGTGGATCTGGTCGAGGGCGGGCACCAGATCGGCCCCGACACGGTCGGGGCGGTACTCGCCGCGCTCGATCAGGCGGAAGACGTGCGCGACGTATTCGACGACGTCGTCTGGCGCCATCGCGGCAAGAACATCACGCCGAAGACCGTGAACCAGAAGCGCTACGTCGACGCGATCCGCGAGGCGACCGTGACGTTCGGCATCGGTCCGGCCGGCACCGGAAAGACGTACCTCGCCATGGCGCTAGCGGTGTCGGCCCTCTCGGAGGGAGCCGTCGGGCGCGTGATCCTGACCCGACCCGCCGTCGAGGCCGGCGAGCGCCTCGGGTTTCTCCCCGGCGACATGCTCGCGAAGGTCGATCCCTATCTCCGCCCGCTGTACGACGCCCTCTACGACATGCTCGACCCCGAGCGGCTGGCCGGGTACATGGAGCGCGGCACGATCGAGGTCGCGCCGCTTGCCTTCATGCGCGGCCGGACGCTCAACGATTCGTTCATCGTGCTCGACGAGGCCCAGAACACGACTCCCGAGCAGATGCAGATGTTCCTCACGCGGCTGGGGTTCGGCTCGAGGATGGTCGTGACCGGGGACGTGACGCAGGTCGACCTCCCGCGGGAGCAGGCGTCCGGGCTCATTCAGGTGCGCGAGATCCTCGCCGGGATCGACGGCATCGGGTTCGTCGAGTTCGGAAACGAGGACGTCGTGCGGCACAAGCTCGTCCAACGGATCGTCGAGGCGTACAAGCGCCACGCCGAGGAGACGGGTACGGCCAGGCGCCGGTGATCGTCGTCGAGACGACGAACCGCAGCGGGCTCGCGGTCGAGGACGAGGCCGCAACGGAGCTCGCCCGGCAGGTTCTGGCAGCCGAGGGCGTCGCGGATGGGGAGCTTGGGATCTCCTTCGTGGGGCCTGACGAGATGCGCGAGCTGAAGCGCGCGCATCTCGGCATCGACGAGGCCACTGACGTCCTGTCGTTCCCGCTCGACGGTCGTGACGACGTTCCCGAGGGTGTCCCGCGCGCGCTCGGCGACGTGGTGTTGTGCCCGCAGGTCGTAGGGGCGGAGTGGCGCGGGCCGCTCGTCCACGGGCTTCTCCACCTCCTCGGCTACGACCACGGGGTCGAGATGGAGACGCGCGAGAAGGAGCACGTCCGCGGATGACCCGCCAGCGGAGCCAGTCCCTGTTCCAGAGCTTCAACTTCGCGACCGAAGGGATCGTGCACGCCGTCCGCACGCAGCGGAATCTCTGGATCCACTTCGCTCTTGCGGCTGCCGTTCTCGTCGCGGCAGTCGGATTCGGCGCGAGCAAGCTCGAGCTGGCGGTCCTGTTGCTCGCGATCACGTTCGTCCTCGTCGCGGAGCTCGTGAACACGGCGGTCGAGGCTGCGGTCGACGTGGCGTCGACCTCGTTCGATCCGATGGCGAAGATCGCGAAGGACATTGCAGCCGGGGCCGTCCTCGTCGCTGCGCTCAACGCCGTGGCTGTCGGGTATCTCGTGTTCTCGGGCGAGGTCGCGACCAGGAGCTCGCGCTTCCTCACGCGCCTGTCGGACGCGCCGGCCGAGCTCACGCTGGTTGCGTTGGCGGTCACGGTCATCCTCGTCATCGCGGTGAAGGCCTATACCGGACGCGGAACACCGCTTCGTGGAGGCCTTCCGTCAGGACATGCCGCTGTGGCCTTCGCCGGCTGGATGGCGGTGACGCTCGTCCTCGAGGACTCGCCGCGCCGCTTCCTGATCTCGTCCGTCACGTTCATCATGGCGTTGCTCGTGGCGCAAACTCGTGTGGAGACCGGCGTGCACTCCTCCTCGGAGGTCGCCAGCGGCGCGGTCCTGGGAGCGCTCGTCACGCTCTTCCTCTTCCAGGCCTTCGGATGACGGATCGCCGATGACCGATCTGGAATTGCTCGCCGCCGCGGACGCGGCTGCAGCTCGCGCATATGCGCCGTACTCGGATTTCCACGTCGGGTGCGCGGTGCTCGCGCGGGACGGCCGGGTGATCGAGGGAGTGAACGTCGAGAACGCGGCCTACCCGCTGGGCGTGTGCGCCGAGCGGACCGCGTTCTCGCGGGCGGTCGCCGAGGGGTATCGGCCGGGAGACTTCGCGGTCGCGGCGATCACTGCGTCGCCGTGCGGAGGGTGCAGGCAGTGGCTGCACGAGATGGGCGTCGACCGCGTGGTGTTTCGCAACGGCGGGCGTGTCGTGACCATGACACCCGACGAGTTGCTCCCCGAGTCGTTCGACAGCTCGGAATTTCGATGAAAGCGAGCCCGTGAAAAGCGGCTTCGTAGTGATCGCAGGCCGTCCGAACGTGGGCAAGTCGACACTCGTGAACGCACTCTGCGGCGAGAAGATCGCGATCACGTCGAATGTCCCCAATACGACTCGACGACGGCTCTTCGGCGTCGCGAACGGCCCCGACTACCAGCTCGCGCTCGTCGATCTTCCGGGCTTCCAGCGCCCGATGGACGCACTGACGGAGCGGATGCAGCAGACGGTCGACGCGTCGTTCGAGGACGTCGACGCCGTGCTGCTCGTGGTCGACGCCCGCGCGCACATCGGAGCCGGCGATCGCTTCGTCGCGCGTCGGGTCTTCGGGCTCGAGAAGCCCGTCGTGATTGCCCTGAACAAGATCGACCGGCTGAAGCCGGCACACGTCGTGTCGCAGATGAAGACGGCGGCGACGCTCGGCGACTTCCACGCTCTGCATCCAGTGAGCGCGAAGACGAAAGACGGCGTGGACGAGCTCCGCAGCGACCTCGTCTTCCTGCTCCCGGAAGGCCCTGCCTACTTCCCAGAGTCACAGACGACCGACCTCACACTCGAGGAGCGCGTGGCCGAGGTGATCCGCGAGAAGGCGCTGCACCTCACCCGCGACGAGGTACCGCACGCAGTGATCGTCGAGGTCGAGGAGATCGAGGACCGGAGGCTGCGCGCGCTCGTCTACGTCGAAACCGAGTCGCAGAAGGGAATCCTCGTGGGGAAGAGAGGCGAAATGGTGCGCGAGATCGGAACGCGCGCCAGGCCGGAGGTCGAAGCTCTCGTCGGCCGTCCGCTCTTCCTCGAGCTCAAGGTCAAGGTGCGGCCGAAGTGGCGCCGCGATCCGCTGATGCTCGAGCGCTTCGGACTCTGAGCAGCACGCCTGCCTTCGTCGAGCCGTAGCCCGCACCGACGGCACTACACTCGGAGCATGGCGTTGGCGCCTGCACTCGTTGGTGGCTTCGAGCTCCCGTCCGGCCCGCGGCTCCCGCGGATCGGCACGGTCGACGCGGTCGCGCTCGAGGAGCGCGCCGCGACGCTCGCCAAGCGTTCGATCAAGCGCGAGTCGAAGGTGCAGGCGCTCGAGCTCGCGGTGCGGATGATGGATCTGACGACGCTCGAGGGCCAGGACACGCCGGGAAAGGTGGCGGCGCTCTGCTCGAAGGCGATGCGGCCGGATCCCGCCGATCTCTCCGTCCCCCCGGTGGCGGCGGTGTGCATCTACCCGAGCCTCGTCGCCGTGGCCAAGGAGCGGCTCGCGGGCAGCGGCGTGAAGGTTGCCTCCGTCGCGACGGCGTTCCCCTCGGGCCAGTCTCCGACGGAGATCAAGGTCGCCGAGACGAGGGCCGTCGTCGAGTTGGGCGCCGACGAGGTCGACATGGTCATCGATCGCGGCGCATTCCTCTCGGGGCGATACGCGAAGGTCTTCGACGAGATCGTCCGCGTGAAGGAAGCGTGTGGCGACGCCCATCTGAAGGTGATCCTCGAGACGGGCGAGCTCGGCACGTATGACAACGTGCGCCGTGCGTCGCTGATCGCGATCGCCGCCGGCGCGGACTTCGTCAAGACCTCGACCGGAAAGGTGAGCCCGGCGGCGACGCTGCCCGTGACGCTGTGCATGATGGAAGTGGTCCGCGACGTCTACGACGAGACCGGACACATCGTCGGCATCAAGCCGGCCGGCGGGATCCGCGCGTCGAAGCAGGCGGTCCAGTACCTCGTGACGCTCTACGAGACGCTCGGGCCGCGCTGGATGACTCCCGACCTGTTCCGCTTCGGCGCGTCCTCGCTCCTGAACGACGTCCTCATGCAGCTCCGCAAGGAGAAGACGGGGCGCTATCAGTCCGGCGATTACTTCACGATCGACTGATGGCCCAGGTCGAGAAGCGAACAGCGAGCCTCCCTGCGACGTTCGAGTGGGAGTACGCGCCGGCGCCGGAGGCGCGCGACATCGTCCAGATCCGCGAGCGCTACGGGCTCTACATCGGCGGCGACGAGGTCGAGCCGCGGACGTCCGAATGGTTCGAGTCGATTTCGCCGTCCACGGAGGAGCCGCTCTTCGAGGTGGCGCTCGCAGGCAAGGAGGACGTTGGCCTCGCTGTCGACGCGGCCCGCGGCGCGTTCGAGGGCGAGTGGTCCGCACTCGCGCCCTCCGAGCGCGCGAAGTACCTCTTCAGGCTTGCCCGGCTCATCCAGGAGCGCTCGCGCGAGCTGGCCGTCGCCGAGTCGCTCGACGGGGGCAAGCCGATCCGCGAATCGCGGGACGTCGACATCCCGCTCGCCGCGGCGCACTTCTTCTACTACGCGGGCTGGGCCGACAAGCTCGAGTACGCGTATCCCGGGAGAACGGCGCGCCCGCTCGGAGTGGCGGCGCAGATCATCCCGTGGAACTTCCCGCTGCTCATGCTCGCCTGGAAGATCGCGCCCGCGCTCGCCTGCGGGAACACGGTCGTGCTGAAGCCTGCCGAGACCACGCCGCTGACGGCGATGATCTTCGCGGACATCTGCCGGCAGGCCGAGCTCCCGCCGGGAGTCGTCAACCTCGTCACCGGCGACGGGACGACCGGTGCGCACCTCGTGCAGAACGAGGGCATCGACAAGCTCGCGTTCACGGGCTCGACCGAGGTCGGCAAGCTGATCATGCGCGAGCTCGCGGGGCGCGACGTGCGGATGACGCTCGAGCTCGGCGGCAAGGCGGCGAACATCGTGTTCGACGACGCGGCGCTCGACCAGGCGGTCGAGGGCATCGTGAACGGCATCTACTTCAACCAGGGCCACGTGTGCTGCGCGGGCTCGCGGCTGCTCGTGCAGGAGTCGATCTACGAGCCGCTGCTGGACAAGCTCAAGCGGCGCCTCACGACCTTGCGGGTCGGCGATCCGCTGGACAAGAACACGGACGTCGGCGCCATCAACTCGAAGGCGCAGCTCGAGAGGATCCGCGAGCTCGTCGCGAGCGGGGAGGACGAGGGCGCCGAGATCTTCCAGCCCGAGTGCCGACTGCCGGAGCGCGGCTACTGGTTCGTGCCGACACTCTTCACGAACGTCGCGCAGAGCTACCGGATCGCGCAGGAGGAGATCTTCGGGCCGGTGCTGTCCGTGTTGACGTTCCGCACGCCCGAGGAGGCCGTCGAGAAGGCGAACAACACGCCGTACGGGCTCTCGGCGGGGGTGTGGACGGAGAAGGGCTCGCGGATCCTGTGGATGGTCGAGCGTCTGCGTGCCGGCGTCGTGTGGGCGAACACGTTCAACCGCTTCGATCCGACGTCGCCGTTCGGCGGCTACAAGGAGTCCGGCTTCGGCCGCGAGGGCGGCCGACACGGGCTCGCGCCGTACCTGAGGTTCGACGAATGACGCCGCCCACATGCACGCCCTGCACATCCCCACCCTGGGTGGGGAGCTTGGCCGCCCTCCACCCGGCGCCGAGCCTAAGCGCAAGACAGCCACCCGTGGGAAACACCTTCGCGCCGATTCGGCGCCGATCGTTCCACACTCTCGCCGCCGCGGCGCGCACCCGATGACCCGGCTCTCGGTCAAGAAGACCTACAAGCTCTACGTCGGCGGGGCGTTCCCGCGGTCCGAGTCCGGGCGCACCTTCGACGCCGAGGGCCACAACGTCGCCCGCGCTTCACGCAAGGACGCCCGCGACGCCGTTCGCGCCGCGCGCACAGCCTTCCCGGCCTGGTCAGGCATGACGGCCTACAACCGCGGCCAGGTGCTCTACCGGCTCGCGGAGATGATGGAAGCTCGCGCGACCGACCTCGCGCACGCGTGCACCGGGCGCGACGAGGTCGAGTCGGCGATCGATCGAGTCGTTTGGTACGCCGGTTGGGCCGACAAGCTCGCGCAGGTGCTGGGGAGCTCGAATCCGGTGGCCGGGCCGTACTTCGACTTCACGATTCCGGAGCCCACCGGCGTCGTCGCGATTCTCGCGCCGGGCGAGCCTCCGCTCCTCGGTCTCGTCTCGCGTCTGCTACCTGCGCTCACCGGCGGCAACACCGTCGTCGCGGTCGCGGCCGCCGCACATCCGGTCGCGGCTGTCGAACTCGCCGAGGCTCTGGCCACCGCGGACTTCCCGGCGGGAGCGGTGAACGTCCTCACCGGCTTCGCGGACGAGCTTGCTCCGTGGCTCGCCGGCCACATGGACGTGAACGCGATCGATCTCACCGGCATCGAAGGCCCGACCGCAGAGCTCGAGCAAGCAGCGGCCGAGAATGTCAAGCGCGTAGTTCGCTCGTCGGCCGATGCGCAGAGCCCATGGGAGATCGAAGGCTTCCTCGAGCTCAAGACTGTCTGGCATCCCATCGGCCTCTGAGGCGGGACAGTCTCAACCGCGGGTCGCGTACACCGCCTGCCGAAAGCTCGTCCCCACTGGCTCGCTCGCCAGCACCCAGACGACCAGCGGCCGCCCTCGCGCGTAGTCCACGGAGATGTAATCGCCGAGCATCCGTCCCGAGGTCGTATTCGGCATCCACGACGTCGGCATCGACTGGGCCGAGATCCGCTGGGGTGAGCTCCACGACGCTCCGTCCGGCGATTCGACGAGCTCGATGTCGACGCTCGACGCGGCATAGCGCATGAAAGCGATCGCGACCCGCCCACTCGCGGCGTCGATCCCGATCGCGGGCAAGAGCGCGTTGCGGCCGCGCGTCACCGCCGTCTTCGCGCTCCATGTGACGCCGTCAGGCGAGCTCGAGACGAAAACGGTGTTCCGGGAAGCTCCGGGCGCCTCGCAGTCGTGCCACGTGACCCAGGCGCGCCCCGTAGCGTCGACCGCCGCCGCGGGCAGCGTGAATGCGCGGAAGCCACGGATCGCGCACGAGCCGTCGACATCCGCGATCCGCACGGGCGCGCCCCACGTCGCTCCGCCGTCCGTCGATCGCGAGGCGGCGATCGCGAACCGCCCGGTCTCCCACAGGTAGGCCACGACCAGGTCTCCGCTGGGGCGAATCGCCGGAAACACGCCGACTGCGGGACGCACGCCGATATCGACGCCGGTCGACCATGTCAGCCCACCGTCGTCCGACCAGCGCACCGCGAGCATGTCATCCGCGGCCGAATGGGTGTAGACGAGGTAGCAGCGTCCGAAGAACGGCGACGCTTGCGTGTTGTCGCACGCGATCCAGTTCTTGTCGAACGCGATTCCCTCCTCGCCGCCAGCTCCACTCTCCTCCGCGGCGTTGATCGCGGTGCTCCACGTGGACCCGCTGGGCGAGCGGTTGATGGCCAGCCGTGTCACCCCGTCTCCGAGCGCGAGCGTCGAGATGAGCCACATGCTGTGCCGCGCGTCGAATGCGACCGCCGGATCGCTCGCCCGCTCGTTGCTGCCGGCCGGAACGCTCGCATCGGTGAGACCGGGGAGGAGCCCGCTCCGCCATGTCGCGCCGTTGTCGCTCGTAACCGCGAATCCGACGTTCGTGGCCGCACCCTCGAAGCGGCGTCCCACCTGAAATGTCGCGACGGTGGTCCGCCCGAACGTGAAGCTGTCCGGCTCGACCTCGGTCTCGTGCTGCGCGTCGGCGCTTGCGTACGGGTCGCGTGAGAGGCGGCGGCCGACGATCTCGCAATCGCGCGCGACCGTGTCGATGAGGTCGGCGTTCACAACGTCCGTGCCCGCTCCGCATACAGCCGAGTCACGGCTGCCGTCGTACGACAGGGCGAGCAGGTCGTTCCCAGACCCGGCATCGATCGTGTCGCGGCCGGCGCCGCCCTGGAGGAAGTCGGCACCCCGTCCGCCGATCAGCTTGTCCTTCCCCGCGAGCCCACGAATGACGTCGGCTCGCGGTGTTCCCACGAGCACGTCGTTGCCGGCTGTCCCTGTGACGACGCGCGCGCCGGCAGCTGCGGCCAGCACGAGCCCCAGGAGCACGACGAGCGCGACACGCATCGAAAGGATGTGACGCTTCCTGTGACCCCTGGTTTGCACTTCGCCGACTACGATCCCCACTCGTGAGCAAGGTGAGCCAGGCGATCGCCGAGGGCGACGGGATCTCGTTCATCGTCGAGGTCAACGACGCGGCGAGCGCCCGCGACTCGGAAGAGCGTGGCGCCGACTGCCTGGCCGCGATCGACGGCGTCAATGCCGTGCGCATCACGTCGCAGCTTCCGTTGCTCCACCTGGGCCGGATGTTCGACGCCAGCGGAGCCGATGCGGACGCCGTCGTGATCAAGCCGGACCTCGCGATGTGGGACGAGGCGCATGCCCATGGGCTCGAGTGTGTCGTGCGCGTCTCCCAGCCGGACGACGTCGAGCGCGTGCTGCGCTATTTCGATCCCGAGGTCTTCCTCCTCTCCGTCCCGGAGGACGCGGACGACGACCCGCTCACCGTGCTGCTCGAGCTGCTTCACGACGTTCCGGCCGGCAAGCTCGCGGTCGCCGAGTTGCGCGACGCGACGTCGGACGACGTCTCTGAGCTCGAGCGATCCGGCGTGGATGCCGTGCTCGTCTGGCACACGCGCTTCCCCGAGCTGATCCAGGCCGGCCCACCCGAGGTCTAGCGAAGCCGGGGTCGATCCCACACGTCCCCGAGGCACACGGGACTTTGAGTCCCGCGCGTCTGCCAGTTCCGCCACTCCGGACCAAGGGCTGAGCGTACGCCGCGGCGAGTAGTCTCCCGAGCGAGATGCGTCTCGGTGTCCTTACCGGCGGGGGAGACGTCCCCGGCCTCAATCCGTGTATCAAGGCTTTCGTCGTACGGGCCGACGCGGCCGGGCACGAGGTCGTCGGCATACGCCGCGGCTGGGCCGGCCTGCTCGAGTTGAACCCCGATGATCCGGACACGGTCGAGCCAAATGTGCAGCGTCTCGATCCGGCGACCGTTCGAACCATCGACCGCACGGGAGGGACCTTCCTGCACACGTCGAGGACGAACCCTGCGAACGTCCGGGCGAAGGGCGTCCCAGCGTTTCTCGCGGATGGCCTCGCCGGCGATGGCCCGTTCGACTTCACCGATCACGTCATGCGCGTGATCGAGCACCTCGGGATCGACGCCCTCGTGGCGATCGGGGGCGACGACACGCTGTCGTACGCCCTACGCCTTCACGACGAGCACATCCCGGTCATCGCCATTCCGAAGACGATGGACAACGACGTGCACGGAACGGACTACTGCATCGGCTTCTCGACCGCCGTGACCCGAGGCGTGCAGTTCATCCACAACCTCCGGACGAGCGCGGGAAGCCACGAACGGATTGCCGTCGTCGAGCTCTTCGGACGCTACAGCGGGGAGACGTCCCTGATCACCGCGTACCTCGCTGGAGTGGATCGGGCCGTAATCTCCGAGGTGCCCTTCGATCCCGACCGCCTGGCCGAGCTGCTCATGCGCGACAAGCGCTCGAACCCCTCCAGGTACGCGATGGTGACGGTGTCGGAAGGAGCGACCGCGGCGAGCGGTGAGCTCGTCCTCTCTGGCGATGCGGATGCGTATGGCCACCGGAAGCTGGGCGGTGTCGGGATGCTCCTCGGAGAACTGCTCAAGGACCGGACGGGTGAAGACATCATCTATCAGCAGCTCGCATACCTCATGCGGTCAGGGAGCCCCGACTCCCTCGATCTCATGGTTGCGACCAACTACGCGGTGATGGCTGCGGACCTGGCGCTCGAGGGCGACACGGGCCGCATGGTGTCGTTGCGGAACGGCAGCTACACGACCGTGCCGATCTCCGCGACGCGCGAGGGCGTCAAGCGGGTCGACGTCGACGAGCTCTATGACGCCGACGAGTACCGCCCGAAGGTGAGACACGTCCTCGGTAAGCCGATGTTCCTCTACTGATTTGAGCACGCTCGGCGTCTTGACCGGAGGCGGCGACTGCCCTGGCCTCAACGCCGCCATCCGCGCGATCGTGCGCGGCGCCATCGCGCAGCGGTACGAGGTCGTGGGCATCCGCCACGGCTTTCGCGGCCTGGCGCGGGGAGTGACCGTCCCGCTCGATCGCCGCGCGGTGGCCGGGATCCTCCCCCGAGGGGGAACGATCCTCGGCAGCTCGAGCTACGACTGCTTCCGTGAGGAGAACGGCGTCTCGCTCGTGATCGACACGACACGTGCGCTCGAGCTCGACGGCGTCGTGGCCATCGGTGGTGAAGGCACGCTGTCGATCGCGCATCGCCTCCACGCGGAGCACGGTTATCCGGTGGTCGGCGTCCCGAAGACCATCGACAACGACATCGCGGGGACGGACGTCACGATCGGGTTCGACACCGCGGTGCACGTCTGCACCGAGGCGATCGACAGGCTGCACTCGACCGCCGAGTCGCACAACCGGGTCATGGTGGTCGAGGTCATGGGCCGCAACACCGGGTGGATCGCAGCCGCGGCCGGAATCGCCGGCGGTGCCGACGTCATCCTCGTCCCGGAGATTCCGACTGCCATCGAGGACGTCGCGGATCACGTTCGGAAGCGCCACGCGCAGGGCCGCGACTTCTCGATCGTCGTCGTGGCGGAGGGGTACCGGCTGACGAGACGCACGGGCGAGCAGGAGAGCGCCGTGGTCCAGCAGCTCGACGAGTACGGGTACGAGCGCCTCGGGGGCGTCGGACGAGTCGTGGCCGAAGAGCTCACGTCGCTCACCGAATTCGAGACCCGCGTCACCGTGCTGGGCCACGTTCAGCGCGGCGGGACCCCGACGGCTCGAGATCGCTTCCTCGCGACGCGCCTCGGACTGAAGGCGGCGGAGCTCGCAGGCGCGGGCCTGTGGGGCCGGATGGCGGCCGTCGACGGAAACGAGATCGTCGACGTTCCGCTCGAGCGGGTCACCGATGCCCGCCGAGATGCTCCCGCAGAGTGGATCGAGGCCGGCCGCGTGGTCGCGTAGCGTCGAGCAGCCTGACCAAGGTTCGCGTTCGCCGCGGTCGCTTTCGGATGCTCGGGCTACGATCCGGCTCGGCCGGAGTGGCGGAACTGGCAGACGCGCGGGACTCAAAATCCCGTGTCCTTCGGGACGTGTGGGTTCGACCCCCACCTCCGGCATCCAGCCTGGCTGAACCAAGTGGCAACAGTTCCCGCATGTTCATCCTGGTACCTTGCGGCGCGCCGGCGACGGCCGCGTGGAGCGACGGCAGGCGAGGGAGACCGGACGTGAGAAAAGTGCTGCTGATCGGGGCCGCGTGGGCGCTGCTGCAGGCGTGCTCTTGCTCGTCGCCGGGTGCAACGGAGGCACCTCGAGCACGACCGCTTCGCCCGTCGATTCGGCGCCGCCGACCTGCCCGAACGAGTGGAAGGCCGGCTGGCAGCAGCTCGCGAACAAGATCAAGGCGCCGGTGTACTGCCCGTCGTGGTTGCCACAGCCGCTCGACGGTCGCTTCGACGGCGTGTTCAACGGGCAGACCGTCGATCCCGACCGCTCGTATCTCATCAAGTTCCTGTGGTTCGAGCCCGGGCTTCCGGGTGGCCCTCAAGAGGTGCACGTGGTCCTTCGCGGGCAGCCGGGCAACCCGCGAATACCGGCCTGCGACAACTCGACGGTCGAGGGTGGGACGGTCATTCACCACTTCAGCCCGTGCTTCTCGGATCCGCAGAAGAAGAAGCGCTTCGGGTCGAAGGTCGCGACGCTGTACACGTCGAACCAGGGTGCCGACCAGTGGCACCTGCTGTATGCCTGGCGGGTAAAAGGCTCGCTCTACACGTTGTCGCAGCACGTGACGCAGCCGTATACGTACAAGCAGGTCGTCGCCAATCTCGATCGAATGATGCGCACCCTCGTCCGCATCAAGCCGAAAGCTCAGCCCAACACCTGAGATGCGCCTGACGCGGAGGCAACTGGTCGGCGGCGCCGCAGCATCGGCGCTCGGCGCGGCCGGGATCTACGAGCTCGCCAACAAGCTGGGGAACGCGCCGGCGCGCGTGTCGGCCGGGCCTCGCCCGCCGGAGCAGCACCTCCTCGGCGGCATTCGCGTGGTGACGGACAACGACGTGGAAGTTCTCGTGCCCCCGCTGCATCACCAGGTGGTCACCGCGACGCTTCGGGTCGACGAGACTCCCGCCGCTCTCCGTGATGCTCGCGAGTCGCTCGAACAGGCGTTGACCGGACTCGCCGGGCGCTACGACGAGACGCCGGCGGGGCTGGGAATCACGGTGTCCTGGGGGCTGCCCTACTTCGATCGTTATGTCCAGGGTCAGGCCGCGAGGCACCTCCCGGTCGATCGCCGCGCGTCAGCAACGAGACGGCAGGAGGTGCGCGTGCTCGAGGATGCGATCCGCTTCCCGACCGATCCCGACCCCATGGTTCTCGAGTCGAACGACGTCGCCGTCCTGCTCCGCAGCGACTCGCTCGACCACATCGCCGTCGGTGCAACGGCGATCTTCGACGAGCTGAGCGGTCTCTTCGAGGTCACGAGCATTCGCAAGGGGTTTGTCGGAGGAGGCTTCGACGGTGGTCCCGGCCTTCCGAAGCAGATGGCTCTCGCCGCAGGCATCCCTGGGGCCGATCTCATTCCGCACGGAGCGGAGCTCTTCCTTGGTTTCACGTCCACGCAGAAGGCAGGGCTCGGCCCGTCGAAGATCGCGAACATCGAGACCCTCGGCTACGCCGACCTCGGCCGATCGGCGTACTTCGCGCACGGGACGCACATGCATCTGTCGCACCTGTTCGAGGATCTCGCCGCCTGGTACCAGATCTTCGACTTCCAGGATCGCGTGGACACGACCTTCCGGCCGAAGCTTCACGTTCCGCGCTACACGCAGACGGTTCCGCAAGGGCCGGACGACGTGCAATCGAGAGCGCACGTACGCACGGACTACGCTCGTTACCGGCAGATCGGGCATTCGGGCTCGATTCAGCCGGTGTCGCGGCTCGACGGATGACGTCACCGGCTTCGACGGCACGATGTACCCGAAGGGAACGGCTGTTCCTCAGCGCGGCGACTTCAACACGCTCGACAACCCGTTCTTCTGGACCGCCCACGAGGGCCGGGACAGGTTCTCCGACGAGCCGGCGGCGGGACTCCACTTCGTCGTCTTCAACCCGACGAGCGACGACTTTCGGCGGATGCGCCTGGCGATGGACGGCGTGATGCCCCACGGCGCTCCGCTCGAGTTCGAGACCGGGAGCACCGGACGCGGCTTCAACTCGATCCTCGCCACCACGCACCGCCAGAACTTTCTGGTGCCGCCGCGCGCTCACCGCTCCTTCCCGCTCTCCGAGCTCCGCGGCTAGAGCGGCGTCCGCGCCTGCCCGTGGCGGACTTGAACCTGACCCGCGCAAGCACGATACTTGCGCCGACGCTGGCGAAGGCACACGCGCGATGCCTTCGCTCGGCCTGGCAGGTTCATCCGAACCGAGGAGGACTCGAGTGAGGAACAAGATCTTGATCGGCAGCGCGATTGCAGCGCTGGCGATGCTCGTTGCAGGCGCCGCGGCAATCGCAGGGCCGGCTTCGACGGGCGGAGCTTCGGCGCTCCCGTCGACGTGCGGGCCGCTGTTCTACCAGGGCTCCGGGACGCCGAAGTTCACCATCGTCTCGGATCTGCCGCTGCAGGGTGCCGGCCGTGCGCAGAACCTCTTGATGGGTCAGGCGATCCGGTACGTGCTCTCCACCCAGTACAAGTTCAAGGCGGGCAAGTACACGGTCGGCTATCAGGAGTGCGACGACTCGACCGCGCAGGCGGGGCGCTACGACCCGGCGGTCTGCTCGTCGAATGCACGAGGGTATGCCTCCAACAAGCAGGTCATCGGGGTGCTCGGGACGTTCAACTCGGGTTGCTCCAAGCTCGAGCTCCCGATCCTGAACCGTGCTCCTGGCGGCAGTGTTGCGATGGTCTCGTCGGCGAACACCGCGGTGGGCCTGACGCACTACGCGCCGTGGAACGACCCCGGTGAGCCGAACATCTACTACCCGACCAAGAAGCGGAACTACGTCCGGGTCGCGGCCTCCGACGACTTCCAGGGGCCGGCGATGGCGGACTTCTTCAAGAAGCTCAAGAAGAAGAACGTGTACATCCTCCAGGACAACACGACGTTCGGGAAGGGCGTTGCGCAGGGCTTCCAGTCGCGGGCGAACAAGCTCGGGATCAAGGTGCTCGCCTTCGAGGCCTGGAGCGAGAAGGCAACCGACTACACGGCGATCGCCCAGAAGATCAAGGACTCGGGCGCGCAGTCCGTGTACCTCGGCGGTCTCGTGTGCGACAACGGCGTGAAGCTGCTGAAGGACCTCCGGTCCGTCCTCGGACCGAAGCTCGTGATGGGTGGCCCCGACGGCTGGACGCCCGAGTCGGCGACGCTCGCCGCAGGCTCGGCAGCTCAGGGCTTCTTCATCACCTATGCGGGTCAGCCGCTCGTGACGCTCGGCCCGAAGGGCAAGGCGTTCGTCGCCGGGTCTGACGAAGTACGCGAAGGTGAAGGGCCAGATGCCCCCGTATCCGATCTATCAGGGGCAGTCCGCGCAGGTCATGCTCGACGCGATCGCGCGCTCGAACGGGACGCGGAGCTCGGTCAGCGCCCAGCTGTTCAAGACCAACGTCAAGAACGGCATCATGGGCACCTTCCACTTCGACAAGTTCGGCGACATTGCGCCGAACAAGTACATCACCATCGAGGTGCTCAAGGGCAACGCAGGCGTCTACAGGGACGTCGTCGTTACCAAGACCAAGACGTAAGCGCGGAGCAAGGAACGACGTAGCGAGAGCTGGGGAAGGGCCTTCGGGCTCTTCCCCAGCCCTATAGGAGGCCGTTACGACCACCGGGGCATACGCAGAAGCTGTCCGGCCTAGGCGGCGACGGAGGCCGATCTCGTCGCTGATCGTCCCCGGGATCGGGCTCACTCTCGTGGGCCTCGTCGTGGTCTGGCTCGCGGTCAACCTGTTCAAGGACTGGAGCACGTTCCTCCAGCTCTCGTTCTCGGGGCTCACGCGGGGCTCGATGTACGCGCTCGTCGCGCTCGGCTACACGCTCGTCTACGGGATCCTCGAGCTGATCAATTTCGCCCACGGCGACGTCTTCATGATCGGCGGGATGATCACGGCGACCTTCGTGATCCAGGTCTTCGACCTCAGCTCGCACCCGTCGATGTCGTCGCTGCTACCGGTGATCCTCATCTCGCTGGCCGTAGCGATGATCGGATGCGGCCTGCTCAACACGACGATCGAGCGGGTGGCCTACAAGCCGTTACGCGGTGCGCCGCGCCTGGTGCCGCTGATAACCGCGGTCGGCGTGGCGTTCATCCTCGAGAACATCGCGTTCATCTGGAAGGGTCCGAGGCCGGTCTCGCTCCCGCCGAACACGCTTCCGACCAGCGCGATCTTCACGCTCGGGACGTGCCCGAAGTGCGCGACGTACAGGTGGGATCAGTTCTTCGTCCTGCTCGTCACGGTTCCGGTCCTGCTCGGGCTCGTGTGGCTCGTCCGCTACACGAAGCGCGGAAAGGCGATGCGGGCGACGGCCCAGGACAAGGACGCCGCCGCGATGATGGGCATCGACGTCAACCGGACGATCTCGTTCACGTTCCTCGTCGCGGGCGCGCTCGCGGGCGCAGCCGGCGTCATCTTCACGCTGTACGGGACGACGATCCAGTTCAACACGGGCTTCACGCTCGGCCTCATCGCGTTCACCGCTGCAGTGCTGGGCGGGATCGGGAACCTTCCGGGCGCCGTTCTCGGCGGCCTTCTGATCGGATTCATCCAGGACTACAACGAGGGTCTCTCGTGGCACGCGCCAGGTTCGGCATGGACCAACTCCATCGTGTTCGGGATCCTCATCCTCATACTCGTCTTCCGTCCGCAAGGGCTGCTGGGCGAGCACACTCCGGAGGGCGGCTAGATGGCCCGCCAACGAGGCGGCAGTCGCCTCTACAGGGGCGTCTTCCGTCTCCTCGAGGGGATCGGCTTGAAGAACGCCCGGGCGCGCTGGGAGAGCCAGTCGCCGTTCATTCAACGCGCGGTCCCGCCGCTCGTGATCGCGGCGCTCGTGATCCTCGTGATGCTGCCCTTCCGGGCCCCAGACCCCGCGGCGCTCGTCCTGCTCGCGATCGTGTACGCCCTCTACGTCATGCCCCGACGCTGGCGAAGGTGGGCGCTGCCCGCGACGATCCTCGCGTTCGCGGTCGCGTACCCGTTCCTCATCCAGCAGACGAACTACCAGCGGTTCCTGTTCGAGGTTCCGATCTTCAACAGCTTCCCGAGCATCGACACGATGGCGGTGATGGCCATCTTCGCGATGATGGCCGTGGGCCTGAACATGGTCGTCGGCTACGCGGGCCTCCTCGACCTCGGTTACGTCGCGTTCTACGCGCTCGGCGCCTACACGGCGGCCTGGCTCGCCTCGCCGCACGCATCGCAGTTCACCCTGGGCGGGAAGCCGATCGACGTCAATATCGGCGGCATCGGTGTGACGGAGGGACTCGGTGGGATCCACATCTCGATCTGGGTCGTTCTGCTCGCCGCTGCGATCGTCACGGCCGTGGGCGGAATCCTCATCGGCCTGCCGACGCTGCGGCTGCGTGGCGACTACCTCGCGATCGTCACGCTCGGGTTCGGGGAGATCATCGCCGAGGTCGCGCGCAACGGCGACAGCGAGACGCTCGGCTTCAACCTGACTGGCGGGCCGCCCGGCATCAACCCGATCGACCCGCCGGGGTTCGGCGTGTGGCTCGCCGACCATCTCGGGCTGCCGGCCAACTACATCGAGAAGTCCGGCCAGTACGTGAACTTCGTCAGCCTCTTCTACTGGTCGGCGATCGTGCTCCTTCTGATCACGATCTTCTGCAGCATCAGGATGCGCGATTCACGGCTCGGCCGCGCGTGGATCGCCATCCGCGAGGACGAGGTCGCCGCAGCGGCGATGGGGATCCCGCTCATGCGGACCAAGACCTGGGCCTACGCGTCCGGCGCGTTCTTCGGCGGCGTGGCCGGTGCCTGGTTCGGCTCGTTCAAACAAGGCGTCTTCCCGGACGACTTCTACTTCGGTATCTCGATCTTCATCCTCTCCATGGTGATCCTCGGCGGGATGGGCAACGTGTGGGGTGTCGTCGCGGGAGCTGCTCTCCTCACGTACCTGAACCAAGAAGGGCTTGCGAGCATGTCGGCGTGGTTCAACGACAAGGTTCTCCCATGTGACCCGAACGTGCAGGACCCGGCGAAGGTCATCAGCGGGGGCTGCGTGAACGCGCCGCTCGTCGCGACGGGAATCTACGGCGCGATCATCGTCATCGTGATGTTATTCCGGCCGGAAGGCCTGATCCCCGAGCGGCGCCGGCAACTCGAGTTCGAGACCGGCGTCCACGACGAGCCTCTGATGGACGTCCGACATGCGCCAGAGGAGTAGCCGGACGTGACCGAACTCCTGCTCGAGACGATTGCTCTCCGCAAGGAGTTCGGCGGCTTGGTCGCCGTCGACGACGTCGACTTCACGATCCCGCTCGGGTCGATCGTCAGCCTCATCGGTCCGAACGGTGCCGGGAAGACGACGTTCTTCAACATGATCACGGGCGTCTACAAGCCCACGGACGGGCGAGTGATCTTCGACAGCAAGGACATCGGCGGCAAGCCCCCGCATGCCGCCACCGAGCGCGGCATCGGCCGCACGTTCCAGAACATCCGGCTCTTCCAGCAGATGACGTCCGTCGAGAACGTGCTCGTCGGCATGCATTGCCGGCTTCATAGCCGCATCATCCCGAGCATCCTCGGGCTCCCCGGGGTTCGGCGCGAGGAGCGTGAGGCAAGGGAGAGAGCCCGCGAGCTCCTTGCGTACTGTGACCTCGCGGGCCATGAGGACGAGTACGCGCGCAACCTGTCGTACGGGGATCAGCGGCGCCTCGAGGTCGCTCGGGCGCTCGCGACTCAGCCGAAGCTTCTCCTCCTCGACGAGCCGACGGCCGGGATGAATCCGCAGGAGACGGCCGAGTTCGTCGACTTCATCTTCAGGATGCGCGAGGACGAGAAGCTCACGATCCTCCTGATCGAGCACGACATGAAGCTCGTCATGGGCGTGTCCGACCGAGTCACGGTGCTGGAGTACGGAGCGAAGATCGCCGAGGGCGAAGCGAAGGATGTTCAGTCGAACCCGCGGGTGATCGAGGCGTATCTCGGGAAGGCGGCTGTGTCGTGACCGAGACCGCCACCGCCACCCGAGAACGCGCTCGTCCTCGAACTCGACGCGATCGAGACGTACTACGGCACGATCCGTGCACTGCGCGGCGTCTCGCTCGAGGTGCGCGCGGGCGAGATCGTGACGCTGCTCGGCGCGAACGGGGCCGGGAAGACGACGACGCTGCGTTCGATCAACGGCCTCAACCGACCGCGCCGCGGGACCATCACCTTCGCGGGCCAGGAGATCACGACTATTCCCGCCCACAGCATCGTGAAGCTCGGCATCTCGCAATCGCCCGAGGGGCGGAAGCTCTTCCCGCGGATGACCGTCGTCGAGAACCTCGAGATGGGCGCCTTCCAACGCTCGGATCGCGCGGAGATCAAGGAGGACATGGAGCGCGTCTTCACGCTCTTCCCGCGGCTCGCCGAGCGCCGAACGCAGAAGGCGGGGACGATGTCGGGAGGCGAGCAGCAGATGTGCGCGATCGGACGCGCGATGATGGCGAGGCCGAAGCTGCTGATGCTCGACGAGCCGTCCATGGGCCTCGCGCCGATCTTCGTGGAGCGGATCTTCGAGACGATCGTCGAGATCAACAAGCAAGGGACGCCGATCCTCCTCGTGGAGCAGAACGCCCTCATGGCGCTCGAGGTCGCGGACCGTGGGTACGTCCTCGAGACAGGAAGCATCGTCCTCGAGGGGCCGGCCGCGGATCTCAAGACGAACGAGCAGGTCAGAAAGACCTACCTCGGCGAAAGCTGAGGCGGCCCGACCAGGAGCGGGACGTACGGCGGCGCCAGCAGGACGCCAACTCGTGCGCGCCCACCCGCAAGCCCGTGCGCCATCTCGAGCGCGCTCGCGATCGAGTGGCTCGGGACGAAGCCGAGCGCACGCGCGGCGACGGCGTCTCGGCTCCCCGCGACGATGACTCGGCCGAGGCGAGAGAGCGCGGGCTGACACCCGGCCCAGTCGGCGTGCGGGAGAAGCGGGTGGCACGTGCGACCCGCTCGGTAGGCGGCGACGGCGCGATCGTCGAATGCGGCAGCCTGCTCGGCCGCGGCGAGCGCGCTCGCGTCGCCGCTCGCGAGCGTGTCGAAGAGCCGGCGGTACGGCTCCTGCGTCCCATGGGCGAAGGAGCGTGCGAGCGAGTGGACGAGAATCAGCGTCCCGCCTTCGCGGATCGGGAACGCGTCACGCCACAGGCGGAGAGCGAGCCCGAGTGCGGTCGCCGCTGACGTCACCGGGTTGAGCAGCTCGCGTGGTAGGTGCTGCCCGATCCACGGCACCCCGACGACGAGTGCGTCGACCGGCTCGGCCAGTCGAGCGCCGCGAAGCTCGATCGTGCGGATGAGCGCCTCCGCATGCGCGACGGACGGTGTCCCTGCGAACACCGCCGTCGTAGCGAGTACGCGACCCTGGTCGCGCAGCACTTCCCGTCGCGCGCCTGCTGGGAGGAGCGAGTACAGGCGCCGGAGCGGGGAGGTCGAGACATGCCTCAGAGCCGCAGGCGAGTGCGGGTAGTCGCGGAAGCGACCCGTCAGGCGCGGATGGTCGAGCGCGAGCGAGACACCGATTTGCGAAGGCTGCCGCGCGAGCGCCTCCTCGAGCGCGAGCGCCAGCTCCCAGGCGGGCTCGCCGGCGGCCTGCACGAGCGATTCCGCGCCGGCTGCGCGAAGCGCCGTCTCCGCGTCGCAGGCAGCGAGGAAGGCGCCCGGCCCACCATGGACGACCGTCTCAGCGGACGACACGACGACGACGAGATCGGTCTCCACGAGGGCGCGATTGACGCGCGCTTCGGTGCCGTCGGCGAGAGGGAACGGGACGAGATCGGGATCGGCGGCGTCGTGGACGACCACGCTCCCGCGGAAGTCCCGTGCCTGCGGAGGAGGCAGCAGGCGCTCGAGCTCGCGTCGCCCGAGTCGACGGCAGAGACCGCCGGCGACGAGGATCGTCTGCCGCTCGCCAGGGACGCCGAGCGTCGACAGCTCGTCGAGCACGGTCGCGAGCGCCTCGGGTCGCGGATCGATCTGCGCGCCGGGCAGCGGGAGCGCGGCGGGCTCGACGACGACGGTGACGCGACCGCCTTTCGGAGCCAGCCCGGAGAGCGGTGCGCCCGAGAGCGGAAAGCGCAGCGCATCGCGCACCGCTGCCTCGACGTCGACGACTCGCGACGGCGGAGCGGGCGGATACACGACGACGTCCTCGTCGCCGATCGGGACGTGGACGATGCGCGAGCCGGAGAGGATCGGGACGCGGCGCACGGGCTGAGTCTTGCGCAAGTCCAGGAACCTCCGAGTGGAGGTTCCTGGACGCGCGACAGATCCCTGAAGGCGACCGCTTCGCGGTCGCGGCGCATCTCGGCTTCGACCGGCGTCGGCCCATAGAGTTGGGCCGTGCCGAAGACGCTGACCGGCGAGGAACTCGTCCTCGACGACGGGCCTGCACGCGACGCCGAGCTCTTCCTCGTGGACGGGAACAACCTCGCCTATCGCGGGTTCTTCGCGCTCCCCGAGGAGTTGCAGACGACGGACGGACAGCCGACGAACGCGCTCCTCGGCTTCACGAACATGCTGTTCAAGCTCCTCTCCGACTATCGCCCGCGTGGCGTCGCGGTCGCGTGGGACACCCGCCCCGTACACCGCAAGGAGATCGACGCCGAGTACAAGGCCGAACGCCGCCCGATGCCCGACCTCCTGCGCGAGCAGTTCCCGCACTTCCGACCGATCGTCGAGGCGTTCGGCTACTCGAACCTCGAGTTCGAGGGCTGGGAGGCCGACGACGTCATCGCGACGCTCGCGACGCAGGCCGACGAGGCAGGAGTCAAGACCTGCGTCGTCTCGACCGACCGCGACGCGTTCCAGCTCGTCTCCGAGAACGTCTGCCTGATGATGACGCCGCGTGGCGTGGCCGACGTCCAGGTCTACACGCCCGAGCGCGTCGAGGCTCGCTACGGAATCCGGCCCGACCAGATCCCGGACTTCATCGGCCTCAAGGGCGACACGAGCGACAACATCCCCGGCATCCCCGGAATCGGCGACAAGACCGCGGGGCAGCTCATCGCGCAGTACGGATCGCTCGAGGACGTCGTCGAGCACGCCGGCGAGCTGTCTCCCGCGCGGTCGAGAGCGATCGCCGAGAACGCGGAGCAGGCGAGGGCGTCGAAGCTGCTCGCCACCATGCGGCGCGACCTCGACCTCGGCGTCGACCCCGCGACGTTCGTGCTGCAGCCGCCGGATCGCTCGGAGCTGAAGGAGATCTTCCGCCGCTTCGAGTTCCGCGCCCTTCTCGGTCGCATCGACACGCTGGACGAGGCGCTTCCGGCTGCCGAGCGACCGCAGCCCGCGACGTCCGAGAAGGTGCCGTGGCGCGAAGGCGACCTGAAGGGGCTGCGCGGCCGGGTTGGAGTCTCCGCGGACGCCGAGCGCGTGAGCGTCGCCACCGCTGCGGGCGAGGTGATCGTCGCGATCGGCGGTCGCGGCGCTGTCTCTCGCGAAGAGCTCGAGGTCGTCGCGCACGACGCGAAGGAGCTGCGCCTCGGCGAGCCGGCCGCCGACGACACGATGATCGCGGCGTACCTGATCGATCCGGGTCGTGCCGAGTACGAGCTCGACGACCTCATGGCGGAGTACGGCGTCGAGCTCGAGCCCGATCCGCCAGCCGAGGAGGAGACCGCGGCGCTCGTCCGCCACGCCGAGGCGGCCCGCCGGCTCGCGGAGCCACTCGTAGCGAAGGTCACCGAGCGCGGCTCGGACCGGCTCTATCGCGACATCGAGCTGCCGCTCACCGTCGTCCTCGCTGCGATGGAGGACGCGGGAGTCCGGATCGACACGTACCGCATGGGCGAGATCACGGCGCGCCTGAGCGACCGGATCGAGGAGCTCGAGTCGCGTGCCTACGACCTCGCGGGGGAGGAGTTCGTCCTCGGCTCGCCGCAGCAGCTCGGCCGCGTCCTCTTCGAGAAGCTCGAGCTGACTCCCGGCCGCAAGGGTAAGACCGGCTATTCGACCGACGGCAAGGTGCTTCGCGCGATCCGCGGCGACCACGAGATCGTCCCCGTGATCGAAGAGTGGCGCGAGCTCACGAAGCTGGTCAACACCTACCTCGGCCCGCTGCCCACGCTGATCGGCGACGACGGGCGCCTCCACACCACGATCAACCAGACCGTCGCCGCAACGGGGCGCCTCTCGACGTCGAGCCCGAATCTGCAGGCGATCCCGATCCGGACCGAGCTCGGCCGCGAGATCCGCTCGGCGTTCGTGGCCGAGTCCGGCCACCGGCTGCTCTCCGCCGACTACTCCCAGATCGAGCTGCGGATCCTCGCGCACGTCTCCGGCGAGCCGAAGCTCCGCGAGGCCTTCGAGCGCGGCGAGGACATCCACACGGCCACCGCCGCCGAGGTGCTCGGAAAGGACCCGGCGACGCTCACGAAGGACGAGCGCAACGTCGCGAAGATGATCAACTTCGGGATCGTCTACGGGATCTCCGCGTTCGGGCTCTCCGAAAACCTCGACATCCCGAAGGAGCAGGCGCAGGCCTACATCGACGCGTACCTCGCCCGCTTCCCGCACGTGCAGGCGTTCATCGCGCGCACGATCGCGCAGGCGGGAGAGGACGGCTACGCGACGAGCCTCCTCGGACGTCGCCGTCCCGTGCCAGAGCTGAGAGCGATGAACCGGCAGACCCGAGGCTTCGGCGAGCGGGTCGCGGTCAACTTCGTCATGCAGGGCTCGAACGCGGACATCATCAAGGTCGCGATGGTGTCGATCCACGCACGGCTTCGTGCGGAGGGGCGAGGCGCGCGGCTCGTTCTCCAGGTGCACGACGAGCTCCTGCTCGAGGTGCCGGAGACCGAGGTCTCGAAGGTGCGCGAGCTCGTCCGCGAGGAGATGGTCGGCGCATACCCGCTCGATCCCGCGCTGGCGGTCGACATCGGCGTCGGCGACGACTGGGCCGAGGCGAAGTCCTAGCCGCTACAGCTCGAGCGTCTCGCCGTCCTCGGGGACGAGAACGGCGGGAAGCGCTGCCCGGAGCTCCGCGCGGGTCAGGAAGCAGTGGTTCAGCGCCTCCAGGTGGACGGCGACGACCGTCGGCACGTGCGCTGCGACCTCGCGCACGTCGTCGATGCCCATGATGATGAGACCGCCCTCGAGGAACTCGGCGCCGCCGGCGTTCACGACCGCGACGCGGGGACGGTGGCGGGCGATCGTCTCCTCGACACCCTCGTACCAGACCGTGTCACCGGCGATGTAGAGGTCGTCGAGAAGGAAGCCGCTGACCGGCGCGAGCAGCTCGGCGATGCGGCCGGTCCCGTGTCGTCCGGGCGTTCTCGTGATGCGGATTCCGTCCCAGTCCGTCGACTCGTCGACGGCTCGTGCGTCGAGGCCGAGATCGCGGAGCGCCTCCTCGTCCTCCGGCTGGCAGAAGACCGGCACGTCACGCGGGAGCAGCTCCTCCGCGCGCGCGTCGAGGTGGTCGCGGTGGCGATGCGTGACGATCACCGCGTCGATGCCCTGAACCACGTCCTCCGCAGGAAACGGCAGCGGCACGGTCGGGTTCGGCACGGGGTTCGCCGTGTTCTCGATCGGAGGCCGTGTACCCGCGTCGTCGAGCATCGGATCGACGAGGATGCGCTTGCCGGAGATCTCGACGATCACCGTCGCGTTGCGGACGAGAGTGAGCTGCACGCGCGATTTTCTACCTCATGCGCACCGACGAGCGCTTGGCCGGAATTTTCGCTGCATCCGGCTATACTCCGCGATCGCATGGCGAACGACATCGCCGAAAAGCCCGCTGCCGCCGAAGAAGGTGTCTGGATTACGGGCCCCGATGGGGAGCTCATCCCTGACTACGACGCTGCCTTCCCGGAGATCAACGAGGGCGAGGTCGTGCACGGCACGGTCGTGCGCGTGGACAAGGACGAGGTGCTCGTCGACATCGGCTACAAGTCGGAAGGCGTCATCCCCGTTGCCGAGCTGACAATTCGCCGCTCGGTGAACCCCGCGGACGAGGTCTCCGTCGGCGAGGAGATCGATGCGCTGGTGCTCACGAAGGAGGACGCCGAAGGGCGCCTCATCCTCTCGAAGAAGCGCGCCCGCTTCGAGCTCGCGTGGAAGCGCATCGAGGCTGCGGCGGAGTCCGGCGAGCCGGTCATCGGCAAGGTGATCGAGGTCGTCAAGGGCGGCCTCATCCTCGACCTCGGCGTGCGCGGCTTCCTGCCCGCATCGCTCGTGGACATCAGGCGCGTGCAGGACCTCGACGAGTTCCTCGGCAAGGAGCTTCGCTGCAAGGTGATCGAGCTGAATCGCTCGCGCAACAACGTCGTTCTCTCCCGTCGCGCCGTCCTCGAGGACGAGCGCAAGGAGATGCGCCAGGCGATCCTCGACCGGCTCAGCCCCGGCGACGTCATCGAGGGCCAGATCTCCAACATCGTCGACTTCGGCGCGTTCGTCGACCTCGACGGCATGGACGGTCTCATCCACATCTCCGAGCTCAGCTGGAGCCACGTGAACCACCCGTCCGAGGTGCTCGACATCGGCCAGACGGTCAAGGTGAAGGTGCTCGACATCGATCGCGACCGGCAGCGCATCTCGCTCGGTCTCAAGCAGACACAGACGGATCCGTGGCAGCAGGTGGTCGACAGCTATGGCGAGGACGACGTCGTCGAGGGCCGCGTTGCGAAGGTCGTCACGTTCGGCGCCTTCGTCGAGATCCTCCCAGGTGTCGAGGGCCTCGTTCACATCTCCGAGCTCGCGGCCCATCACGTCGAGAACCCGCGCGAGGTCGTCTCCCAGGGTGACGCCGTCAACGTGCGCATCCTCGAGATCGACGGCGAGCGCCGCCGGCTCTCGCTCTCGCTCAAGCGCGTCGAGGAGGGCGACCAGCCCGTTCCGCGCGCAGACGGTGCGGAGTCGGTGCACACGATGCCCGAGCTGAGGCTCTCCGAGGAGGCGTTCCCGACGTCCGGCGCAGCCGCGATCGAGACCGACGAGGAACTCGTCGACGAGACCGTCGCCGAAGAGGTCGCGGAGGAGGTCGTCGCCGGAGGAGAGTCGGCCGAAGAGATCGTGGCCGAGGAGATCGCCGAGGAAATCGTCGCCGAGGTCGAGCTCGAAGAGGTCGAGCTCGAAGAGGCCGAAGCCGAGGCCGAGATCGCCGACGAGCTTTCGGAGGAGCAGGCCGTCGAGGCCGGCTCCGAGCAGTCCGACTCCGACTAGCGCTTGCCTCGCCCGCTCGCGGTCGCGATCACCGGCGGGATCGGCGCCGGCAAGTCGACAGCGCTCGCGTCCTTTCGCCGACATGGCGCGGCGACCGTGTCGAGCGACGAGATCGTCCACCATCTCCTTGCCACGGATCCGGACGTGAAGGAGGCTCTCGTCGAGCGGCTCGGCGAGGACATCCTCGGAGAGGACGGCGTACCGGATCGCGAGCGCATCGCCCACCGCGTGTTCAAGGATCGCGAGGCGCTCGACTTCCTCGAGAAGCTGCTCCATCCACTCGTCTCGCGCGAGTACATGACGTGGCGCGACCAGCTCGCGGCGCTTCCCGACCCGCCCGAGGTATGCGTCACGGAGGTTCCGCTCCTCTACGAGGTCGGTGCGGAGACGCGCTTCGACAAGGTCGTCGTCGTCACCGCCCCGACGAAGCTCCGCGAAGCGCGGCGAGGAGGGCGGACCGACGACCGCGAGGCGCGGCTGATCCCCGACCGTGAGAAGGCCAAGCGGGCGGACTTCACCTATGTGAACACCGGGAGCCCGGAGGAGCTGGATGCCTGGGTTGCCGAGGTGATGGCTACCCTGACACCGGCCTGACGGCCGTTCCTCGGTGCGTGTTCTCGTCGCGATCTCGTTTGCGCTGCTCGCGTTCGCGGGCGCGGCCGCATGGGTCGTGGATGCAGAGCCGGACTGGTACCTGCGCACGCGCTACCCGCTCGAATACGAGCACGTCATCCGGGCGTATGCCCACGAGCGCGACCTCGACCCCGCTCTCGTCGCCGCTGTCATCTACGCCGAGAGTCGCTTCGATCCGAATGTGCGCTCGAGTGCGGGGGCGGTTGGCCTGATGCAGGTCCTGCCCGAGACGGGCGAGTTCATCGCTCACTCGACCGGTGGCGACGACTTCATCGAGGCCGATCTCCGCGATCCCGACATCAACGTGCGCTATGGCACCTGGCTCCTCGACTACCTGCGCGATCGCTACGACGGGGATGTCGCGACGGCGCTCGCCGCATACCACGCCGGCCCGGGCAACGTCGACGAGTGGCGCCGAGACGGGCGCGGGATCGAGTTCCCGGAGACGCGTGCATACGTCGCCGAGGTCGAGCGCGTCAGGCGGATCTACGCGCGGGCGTACGGGCGCGATCTGGGCCTATAGCGTCGCGAAGGAGTGACAGCACGAGGTCGGTGCTCGGGAGCTCCTCGCCTCCGGCTCGCATCAGCGCGAGCCCGTTCAGGACGAGGTTGACGAAGATCCCGATCTCGCCCGGGCCGAGGTCGTCGCGGAACTCCCCGCTGCGCTGCGCCTCTTCGATACGCGCACGGTTCGCCGGCGCGATCTCCTTCTGCCGCGATTCGATCCGCTCGCGGAAGTCGTCGTCGTTGCGTACCCGCCTGAACAGCTCGAGGTAGACCGAGAGCCACGCCGGATCGAGCTCCATGACCTCGCGCACGATCGCTTCCAGGCCCTGTTCGCGCCAGATCTCCGACATCCGCGCGGTGTCGCGGACGGCGAGCTCGACGAAGAGGTCCTCCTTGGAGGGGAAGTAGTTGAAGATCGCGCCGCGCGAGAGGCCGATCTCGCGCTCCAGCTTCGCCACCGTCGCTCCCTCGTAGCCGTTCTCGGCGAAGCAGCGACGCGCGCCCTCGAGGATCTGCTCGAGGCGCTCGGCCCTGCGTTCGTCGGAGATCTTCGGCATCGGACGAGATCGTACTTTACAAAACCGTACAGACGTTTTATATTATCGCGACCATGGAGCAGCCGAAGCTGATGCCCGTGAAGCGACGCGCCGTCAGCGCGCTCGTCCTCGCCGAGACGATCTCCGTGCTCGGCACGCGCATGACGTACCTCGCCTTGCCGTGGTTCGTGCTCGTGACCACGGGCTCGCCGAGCAAGATGAGCCTCGTCCTCGCGGCCGAGATCCTGCCGATGGCGATTCTCGGCGTCCCGAGCGGTGCGCTCGTGCAACGACTCGGCTCGAGGACGACGATGCTCGTTGCCGACTTCGCGCGCGCGCCGATCCTTGCCTCGATACCGCTGCTGTACGCGGCGGGGATCCTCCACTTCTGGCTGCTGCTCGCGATCGTCGCGCTGCTCGGAGCCTTCGCGCCGCCGTACTTCGCAGCGCAGCGGACGATCCTCCCCGAGCTCGTCGGCGAGGACGAGACGCGCATGTCGCAGGCGAACAGCTCGATCGAGGGTGGAAACGCCCTTGCCGCGCTGCTCGGCCCGGCGCTCGCCGGCGCGCTCATCCCGTTCCTCGGCGCCCCGAACGTCCTGTACGTCGACGCTGCGACCTACCTCGTCGCGTTCGGCCTCGTCCTCGGCTTCGTGCCTCGCAGGAAGGCGGCGGCCGCGGCAGCCCAGCACGGCGTGCTGGCGGGCTTGCGGTTCCTCGTGTCGGACAAGCTCCTCGGCCCGCTCGCGGCGACGATCACGGTCTTCGGATTCCTCGCCGCCGGGATGTCCGCCGGGCTCCCCGTGTACGCGTACGACGAGTTCGACGGGAGCTCCTGGATCGCGGGTCTCTTCTATGCCGCGCTCGGCGCGGGCGCCGTCGTCGGCAGCGTCCTCGCCGTCTTCGTCGTGAGGAAGGTTCCGCCGCTCCGACTCGCGGCCGTCGGGATTCTCGCCTTCTCGATCCCGCTGTGGGTGCTTCCGTTCCTCCCGCCGTGGCCGGTCGTGTTCGGTGCGCTCTTTCTCGCGACCCTCTTCACGCCGCTCGTCAACGGCCCGACCCTCGGCGTCCTCACCTCTCGCACGCCGGTGGATCTGCGACCGAAGGTGATGACGGCCGCGATCTCGGCGAACACGCTCGCCGCGCCGCTCGGCTTCATCGTCGCGGGGCAGGTGCTCGAGCGCTGGGGCGTCGTCCCGCTGTTCGCCGCCGTCGTCCTCGGGATCACGTGGATGGCGATCGTCTTCGCCGCGATCACGTGGCGGTATTCGGACGGCGAGCCCACGGCCGAGCTCGCCGTGACGTAGAACGACCGAGGTTGGACGCGGCCGCCGGTGCGTACGCGACGCACCGGCGGCACTCGTTCTTCGCCTACGCCGTGCGGGTTGCGTCCCAGCGAAGCTCGCCGGAGTTGCACACGAAGTGCTCGCCTTGATAGGTGAAGTCGCTCGACGATCTCACGGTGCCGGTCGCGTTCGAGCCGTCGATGCGCCCGGCGATCCGGACGTGGAACTTCACCGGCCCGTCGAAGTCCTCGCCCGTGAGCGTCCCATCCCAGTCGATGAGGAAGTTGCCGTTGCTGTCGATAGGCACCGGATTCGGATAGACGGCCCAGAAGCCGCCTCGGAGAATCCCACCGTTGGTGCACTCCTCCGGGATCTCGTTCGTTCGCCAGTTGCTCACCGCGCGGTCGCCGCCCACGTCGAAATACATGAAGTTGCTCTGGTTGATCTGTCCCTTGTACGGCCCCGCCGTGACCGGCGTGACAGGCGGAGGCGGAGGTGGGGGTGGAGGAGGTGGGGGTGGCGGCGGAGATGGTGGCGCGACACCGGTCACCTTCTCGCAGTCGCGGGCGACCGAGTCCTTGGAATCTCCTCTCACCGTGTCCTGGCCTGTCCCGCACGCAAGCCGGTCGGCGCCCGGCCCTCCGACGAGGAGGTCGTTGCCGCCTCCTCCGGCAAGCACGTCATTGCCGCCGCCTCCGTAGAGCTTGTCGTTTCCGGCCCTGCCGTTGAGCTTGTCCGCCTTCGCGGTCCCCTTCAGCGTGTCGTTCCCGGACGTGCCGGTGATCGTCGCCGCGCCTACCGTGGCCGCGGCGAGGAGCACGGCGCCTGCGACGAGCAGCGGGATCGCGAGTGTGCGTCGTGCGGACATCATCGGTCTCCTTCCCGCGCCGGATTCCACCCGGCGCACTCAGCCCACGTCGGGTCGCAACCTACGACATCGGACAGGCATGTCAAAGCGGGTGGCCCGGCTACCGCCTCCGACAGTAATCGCGGGGCAGAAGTTCGGCGGCGCACAGCTCAGGCTGCGGAGCGGTGATCGCGAATGCGCTGCGCAGCTCGCCCGTGAACCAGACGTGGAGCATCTCGCTCGCACCCTGCTGGAGTCGTGAGCCCGTAGGGCAGACGCCGCTCGCCGGAGGCTTCAACCCCCGTTTCTTCCCTTCCTTGCAGACGATGTGTGAGTGCCAGCGAAGGATCGGCCCGGCGGGTGTCGGCCCGACCTCGCCGTCTCGTGTGCTCCACATCGCGCCGACGAGGACGAGCGGCTTGCCGGGAGCGTTGGCGTAGATGAGCGCCTTCGGTCGCGTGAAGTCGAAGATCGTTCGCCCGCGCGGCTCCTCGTGGCGCTCGGCGTGGAAGAAGAAGACGCTCGTGTCGCCGCTTCGTCGATCGCGGGAACGCGTGTCGTAGCCCGCTCGGGTCGCCGCCCGCACATCGCGCCACTTCCCGCGAGCCGCGGCTGCTACCAGCTCGGTCAGGATCCGCCGCGCACGCGCTTGCTGCCGGGGGCTCGCGAGCGAGACGGTCGGGTACTGCGGCAGGTGGTTGACGATTCCGTGCCGTGCGGTCGGGGGAAGCGTCCCCGTGCTGTCACGCGGCAGCTTGCAGACCAGCGCGGGCGGCGTGGCGGATCGTGCGACTCCGGTTACCGCGAGCACGAGGACGGTGAGTGAAACCAGCACGCGAATGCGTCCGGTCATGATCGGATCCTAGTGACGTCGCGCACGAGCGTCATCGTGTCAGCCTGGCCCAGATGTTCTCGAAGAGCCGCCAGACGACGAAGTCCGTCGTGATCGCGCGGGTGAAGTGAAAGGCGCCCGCGGCGAACACTCTTGCTCCGCTGCTCGTCTCGTAGTAGGTCATCTGCGCCGTCTCGCCCTTCCCGAAGACGTTCGGGATCTCGGCAATCACCTGGGTGTGAGCCGGTGACGCCTTCGTGACATGGTCGATCTCGACGCCACCTCGGCCGAACGGCGAGCCAGGACGTAGCTCTGTTGCTCTTCAGCAGCCATCGTCGAGCCGGCGTCCGTCGCACAACCCATGGACGCCGCGGGGATCGCTGGTAGGCGATGTACTGAACGCCGACGAGTGCGGACTCGGGCCGACCGAGGTCTCGCCAGCGCTTGGACTTCTCGATCACGTTGCCGTGTCGCTCGACCCGCCAGTAGTAGTTGTTCGCCGAGAGGAACATCAGGTTGCCGCCGAGGTCGCGGTAGCCCTCGACGAGGTCGTACTCGCGGGTTGTCGCATACTCGTGATGCCCGGCAAAGACGATCAAGCGATAAGCCCGCTTGAGCGCGGCTGGGCCGCGGACGTGCTCGAGGTCCCACTGCGAGAGGAAGTCGACGCGCTTGTCGGTCCAATACAGCCAGTGCAGGAAGCCCGAGTGGAAGCGATACCCGTACGGCACGCCACGGTCGAGAAACGCTCGACCCATCCGTACGGTGTTGAGACGCTTCCCGGCGTACCACGAGTCGGCCTTGCCGTCGCCGTCATCGTCGCGAAAGTTGTACGCCTGCCAGGTGATCGTCGGCAGAACGACAGCGACGGGGTTGACACCGATACGGCTGGGCGCGACGACGAACGGGGCGAATCCGATGCGGCCGTCGGGCGCCTCGAGCCGGGCGAAGTAGAGCCCGCTCGCCCATCTTCCTATGGGCACCGACAGCGGCTGTCGACCCGCTCGACGGCTGACCTCCTTCACGCCGGTGACCGGGACACCGTTCATCTCCGTGTCGCTCGCTGTCGTGTCGATCTCGGGCCCAGCCTCGAGGATCTGGATGGTCAGATGACGTGAGCGGTCATGAATGATGAGTCGCGCCCTTCGGCCGGAGCGGTAGCTCTCGCGCTGGAACGCGGCCTCCACGGCCGGCACGAGTCGCGTGTCGCCGGGTGCTCGTCCCTCCGGCACCGTGGTGACGCCACTCGATTCAGCGGATGCGATCGCAAGGGTCGAGATCGCGACGAGTCCAGCCGCGAGTGCGCGTCGAGCCATGGGCGCATCATGGGGCGTCGGCCCGATGTTCACCCGAGCGCATCGGCGGCTACGCTGGACAGGTGCGCCCGTTCAAGGCCTCCGACCTGTACGCGCCCATGGGCGACCAGCCGCGCGCGATCGGCGAGATCGCCGATTCCGTCTCCGCCGGGAACCGCTTCCAGACGATCCTCGGCGCGACCGGAACGGGCAAGACGGCCACGATGGCGTGGACGATCGAGAAGCTCCAGCGCCCCGCGCTCGTCATCGCGCACAACAAGACGCTCGCGGCGCAGCTCTGCAACGAGTTCCGCGAGTTCTTCCCGGACAACGCCGTCGAGTACTTCGTCTCGTACTACGACTACTTCCAGCCCGAGGCGTACATCCCGCAGGCCGACCTCTACATCGAGAAGGACTCATCGCGGAACGACGACATCGCGCGCCTTCGGCTGTCGGCGACGTCGTCGCTCCTCACGCGGCGCGACGTCGTCGTCGTCGCCTCGGTCTCGTGCATCTACGGCCTCGGCTCGCCCGAGGAGTGGCGCGAGCGCGTGCTGATGCTCGAGGTGGGGGAGACGCACGACCGCGACGAGGTGCTCCGGAAGCTCATCGAGAGCCAGTACGTGCGCAACGACACCGTCCTCGGCCGCGGCCGCTTTCGGGTGAAGGGCGACCTCGTCGAGATCCAGCCGGCGAACATCGAGACCGCGTACCGGGTCTCGTTCTTCGGCGACGAGGTGGAGCAGATCACCCACTTCGACTCGCTCACCGGGCGAGGTGTACTCGCACCTCGACAACCTCGTCATCTGGCCGGCGACCGAGTACGTGACCTCGATCGCCTACGATCGAGCGCGCGGTCGAAGACCTGCGCGCGGAGCTCGAGCAGCAGGTCGCGAAGTTCGAGGCAGAAGGCCGGATGCTCGAGGCGCACCGCATCCGACAGCGCACGGAGTACGACCTCGAGATGATGAAGGAGCTCGGCTTCTGCAACGGGATCGAGAACTACTCGCGCGCGCTCGAGGGACGTCCCGTCGGCTCGCACCCGTTCACGCTCATCGACTACTTCCCGGACGACTTCGTCTGCTTCGTCGACGAGTCGCACCAGACGGTCCCGCAGCTCGGAGGCATGTACGAGGGCGACCGCTCGCGCAAGCAGACGCTCATCGACTTCGGCTTCCGGCTCCCGTCCGCGCTCGACAACCGTCCGCTGCGCTTCGACGAGTTCCTCGGGAAGGTGCAGCAGCTCGTCTTCGTGTCCGCGACGCCCGGCCCGTTCGAGCTCACGCGCTCGAAGGTGATCGCCGAGCAGCTCATCCGCCCGACCGGCGTCGTCGACCCGGAGATGGAGCTCCGCCCGACCAAGAACCAGATCGACGACCTCCTGAACGAGATCCGCCATCGCGAGGAGGCGGGCGAGCGTGTTCTCGTCACGACGCTGACGAAGAAGATGTCCGAGGACCTGACCGACTACCTGCTCGAGGCGGGCGTCCGCGCGCGCTACCTCCACTCCGAGATCGACACGCTCGATCGGATCGCGATCATCCGCGAGCTGCGCCTCGGCGAGTACGACGTCCTCGTCGGGGTGAACCTCCTGCGCGAAGGGCTCGACCTGCCCGAGGTGTCGCTCGTCGCCGTCCTCGACGCCGACAAGGAAGGCTTCCTGCGCGGCAAGACGGCGCTCATCCAGACGACGGGCCGCGCCGCGCGCAACACGGCGGGGAAGGTCATCCTGTACGCGGACAAGCGCACCGAGGCGATCGTCGGTGCGATGGACGAGACGTCACGCCGCCGCGCGATCCAGGTCGCCTACAACGAGGAGCACGGGATCACGCCCGAGTCGATCGTGAAGGGCGTCTCCGACATCTCGGAGCTCCTCTCGCTCGAGTCGCCGCATGTTCCTTCCTCGCGCCGCCGTCGAGGGAAGGTCGAGGTCGAGGGCATGACGCACGAGGAGCTCGAGAAGCTCGTCATCACGCTCGAGGAGGAGATGTACCTCGCCGCCGAGGAGCTCCGCTTCGAGTACGCCGCGAAGCTGCGCGATGAGATCAAGGAGCTTCGCCGCGAGCTGAGCGCCGTCGGCGCCGCATGAGCCCGACGCGATCGGCGTCGTTCATGCGCCTAGCGCGTCGAGGTCTGCGGACCGCCCATCTAGGCTGGATGCGTGGGCACGCTGCTCCTCGCGCTCGGCGGCTTGCTCGTCGTCTCGACAGCCGTGCTGCTCGCAAGCTGCCTCGGGCTTGCGGTCTGCGATCGGATTCCTTCTCGCCACGTACCTCTTCGCGACGGCCGAGGTCGTCGTCGTATCGCTCGCTCTCTCACCTGCGGGCCTGCTGACGCGCACGGCGCTGCTCGTCGCTTTCGGCTTCGCGCTCGCCGTCGCTCTCGTCGTCTGGGCGCTGCGCGGGCGTCCGTCACCCCACGTTCGGTCTCTCGTGCCGGCCGTCCGCCTCGCCCTTCGCGATCGCGCGGTGCTCGTCCTCGCGACGCTCGCGGTCATCACTCACCTGTATCTGATCGTCGTCGCGGTCGCGGTTCCGCAGAGCTCGCCCGGACACGCAGCTCTACCACCTCCCGCGTGCCGCGTTGTGGAAGCAGCAACACGCGGTTCGCTACGCGGAGGACACCCCAGACGGCGCGTCGATGCATCTCCGCCGGACGCGGAGATCCAGATCGCCGCGTCGATGATCCTGAGCGACGGCGATCGCTATACGACGTTCGTCCAGCTCTTCGGCGTGCTCGCCGCGTGTCTCGGGATCGCAGGGATCGCGCGAAGACTCGGGCTCGGTGTCACGGAGGCCGCGTTCGGAGCCGTCGCCTTCTCGACGTACACGATCGTCGTGCTGCAGACGCCGACGGCGCTCAACGACCTCGCAGTTGCCGGGCCTCTCGTCGCCTGCGCGTACTTCGCCATCCGCCCCGCGCGAGTCGACCTCGTCCTCGCGGCCCTGGCTCTCGCGCTCGCGGTCGGCACGAAGCTGACGACGCTGCTTCGCCCTGCCGGTGCTCATCGCGTTCGTGCTCGCGGCGAATCGCCGCGCGGACGTGGCCGGCTCTCGGCGTCGCCGGAATCGCAGGGCTCGCTGGAGGCTCCGTCTGGTACTACGTCAACTTGGTCGTGACCGGCAAGCTCGACGGCGGCCTGTCGGCGATGCGTTCCCACAGATCGCCGACCGCTCCCTGGGGCCGACGCTCGACCGGATCGGATGGCTGTCTCGTGACTTCCTCGAGATGTCCGGCGCCGAAGGCGGGGGCTGGCTCCGCTCGCCGACACCCGGTCTGGTCGTCGGGCTCCTCGTCGCCGTCGCGGCCGGAATCCTGCTTCTCCGTGCGTCGTCGCCGGGCTGCCGGCGCCGCCGCACTCGTTGCCGTGAGTGCGGTCGTGCTGTACCCGATGCTCGCGACGTGGGTCGACGTCGCAGGGCGGGCGTCACGGCAAGCTCTCGTCACGGCGCACCTGTCTCCGATCATCCTCCCGCCGCGCGCGTGCCGTTGCAGCTCTACGAGAGCCCGATCCACTCCGCGTACGGAATCGCGTTCCTGCTGCTCCTCATCTGGGTCGGCGCGATCGTCATGCGAGACGTCGCGCGGCGGCGCCTACCGCTGGCTGCCGCAATCGCGATCGCGTCGCCGCTGCTCTTCATCCTCGTGCTCGCGCTTGAGCCTCGAGTACGACCCGATACGGATTCGCTTCGTGGCGTTTCCGGTCGCGCTCGCCACGGCAGTGCTCGGGATCTGCGTGCGCGTTCGCCCGCTCGCATGGACTGCCGTGGGGCTCACCGCTGCGACGCTGGCGGTGGTGGTCGCGTACTTCGTTCCGCGCCCCGCCGGCCTGGCTCTGCTCCCCGGGAACCGCACGCCGCGAGCAGTCGGCGCGCTGGTTCGTGCAGGCAGGTGGCGGCGGGGGCGACGAGAGCGCGTTCCGGTTCCTCGAGGAGAAGATCCCGGTGGACGCGACGATCGCGCTCGACCTCGTCCCCAACACGTACATCTACCCGGCGTGGGACGCGGGACTGAGGCGGACTGTCCGCTTCGTCCCGGACACGGGCGTCGTGCCTGAGGATGCCGACTGGCTCGTCGTCGGACCGTACAAGGAGGTCGACACGAACCGGTCTGGCCGAGGCCGGGTGGAAGCTCGAGCTCGTGTCGCCGCGGCAGTGGCGGATCTACGGGCGCTAGGCTGGGTCACATGTGCCGGAACATCAAGACGCTCCACAACTTCGAGCCGCCTGCGTCCGAAGACGAGGTGCGCGCGGCCGCGCTCCAGTACGTGCGCAAGGTCAGCGGGACGCAGAAGCCGTCGAAGGCGAATGAAGCAGCGTTCGCCCGCGCGGTCGACGAGGTCGCTCACATCACGAGTCATCTGCTGGCCGAACTGGTGACCAGCGCGCCACCTCGTGACCGCGACGTCGAGGCCGCTCGAGCACGTGCACGCGCCGAGAAGCGCTTCGGCCAGGCCGCCTAGGCCGCGTCGAGCTTCTCGCGCAGGTACGCGAGGTAGGGCTGCGGGTCGATCGGCCCGCCGACGACGCGTTGGATGAGCTCCGCCGGCGTCAGCTTGCGACCGAGTGCGTAGATGTTCTCGCGCAGCCAGGCGTGCAGCTCGCCGAACTCGCCGCGCCCGATCTGCTCGTCGACGTCCGGAATCGCCGAGCGGGCCAGCTCCCAGATCTGCACGGAGAGCACGCTGCCGAGGAGATAGGTCGGGAAGTAGCCGAACGCGCCACCCGCCCAGTGCGAGTCCTGGAGGACGCCGAGCGAGTCGTTCGGCACTGCGACGCCCATGAGCTCCTCGAACCGCGCGTTCCAGGCCTCGGGGAGGTCGGCGACGGCGAGGCGGCCCGAGATCAGCTCCTGCTCGAGCTCGAAGCGGAGGATGAGATGCAGGCCGTAGCTCGTCTCGTCCGCATCGACGCGGATGAACGAGCGGCGCGCTCGGTTGACGGCCCGGTGGAAGCTCTCGAGCGGGACGCTACCCAGCTGCTCCGGGAACGTCTCCTGCACGCGCGGGTAGAACCAGCTCCAGAACGGCAGCGAGCGGCCGACGACGTTCTCCCAGAGTCGGCTCTGCGACTCGTGCAGCGTGGACGACGCGCCCATGCAGAGCGGCGTGCGCTCAAGCGACTTCGAGACGCCCCACTCGTAGATGCCGTGACCCGTCTCGTGCATCGCCGTGAAGAGCGAGTTGATGTCGTTCTCGTCATAGCGGCTGGTGAGACGGACATCGCCGAGGCCAAACGTGATCTCGAACGGATGGACGGTCGTGTCGAGCCGGAACTGGTCCCAGGTCACGCCGAAGGCTTCTGCCAGCTCCCGCGAGAGCTTGTCCTGGCCGGCGACGGGGAACGGCCCCTTCATGAACCCGTCCTCCTCGTCGGTTGCGTGCTCGGCGACGAGCGAGCGGAGCTCGGGCGTGAGCACCGCGAAGATCTCGCGGATCTCGGACGTGCGCATGCCAGGCTCGTAGTCCTCGAGCAGCACGTCGTAGGCGTCGTCGTAGGGTGCGAAGCACTCGACGTACTCGCGGCGGAGCTCCACGGTGCGCTCGAGCCACGGCCGGAACGTCGCGAAGTCGGACTCCTCGCGGGCCTTGACCCACACCTCGTAGGCGTTCGCCGCGGTCTCGACGAGCCGCGTCGCGAGATCTGTCGGGACGCGGGAGGCGCGGGTGTAGTCGCGGAGCCCCACGCGGATCAGCGAGGCGTCGTCGGAGTCGTGCGGGAGCGAGTCGGCATACGGCCCGAGCTCCTCATAAAGCTCGCCGAGTCGATCGTCCGTCTCGAGCTCGTGGGCGATCTCCTCGATCGTGCCGAGCTGCGCCGCACGCGTTGGTGCCCCGCCCGGTGGCATGAACACCGTCATGTCCCAGACGAGCACGGCGCCCGTGCGGCGGACGTCCGTCAGCTTCCCGAGCCGTTCCTTGAGCTCCGCGAGCGCCGCTTCCACGGGCGCGGACTCTACCGACGCGTTCATGGCCGAAGCACTGGGTACACTCGCGCCGTGGCGGACGAGTCGCCGGAACTGTTCGACGACATCTACCTGGGGCTCCGTGCAGGTGGGGCCGCGCGCAAGCAGCGGCGCGGTGAGCCGCTGTCCGCCGAGGAAGAGGAGGCGATCGGCCGTTGGCAGCGGCTATCGCTCTGGCGGAGGTTCATCGCGATCGGCGCCTTCGCGCTCGGGACGTTCGGGCTCGGCTTCACCGTCGGCGGGCTGATCTTCGGTCGCTGGCGCACCGCTCGCCGCTGACGTTCGTCTCGCGCTCTCGCAATCCGTTCCGTCCGGTCTCCCGAAGAACCGAGGTAACCGAAGAGGGAGGCACGATGTTCAGGACGATCGGAGTCGTCGCGATGGTCGCGCTCGCGTTTGCCGGGTTCGCGTTCGCAGCGGCGCAGGGAGACTCGTACAAGGTGTCGGCGAGCCTCAAGGCGAGGTCGGAGGTGCCGAGGCCGAAGGGCGTACCCGTCGGGGCGACCGGAAGCTTCACGGGCACGGCAGTCGAGCTCGCGAACGACAAGGCGAGGGTCACGTGGAAGCTCACGTTCTCGCGCCTCTCCGGGTCTGCGATTGCGGCGCACATCCACATCGGCAAGCCCGGAAAGGCCGGCCCGGTGGCGCTCGCCCTGTGCGGTCCGTGCCGGAGCGGTCAGAAGGGCACGGGGCTACTGACGCATGCGCAGTTCGCGAAGCTCGAGTCCGGCGCGGGGTACGTGAACATCCACACGGCGAAGAACGCCGGCGGCGAGATTCGCGGTCAGGTCAAGGTCTCGGACGGCTAGCGGTCGGAACGGCGACTCGCTCCGGGTCTCCGGGTGAGGGGCGGCGCGCGGCCGGCGCCGCCCCGGCCCCACGACGCGAACTGCACGATCGCCGGAGGATAGGCGCCGCTATCGAACGTCTGTTCGCCTCGGTAGAATGACGCGCCTATGAGCCAGGCCGAAGAGCTCGTCGTCCACGGCGCCCGCGAGCACAACCTGAAGAACGTCACCGTCCGCATTCCGCGGAACGCGCTCGTCGTGCGTGACCGGCCTCTCGGGCTCCGGGAAGTCCTCGCTCGCGTTCGACACGATCTACGCGGAGGGTCAGCGGCGGTACGTCGAGTCGCTCTCCGCATACGCGCGCCAGTTCCTGCAGATGATGGAGAAGCCCGACGTCGACTCGATCGACGGGCTCTCGCCGGCGATCTCCATCGACCAGAAGACGACCTCGCGCAACCCGCGCTCGACGGTCGGCACGGTCACGGAGATCTACGACTACCTGCGGCTGCTGTATGCGCGCATCGGCCGGCCGCACTGCCCGATCTGCGGGCGCCCGATCGCGGGGCAGTCGCTCGACCAGATCGTCGAGCAGGTGCTGCGCCTCGACGAAGGCACGAGGTTCACGGTGAACGCTCCGGTCGTGCGCGACCGCAAGGGCGAGTTCAAGGACATCCTGGAGGAGCTGCGCCGCGACGGCTTCACGCGCGTGAAGGTCGACGGCGAGCTGCGGCTCCTCGAGGAGGAGATCGTCCTCGACAAGAAGTTCAAGCACACGATCGAGGTCGTCGTCGACCGGCTCGCGATGAAGGCCGATCTCCGGCAGCGGCTCACGCAGTCCGTCGAGACGGCGACGTCGCTTGCCGAGGGGCTCGTGGTCATCGACGTCGTCGACGGAGACGAGCTCACCTTCTCCGAGAACCTCGCGTGCCCCGATCACGGCGTCTCGCTGCCCGAGCTCGAGCCGCGCGTGTTCTCGTTCAACTCGCCGCACGGAGCATGTCCCCGCTGCACCGGGCTCGGCGCGCAGCTCGAGATCGACCCCGATCTCCTCGTTCCCGATACGTCGCTCTCGATCGAGGAGGGCGCGCTCGTCCCGTGGACGATCGGAAGCCAGAGCTTCTACGACTCGGTGATCGAGGCGATCGCGGAGCGCTACGAGATCCCGCTCGACGTGCCGTGGCGCGAGCTCGCGACCGAGCAGCAGGATCGGTTCCTGCACGGGACGGGGGCAGAGAAGATCTTCGTGACGTACCGCAACCGGATGGGCCGGAAGCGCCAGTACACGATGGCGTTCGAGGGTCTCCTCAACAACCTGCAGCGGCGCTACCGCGAGACGGACTCGTCGCATGCGCGCGACCGCATCGAGGAGTACATGAGCTTCCGACCGTGCCCGGAGTGCCACGGCGCGCGGCTCAAGCCGGAGGTGCTCGCCGTGACGATCGGCGATCTCTCGATCCACGGGTTCACGCAGATGTCGGTTGCACGTGCGCTCCGGTTCGTCGACGAGCTCCAGCTGACGAAGACCGAGGAGCTCATCGGTCGGCGCATCCTCAAGGAGGTGCGCGAGCGGCTCATGTTCCTCGAGAACGTCGGCGTCGGCTACCTCCAGCTCGACCGGGCGGCGAAGACGCTCTCCGGCGGCGAGGCTCAGCGGTTGCGGCTGGCGACGCAGATCGGGTCGCAGCTCGTCGGCGTCCTCTACATCCTCGACGAGCCGTCGATCGGGCTGCACCAGCGCGACAACGGACGGCTCATCGACACGCTCGAGAAGCTCCGCGACGTCGGCAACACCGTCCTCGTCGTCGAGCACGACGAGCAGATGATGCGCGCGTCCGACTGGGTGGTCGACCTCGGGCCTGGCGCGGGCGAGCACGGCGGCGAGATCGTCGGCGAGGGTGTCGCGGAGACGATCGCGGACACTCCAGGCTCGGTCACGGGGGCATTCCTGAGCGGCAAGCGCCGGATCCTCGTCCCGCCGAGGCGCGAGGACGACGAGCGCGGCTGGTTCTCCGTCCGCGGCGCGTCGATGCACAACCTGAAGGGCATCGACGTCGACTTCCCGGTCGGGCGGTTCATCGCCGTGACCGGTGTCTCGGGCTCGGGGAAGTCGACGCTCGTGAACGAGATCCTCTACAAGTCGCTCGCGAACCGGCTGAACAAGATGCGGACGAAGCCGGGCGACCACGAGTCGCGTCGACGGGATCGACGTCTTCGACAAGGTCATCGACATCGACCAGAGCCCGATCGGGCGGACGCCGCGCTCGAATCCGGCGACGTACACCGACCTCTTCACGCACGTGCGCGAGCTCTACTCGCTGACGCCCGAGGCGAAGATCCGCGGCTACAAGCCGGGCCGCTTCTCGTTCAACGTCCGGGGCGGCCGCTGCGAGGCGTGCAAGGGCGACGGGACGATCAAGATCGAGATGCACTTCCTCCCCGACGTCTACGTCCCGTGCGAGACCTGCCACGGGCGGCGGTACAACAAGGAGACGCTCGAGGTGCGCTTCAAGGGCAAGTCGATCTCGGACGTGCTCGAGATGTCGGTCGAGGAGGCGCTCGACTTCTTCGCGAAGATCCCGAAGATCCGGCGGCGCCTGCAGACGCTGCACGACGTCGGGCTCGACTACATCAAGCTCGGCCAGCCGGCGACGACGCTCTCCGGCGGCGAGGCGCAGCGGGTGAAGCTCGCCGCGGAGCTCTCGAAGGTCGCGACCGGGAAGACGCTCTACATCCTCGACGAGCCGACGACGGGTCTCCACTTCGCGGACATCGAGAAGCTGCTCGAGGTGCTCCAGCGGCTGGTCGACAACGGCAACACGGTGCTCGTGATCGAGCACAACCTCGACGTGATCAAGCAGGCGGACTGGATCGTCGACCTCGGGCCCGAAGGCGGCGACGAGGGCGGCGAGATCATCGCCACCGGAACGCCCGAGGACGTCGCCGAGATCGAGGAGTCGGCGACCGGCCAGTTCCTCCGCGGCGTGCTCGCCGAGCGCGCGGCTGCCGCCGCCTGACGCCGTTTTCTCTCAGCCCGGGGACGGAAACTGGATCGTCGGCGTTCCCGTGTCCGCAGCGCCACTACGAATCTCATTGCGCGCAGCTTCGGCCAGCTCGAGATATTTCCCGTGAAACGCCTCGAGCTCGTCCTCCGAGAGTTCCTCCAGGTCGAGGACGGCGTTGTGTGCCCCATGGGTCGAGCGGATCAGCTCGTCGAGCTTGAGCTGGACAGCCGCGCCGTCGCGGTTCTGCGTGTTCTGGATGAGGAAGACCATGAGGAACGTCACGATCGTCGTCGCCGTGTTGATGACGAGCTGCCAGGTCGCGCTGAAGCCGAAGATCGGGCCGGTGACGAGCCAGCCGACGATGAGCCCGAACGCGGCGACGAAGGCGATCGGATGACCGCTCGAGCGCGCAGTCCGCTTGGAGAAGCGGTCGAAGTAGGAGCTGCGATACACCGCGGCGAAGCTAACTCGCCGCGCCGGACGAACCGTCAGGTCGAGGCGGGAACGGGCTCCGCTGAGGTGCGGGCGAGGGCGCCGGCCCGTTCGAGCCATGGCGTCGCTTTCAAGCCCTCGAAGATCTCGCGCGCCTCGTCGAGGAGCGCTGTGCATGAGCCGACCGACGGCGTCGTTCATGCGCCTAGCTCCGCCTGGAAGCTCGAGCTCGTGTCGCCGCGGCAGTGGCGGGTCTACGGGCGCTAGGCTGGGTCACATGTGCCGGAACATCAAGACGCTCCACAACTTCGAGCCGCCTGCGTCCGAAGACGAGGTGCGCGCGGCCGCGCTCCAGTACGTGCGCAAGGTCAGCGGGACGCAGAAGCCGTCGAAGGCGAATGAAGCAGCGTTCGCCCGCGCAGTCGACGAGGTCGCTCACATCACGAGTCATCTGCTGGCCGAACTGGTGACCAGCGCGCCACCTCGTGACCGCGACGTCGAGGCCGCTCGAGCACGTGCACGCGCCGAGAAGCGCTTCGGCCAGGCTGCTTAGGCCACGTCGAGCTTCTCGCGCAGGTACGCCAGGTAGGGCTGCGGGTCGATCGGCCCGCCGACGACGCGTTGGATTAGCTCCGCCGGCGTCAGCTTGCGACCGAGTGCGTAGATGTTCTCGCGCAGCCAGGCGTGCAGCTCGCCGAACTCGCCGCGTCCGATCTGCTCGTCGATGTCCGGAATCGCCGAGCGTGCCAGCTCCCAGATCTGCACGGAGAGCACGCTGCCGAGGAGGTAGGTCGGGAAGTAGCCGAACGCGCCACCCGCCCAGTGCGAGTCCTGGAGAACGCCGAACGAGTCGTTCGGCACTGCGACGCCCATGAGCTCCTCGAACCGCGCGTTCCAGGCCTCGGGGAGGTCGGCGACGGCGAGGCGGCCCGAGATCAGTTCCTGCTCGAGTTCGAAGCGGAGGATGAGATGCAGGCCGTAGCTCGTCTCGTCCGCATCGACGCGGATGAACGAGCGGCGCGCTCGGTTGACGGCACGGTGGAAGCTCTCGAGCGGGACGCTACCCAGCTGCGCCGGGAACGTCTCCTGCACGCGCGGGTAGAACCAGCTCCAGAACGGCAGTGAGCGGCCGACGACGTTTTCCCAGAGTCGGCTCTGCGACTCGTGCAGCGTGGACGACGCGCCCATGCAGAGCGGCGTGCGCTCAAGTGACTTCGAGACGCCCCACTCGTAGATGCCGTGACCCGTCTCGTGCATCGCCGTGAAGAGCGAGTTGATGTCGTTCTCGTCATAGCGGCTAGTGAGACGGACATCGCCGAGGCCAAACGTGATCTCGAACGGATGGACGGTCGTGTCGAGCCGGAACTGGTCCCAGGTCACGCCGAAGGCTTCCGCTAGCTCCCGCGAGAGCTTGTCCTGGCCGGCCACGGGGAACGGGCCCTTCATGAACCCGTCCTCCTCGTCGGTGGCGTGCTCGGCGACGAGGGAGCGGAGCTCGGGCGTGAGCACCTCGAAGATCTCGCGGATCTCGGACGTGCGCATGCCAGGCTCGTAGTCCTCGAGCAGCACGTCGTAGACGTCGTCGTAGGGTGCAAAGCACTCGACGTACTCGCGGCGGAGCTCGACGGTGCGCTCGAGCCACGGCCGGAACGTCGCGAAGTCGGATTCTTCGCGGGCCTTGACCCACACCTCGTAGGCGTTCGCTGCGGTCTCGACGAGTCGTGTTGCGAGATCTGTCGGGACGCGGGAGGCGCGTGTGTAGTCGCGGAGCCCCACGCGGATCAGCGAGGCGTCGTCGGAGTCGTGCGGGAGCGAGTCGGCATACGGCCCGAGCTCCTCATAAAGCTCGCCGAGTCGATCGTCCGTCTCGAGCTCGTGGGCGATCTCCTCGAGCGTGCCGAGCTGCGCCGCACGCGTTGGTGCGCCGCCCGGTGGCATGAACACCGTCATGTCCCAGACGAGCACGGCGCCTGTGCGGCGGACGTCCGTCAGCTTCCCGAGCCGTTCCTTGAGCTCCGCGAGCGCCGTTTCCACGGGCGCGGACTCTACCGACGCGGTTATGGCCGAAGCACTGGGTACACTCGCGCCGTGGCGGACGAGTCGCCGGAACTGTTCGACGACATCTACCTGGGGCTTCGTGCAGGTGGGGCCGCGCGCAAGCAGCGGCGCGGTGAGCCGCTGTCCGCCGAGGAAGAGGAGGCGATCGGCCGTTGGCAGCGGCTATCGCTCTGGCGGAGGTTCATCGCGATCGGCGCCTTCGCGCTAGGGACGTTCGGGCTCGGCTTCACCGTCGGCGGGCTGATCTTCGGTCGCTGGCGCACCGCTCGCCGCTGACGTTCGTTCGCGCTCTCGCAATCCGTTCCGTCCGGTCTCCCGAAGAACCGAGGTAACCGAACGAGGGAGGCACGATGTTCAGGACGATTGGAGTCTTTGCGATGGTCGCACTCGCGTTTGCCGGGTTCGCGTTCGCAGCGGCGCAGGGAGACTCGTACAAGGTGTCGGCGAGCCTCAAGGCGAGGTCGGAGGTGCCGAGGCCGAAGGGCGTACCCGTCGGGGCGACCGGAAGCTTCACGGGCACGGCAGTCGAGCTCGCGAACGACAAAGCGAGGGTCACGTGGAAGCTCACGTTCTCGCGCCTCTCCGGGTCTGCGATTGCGGCGCACATCCACATCGGCAAGCCCGGAAAGGCCGGCCCGGTGGCGCTCGCCCTGTGCGGTCCGTGCCGGAGCGGTCAGAAGGGCACGGGGCTACTGACGCATGCGCAGTTCGCGAAGCTCGAGTCCGGCGCGGGGTACGTGAACATCCACACGGCGAAGAACGCCGGCGGCGAGATTCGCGGTCAGGTCAAGGTCTCGGACGGCTAGCAGTCGGAACGGGCGGCCCGTTCCGGGTCTCCGGGTGAGGGCGGCGCGCGGCCGGCGCCGCCCCGGCCCCACGACCTAGCTGCACGATCGCCGGAGGATAGGTGACCTATCGAACGTCTGTTCGCCTCGGTACAATGACGCGCCTATGAGCCAGGCCGAAGAGCTCGTCGTCCACGGCGCCCGCGAGCACAACCTGAAGAACGTCACCGTCCGCATCCCGCGGAACGCGCTCGTCTGCGTGACCGGCCTCTCGGGCTCCGGGAAGTCCTCGCTCGCGTTCGACACGATCTACGCCGAGGGCCAGCGGCGCTACGTGGAGTCGCTCTCCGCATACGCACGTCAGTTCTTGCAGATGATGGAAAAGCCCGACGTCGACTCGATCGACGGGCTCTCGCCGGCGATCTCAATCGACCAGAAGACGACTTCGCGCAACCCGCGCTCGACAGTGGGGACGGTCACTGAGATCTACGACTACCTGCGGCTGCTATATGCGCGTATCGGCCGGCCACACTGCCCGATCTGCGGGCGGCCGATCGCGGGGCAGTCGCTCGACCAGATCGTCGAGCAGGTGCTGCGCCTCGACGAAGGCACGAGGTTTACGGTGAACGCTCCGGTTGTGCGCGACCGCAAGGGCGAGTTCAAGGACATCCTGGAGGAGCTGCGCCGCGACGGCTTCACGCGCGTCAAGGTCGACGGCGAGCTGCGGCTCCTCGAGGAGGAGATCGTCCTCGACAAGAAGTTCAAGCACACGATCGAGGTCGTCGTCGACCGGCTCGCCATGAAGGCCGATCTCCGGCAGCGACTCACGCAATCCGTCGAAACGGCGACGTCGCTTGCCGAGGGGCTCGTGGTCATCGACGTGGTCGACGGAGACGAGCTCACCTTCTCCGAGAACCTCGCGTGCCCCGATCACGGCGTCTCGCTGCCCGAGCTCGAGCCCCGCGTCTTCTCGTTCAACTCGCCGCACGGAGCATGTCCCCGCTGCACCGGCCTCGGCGCGCAGCTCGAGATCGACCCCGATCTCCTCGTTCCCGACACGTCGCTCTCGATCGAGGAGGGCGCACTCGTCCCGTGGACGATCGGAAGCCAGAGCTTCTACGACTCGGTGATCGAGGCGATCGCGGAGCGCTACGAGATCCCGCTCGACGTGCCGTGGCGCGAGCTCGCAACCGAGCAGCAGGATCGGTTCCTGCACGGGACGGGAGCAGAAAAGATCTTCGTGACGTACCGCAACCGGATGGGCCGGAAGCGCCAGTACACGATGGCGTTCGAGGGTCTCCTCAACAACATGCAGCGGCGCTACCGCGAGACGGACTCGTCCCACGCGCGTGACCGCATCGAGGAGTACATGAGCTTCCGACCGTGCCCAGAGTGCCACGGCGCGCGGCTCAAGCCTGAAGTGCTCGCCGTGACGATCGGCGATCTCTCGATTCACGGGTTCACGCAGATGTCGGTTGCCCGTGCGCTCCGGTTCGTTGACGAGCTCCAGCTGACGAAGACCGAGGAACTCATCGGTCGGCGCATCCTCAAGGAGGTGCGCGAGCGGCTCATGTTCCTCGAGAACGTCGGAGTCGGCTACCTCCAGCTCGACCGAGCGGCGAAGACGCTCTCCGGCGGCGAAGCTCAGCGGTTGCGACTGGCGACACAGATCGGGTCGCAGCTCGTCGGCGTCCTCTACATCCTCGACGAGCCGTCGATCGGGCTGCATCAGCGCGACAACGGAAGGCTCATCGACACGCTCGAGAAGCTCCGAGACGTCGGCAACACCGTCCTCGTCGTCGAGCACGACGAGCAGATGATGCGCGCCTCTGACTGGGTGGTCGATCTCGGTCCTGGAGCGGGCGAGCACGGCGGTGAGATCGTCGGCGAGGGTGTCGCGGCGACGATCGCGGACACGCCAGGCTCGGTCACGGGGGCATTCCTGAGCGGCAAGCGCCGGATCCTCGTCCCGCCAAGGCGCGAAGACGACGAGCGCGGCTGGTTCTCCGTCCGCGGCGCGTCGATGCACAACTTGAAGGGCATCGACGTCGACTTCCCGGTCGGGCGGTTCATCGCCGTGACCGGCGTCTCAGGGTCGGGGAAGTCGACGCTCGTGAACGAGATCCTCTACAAGTCGCTCGCGAACCGACTGAACCGGATGCGGACGAAGCCGGGCGACCACGAGTCGGTGGACGGGATCGACTGCTTCGACAAAGTGATCGACATCGACCAGAGCCCGATCGGGCGGACGCCGCGCTCCAATCCTGCGACGTACACCGACCTCTTCACGCACGTGCGGGAGCTCTATTCACTGACGCCCGAGGCGAAGATCCGCGGCTACAAGCCTGGTCGCTTCTCGTTCAACGTCCGCGGCGGCCGCTGCGAGGCGTGCAAGGGCGACGGGACGATCAAGATCGAGATGCACTTCCTGCCCGACGTGTACGTCCCGTGCGAGACCTGCCACGGGCGGCGGTACAACAAGGAGACCCTCGAGGTGCGCTTCAAGGGCAAGTCGATCTCGGACGTGCTCGAGATGTCGGTCGAGGAGGCGCTCGACTTCTTCGCGAAGATCCCGAAGATCCGGCGGCGCCTACAGACGTTGCACGACGTGGGGCTCGACTACATCAAGCTCGGCCAGCCGGCGACGACGCTCTCCGGCGGCGAGGCGCAGCGCGTGAAGCTCGCCGCGGAGCTCTCGAAGGTCGCGACCGGGAAGACGCTCTACATCCTCGACGAGCCGACTACTGGTCTCCACTTCGCGGACATCGAGAAGCTGCTCGAGGTGCTCCAGCGGCTGGTCGACAACGGCAACACGGTGCTCGTGATCGAGCACAACCTCGACGTGATCAAGCAGGCGGACTGGATCGTCGACCTCGGGCCCGAAGGCGGCGACGAGGGCGGCGAGATCATTGCCACCGGAACGCCCGAGGACGTCGCCGAGATCGAAGAGTCGGCGACCGGGCAGTTCCTGCGCGGCGTGCTCGCCGAGCGCGCGGCTGCCGCCGCCTGACGCCGTTTTCTCTCAGCCCGGGGACGGAAACTGGATCGTCGGCGTTCCCGTGTCCGCTGTGCCACTACGAATCTCATTGCGCGCAGCTTCGGCCAGCTCGAGATAGTTCCCGTGAAACGCCTCGAGCTCGTCCTCCGAGAGTTCCTCCAGGTCGAGGACGGCGTTGTGCGCCCCACGGGTCGAGCGGATCAGCTCGTCGAGCTTGAGCTGGACAGCCGCGCCGTCGCGGTTCTGCGTGTTCTGGATGAGGAAGACCATGAGAAACGTCACGATCGTCGTGGCCGTGTTGATGACGAGCTGCCAGGTCGCGCTGAAGCCGAAGATCGGGCCGGTGACGAGCCAGCCGACGATGAGCCCGAACGCAGCGACGAAGGCGATCGGATGACCGCTCGAGCGCGCGGTCCGCTTGGAGAAGCGGTCGAAATAGGAGCTGCGATACACCGCGGCGAAGCTAACTCGCCGCGCCGGACGAACCGTCAGGTCGAGGCGGGAACGGGCTCCGCTGAGGTGCGGGCGAGGGCACCGACCCGTTCGAGCCATGGCGTCGCTTTCAAGGT
>CAVZNF010000007.1:0-77500 GCA_963776565.1 uncultured Gaiellaceae bacterium
CGAGCCCGTCGTGCGCGGACGTGATGCCGAGCGCCTGGGTGAGCCTCCCCGGCCCGGACGCGAGCAAGCGGACGTCGTCCAAGCTACGCCGCTCGCGCATCTCCCCGACGCCGTGCGTCGGCTCGACCGCGCGCAGGAGGACCGCCGCGCCGATCGCCTCGTCTGCGCAGACGACGTTTGCGCACCAGTGGATCCCGTACGAGCGGTAGACGTACAGCCGACCCGGCGGCCCGAACATCGTCGCGTTCCGGCGCGTCCGCCCTGCGAACGAATGGCTCGCCGGATCATCCGGCGCATACGCCTCAGTCTCGACGATCGTCCCTCCGACGCCGTCGACGAGGAGCGTCCACCCGACGAGCTCCCGTGCGACGACGTCCGCGTCGCGCGCGAAGAACCCTCGCGGAGGCGTCAGAAGAGCGGCTCGGTCTCGGCTGGTCGTGCCGTCGCGGCGAGGAGCTTGCGCGCCCGACGCCCGAGGTCCCCGAGATCGACGCGACCTTCCTCCGCCGCCGCAGCGAGACGCTCCGCGAGATCGAGCGCGCCGTCGAGCAGCGCCGAATCTCCGCCCTCATGGCCCATCTCGTGGAGGATCGTGCGCTCGGTCCGTGACGCCACAAGCGGCTCGCCCACGCCTTCGACCCACACTAGCGTCCGGCGGCCGCCCCCTCGATCGTCTCCCGTAATGGGCTCGAGCGCGTAGATCTTGTCAGCGCGCGCGTACTTCCCGAAGCCGAGGAAGATCATCCGCGCCGGCGTCATGGAGCGGAGTATGACGGCCGCTTGTCCTCGCGGAGAAGAGCGACGGTGGAGAGCACGGCAAGTGCGATGACGACCAACCAGATCGGGTTCGCCGAGGGCAGGATCGCCGACGGAATCCTCGCGTCCGTCCAGCCACGCTTCACGAATTGCTCGTTCCACGCGTCCTGGACGCAGTTGACCGCGCCATACGAGAGCATCAGCCCGAGATACGACGTGATCGCGATACGCAGGCCTCTCGTCTCTACGAAGACACGCGAGAGAAGCAGGGCGGTGATCAGCAGCAGCGCGCCGTCCTCACCGTGATGGTGGCCGAGGTGAACCGCGGCGATGAGCGTGCCGTCATTCTCGGGGATGATCTCTTCCCCCATGAAGACGTCGCCGGGGAAGTGGAAGCCGAGCTCCGCGCTGAGCCAGGGCAAGGAGAGCAGGAGCACGACGGCGACGATCGATCACGCGTGCGGTGTCCCACGGCCGTTGCGATGCGAGTGACGGGCCGGCGCGTCGCGTCGCCGCCACGGTCAGCCCAGCCGCGATCACAACTCCGAGCGCAGGGATCGCGTTCCCCCAGTGGGCGTCGAGGTTCTTCTGCTCGTTGAACCACGGAATCGTGGCGCACAATCCGATCGCGGGCGCCGCGACCCACCACGCACTCCGAGGAAGGGCGGCCGCGGCGATCAGGACGAGTGCGATCGCGACAAGTCCGAACGGGAAGTTGACGAGCGTGAGCGCGCGACTGAGCCCGCCCGCGATTCCTTCCCTCGACACGTGGTACGTCTCGCTCGGGTCGATCCGGCTGTACGTCGTGACCACGCACAGGGCGACGAGGCCCCATAGCGCCCACGCGGTGAGGGCCTCACCTTGAGACGGGCCGCGCGACACTAGTCCAGGGATTCGCGGAGAGCGTCCGCGACATACGCCTGATCGTCCTCGGCGAGCCGCGCGTGGAACGGGATCGCGAGCGTGCGCGACGCGATCTCCTCGGCGACGGGGCACAGGCCGACGCGAAATCCGAAGCGATCCTGCATGTACGGCTGGAGGTGGATGCACGGGAGGTAGCGCGCCGTCTGAACGCCGCTCGCGGAGAGCGACGCGATCACCGCCTCGCGGTCGGCGTGAGCGGGAAGCGTGACGACGTATACGAACCACGAGCGCTCGTGGTCGGCGTCGTCAGCGCAGGGGAGCTCGAGCCCCGGCACGTCGGCGAGGAGCCGCGCGTAGCGGGCGGCAACCGCCGAGCGCGCCGTGAGAATCGCGTCGAGCTTCTCGAGCTGCCCCAGGCCGATCGCCGCGCCAATGTCGTCGAGTCGGTAGTTGAAGCCGAGCCGGGAGTGCTCGAGCCACCCTCCCGAGTCGGCCCGGCCCTGGTTCCGGAGGCTCCGCAGCAGTAACCACTCGCTCTCCGAGTGGGTCGTCACCATCCCGCCCTCACCTGTCGTGATCTGCTTGTTCGGGTAGAAGGCGAAGGCCGCCGAGGGGCCCTGCGACGCGATCGGGGCGCCTTTGTAGCGAGCGCCGAGCGCCTCGCACGCGTCGTCGACGAGCGCGATGCCACGCGCGTCACAGAGCGCACGCAACTCGTCGAGCTCGCACGGATAGCCGTAGATATCGACAGCGATCACGGCCCGCGTGCGGTCGGTGATCGCGGCCTCAACCGCTGCAGGGGAGAGGTTCAGCGTTCGTCGGTCGATGTCCGCGAAGACCGGGGTCGCTCCCTCGTAGATCGCGCAGTTCGCCGACGCGACGAACGAATACGGAGATGTGACGATCTCGTCTCCGGGGCCGACTCCCGCCGTGATGCAGAGCAGGTGCAGCCCCGCCGTGCCGCTCGAGACGGCCGCGGCGTACGGCGCTCCGACCGCCTCCGCAAACGCCTCTTCGAAGCGGTCGATCGTCGGGCCGAGCGAGAGCCGCCCCGAGCGGAGCACGTCGGCAACGAGCTCTTCCTCCCGCTCGTCGAGCCAGGGCAGCGAGAGCGGGATCGTCCGGACGGACGCCACGTGCTATGCCGTGGACGGCGACATCTCAACCACGTCGAGCCAGTGGCTCCAGCGCTCGCTGCGCCCGTGCACGGTGTCGAGATAGGCCGTCTGCAGCTCGCGCGTCACAGGCCCCACACCGATCTCGCGGTCGTCGACCGCGCGCACTGGCGCCACCTCCGTCGCGGTCCCGACCATGAATACCTCGTCTGCGAGATAGAGATCGGTGCGGATGAGGAGCGTTTCCTCGACACGGTGGCCGAGGTCCTGGGCGATCTGGATGACCGTGTCGCGCGTGATGCCGGGAAGGATCGACATTGCGAGCGGCGGGGTGTGGATGACTCCATCGCGCACGACGAAGATGTTCTCGCCCGGCCCGTCGGCGACATAGCCGTCGTGGGAGAGCATGATCGCCTCGTCGTAACCGGCGCGACGCGCCTCCATCGTCGCGAGCATCGAGTTCAGGTAGATGCCGGTCGCCTTCGCCACGTGCGGGATGACGTTCGGGCCAACGCGCTCCCAGCTCGAGATCTTTGCCGAGATGCCCTGCGCCTGGCTCTCGTCACCGAGGTAGGCGCCCCACGGGAAGCTGATGATCACGACGTCGACCGGGTTCCCGGTGGAGGCTACGCCGAGCTCGCCGTAGCCGTAGAACGCGATCGGCCGCAGGTAGCACGATGCGAGCCCGTTGGCCGCGATGACGTCGTGCGCGGCCGAGCGGATCTCCTCGAGCGAGTACGGGAGGTCCATGTACAGGACCTTCGCCGAGTTCTGCAGGCGCACGAGGTGGTCGGTCAGGCGGAACACCGCCGGTCCCTTTGGCGTGTCGTAGCAGCGAATGCCCTCGAATACGCCGGAGCCGTAGTTGAGCCCGTGCGAGGCGACGTGGATCTTTGCGTCCGCCCAGTCCACGAGCTCGCCGTTCATCCAGATCTTCTCGGTCTCTTGCATCGGGTCAGCTCTCCTTCGGTCTAGAAGAATCGTAGGTTCGCTCGGTGACGACGTCCATCGGCCGCGCCCGCGTCAGTCGCCCGAGCTCGCTCGGGCTGATCGCGAGCATGTGCCGTGACGATCCGGCGCCCGCCCATACGAGCGAGTGCCGGTACAGCGCGCGCTCCATGAGCGCTTCGTCGATCTTCGGGAGTGGAAAGGGCGCGACGGCGCCGGGCGCGAAGCCGGTGGCTTCCTCCACCTCGGGCGCCTTCGCCACCCGAGCAGACTCCGCGTCGAGGGCGCGAGCGACCTTCTGCGGGTCGCACCGACGGTCTCCCGGAACGAAGACGACGACCGGGCGCTCGTCGCAGACGAGCACGAGCGACTTCACGATCTGATCGAGGTCGCAGCCAGCTGCCGTAGCCGCATCCTGCGCGGTCGGCGTGCCTTCGGGGAACTCGTGGATGCGCGACTCGACACCCGATTCGCGGAGGAAGGAGGACACCCGTTCGACGGGCTCCGGCCAGGCCCCTACCACGCCCGCAGCCTACCTCTCGGAAGTCAGTAGACGAAGGGAACGAGCCGAAAGCGGACGCGAGCGCTGTATTCCGCGTACGCGGGATAGCGAGGGGCGAGGAAGCGCTCCTCGACCCTTGCCTTGAGCGCCCAGACGAGCGCCAGGATGCCAGCGCCGACGAGCGCCCACGGCGAGAGCGCGAGCGGGATGCCGCCGAAGACGAGGATCCCGCCGGAATAGACGGGGTGACGCACGAATGCGTACGGCCCGTCGTCGACGAGTTGACCGCCGCGCGCCGGACGCGGAAACGGCGTCATGCTCGAGCCAAGGGCGCGTGCGGCGAGGATGACGACGAGCGTGCCGGACAGGAACAACAACGCCCCGAGAACCGATCGCCATGTCGAATCGCGGTCGGGCCAGGCGATCACCGCACCGACGATCGCCGCCATGAGCACGAACTGCAGCACGACCCATCCTCCGCCGCGCTCGCCGAGCTGAGGAACCTCAGCCAAGCGAGATGAACCGCACGTCGTCGAATCCGGACGCCCCGACACGTTCGACGAGTTCGGGGGGCGCAGACGAGTCGATGGAGAAGGCCATGAGCGCCTTGCCGCCCTCGGTCGTGCGCGACACCGCCATGTTCGCGATGTTGACGCCGGCCTCGCCGAACATCGTTCCGACCTTCCCGATGATGCCCGGCACGTCGTCGTACGACAGGAACGCCATATGCGGCGCGAGCTCGATGTCGATCGAGAACCCCAGCGCGCCGGCGAGGAACAGGCGGTGCTCGGGACCGACGGTCGTCCCGGCCACCTCGACTTCCTGCGCTCCCGCGCCGACCACGACGCGGACGAGGTTCGTGTAGTGCTGCGCTGCGGCAAAGCGCTGCTCGGAGACGTCGATCCCGCGCTCGGCCGCGATCAGAGGCGCGTTCACCTCGTTCACCGCCTCGTCGACTCGACCCTGGAACGCGCCGTTCAGCGCTGCGACCGTCAGGAGTCGCGCGTCGTGCTCCGAAAGCGGGCCGTGGACGGCGACCGTGATGCGGGAGGGCCACGCGTCCGCGAGCGCCATCGCAAGGCGGCCGAGCTTCGCTGCGAGCGGAACGAACGGGCCGAGGATCTCGAGCTCACGCGGGTCGACGACCGGGATGTTGACCGCCGTCCGGACGACGTCCCCGTCGAGCGCTGCCGCAACCTGCTCCGCGATCACCACACCGGCCCGATCCTGTGCCTCGGCCGTCGAGCCCGCGAGGTGCGGTGTCACGACGACCTGTGGAAGTCCGAGCAGAGGGCCTGAGTATGGCTCCGTCTCGAAGACGTCGAGTGCAGCGCCGGCGACCCTCCCGTTGCCGATCGCCGCGACTAGCGCGTCCTCGTCGACGAGGCCTCCTCTGGCCGCGTTGACGATCCGCACACCGTCCTTCATCTGCTCGAAGGCAGACGCATCGAGGAGCCGCCGTGTCTCGTCGTTCAGCGGAAGATGAAGCGTGATGACGTCGGCCTGGGCGTAGACCTCCTCCAGCGAGCCGGCCGATTCGACACCGAGCTCGCGGAACCGATCAACGGCCACGAACGGGTCGTACGCCACGACGCGCATCTCCAGCCCGAGCGCGCGATGTGCGACCTGGCGACCGATCCGTCCCAGTCCGAGGACACCGAGCGTCTTCCCCGACAACTCGATTCCCGTGAAGCGCGCGCGATCCCAGGTTCCGGCCGTGAGCGCGGCGTGCGCCTGGGGGACGTTCCGGGCGAGCGCGAGGAGGAGCGCGATCGCATGCTCGGCAGCGGAGTCGACGGTCGACTCGGCGGCGTTCGCGACGACGATCCCGCGGCGGGTTGCCGCCTCGACGTCGACATTGTCGACGCCGACGCCTGCCCGTCCGATCACCTTGAGGCGGCGCGCATGGTCGATGAGAGACGCGTCGATCGTCGTCGCCGAGCGAATGACGATCGCGTCGTAGTCGACGATGATCGAGGCGAGATCCGACTCCGAGTCCTCGACGACGTCGAAGCGCTGCCGGAGGAGCTCGAGGCCGGAGTCGGCGATCGGCTCGCGGACGAGGACGCGGAGTCGCTCAGACACGTGCGGGATCGCGATACGCCTCGAGCGCGCGCGCCGCGGCGACGCCGGGCTCGATCGCGGCACCGCGCTCCGCCAGGAGCGTCTCGACAGCGGTGAGCGCCGTCGTGATGTCGAGCACGTCGTAGTAGCCGATGTGGCCGATGCGAAACATCCGCGTTCCGAGCTCTCCGTGAGCGCCGGCGACCGTGATTCCGAAGCGATCGCGCAGCTCGAGGACGAGTTCCTTCGCGTCGACCCCTTCCGGCGTGAGGATCGCGGTGACGACGGCCGAGCGCTCCTCGTCGGGCGAGAACAGCTCGAGGCCCATCGCCTTGACTCCCTCGCGGCACGCCCGACCGAGAGCAGCGTGGCGCGCGAAGGCGGCGTCCAGCCCTTCGTCGAGGAGCATCGCGAGGGCGGCGTCTAGGGCGGCGACGAGCGTGACCGCGGGAGTGAACGGGGTAGAGCCGGACTCGAGCGCGGCGCGCATGCGCTCCCAGTCGAAGTAGTAGCGCGGCATCGACGAACGTCGCGCCCGCTCCCACGCACCGTCGGAGATCGTCGCGAGCGAGAGCCCGGGCGGCGTCATCAGCGCCTTCTGCGATCCGGCCACGACGACGTCGAGACCCCATGCGTCGGTCTCGAGCGGCACGGCACCGAGGCTCGACACCGCGTCGACCACCACAAGCGCGCCGGTATCCCGGGCCACACGCGCGAGCGACTGCACATCCGCGACGACGCCGGTCGACGTCTCGGAATGGACGAGGACGACGACCTCCGCGCCCGTTTCGCCGAGGCGGGAGCGGAGGTCGTCCGGCTGCGGCGTCTCCCCCCAGGAGTACCGAAGCTCGTGTACGTCCGCGCCCAAGGCCGCCGCCATGCTGCACCAGCGGTCGCCGAACGCTCCCGCCGTGACGACGAGCACCGGCTCGCCCGGCGAGAGGAGGTTCACGATCGCCGACTCGAATGCACCGGATCCGGACGCCGTGTAGAGAAGGACCTCGTTCTGCGTCCGGCAGACCTCTTGCAGCCGACCGAGTGTCCGCAGCATCAGCTCTCGGAAGTCCGGCCCACGGTGATGGATGACGGGCGCAGCGCCCGCTGCGAGCACCTCGGGCGGCACCGGGGTCGGCCCGGGAGCCATGAGGTAGCGCTTCCTCATGGCGCGAGGGTAGCTAGGGCCGTGGCCGGTGCGAGGAGAACGACATCAGCTGCTGGAAGGTCGGCCGGTTCGCCCAGCGCATGGTGTCGGGTAGCACGCCCGACGTGAACCGGATCCGCTCGCCCGTCGCGTCGGCGCGCCACGCGGACGGCGCAGGCCCCTGCTTCGACTCGAGCTCGGCGGCCGCCCCGTCGAGCGCAGCCCAGAGCGCTTCGCGGCACGTCGCGAGAACGCCCGCTCCGCAGTAGCGACGTGAGTACGGGCCGCGCACCTCGCGTCCGAGCAGCGTCCGCAGATCCTTGTCGACGTACCCGTACCAGCCCGAGATGTACGCCGAGCCACCGGGGTTCGCGTCGTCGCTGCGACCGTGCAGCGCCGCCAGCCGGCCGACGAGCGGGCCGAGCACCGGTGTCATCACGGCGTCGGCGAGACGCGGCCACGCCGCGTCCATCACGGCAGCACCGGGATCGTCCACCTTTCCGTCGAGCTCTCGATCGAGCCGGCTCGATCCGTTCGTGCGCCAGCTGTCGAGAAGACCGGCCGCCGCCTCCGCGCGTGCGCTCGGCGCCGGGCCGGTCTGGAGCACGGCACGGATGATCGGCCACACGCGGACGACGCGGAGGTCCTGTGTCGCCGCCTTGTTCATCGCGCCCGTCAGCGTCACGAGCGAGTGCTTCTTGTGCGCGGCGACCGCTGCTCGTAGGAGATCGACGCGATGAACCGAGCCGTACGAGAAGTTCGAGTCGGCCGCGCCCACGTTCGCCGCAGGCCTGTTGTTCCAGTTGAGGATCGTCCCCGAAGCGGGGTTGACTCCCCGTGCGTGCCCCGCGAACGGGACGAACCCACGCCAGTCGTAGTCCCCGTTGCCGATGGTCGGGAGCGCAGGGTCTGTGCCGGGACTGCGGATCGGAAGCCGTCCGCTCGAGAAGAGCGCGATGTCGCGATCGTCCGCGTAGAACCAGTTGAAGCTGAACTCGACGCCGTTCATCGTCGACAGGAAGTCCTTGGCCGACGTCACGCGTGCTGTGTTCAGGTCGTAGAAGGCCTTGGTCGAGAGGAGCTCGCGTCCACGGGTCGAGCGCTGGACCGAGATCGCGACGCGCTTCCCTCCGACCTTCGCGTAGCCGATCACCGGGCCATGCGTGGTCTCCTCGTACGAGATCTCCTGGTCGGGCTGTCCCTGCGCCTTCAGCGTGCCCGCGAAGAACCGCCGCATCGGCTCGCACTGGCCGCGGTACAGGTAGTGCACGTCGTCGTCGCACAGCGTCTCGACGAAGACGTCGAGATTGTCCGCCTGAGACGAGGTCGCGCTCCATGCGTAGTCCGGGCCACGTCCGATGAGGACCAGGGGCACCCCGGGGAACACGGCGCCTCGCACGTTGAAACCGGCACCGGTGAGCTCCATCTCCGCGAAGAACTCCGGGAAGAAGTACCCGACCTGCGGTCCGGCGACGAAGAGCGGGTGGCCGGTCTGCGACCGCTTCGCGCCGACCAGCAAAGCGTTCGAGGCGAGAGCGGGCGTCGTCAGCGCCGCGCCGGTGAAGCTGCCGTCGTCGATCAGCGCGCTTCCCGGCGTCGCAGCGAAGGGCACTTCTTGCGGGAACGATCCGGGCAGGCTTACGGGAGCCTCGGGATCGTTGGACTCGCGCAGGTCGGCGAACACGCGCTGCGCGTCGGCGTCGCCGAGTCGGTCCCGCAACGCGTCCAGGAACATCGCGTTTCCGACCTCCTGCCCTCCGTTCGTGCCAAAACGCGCGGCGATCAACGCGGCGGACGCAACCACGTCGTTCGCGGTGAACGGCGCCGCCGCGATCCCCTTCGACGCGTAGTAGCCGTTGATCCCGGCCGCATAGGCGTTCACGAGCGCAAGGATCTTCGGCCCTACTCCGCGCTGCGCGCGAACGGCGTCGATCTGATTCGACAGGAACGCCTCGGCCTCCGGGCTCGGGACGAAGCTCTTGCCCGACAGCGCGAGCGCCAAGGGATCGAGTCCCGGCACGTCGAGCGCAGCGACCCGCGCGGGGCCGCGAATGAGCTGGAGCAGGAGGCCTCGATCGGCCGCCGTGACCCAGCCCGCTCCGTAGGCAACGTCCGCCTGGGTCTTCCCGTTGACGTGAGCGACGCCGAAGCCGTCGCGCACGATCTTCACGCCCGGTCGAGGGCTCTCGCGCTTGAAACCCGCGAGCGACGGCGCACCGAGCGGAGCCGGCTTGAACATGCGGCGAATGTCTCGCGCCGTGACGTTGCCCAAGCGCGGCGTCAGCGCGTCGTAGAGCTTTGCCTGGTCACGCGTGTTCTTGTCGAACGCGACGCTGCCGTTCTCTCCCGGAGGCAGGATCGTCCACGCCGAGGTCGCGTAGTCACGCGGGGGGGCTGCCTCGAGCGGCGCGAGCACGACCGCCAACGCTGCGACGCAAGTCGCCAGCAGCGCGGCAAGGCGGCGGACCACGTGCGGGATGGTAGCCAGCGTTGACGCAATACAGTCCGCCCGGTGGACGCCCTCCTCGCGTTTGCGGCGGCGCTCGTCACGCTGCGGCTCTCCGGCGATCTCGTCCGCCGCTATCGCAGGCGGCGCGCACCCGAGCTCGCGGCCTGGGCGGCGGGTCTCGGCGCCTATTCGGTCGCGGCCGCAGCTCTCGCATGGGGCGCGGCTGCAGGATGGAGCGATACCGCGTTCCGCGTCTACTACCTGGGAGGCGCGCTCCTGACTGCTGCGCTTCTCGGCGTCGGCTCACTCCTTCTCGTGGGGAAGCGGTGGATCAAGCCGATCGCGCTCGTCTATGTCGGTCTCGCGCTCGGCGTCGCGCTCGCCGTGCCCCTCCAGGCCACGATCTCGGGAACGGAGATCCCGGAGGCCCAGCACGTCCTTGATCTGTGGCCCGCGCGCGTTCTCGCGATCGCCGGCAACTCGCTCGGCACGCTCGCGGTCGTGTCAGTCGCGATCGCCACCTTCCGCTCTCGTCCGGTCGGAAACGCGCTGATCCTCGCCGGGATCGCGGTCGCCGGAATCGGAAGCGGTCTAGCGGGGCTCGGGATCGGAGCTCTCGCGCCGGCGATCGTCGTTGCCGCGCTCCTGCTCTACGCGGGGTTCGTCGCTCCCTCGCTCCCGAAGCCAAACCGCAACGAGCAGTCCGGCGACCACCACGGCAAGCGACGCCTCGACGATGGCCCCGGGGACCCCTCCGTGGGCTACTAGCCACGCGAGAGGAGCCACAGGCCTCCGACGGTGTAGAGCACCATCAGCGCGAGCATCGGATACTGCGAGCGCAAGGCGGTGCGTCGATCCTCGAAGATCGCCACCGCGCGATCGTGCGCGATCGCGAGACCCGCGACGTGGCCGACGACGAGCGCCCCGACCTGGACGTACCAGACCGTCTCCGGCGTCACGATCGCCAGGTTCGGCGCCCAGCCGACGGTCCCGAAGAGATCCCAGCCACGGCCGAAGGGATCGGACGCGAGCGGGATGATGAACTGGCCTTGGATGACGAACAACGAGAAGTAGTGCGCGACCATGTACGCGGCAGCGATCGGAACCAGCGGGAGGACGAAGTCCGGGACGAGTGATCGTCGCGATCGGGTCAGCGCGCGAGCCGCCCAGACCGCGCCGAGGTACGTGAGCGTCACCGCCGCAACGAATGCCGTCAGCCCCGCGACGTTCACGAGCGTCGTCGCGAGATCCACCGTGCGCTGTGCCGATCCGGCCAAGTCCGCTCGGATGTCGCCGATCAGGTTGCTCCACGTGATCGTGCGCGAGAACCCGTCGAAGCTCGTGGAGCCCAGCATGACTGCCACGAAGACGAGCGTCCCGCGGACGCGCTCGTCTCCGCCGAGCCCCGTGAAGGGCCAGCGCACGACGACGGCTCCGTCCCGAACGGCGAACGGAGCGATTCGCGAGAGGAGCTCGAACGCGACCGCGAATCCCTCGCCGCAGCGCGTCCACGCGTCGCGACCGTAGACGGCCATTCCCGCGAGCGCCCAGTACGAGTAGAGCGCCGTCGCTATCGCGAGCGTGCGCGGGTATGCCGGCCGCGGGTTCGCGAGCTCGAGGGCGACGAAGGCGAAGAGCGCGGCAGCCGCCGGATACCGACCCCAACGGCCCGACCACTCGAGAACGGGACGCGCCTCGCGCCCACCTCGCTCGAGCACCCACACGGTCGCGTCGGCGAGAGCGCGCCACGGGCTGAGCGCGCGCCACACGTTCCCGAACAGGATCGACAGCAGCGGGACGCCGAGCCAGAAGATCACGTAGACGAAGGTGGGCGCGAAGTTCAAGAGCTCGGTCCCGATGCCGAAGAGCGCGGTCGCCAGCGTCAGGAAGAGGAGCGCCACCGCGAGCACCTGGAGCACGACGCGCAGACCGGTCGAGAGCAGGAAGGCGCTGAGCGACGCGGGAAGGCGGCGTCCGTCGCCGTGAGCCTCGAGCAGCGGCCGTTTCCACAGCAGCCCGAGGAGGACGAAGGAGACGACGAGAACGATCGCCGCCGTGGTGAAGAAGAACGACTCAGGGACCGGCAAGTCGCGAACCCCGCCGATCCCGTGAGCCAGGATGTTCATGGGTTGACGGTCAACTCGGCGATCTGCACTCCGTGGCTCTCGAGCTCGACCTCGAAGACACCGGGGAGCGTGGCGGTGAACGGCAGCCTCGCCGTTCCACCGGCGGCGACATCGCGCATGATGTCGTAGCCGTGCACATGGATCTCGTCCGCAACGTCGGACTTCACGATGAGGACGACACGATCTCCCTTGTCGACGGACTCGCGGACGATGCCGTCTTTCGGCACGCCGTTCACGATGACGATGCTCACGACCGTCGGCGTCACTGCTTCGGTCGTCGTCGTCGTCTGTCTCGGCGGTCGTCGAGTCGGTCGACGACGCGCTCGAGCTGTCGTCCGAGCCGCACCCGGCCAGTGCCGTCGCGGCGAGCACGCAAGCACACGCGAGCAAGAGCTTCTTCAAGGTCTCCTCCTCCATCGTTCGAGCCGCCTGAGAGGCGGCATGGTGATCAACGGGACCGGAGGAGCCTCGGGGGTCCTCGACCGGGCGGAATCCTGACGTCGATCGGATCGAGCGCGCCGATAGGGATCATGGCGCGCACGAAAGTCCAGTTCGGGCAGATCGACGTCCGGAGGACGCCGTCGCCGACCAGACCGAGCAACCAGCGGGCCAGCGCCCAGGCCACGAGCGCCACGGGAATCTGCAGAGCGAGCCCGACGACGAACGCGGGCGAGGTGAGGAGCATCGGGACCCCGCCGTCGTGAACGAGCCGTTCGATGTGCTCCTGAAGAACGAAGGTCGTGAGTCCGACCAGCGGGAAGGCTCGGGCAGGCGGCGCATTCGTGCGCGTGCCCAGCGCCGCGAGGATCACCCCGGCGACCGTCAGGATGAGCAGAACCTGCGGCGCGTGCTCAAGGTAGGCGTGAAACGGATCGGTCGGCGTCGACGTCAGCCGATAGGCGAGCCCGTGTCCGATCAACACGCCCGCGGCGGCGACCGGTGAGACGACGAGCCACACCCGGGTGCGGTTCACGCGCCGATGATACGTCCCTGATCCGCTGTCAACGGGCTAGAGCCAGTCGCGCTACCGGCGCCCAACGAACCGAGAACTGGGGACTCAGCGCGAGCGCCCGCGCATACCAGTCGCGCATGGCGGCCCTATTTCCGGCACATCCCTCTGCGTAGCCACGGTGGAAGTAGAGGAGCGGATCCTGCGTTCCGAGACGGAGCGCTCGCTCCGTGAGAGGCAGGGCTTCGTCGCACCGCCCCGCGCGCGCCAGCGCCCAGCCGAGGGCGTCGTCGCCGTAGATCGACGGTCGGTCGGCGCGAGCGCGTCGCGCGAGCTCGACCGTCTCGGCCGGGCGGATCAGGTTGTCCGCGCGATACGAGGCCGACTCGAGATCGGCCTGGACGCCGTTTGCCTCGAGTAGCCGATCGATCACTGCGACCGTGGCCCGCTGGCGCCGCGCTTCATCCGCCTGGCCGGCGCGCGCGAGGAGGTCTCCGAGGAGGGCGACCGCCTGCGAGGTGGGAGTCGAATCAACGGCGCGGCGCGCCTCACGGATCGCGGTGCGAAGGTTGCCGTCCGCCGCCTCGACGCGAGCGAGCTCGACGCGAGCGCTCGGGTAGCCGGGCAGGGAGGCGAGCGCGGCAATCACGTGACGGCGAGCGATCCGGTTCCTACCCATCGCGAGCTCGAGCTTGGCGAGCTCGACGTGCGCCCACGCCGTCGGCTCGGGCTGTCCCGCGGCGGAGAGGAGTGCAAGGCGCATCGCCGCTGCCGCGCCGGTGCGGTCGCCGCTGAGCTCCCGCGCATAAGCGATGCGTGCGTAGGAGGCGAGACTGGGACGGAGCGAGATCATCCGCTCGAACGCTGCGAACGCGGCGTCGTAGCGCCCGAGCTCGATGAGCGCGTCACCGATGACGCCGTACGGCCGGTAGGAGCCGGGCAGCAGCTTCTCGGCATGACGCCCGTACGTCAGTGCAGCTCGAAACTCGTGCTGGATGAGCGCGAGCGACCCCAGTCCGAGCACGGCGTTCGCGTCGTCGTTCCCGAAGTGGAGCGCGCGTCGCAAGGCCACCTCCGAGCGCGGAAGGTACGAGGCGTCTGCTGTCTCACGCCAGCGCAGCTGGTACGCGAAGCCGAGCTGGACGAGAAGCTCGGGGTCACGCGGGCGAGCGTGCACCTCGGTTTCGAGTCGGCTCACTCCCGCTGCGCCGACTCCTCCCGCCGTTCCGGTGAGCGCGTGCTCGACGAGCACACCGGAAGCAGCGGAGGATGCCGGCACTGCAGAGCGAGACTCGGCGAGGACGCCGCCGACGAGGCTCCCGAGGGCGAGCGCGACCGCAACCGCGCCCCCCACCAGGAGTGTCGTTCGTCGTCTCACGCCGAGCCTCGCCCGCGTCCTACTTGTGTCCCGTGTGGTCGTAGCCCTGGTTCGGGGCCGCGACGTAGGGGAAGTTCGCGAGGAACGGATTGTCGGCGTTCGTATCCACCCCGTCACCCACGATGTTGTTCGGAGAGCGGTTCGCATTCCCGTTGCAGAACCCGAAGCTCTCGATGATCGGCCCCACGACAGGCCCATATCCGCAGGCGATCGCGCGGATCTCGATGTCCGTCACGTCGTCCTCGAGCCGCCGCCCGTTCGGGAAGCCCGAGAACTCGCCGCCGAGCAGCCCGAGCCGGTTGCCCGTGCCGGCAGGCGGCGCCGTGAACTGCGTGTTCAGGCGCAGCAGGTCGGCTTTGGTCTCGCCGGTGAGGTTCAGCGTCGGCACGCCGGTGAGCAATACGGCGACGAGATCGCCGCGCCCGCTCGTCGGTATGGCAGACGGAGTTGTTCCGATTACCGGGTAGAGCGCGTTGATGATGCCCGCGAGCTCGGGACTCGTGTACCGGTCTTCGAACTGCTTGTCCCTGCTCGGGTCGGACGCGTTCCAGTAGTCCTTCTTCCCGATCGGGATGACGACCTCGTTGACGAGCGGGTTGCCGAGCCGCGAGACCTGGACCAGCGGTCCGTTCGCGTCGAACGTCCCGTCACCGCTGAGGATCCGGATCTTCGGCCGGCTCGCGCTGGCGTAGATCCCGATCGTCCCGTCCGCGAGCGGAGCCTTGAGCAGATCCGTCTTCGGAACCTGGATCGCGATCGTGTGGACGTTGTAGTTGAGGACGCCGTCCGTGCCCATGAGCTCGTTCGCCAGCGGGATGGCGTGCAGCGAGTTGAACTGACGCAGCCCGCCGAGGTCGAAGATCGACCCGAGATCGACGAAGAACGGATCGTCGCGCGGACCGGCGAAGACCTTGCGGTCGCCGCCGAGGTCAACGACACCCTGGTACGGGGCGTAAGTCGCCGAGTTGGAGCGTGGCCCGATGTTCGTGGGCGGCACGCCGAGGTTCGAGCCGAGCGTCGTCGACCCGGACTTCGTCACCCTCGTGACGGAGTACGTCTGCTTGACGCTCAGGTTGTCAGCCTGGCTCGCCGGCGTATCGATCGGCCCGGTGTTGTAGAGGAAAGTGTTCGGATTCGACACCTGCGTCTTGAACCGGAAGTGGTACGCGACGTCTTCGCGCCCGTCGCCGTTGTTGTCGATGTTCAAGGCATAGAGAACGGTCGGATCGAACCGGTAATAGTTCGGCCCGCCCGCCGGATCCTCGAACGGGATGTAGTTCGCGATGATCGTGACCGTGCTCGGCTTGTCCGGGCTCACAAACGCGTAGACGTCCGTGTTGTCGGCGGCCGGGTCGTCCGCGATCAGCGGAGCTTCCCTGTGGCTCGAGGCTTTCGCCCCCGACGGCCCAACCGCGCCGACGAGCGCAGCGGCGACCACGGCGGACGCGACTGCCGCGCCCAGCGTGAGGAGCAGTAGTCCCCTCTTCATGCCGATCTCCTTTCCTCGTTGTGACGGAGGTCGGCGTGGTTCGCTGCGCCGCTCGAACCGGTTCGCTACGTTCCCGCGGTGGAGTGGGATCAGTCGGTCGTTTGGATCACGACCCGCACGATCAAACCGGGGACGTACGACGAGTTCCGCAAGGCATGGCGGCCTTCGGACTTCCCGGCCGGCATGGTTCGCGCCTACGAATGCTTCTCGGAGGAGCGCAACGAGGTCGTCGGGATCTCGGTCTGGGACTCGTTCGACTCGCGTGAGCGCTACCGCCTGTCGGACGTCGAGGCCGAGCGCCAGCGCGCGATGGCGCCGTTTGTGGAGGCCGAGAGCTCGGGCCTCTACGTCGGTCGCGAGCTGGAGATTCCGACGGCCTAAGCCCGAAGCTTCTCGCGCACGAGATCGGAAACGACGCGGGGATTGGCTTTGCCCTGCGTCTCCTTCATGACCTGTCCGACGAAGAAGCCGAGAAGCCCTTCCTTGCCGCCGCGGTAGGCGGCGACCTGACCAGGGTTCTCCTCGAGGATTCGGTCGACGATCGGAGCCAGCTCGCCAGTGTCGGACACAGCCTCCTGCGCGACGTACGACTCCGCCGAGAATCCGGGTTCGCCGAGCTTCGAGATCGCCTCGTCGAAGGCAGCTCGTGGGATCGCGTCGCGAGCGGTGACGAGCTTCGCGAGCTCGGCTCGCGGGTACAGACGCTGGATCGACACCGGCGCCGACGAGGTTGTTCGCGATCACGTTCGCCGAGGCGACGGCGTCGGCGCCTGCGGCAACGGTCTCGTCCCAGAGACGGTCGAGACCGCCAGTGACGAGCACGGTGGCGCGCTCGAGATCGAGTGCAGGCTCGATGCGGCGGATGCGAGCCGCCGGTGACTCGGGAAGCTCGGCACGCAGAGCCTCCACGAGCTCGGTCGCAGGCTCGACCGGTACGAGGTCCGGCTCCGGGAAATAGCGGTAGTCGTCGGCCTCCTCCTTCGAGCGCCGTGCGGTGAGAGTGCCCGTCCCGGCGTCGAAGTCGTACGTGTGTTGCTCCACCTCACCACCTGACTCCCAGACGCCGATTTGCCGCTCGACCTCCGCCTCGATTCCACGGGCGATGAAGTTGAAGGAGTTCATGTTCTTGATCTCGGTGCGCGTGCGCAGCTCATCCGAGCCGGTCGGGCGGACGGAGACGTTGGCGTCGACGCGCAGCGTGCCCTTCTCCATTTCTGCATCGGAGATGTCCAGCTCGACGATGGTCTGCCGCAGGAGCTGGAGGAAGCGCTTGGCTTCTTCCGCGGAACGGATGTCTGGCGCGGTGACGATCTCGACCAACGGCGTTCCGCCCCGGTTGTAGTCGACGAGCGAGGAGTCCGCGCCCCCGATACGGCCGGAGCGCCCACCTACATGGACGGTTTTCGCCGCGTCCTCTTCCAGGTGCGCCCGGACGATTCCGATCACACGGTCGCCGGTCGCAGTAGGTAGTAGCATTTTGCCGTCAACGCAAGACGGTAGATCGTACTGTGAGATCTGATAACCCTTGGGAAGGTCCGGGTAGAAGTAGTTCTTGCGCGCGAACACCGCCTGCTCGGCGATCTCGCACTCGAGCGCGAGCCCGAGCTTGATCGTCCACTCGATCGCCCGGCGATTCATCACCGGCAGCGCGCCCGGGAATCCGAGGCACACCGGGCACGTCTGTGTGTTCTCCCCCGCTCCGAATCCGACAGCACAGCGACAGAACATCTTCGTGAGCGTCTTCAGCTGCACGTGGATCTCCAGTCCGATCACCGGCTCCCAGGTCATCGCAGCCGCTCCGGAACCGTGTCGAATCCGATGGCCTGCTCGAGGGCATGGCCGATGCGGAAGAGGCCATTCTCGGCGAACTGCCCTCCGATGAGCTGCAGTCCGACCGGAAGTCCCTCCGACAGTCCGCACGGGATGGAGAGACCCGGCAACCCTGCGAGACACGATGGGATCGTGAGCAGGTCGCAGGCGTACATCGCGAGCGGGTCGGCTGCGCGGTCCCCGATCGGGAATGCCACCGTCGGCGAGGTCGGCGTGACGATTGCGTCGAAGCCTTCGAGTGCCTCGCGGTGCTCCCGGATGAGGAGTGTGCGCACCCTCTGCGCCTGGCCGTAGAAAGCGTCGTAGTAGCCTGCCGCGAGCGCGTACGTGCCGAGCATGATGCGACGCTTCGGCTCGGGGCCGAAGCCTTCGTCCCGCGTCCGATCGACCATCTCGCCGTACGTCGCGCCCTCGACGCGCGGCCCGAAACGCACGCCGTCGTAGCGCGCGAGGTTCGATGACGCCTCGGCAGGCGCGACGAGGTAGTAGCACGGCATTCCGTAGCGATAGGAGAGCGGGAGGTCGCACTCCCCCACCTCGGCGCCGAGCTCGCGTGCGTGCTCGAGCGCGCTCTCGAACGCTGCGCGGACACCTGGCTCGATCGCGTCCAGGTCGTCCACCTGTTCCGGCACCGCCAGCCGCACGCCGGCCAGCGAATCGCTCTCAGGTAGCTGCACGGCCTCGGGCAGCTCGGCCGTCGTCGAGTCGAGAGGATCGCGCCCCGCGATGATCGAGTAGAGGAGCGCGACGTCGCGCACGGTCTTCGCAACTGGCCCGATCTGGTCGAGGCTCGACGCGAAGGCAACGATCCCGTAGCGCGATACGGTCCCGTACGTCGGCCGCAGGCCGACGTTCCCGCACAGTGCAGAGGGCTGCTTGATCGAGCCGCCGGTGTCGGAGCCGAGGCCCCAAGGCGCGAGCCCGGCCGACACGGCAGCGGCGGTACCTCCGCCCGACCCACCGGGGACACGCGACGGATCCCACGGATTGCGCGACGGCCCCCAGGCCGAGTTCTCGGTCGAGGATCCCATCGCGAACTCGTCGGTGTTCGTTTTTCCGAGAATCGACAAGCCCGCCGCCTTCACCTTCGCTGCAACCGTCGAGTCGAAGACCGGCGTGTACCCAGTGAGGATCTTCGAGCCGGCGGTTGTCTCGATCCCCTTTGTCGAGATGACGTCCTTGAGCGCGATCGGGATGCCGGCGCCGTTCGGCTCGTCGCACGTGCGCAGATAACAGTGGAGCTCGCTGTCGCGCTCCACGATCGCCGCCAGGTACGCAGCGTGAAGCTCCGTCGGGGACACCTCGCGTCGCTCGAGAAGGCCCATCGCGCCTTCCGCGGTGAGTCGGAGGGTGTCGATCACTCGCCCACCGGTGGAACCCGGAAGTGGTCGCCGTCGCGATCGGGAGCATTCGCGAAGACATCGTCGAGTGCGAGCGAGGCGCGCGGCTCGTCCTCGTCCCAGACGTTGACCAGGTCGAGCGGATGTGAGGTCGGAGGCACGTCGGCAAGGTCGAGCTCGGCGACGACGCCGACCGCGTCGAGGATCGCTCCGAGCTCCTCGGTGAGGCGCTCGACCTCCTCGTCGGTCAGCGCGAGCCGCGCGAGCCGCGCGACGTGAAGGACTTCATCTCGAGAAATGGCCATTCCTCAACGATCCTCTCAAACAAGGCGGGCCCCCTCTCGGGGGCCCGCCGCAACGTTCATGTGCGTCCGGTCAGCTCGCTGCTGCCGAGACGTTCGCGGCCTGGGCACCCTTGGGACCCTGGACGACCTCGAACTCCACACGCTGGCCTTCGGTGAGGGTCTTGAAGCCGTCCATCGTGATCGCGGAGAAATGGACGAAGACGTCGTCTCCACCCTCGCGCTCGATGAAGCCGTAGCCCTTCTCGTTCGAAAACCACTTGACGGTGCCCTGCTCCACTACTTGTCCTCCTACAGCGATGACGCCAGCCAACGGGCGAGCCGACGCCGGATGTACACAACGGGCGGAACGCTAGCGCCTAGGAGCCGCGAACCGCAACTTGCGACCGGCGTTGTTGCGCTGCTGTCAACGTGTTGCGCAGAAGCATCGCGATGGTCATCGGGCCGACGCCGCCGGGAACCGGCGTCATGAGACCTGCCACGTCGAAAACCGCCGGATCGACGTCGCCGACAAGCTTCCCATCGGACTTGCGATTCATCGCGACGTCGATGACGACTGCGCCCGGCTTCACCATGTTCGGAGTCACGAGCCCGGCGCGGCCGACAGCGGCGACGAGGATGTCGGCGCGCCGCGTATGGGCGGCGAGATCCACCGTTCGGGAATGACAGATCGTGACGGTCGCATGCTCTGCGAGGAGCAGCATCGCCATCGGCTTGCCGACGATCTCGCTGCGCCCGATGACGACGGCCTCCTTGCCCTTCAGCTCGACACCGTGCTCCGCGAGCATCACCATCACTCCCGAGGGCGTCGCAGGGACGAGGTGCGGCTCGCCGAGATAGAGAAGTCCCGCATTGATGACGTGAAATCCGTCGACGTCCTTCTCCGGATCGACGGCGCGCAGCACTTTCGGCTCATCCATGTGCTCCGGGAGCGGAAGCTGCACGAGGATGCCGTCGACCGCGTCGTCAGCGTTCAGGTCGGCGATGAGATCGAGGATCTCGCTCTCGGCCGTATCCGCGGGGAAGCGGTGGTCGCGCGACTCGATCCCGGCCTCATGCGACGCCTTGTGCTTGGAGCCGACGTAGACGTGTGACGCGGGATCGTCGCCGACGAGAATCGTCGCAAGGCACACGGGTTCGCCATAGGCACGCACGTCCTCGGCAACCTGCGCGCGAACCTTCTCCGCAAGCGCTTTCCCGTCGATCCTGACTGCAGTCATCGCGCGTACCCTAGCCAGGCGAAAGCGGCCGGATGTCGCCGGCTCCCGCCGATCGCGGCTCGCTCGTGGTCAGAGCTCGAGGCCGACGTTCTCGGCGGCCTCGAGCACACAGCGCACGCCCTCATCGAGGAGATGACGCGCGTCGCCGACGGCGCGTAGCCGCCTCTGTCTCACTTGCGCGCGAGCCCGCTCTGCAGGAGCTTGAAAGCGCTCAGCTTGGCTGCCTGGCTCTTGGCGAGCCTGGCCTGAGCGTTGGCCACCTGCGTCTTGGCCGCAACTCTCGAACCCTGCGTCGTCGCCGCAGCGCCAACCACCTGGGCGGTCGCGGCGACGCTGACGCGCTGCGCCGTCGAGGCGGCTCCGACGGACTGCGGGACCGCGGCGTGGCCGGCGGGAGCGAGAATCGCTGCGCTCGTCACGGCGATCGCGATCGCGCCCTTGAGGCCGTGAGCCTCGACGTCCGGGTCGTCGAACAGACCCGCGACGCCGTCGCCGTCGAGGGTGAGCGCGACATCATCGCCGCTCGAAAGTCGGAGGATCTCCTCGAGGTCGGACGCAGACAGATCGATGGCCAGGCGCGTCGCCTCCTCGTCCTCACGCCCGATCTCGAACCAGAGCTCGGCCTTCTCGTCCTCGGCGAGCGCTGCCTCGAGCACGCTGCGCGCGACGATCGTCGTCAGCACGTCATCGTCGAGCTGGCGGTCGGTGAAGTTTGCCGTTGTCGTGAGCTGCTGCATGGCTGCTCCTTCGGTCGTTGCTTACAAGACGGCGCGCCCGTGCAGCATCTTCCCTCGGGAGCTAGCCGCGAGAGCGCGCAACGTCGCCGATGATCGCGGCGAGCTCCTGTGGGCGCGACCACATCGGCCAGTGGCTCGTAGGCAGATCGACATAGGTCACGTCCCTCAGCTCCGCCAGGCCGGCGAGAAACGCGTAGCCCTCCTTCAGAGCTTCCTTGTACTGCTCGGAGGTGAACCCCGTGCACACGACAGTGCTCGGTACATCGAGCCGCGCGTCGTTCGTAAACTCGTGCGCGTCTCGCACTGCGGAGCCAGGCTGCGGAACGGCCCGCCGCCTGAAGGTCTCGAGCTGCTCCTCGCTGAGCCCGTCCAGGTTCTCGTTCGCCGCAAGCTCCTCGGGCGAGGGCAATGGCAGGTCGGCTCCGTCGAAGTCGGGGTCGAGCGCGCCCTTCGCCGGGCCGGTGTCGACGTAGACCATCGCCGCTATCTGCTCGGGAATGCGGTCGGTGACCGCGTAGCCTGGGGCGCCGGCACCACTGTGCACGGCGAGCACGACCGGAGGCCCCGCTGCTGACACGGCATCGCAGATCGCATCGACGTGGTCGGCGAGAGTGATCGAGGATTGGTCTGCGTCGGCCGACTCGAGGCCCGGCAGCGTCAAGGCCGTTACATCGTGTCCGTCGGCCTGCAGAGTGCGCGCGACCTCGTCCCACGCCCACGCACCGAGCCAGAAACCGGGGACGAGAACGATCGGTGCGCTGGCCACATTTCGACCCTAGACGATTGGTCACGAGCAGAGCGAACAGTCGCCGCCCGTGATGCCAGCTCCCTGCTCGCCTGGCTAGCGAAGTCCGGCGCTGAACGCGCGTCGAATCGTCTTGCCAAGCGCAGTCAGGGTCACGGTCCCGTGAAGGCTCTTTCCCTTCGCACTCGCCGGAGTCTTGAAGGTGCAGGACGCTGAACCGCTCGCGGCCCTGGCCTTGCCCCTGAGGGTCGTTGCCCCGGCTTTCGCGGCACATGCCACACGGCTCGGTCGCACCGGGGAGCCACCCTTCGTCACCCGTACCGTGGCCACGACGGACACGCCGGCTTTCGGCTGCGCCGGGGAGAGCTTCGCCCGACTGGCCGTGACCGAGCTGCCTCCACCTCCAGCTGAAATCGGCGGCGCAACCTGGAAGCGAAACGTTGCGCTGTTATTCGATGGGTCTGGGTCCGCTTCGGGGGACGTGGCGGACGCGGTGATGACATAGGCGCCAGGCTCGGCGGAGATCACTCTCCAGGACCAGAGCGCGTACGTCCCGCCCGCTGTCTGGTCAAGCGCGCCATTGCATATGAGCTCCGAGGTGCCCGAGCAAGTGCCTGCGGAGCCTGGAGAGGGCGTCCCCAGTTGAAGAGCTGGTGACGACTTGATATCGACCGTGACCGGCGCGGGGGCGTCTCCCGCAACGACGACGCTCAGCGAAAAGTCCCGTGGTACCGTCGTCTTGTCTATCTCAATCTCGCCCAACGAACCGATTCCTACCTGGATCCCGACATCGTTGGCTGCCGTTCTGGCGGCTGATGTGGTTGCAACTACGAGGGCGAGGCCTGCACCAAGTACGGCCACCGCACCGCTCTGAAGCCAGGGTCGTCGGCTTCGGTCGGTAACACTCTTCAATAGACGCCGCATCGCAACAAATCCCTTCGGTCTTTGCCCGCCACACGCCTGAACGGACCACCTCGTCAGTGGTTAGAGACTGGCAGGGTTCCGTTGCGAATGCAAACAACCGTGAGGCGAGGGACGAAACGAGGCCTTGCCGGAAGGTTGTGAGGGCCGAAGGCGCCGAGCGGACTCGAACCGCTGTTATCGTCATTCTGCCGATTTGCAGCACTTATGCGCGAGCCGAAGCGGGCGGAAGCCGTGAATCAGGATCGCGCCATATATATATGGCGTCGCCGGGAATCGTCGCGCATGGGTCATGCCGCGATGTGCATTTCGAGGACAAGGCCGACGCTGCTCAAGCCTCTGGCGCGCTAGGAGCTTGATGTGACACTCATCGGCTGTCGAGGGCTGACTATGAATGCGACGCTCAGCCCTCTCTGGCCGAGTAGGGGTTAGTGGCGCTTCGCGTAGTCGCCGAACTCGCCGAAGTCGAGCGACACGCACGGCGTGTCACCGATCACTTCCGCGTCGTGTCCGGGATGCAGCGCGTACACATCACCTGGCCCGATCTCGCCCTCGCTGCCGTCGTCGGCGTAGATCTTCATTCGACCCGAGATGATGTAACCGAGATGCGATACCTGGCAAGAGTCGGTGCCCGCGATTGGCTTCACATTGTTGCTCCACTTCCAGCCCGGCTCAAACACGCCCTTACCGACCACATGCCCGCCAACGTTCACGACATCGGCATGGCCCTTGCCCTCGAACGGCCGTGTCTCATCTGGTGAATCGAAGTTCTTGACCTCGATACTCGTCATCTAGCCCCTTCCTTTCGCTGTGTGTCGATCAACACTAACCGATGCCCAGACGGGGGTGGCTCGCCGCACGAAGCGGCATCGAGCCGCGATGACGGAGGCGTCGGTCGAAGGCGCGATATCCCCGATCCGGAACGTCGCGACGTTCGCGACTATCACGCTGGCGGTAAGGCCACCGCGCCTGCGAGCCGCTTCCTCTCCGCGGCGATGCGCACACGGTTCATCGAGGAGGTACGTGGAGACGAGCCGGAACTTGCCAGCCACCTGCGGATCGAGGAGCGGGAGCTAGAGGCGGGCGGGCCGAACTAGAGGGCTGAGGTCGCTATCGCGCGATGCGTCGCGATGCTCGTAGCGATTGACCAGATCACGAGCGCCAGGACGCCGGGAAAGAAGCCGAAGCCGAAGAGACTGTCTTCGCCCAAGCCCGAAAGAACGGCGGCGAACGCGACGAGAAATGAAGCCGCGCCGATGAGCGCGACGATGCCTGTCCAGCGTGCGAAGACTCCGGTGCGAATTGTGACCAGCCCACCGGCCATGAGGAACGCGGCGAAGCCCATGGCTGAAAGTAGGAAAGGCCCAGCCGAGGAACTCGCTATCGCTCTAGTCACGATCGGGTTCGCGTCGGCACCCTCAGTCGTCGCGCTCGAGATGATGACAATCGCCATGACCATGCCCGCCATGCCCGTAATGGCACCCGCGAAGGCGACCCGAGCCAGTTGTGCCGAACCGCCAGCTCTCGTCTCAGCATCCCCGAGCGCAGTTCGGATGGTCGCCGCGAAGTGCAGGAACACGAAGCCCGCCAGCAGCATCGCGAACGCTCCGATGCGGCTCTTCCACTCGTTGTCATCCGCCCAGTTCGTCCAGTCCTGATCTGACGCACCGTAGTCAGGCGCGTCCCCGCCGCTTGCGAACCACCCGACGAGAAAGAGAATCGCGAAGGCAACTCCAGACAGCGCGAGCAAGCGCCGCCATGAGACGGGTATAGACGGCGACGGGACTACGGGCGTGGGTGCGGAGTCGGTACTCATACGGTCGTGGCGTTGCCGCGCCAGTTCGGTCGGACAATCGGAGAGTCCTTTCTGAATCCCCAGATGGCGCAGTAGATGCCGAGGAACGCCTCCCAGATGAACTCCGGGATGACCAAGAGGCTCGGAACAGTACTGCCGGCGTCCCACCACTCAACGAGCGTGCCCACGCTCGAAATGAAGAGGACTGGCCCTCCGATCAGTCCGAGCCAGGCCATGCGCCGTGGGACGAGGCCGGACTTGTACATCAGGTAGCCGAGGATCAAGCCGTTCCCCCAAGGAACGATCATTCCGGGGCCAAACAGGAACGTCCAGTCCTTGAGCGCGGCGAGCGTGAAGGCAGCGTCGTCGGCGCTCGGAAGATCGTGCCGCAGGCCCACGACTCCGAGCACGAAGATGATCCCCGTCGCGATGAAGGTGCTTTCGATGATTCGCGCTCCGACGTAGCCGATCGCGAGCGCCTCGTTCTGACGCCTCGCGATTGGGTAGAGAGCGACGGCCGTTCCGACGTTCGAGATGACGAGGAAGAACTCCAGAAGAGCACCCAGGTAAATCTGGTTGTCCTTCCCGCCACCAGTGATGTACCCGACCGGATCATCGAGGACTGGCTGGAAGAGCGCGAGCGCGCCAATCGAGGTGATGAACGTGATGATCATCAGCACTCCGAAGATGTGGCCGTGCCTCTGGTCGTCCGCCATCTCGACTTGCCTCCCTCCGAGGTCGCTGACTGGCACGCGATTTTAGAGCCCGAGAACGTCGCGTTCAAGGTTCGGGCCAGGCGGCAGGGCAGCGTGATCATTTCGTCGCGATCGAGACGCCAGCCTCGCGCGCGATCCTCAGTGCCCGCTTCCCCCACCGGACGCGCCACGCGTTCCAGCGACGACCTCACGGCCCGTTGCGTAGAAGCGGGAGCCGGGAGTGCGGGGGATTCCCGATGCGGGCGGCTCCGGCCTCGGGGATGGTTGCCGTAGCTAATTGTTGGAGGGGTTATGTCCTCTTATGCGCATCCTGTGCAGCGTGCCGTGCCGCAGGCTGTTCGGCAGCTCGTCTGGTTCGCCGTCGTCTGCGCCGTCGCGTTCCTCGTTCCGTATCTCGGCGTGTCGGCGCTCGACATGCAGCACGATGTCTTCTACCTGGTCTACTTCGCTGTCACGATCGCGCTGCTTGCCAGCTACGTGCGGGTCGAGCAGGTCGATGTGGCGGAGGTCTTCCGCTGCCGCTGGCGGTGGAGCCTTGGCCTTGGGGTTGTCCTCGCCGTCTTCCTCGTGTTCAACGTCTTGAATACGGAAGATGCGACGGCACGACCGCACGGCGCCTATTTCGTCTTTGAGCTGCTCTGGCGTGGTGTGGGCTACGGCCTAGTCGACACGCTCCTGCTGACAGTCTTTCCCTGTCTCGTCGCCTACCAGCTCCTGCATGGGCACGTCGGCGGCCTGAAAGGCAAGCTTCGGCTCACGGCGCTGATGCTGCCGCTGGTGATCATCGTCACGGCGACCTACCACCTGGGTTACCCCCAGTATCGCCAGGACGGCCTCAGTCGCCCCGAGACCGGGAACATCCTGATCTCGATCCCGACGCTCGCCACCGCAAACCCCGTCGGCTCGATCGTCGCGCACGTCTCGCAGCACGTCGCCGCCGTCACACACGCCTACGAGTCGAAGATCTTCAACCCGCCCGAAACGAAGTCATGAATGCGAGCGCTCACCGACGCGCGCACGCCGGGAGGCCGCTGCTTGGGCTGCGCCGTCAGCCTGGACGTCTCGCGCTCGCGGCCATGCGGACGCCTCGACCCCTGTACCACCGCGGCTGGGGCTGGACGCTCGACCACCTTTTCCTGCTGATCGTCCACCGAGGTCGGAAGACCGGCAAGCGGCGCGAGACGGTCGCGATGCCGCTGACCTACGACCGAGACACGCGCGAAACGGTCGTCTTCTCGGCCTGGGGTCCCAACACCGAATGGATCCGCAACCTCCGAGCCCACCCGGCACTGCAGATCCAGATCGGGCGCGACGCATACGTTCCCGAGCAGCGATTCCTCTCCGAAGACGAGAGCGTCGCAGTGGTGCGCGAGTTCCAGCGCCGCCATCCGTGGCGAACACGCCTCTTTGCGGCGATCCTGCGCTGGGGGGATCTCACCTCCGAGACCGCGGTGAGAGAGTTCGTTCGGAGCCGCCCGTTCGTTTCGTTTCGGCCGACGCATTCTCGCGCGACCTAAATCGCTCCCGCCTCGTGGTGCCGTGATGCTCTCGGGGGAGTCACGGTCGGCCTTCCCGTCACGGTTCTAGCCGGAACCGTGATCGCGTGTCGATCCGTCGAGCCCCGGCCGACCTCAGCGATCAAGGGGCGCCAGCACCGCTCGAGGTCGTTCTCAGTCCTTCCTTGTAGTGAGTGGCATTGTCCATCTATACAACTATACAACTGTTTAGTGTACTCTAGTGAGCACACCTTGGCACTTCCGCACCCGCTTCCAAACGACCTCGCCGAACTGATCGCGCGGCGCTTCCGCGTGATCGGCGAGCCGATGCGGATCAGGCTGCTCGACCGCCTGCGCGACGACGAGGCCACGGTGAACGAGTTGGCGGAGGCGCTCGGCGCCTCACAGCAGAACGTCTCCAAGCACCTCGCGGTGCTGGCCGAGGTCGGCATCGTCGGTCGCCGCAAGGAGGGTAACCGGGTCTACTACAGCGTCGTGGACGAAGGCATTTTTTCCCTCTGCGAGGAGGTGTGCGGCTCCCTCCAGCGGCAGCTTGCCTCGCTCAAGGAGCTGATGAGCGCGGTGGGGTCGTGACCACTGTCGCGGCAAAGTTCCGCCCCGGGGTCGCTGCAGCCGAGCACCTCGAGGCAGTCGGTCCGATCGGCCGGCTCGGCCGCTGGACCGCCGATCACTTCCGCGCCGTCGCGATCGCCTGGGTCGTCGTCGCGGTCGGGTTCGGCTTCTTCGCGCCCAAGGTCGAGAACGCGCTCTCCGGAGCGGGGTGGCAGGCGAACGGCTCGGAGTCGGTGCAGGCGCGACAGCTGATCCAGGCTAACTTCGGCGGGCTCTCAAGCTCGGCGCTGATGGTCGTCGTCCACTCGCCGGGCCGGACGGCCACCGATCCGGCCTTCCAGACCACCGTTTCGCGGATCGAGCAGCTGCTACGCACGAGTCCGAAGATCGCAACGGTAGTTGCGCCCCGCCCAGGATCGACGATCTCCGCCGACGGCCACACGGCGATCGTGATGGCCGGCGCGCGGGGCGACCCGACAGCAATGGTCGCGGTCGCGGACAAATTGAAGTCGAGGCTGAAGGCGGCCGGGACAGCTGGCGTCACGGTCTCGCTCACCGGCGCTTCTGGCATGTGGAGCGACTTCAACACCGCGAACCGCACGGCGATGATGAAGTCGGAGCTGTTCAGCTGGCCGGTAACGCTCGCGATCCTCGTACTCGCGTTCGGCTCGCTCGTCGCCGCGGGGCTGCCGCTGATGCTGACGATCCTCGGCCTCGTCGCCTCCGCCGGAGCACTGTCGCTGCTCACGCACGGCTTCGAGATTTCGATCTGGGCGATGAACTTCGCGCTCATGTTCGCCCTCGCGCTCGGGATCGACTACGCACTATTCGTCGTCAACCGCTTCCGCGGCGCCTACTTCGGCTCCAAGCTCGATGCGCGCGACGCAGTCGCGGTGGCGATGGACACCGCCGGCAAGGCCGTCCTCTTCTCCGGCGTCACGGTGCTGATCTCGCTCTCCGCGGTCATGCTCGTCCCGAGCCCAGCGTTTCGCTCGATGGCCCTCGGGATCATGCTCAGCGTGCTCTTCGTCCTTGCGGCGACGCTGACGCTACTTCCCGCCGTGCTGGCCAAGCTCGGTCCGAGGGTCGACGCGTTGCCGCTGAAGTGGGTGCATTCGGGCGAGCATCGGTCGCCCGCGTTCGCCCGCTGGGGCGAGCGGCTGTGGCGGCATCCGCACATCTACGGCCCCGCGGCGACGCTCGTGCTCTTGCTTCTCGCTCTGCCGGTGCTGGGACTGAAGACGGGAATGCCCTCGATCAAGGTCGTGCCGAAGCAGGACTCCTCGCGGGTCGGCTACGTGCAGGTCCAGCAGGCGTTCGGCGCAGGTGCCCCCGGCACCTTGCAAATCGTCGCCCCCCGGCGGAACGCAACAGCCGTCGCGAGCGTTGTTCGCCGCGACACCGGGATCGCGTCAGTCTCAGCCGCTCAGCCAGGCGGCGGCGGGCTCGTCCTCGTCCAGGCGACCCCGAACGCAGACCCGTCGAGCCCGGCCGTCGGCCATACCGTCGACCGGCTCCGCTCGACCCTTCCGGCGGAGGCGCTCGTCGGCGGCGCGTCGGCCGAGAACCACGACCTCGAGCAGGCGCTCGCCGCGAAGACGCCGCTCGTGATCGGTGTCGTGCTCACGCTTGGTTTCCTGCTGCTGCTCGTCGCGTTGCAAGCGCCGCTGATCGCTGCACTCGGCGTCGCCACGAACCTGCTCGCCGTGGGAGCAGCCTTCGGCGTCGCGCGCTTGATCTTCCAGAACGGCCACGGCGCGGGATTCCTTGGCTTCGAGCCGCAGGGCTTCCTCGACGCATGGGGGCCGGTCTTCTTCTTCGCGATGATCTTCGCGATCTCGATGGACTACACCGTGTTCCTGCTCTCCTCGGCCAAGGAGCACTACGACAAGTCGGGAGACCCGCGCGACGCTTCGATCAACGGGCTCGCGCACTCTGGACGCGTGATCTTTGCCGCCGCTGCCGTGATGGTCGCCGTATTCTTCACCTTCGCTCTCTCCGGCCCGCTTCCGCCAAAGGAGATGGGCGTGATACTCGGCATCGCCGTCCTGCTCGACGCGATGCTCGTCCGCCTGATCCTGATCCCGACGCTCCTTCGGGTGTTCGGACACGCGGCCTGGGCCTCGCCGCGCTGGCTCAGCCGGGTCCTGCCCGACGTGAAGTTCGGGCACTCCTGATGCTCGAACTCTGGCGGACCGCCCGGTGGGGACAGGATCCACGCGTGCCGCGCCGGCACCTCGCCCGAGTTCTCGTGGGGGGCACGGTTAGACGTATTCCTCCGTCTCTTGGTACGCGTGGCGACGCCCGAGGCTGAGATCGCGTTCCGCATCCGGCAGGAACCAACGTTCAGCGATTGCGGTCGGTATCACCGCGGACAGAACGACGACGGTGATGAGAAGGGAGAACTGCGTCTTGTCGATGATGCCCGCGTTGAGGCCGTACAGTGACGAGATCGTTCCGAAAGTGAGCCCGGTACTCATCAAGAGCGTCGCGAACGTGGCGTGACGCGGATCGGCGCGGCGGGCAAGCGGGTACACGAAGCCGATCTTCGGAACGATCTTCGCGGCTAGCAGGACGGCGAGTAGGCCGAGATTCGACCCAACCGCCCCGAGTGACACGTTCAACCCGCCCTTGATGAAGAAGAACGGCGTAAGGAAGGCGAAAGCAACGACGCGCAGACGCTTCTGCTCCTCGCGGTGCTCGGCGTAGTGCTTGCTCATCACAAGTCCCAGGACGAACGCAGGCAGAACAGCGTGCCCGTTCGATGCGTCGGCCAGCACTATGAGAAGTAGCAGGCACGCGAACACGAGCTTGATCTCGGGTTCGATCACGCGGTCGCCGTAGCGGCCGAAGAACCAGGGCGCGATACGCGGCAGCGCAAGAATGAGGGCGAGCGAGACGGCGAGGAAGATCGGGAACCACACGTTCGGCTTGATGAAGATCGCCGACAGCGCGAGTGCGGTGCAGAGGTCGGTCACGAAGGTCGCGCTCATCAGCAGCTTCCCGATGCTCGCCTCCGTCAACCCTCGCTCGACGAGCACTGAGTAGACGACCGCGAGCGAGGTCGTCGAGAGTGCAGTACCCGCGATCAACGATGCTCGGCCGCTCCAGTCGAGGACGAAGAAAGCGACCAGTGAGGCAACGACGAAGGGGCCGGTGAACGAGACGACGCCGATGCCGACCGATGCGCCTAACCGTTGGCGCATGTACGCGGGATCAACCTCCATACCAGCTAGGAACGTGAGAACGATGGATGCGAACGCAGCGACGAACGTCAGCCAGTCCTGGCTCTCGAGGTGGAGGACGTTCCCCGCCGCCACACCGAGCGTCAGCTCGATCAGGGCGACGGTCACACCGACTTCCACCGAGATCATGCTCGCGAGGAGCGCGAGCGTCACGAGCACTGCGGCTAGCTCTATGGCGTCCAACCTGGCCTCCTAACTGCGTCGCTACGACAATCAGGTAGAGGCCATCAGCCCAGAAGGGCGGTTAGACGCGAGCCTCATCGCGCTTGTCCGAAGCATAGATGGGCTGATCGTCGAGGCGTTGGAGATTCCGGGCACCGGCTCGCTTCTACGCCAGCTCGGCGCCCTCACGGACGGAGGGCGCAAGGCGGCGCTCCGCGAAGCGCGACGCACTGTCCTCTCGGAACGAGCCGCGCGAAGACCAACTGCGCTCTGACCGATGGGTTCGTTCGGGTCGCGGGTTGTACGGCGTGACGGCGCCCATGAGGAGCGCCCAGACGAGGAGGATAAGCCGAGCGGCCCGCTCGGTGCCCGGCTGATTTCAGACGACTACGACTCGTGCGTACTAGTCCGCACACCGCTCCGCGCGGCCACCGATGGCGTGGTTGCACGACAGGGCCAGGCTGTGTACGGACCATGAGTCTCACAGCGACAGCCCGTTCGATCCCCGGCACCCTAAGGCAGGAGGTCGTCATCGACGGCCAGCACCGCCTCATCACCGACGAGCCCCGGCGCGTCGGTGGTGACGGGAGCGGTCCCGCTCCGCACGAGCTGTTCCCCGCCGCGCTCGCCGCCTGCGTCTCCACGACGCTCGTGATGTATGCGCGGACGAAGGGGTGGGAGCTCGGGGAAGTCGTGGTCGAGGTCGACTACGACCACCGATCGATACCACGCAGATTTGAGATCGCAATCAAGCTCAGCGGCGACCTCAGCGACGCACAGCTGGAGCGCCTAGAAAGAGTCGTGCGCTCGTGTGCAGTTCGCCGCTCGATTGAAGCGGGCATCGAGTTCGTCGAGATCATCGGTCGCGGTGAGATCGGGCGCGCGCTGGCGACTAATAGGGGCGCATCGTGAGCAGGAAGCAGATCGTGATTCTCGGCGGCGGAACGGGAGGCACGATGACCGCGAATCGACTGCGGCGTCGATTCGATACTGACGAGGCTGAGATTCACGTCGTCGACCGCGACGACCTGCACGTCTACCAGCCGGGCCTCCTCTTCGTGCCCTTCGGCCTCGCGCACGTCGACGAGATCGTCCGCCCTCGGCGCCGCCAACTCCACGGCGACGTGATCTTCCACGAAAACGACGTCCAGTCCGTGCGGATCGAGCGCGACGAGGTCGTTCTCGGCGACAGCACTGTCCTTCCGTACGACGTGCTCGTCGTGGCGACCGGCGTTCAGCTGCAACTGGAGGAGACTGACGGCCTGACCGGCCCGGGCTGGAACGAGCGCGTCTTCACGTTCTACACACCCGACGGCGCCGAGCAGCTCGAACGAGCGCTTGCGTGGTTCAACGGCGGCCGGCTCGTCGTCAACCTCGTGGACATGCCTATCAAGTGCCCGGTCGCGCCGCTCGAGTTCGCCTTTCTCGCCGACTGGTACCTCCGAGAGCGCGGAATACGAGCGCGCACCGAGCTTGTCTACGCGACCCCTCTGGACGGGGCGTTCACGAAGCCAATCGCCTCCCAGCACTTGGCAGGCCTGCTCGCGGAGAAGGAGATCGAGCTCGTGACCGAGTTCAACGCCGGCGAGGTCGACGGGATCGGTGGCAAGCTCACCTCCTACGACGGCCGCGAGCTGGACTTCGACCTGCTCGTCACGGTCCCGCTGCACGGCGGCGCTGCCTACGTCGAGCGCTCGCCCGGACTCGGCGATGCGCTCGGCTTCGTTCCTACCGACAAACGCACTCTGCAAACACCCGTGAAGACAAATATCTTTGCCCTCGGCGACGCAACCGACCTGCCGACTTCGAAGGCTGGCTCGGTCACCCACTTCGAGGCCGAGGTGCTCAGTGAGAACATCGCCCGCTACCTCGCCGACGAAGAGTTGGACACCGGCTACGACGGGCACGCCAACTGCTTCATCGAGACCGGCTTCCACAAGGCGCTGCTGATCGACTTCAACTACGAGACCGAGCCCTTGCCCGGTCACTTCCCCACGGCCTTCGGCCTCCCGCTCCTGCGCGAGTCGCGGCTCAACCACCTCGGCAAGCTCGCGTTCCAGTGGGTCTACTGGCACGCGCTGCTGCCCGGACGAGAAATCCCTGGCATCGGGCCTGCGATGCCGACGGCCGGCAAGAAGCGAACCCCGGCTCCTGCCTGAAAGGAGAACGAGATGACCATGACACTCATCGCAGACGCCCCCGTCGACGTCGACGCAGAGGGCTTCCTCACCGACTCCGAGCAATGGAACGAGGAGATCGCTCAGGCGATCGCCGACGAGAACGGCATCGCAGAGCTGACCGACCGCCACTGGCTCGTCGTCAGGTTCATGCGCAACCGCTACCTAGCCAGCGGAACCGCACCCTCGATCCGCACGCTCGGCAAGGAGTCCGGCGTCCCTATCAAGGAGCTGTACCAGCTCTTCCCCAAGGGGCCCGCCAAGCTGGCCGCCAAGATCGGCGGCATACCAAAGCCCACGGGCTGCATCTAGGAAGGAGCAGACCATGACCGAGCTACTTGAACAGCACAAGATCGCACCATCCGAGCCCGAGACGATCGAGAAGGTCGCGATCGTGATCTCCAAGGGCTCGCTCGAGGGGATCTACCCCGGCCTGATCATGGCGAACGGCGCCCGCATGGAGGGCATCGAGGCCGACCTGTTCTTCACGTTCTTCGGCCTCGACGCGATCCGCAAGGACCGCTACGAGAAGATCAAGGTCGCAACGGTCGGCAACCCCGGCATGCATCTGCCCACCTGGGTCGGCGCGATCCCGGGCTTTTCTGCGCTTGCCACCAGGATGATGAAGCGGCAGATGGAGAAGATCGACATCCCACCCATCCCCGAATTCATCGAGCTCGTCGCCGACTCGGGCGTCCGCCTTTACGCCTGTAAGGCGACCGTCGACATGTTCGGCCTTACTATCGACGACTTCGCCGCTCAGGTAGAGGACATCATCAGCGTCGGCGAGTTCTACGAGAAGGCCGCTGGCGGTCAGATCATCTTCACCTAAAGAGTTCGGCTGCTCCGACTGGCGCGCGTTCCCCGGCGGGTTCGCCCGTATGGCTCTAGCTGTGTGCCTGCGGCAGCGCTCTCTCAGCTTCCTCTTCGCCTCGACGCTGAGAATCATCTCGTCGAGCATCTCCGTGGGAAGGTAGTTCGCCGCAAAGGCCGCGAACGCGTGCACATCGACCGTCTCCTGTCCTTTGAGCGCGAGCTCAACGTCCTGAGGTGGCTCTTCCGCTGGCTCGAACGGACGGACGAGCAGGTGCGGACAGTCCTCGACGACTACGATGCGGCCGCGTTTGGGCACTGATTGGGCACCTGAGCGGCGGGAAACGGCTATGCGGATGAGAGGACTTGAACCTCCACGCCCTTACGGGCACACGGACCTGAACCGTGCGCGTCTACCAATTCCGCCACATCCGCGCGGCCGAACGATTCTAGCTTCGGGTCGTCTCACTCCCCGATGACCCGCATCGCACCCGTCGGGGTCGCCGTCGTGGCGGCCCTACTCGTGATCGGCACGCCTTCCCTGCCTGCGCCGCCCGCCGGTGAGACCTCGGAGGTCGTGGTGCTTCTGTCCGCACCGCCGCTCGCACGCGCCCCTGGAACGGGAGAGCGAATCGACGCGCAGCAGCGCGCCTTCCGCAAGGAGCTCGAGACGCAGGTCCCGTCGGCGCAAGTTGGGTGGCGCTACCGGCTCGTCGCCAACGGCTTTTCGCTCACGCTGGCCGCTCACGACGTCGCACGCCTCGGCCGCCTGCATGGCGTTCGCGACGTCCTGCCCGCCGGGAGTTACGCGCCTCAGGCCGCCTCCACGCCACAACAGATCGGCGCCCCCGCGCTCTGGGGACCGACGCTCGACACCGCGGGCCAGGGAGTCAAGATCGGGATCATCGACTCGGGCATCGACCCCGAGCATCCGTACTTCGACCCGGCCGGGTACACGATGCCGCCGGGCTTTCCCAAGGGTCAGCAGCGATTCACGACCGCGAAGGTGATCGTCGCTCGATCGTTCGCTCCAAAGACCGGCGCGACGACGCCAAGCGTGCGGCTTGCGTTCAGCGAGGACGACAACTCTCATGGGACGCACGTCGCGGGGATCGCTGCCGGAAACGCTGATACTTCGGCCGACGGCCGCCGCATCTCGGGAGTTGCTCCGCGCGCGTACCTCGGCAACTACAAGGTCTTCGTCGAGACCGACGACGGCCTGAGTCCCAACGCCAACTCACCCGCGATCGTCGCTGCTATCGAGGCCGCCGTCGCCGACGGCATGGACGTCATCAACTTCTCGGGCGGTGAGCCTGAGATCGAGCCGAGCCGCGACATCGTCGCGCGCGCGCTCGACGCAGCCGCGGCCGCAGGTGTCGTGCCCGTGATCGCGGCCGGCAACGACTACAGCGACTTCGGCGCCGGCTCGGTGTCCTCTCCTGCCAACTCCCAGCGCGCGATCGCCGTGGGCGCCGTCGAGATCACCGGGACGAAGAGAGAGCATGCAGACTTCTCCTCGGTCGGGCCGACGACGATCTCGCTACGTTTGAAGCCGGACGTCGCAGCGCCGGGAGTCGGCGTCCTCTCGTCGGTCCCCGGCGGCGGCTGGGCCGAGTTCTCGGGAACGAGCATGGCGTCTCCGCACGTCGCGGGCGCGGCGGCCCTCCTGCGCCAGCGCCACCCGGCTTGGACGGTGGAGCAACTGAAGTCGGCGCTCGTGCAGACCGGTGTCGACTCGGTCGACGAACGCGGCCGCGCCGCAGGCCCACGATTCCAGGGTGGAGGCGTGGTCGCACTACAACGCGCCGATCGCCCGCTCCTCTTCGCCGAGCCGACCGCTGTGTCGTTCGGCCTCATGGCGCGCGGACAGGACGCGACGCAGACCGTGGGCCTCCAGGACGCCGGTGGAGGTGCCGGGACGTGGAACGTCGCCCGCATCGTCTTCAACGCCTCCGGCGGCAGGGCCGTGAGGCTGACACTTCCACCGACCGTGACGGTGCCGGGGGAGCTCAACGTCTCTGCCTCCGTCGGACCCGGCTCCGCGCCAGGGGACCTGGACGCATACATCGAGCTTCGGCGTGGAGCCGACGTCCGACGCGTGCCGGTCTGGGCTCGCGTCACCACCGCCGCCCTCGCACGGCACAAGACGCAGGCCCTCGTGAAGCCGGGCCTCTACCGCGGCAGCACGCTCGGGCAAGGCTCCTTCGTGACGCGCTACCGATATCCCGAAGACCCCAGCGGTGTCGACGTCACGACGGCGCTACGCGGACCCGAGCGCGTCTTCAGCCTTCGACTGACGAAGCGCGTGGCCAACTTCGGCGTCGTGATCGTCCGCCGCGGGCGCGACAGCCGCGTCGAGCCGAGGGTCGTCGCGGGTCTCGACGAGAACCGGCTGACCGGGTACGCCGGGCTTCCGATCAATCACAACCCGTACATGGACAGGTTCCGCGAGCCGACGCTCGCGGCCGGAGCGCTCTCACCTATCCCTGGGGAGTACGGAGTTGTCTTCGACAGCGCGGGGCGAGCCGGCGCGGGCTCGTTCCGTTTCCGCTACTGGGTCAACGACGTGACACCGCCGGCGCTGCATCTCCGGACGAGCGTCGTGCGAACGGGAGCGGACGTCAAGGTCGGAGCCGTCGACAGTGGATCCGGCATCTACGCGAACTCGATCCTGGCGTCGATCGACGGCGACATCGTCCGTGCCACGTACCGCAACGGCGTCGTGTCGATCTCGAGCCGTGGGGCGGCGCCGGGGAGGCACCGCCTCCGGCTACGTGTCTCCGACTACCAGGAGACGAAGAACACGGAGAACGTCGCACGGATTCTTCCGAACACGCGCACGGCGACCTTCACCTTCCGAGTTCGCTAGGTCTTTCTGTCGCGCTCCTCGATCGTCGGGAGAGCGTCGAGGTCGCGCTGGACGGAGCGGATGAACTCCTCGCTCTCGTCGTCCGGGGTGACCACGCGAAGCTGCTTCTTGCGCTTCTGCCGGTCACGATCCTTGCGCGCTGCGCTGCCGAAGCGGCGCTCCAGGCGCGGACCCTCCACCGCGACTGCGAGAACAGCCGCGAGGCCGAGCAACACGAGCCACGGCCAGCTCACGGTCCGATATCTAGCCACCTCGGCTCGCGCAATGGTCAAACGGGCGCACGAAAGACCTGCATTGGAAGCGTCGCGAGCGGCACGCCGCCCTCGGCGGTGACGAGCCAGGTGTCCTGCATGTAGAGGCAATCCTCGCCGTTCGCGGCGATCGCGTGCGGGTGCATGGAGAACACCATGTTCTCGGCGAGCTCGGTCTCGACGCCCTCACCGACCTTCGGGAACTCGATCATCGTCATGCCGATCGAGTGGCCGGTGACGTGGCCGAGGTGGTAGCCGCGCTCGGTGAAGCCCGCGGAGACGGCGCGATGCACGTCGTGGCAGCTCGCCCCAGGTCGCATTGCCGCGCGAGCCGCGTCGTAGTACTCCAGGTACGCCTCGAGCATCCGCTCGGTGTCGTCGGAGAGCACCGCATCGCGCGACGCGATCGCGCGGGAGACCTCGACCCAGTGCATCCCCGGCCCTGCCACCTCGAGCGACGGGAGCATGAACGCGCCGAGGATCTCCTCGCGGCGCGCGATCTTGAACTCCGGGCGCGCGAACGTGTCAGTGCCGGTCAGCACCATGTTCATGGTCAGGCGGCCGCATCCCTCGGCGACGAACCATTCCTCGGCTGCCGCCATGACCTCGGCCGCGCTCTTCCCGGGGGCATAGGCCTCGAAGAAGATCTCGAAGCCGCGCTCGTTGATCCGGACGGAGTCGCGGATCGACTCGAGCTCGGCGTCGCTCTTGACCGCCCGAGCGTGGTCGAACTCGACGTCGAACGGCACGAGATCGAGCCCGTCGAGAGCGCGGTGGTCGCGCACGGCCATGATGTAGTCGAGCCCGAAGACGCCGATCGCGCCGCCAGCCGCCGTCGCGCGCGCGGGATGCGATCAGCTCGCCAGGACGGTCGTGGAAGATCTGCTCGAGCTCGGCTGTCCCGTGCTCACCGACGTACCGCGCCTCGGTCGGGAAGACGACGTACGCCTCGCCGTTCGCGGGGACGACGACATATGCGTAGCGATGAACGATCTGGAACCCCGACATGTACGTCACGGCCCCCTCGAAGCCCGAGTACTCGCTCCCGGAGACGATGAGCGCGTCGAGGTCGTGCGCCGCCATCGCGGCGCGGACGTTCGCGTGCCGGCGTTGCAGCTCGGGGCTCAGAGCGTCCATGAAGCCTCCAGTCCTTTGATGAGCGAAGTGATGGCGTCGTTCAACGGCGTCGCCACGCCGAGCTCACGCCCGAAGCGCGCGATGCCGCCGTTCAGGAAGTCGATCTCGGTCGCGCGTCGCGCCTCGATGTCCTGGAGCATGCTGGCCTTGTGGCCATATGCGACCTCAGGCTTTGCCGCGTGGTCGATGAGCTCCTCGGGATCGGCGTCGAGCGTAATTCCCTGAGCTGCCGCAACGGCCTTGCCCTCGTCGACGAGCGCGCTGACGATCGCGCGCAGGTCGGAGCGCTCGCACACGCGGCCATGCGTGAGGCCGGTCAGGGCGCCCACCGGGTTCGTCGACGCGTTGAAGATCACCTTGCGCCACTGCGCGGGTCGTGCGTCCGCGACCGCCGCAGTCGGCATCCCCCCGCGCGTGCAGGCATCGGCCAGTCGCTCGATCTCGTCCGTGCGGGCGGGCTTCGGCTCGAACGGTCCGAGCGTCGTGTCGCCCTTCACGTCCCACTGCACGACGCCGGGCTCGAGGATCTTTCCGGCAGGGAAGGTCGTGCCGCGAATGACCCGCGCGACGTGCCCTGCCACGACCTCCTCGTTGCCGACGCCGTTCTGCACGGTTGCGACCGCTCCGTCCGTGAATGCGTGGGCCGTAGCTGCGATCGCGCTTTCGGTATGCATGGCCTTCGTCGCGACGATCCCGAAATCGCACGGAGGCAATGCCGCGGGATCGGTGGTCGCCCGTGGATGTCCGACGACGTCGCCCGCGCCCGTCAGCCGGAGCCCGTTCGCGTTGATCGCGTCGACGTGCGCCCGCGAGACGTCATAGGCCCACACTTCGACGTCGTCGAGCTGCGCGAGGTTCGCGGCGAACAGCGACCCGACAGCCCCACAGCCCACGACGCAGACCTTCACTTGGCCACCGCTGTCCGGAGCTTCGGAAGCGAGAAGCTCGCGGCCGCCGGTGAGCCCGCTCGGCCGGACGATGAGAACAAGCGCCATCACCGCGCTTACGACGACGATGCGCGACCCCGAGGGCAGGTCGATCGTTCTCCCGAAAAGCGTCATGCCGTCTTCCATCTCCCCGAGCACCGAGTCCAGGCCGCTCACGAACAGTGCGCCGACGACCGCGCCCCACAGGCTCGTCGTGCCGCCGATGACGAGCATCGCCAGCGTGATGAACGTCAGGTCGAGATAGACCGCGTCGATGTTGATCGGGATGAAGTGGATGTACAGGCCGCCTGCAAACCCGGCCAGGAACCCCGAGAGCGCGAACGACGTGAGGCGCTGTCGGTAGATCGAGACGCCGACCGCGCGAGCCGCCGCGGGATCCTCGCGGGCCGCGCGAAGCTGCCGCCCGAGCCGGCTTCGCTGATAGGCGAACGCGGCGACGATGACAAGCACGGCCCCGACTGTCGCCTGCACGAGATCGGTGGTCTCCGGCACGGAGGAGAACGTGTTCAGGCCCGGGCCGATCTTCTCGTAGTAGCGAAGGATGTTGTTCGTGATCCCCAGGACCGCAAAGGTCGCGATTCCCGCAGCCAGGCCGGAAAGCCGCATCAACGGCAGCCCCACGACGAACGCGAACACCCCGCCCACCGCGGCGGCGATCAGCAGCGAGGGCACGTTGCCGACCGTGGTCGAGCTCAGGAAGTCGAACAGATACGGCATCGTCGCGGGCTTCTCGGCCTCCGGGACGGAAAGCACACCGGCGGCCCAGACGCCGACGGCGAAGAAGCTGATGTGGCCGAACGAGAGCACGCCCGAGTTGCCGACGAACACGTAGATCGCGACGACCGTCGCGACCGAGATGAGCGCGGTGATGAAGTAGATCTGGTTCGTCTGCGACACGAGCGCTCCGACGATCCCTGCGGCCACGACGAGCAGCGCAGGCCCGAGGAGCTCGACCGCTGCCCGACGCGTTCTCACACCCGCTCCACGAGACCACGGCCACGGGTGAACAGGCCGTCCGGACGGATCAGGAGAACGAGGATGACGAGGCCGAAGACGAGCGACGGCAGGTACTGGCTCTGAGCCGACGGCAGCGCTCCTCCGAGGAGCCCCGACACGTAACCGATGAAGAACCCGCCGAGGGTCGCGGAGAGGAGGCGCGTCATGCCCCCGACAACGACTCCCGCCAGCACGAGGATCGTCTCCTGCAGCGCGAACGTCGGCGTGACCGTCGGAAACTGAACCGTGAGCATCACCGCGACGACCGCGGCGAGGGCGCCCGCGATGAGCACGGAGACGGTGCTGACCAGGTTCGCGCGCACGCCGAGCAGGCGCGCGGTCTGTGAATCGATAGCCGCCGCGCGCATGTGCAGGCCGATGGACGTGCGATTCGAGCAGCGCGACGAGGAGCACGAGACAGATCACCGCGGTGACGATCGCGACGATCGTGATCTTGCGGATCTCGGCGCCACCGATCTCGACCGGCCTGTTGAGCTGAACGAGCGAGGTCGCGGTCTTGCCGAGCGGCCCGAACCAGAGGAGCGCGATCGACTGGAGCAGGAACGCGACCGCGAAGGTCGCGATGAGCATGACTGCGGCGGACTGCCCCCGCAGCGGCCGGAACACGGCGCGCTCCATCGCCAGGGAGAGCGCCAGGACGACCGCGAAGCAGAGCGCGATTCCGACGCCGACGGGCCAGTCGCGATCGGAGGCATAGGCGAGCGCGAACGCGCCGGCCATGATCAGCTGCCCGTACGCGAAGTTCACGAGTCGCATCACGCCGAAGACCAACCCGATCCCGACGGCCATCAGCGCGAAGACCGCACCAAGGCCGATCGCGTCGACCTGGACCTGCAGGTCGAGGGCATCGCCCACGAAGTCGGTGAGCCCGCTCGCGAGCATCACGAGAGGTACGCCGCGACCATGCGGTCGGTGTCCGCGGCATCGTCCGGCGTCAGGGTCAGACGCAGCTCGCCGTTCGCCAGCACGTGCGTCCGGTCGGCGAGCGCGACAGTGCGCTGGGCGCGCTGCTCGACCAGCAGGACGCCGATCCCCCGCTCGGCTATGACCCGGAGCGTCGAGAACACGAGGTCGACGATCGTCGGAGCGAGCCCGAGCGACGGCTCGTCCAGCAGGAGGATCGACGGCTTCGCGACGAGCGCTCGCGCGATCGCGAGCTGCTGCTGCTGGCCGCCGGAGAGAGCGCCCGCGTGGCGGTGGCGGAACTCCTCGACGATCGGAAAGAGCTCGACGACCGCGGCCATGTCCTCCTCGACGCCGTTCGCTCCGCTGCGTGCGGCGAGCCCGAGCCGCAGGTTCTCCTCCACCGTGAGCTCCGCGAAGAGTCGGCGCCCTTCGGGGACGAGCGCGACGCCTGCCCGCGCGATCGCCTCCGGTGAGCGGCCGCGCAGCGAGCGGCCCCCGAGCGTGACGTCGCCTCCACGAGTGGCGACCACGCCCATGATCGCGTGCAGCGTCGTCGATTTCCCGGCGCCGTTCGGCCCGATGAGGCCGACGATCTCGCCGGGCGCGACGCTGAGCGAGACGCCTCGAACTGCCGCCACGCCGCCGTAGGCGACCTCGAGGTCCCGGACGTCGAGCGTCACTCCGCCACCGCCGACTCGCCGAGGTACGCAGCGGCGACGTCGAGATTCCCACGAATCTCGCCCGGCGTTCCCTCCGCCAGCGTGCGGCCCTGATCGAGGACCTGGATGCGGTCGCAGACGTCCATGATCAGCGCCATGTTGTGGTCGATCAGGAGCACGCCCGCGTCGTGCTCGTCGCGCACCGAGCGGACGACCTCGGCGAACGCCGGAACCTCGGCTTCCGGAAGTCCCGCGGCCGGCTCGTCCATGAGGAGGAAACGCGGCTCGATGGCAAGCGCACGCGCGACTCCGAGCCGTCGCTCGTCACCGTGCGGGAGCGAGCCGGCGGGAGCTTCCGCGTAGGCCCCGAGCTTGAGTGAGTCGAGCAACTCGGAGGCGCGCCGCCGCGCCTCCCGCGGGCCAGCCCCGACGCCGAGCGCCGCGACCTCCACGTTCTCCCGCACCGTGAGGCTCCGAAACGAGCGGCTGTGCTGGAACGTCCGCGACAGCCCTGCTCGACCGCGCCGGTGCGGCCGCCAGCGCGTGACGTCGCGCCCCTCGAGCTCGACCGTCCCTTCGTCCGGGAAGTCGAAGCCGGTCAGGACGTTCACGAGCGTCGACTTCCCGGCCCCGTTCGGGCCGATCAGGCCGACGACCTCGTGCCGATTGAGCTCGAGGGTGACCTCGCGCAGCGCCTGCACGCCCTCGAACGCACGCGAGACGGCGGCGGCCCGGAGCGAGGCTCCGGACCGCCGCGTCTCGTCAGGCTGTGCTTCCGACAAGCCGCCCTAGATCTTCGGGACGACCTTCGCCTTGATCGTCCCGACGACCTTCGGGGTGTTGTTCTGCACGCGGATCACCCGGTACGTCCGCCCGTAGACCGTGTGCAGCTCGTTCGAGAAGCTCACGAGCCCCGAGATCGTCGGGACGTTCTTGAACTTCTCCATCTGCGCGGCGAGGGCGGCGCCGTTCGTGTTCCCACCCGTCCGCTTCAGCGCGAGGAGGATCCCGTCGATCGCGGCCGGGCCGGTGACGAACGCTCCGGTGCTGCCGGCCTTGGCGATCGCGGCCGCGTTCTTCTTGCGCGAGCGCGTTGACGGCCGCGCACGGGATCGTCGCCGAACGCCGACGCGAACGTGACGTAGTAGTAGTTCGTGACCTTCGGGTCGAGCGCGTGTACCAGTAGTTGCCGTCGCCGGCCCACGAGTTGAGGAACGGCGTGTTGTTCCCGAGCGTCCGCAGGCCGTTGAGGATCGGCACCTGCGCGCCGAACGGCGGCGGCGGTCGCCGTCACGATGACGTCGGCCGGCTTCGCGTTCAGTCGCGTGACGGTGCTCTGCCACGAGGCAGGGTTGCCGCCCGCGGACTGGTACGTCTCCTCGGTCACGATCTTGCCGCCGAGCTGCTGCCAGCGGGCCTTGAACGCCTGGACGACGTTGCGGAAGTAGACGATGACCGTGTCCGTCGCGAGGTCGGCGCTCCGCCACCCCTTCTTCCACGCGAACTCGGCCATGGCCGAGCCCTCGTCCTGGGCGACGTTCCCGAACGAGAACGCGAGTCGTCCCTTCGGCGCCGAAGCGCTTCGGTCCCATCTGGTCGGTTCCGATGCACGCGGCGACGGTCAGCTTCCCGCGATTGATCGACGTCCTGGACCACCGGCGCGGCGTAGTCGACGTCGCACGTCGTCATGATCACGTCGGCGCCCTGGCTCGAGAAGCTTCGCGCGCACACGCCTTCGCGATTGCCGGCTTGTTGCCCTGCGTGTTGCAGGTCAGGAGCTTCACCTTCGTCGAGCTTGCCCTTGTTGATCGGCTGGCGACGTGCGACTTCGCTGTCGCGAGCGCCGGGCCGTCGAACGGCGCCATGTTGCCCGACGCCGTCGTAAGCCCAGCCGATCGTGACGCGTCGCCTGCGGTGCTGCCGAGCCACCGCCGACGACGGCGACTGCGGCCACGGCAACGGCTACGAGTGCGAGCGTCGCCTTTCCTACCTTCGTCATCTCTGCCCTCCTGTCGGTTCCTGCGGGTACCTGCCACGATGCTTCCTTTCCTCTGACGAGCCCATACAACAGTGAATGGAGCGGTACCGGCACGTCGTGCCGCTCGGCTTCACGCACGAGCGATCCCGTGATGAGCTCGATCTCGGTCTGCCGCTCCGCGTCGACGTCCTCGAGCATCGACGGGTAGTGCGCCGATCCCCGCTTCGTCGCGAGCACGTTCATCTCCCACGGGTCGTCATGGAGCTCGATCCCGGCTGCCGCCGCGACCGCCTTGCCCTCGTCGACGAGACCGTGGACGAGGTGGCCGAGGTCGCCTGGCTCCGACTCCTGCGCGAAGTGGAAGTCGTGCGGGAGCCCGGTCAGCGCAGCGGTCGGGTTGACCGCGGCGTTGAAGATGAGCTTCGACCACTGCGCCGGACGCAGGTCCGGGAGCGCCTCGGCCTTCAGGCCTGACGCGACGATCGTCTCAGCGATGTCCTCGACGACCTCGAACGGCGTGTCCTCGTACGGGCCGAGCCACGTCTCGGTGTCGAGGATGTACTCGACGTGCGTGTCCGAGTGGCGCGTGCCGCTCATGAACGTCACGCCCGAGACGATCGGCCACGCCCCGTGCGCGCGGACGATCTCCTCCGCGCCGATCCCGTTCAGGACCGTCACGATCGTCGCGTCGGGAAAGCGACCTTCGAGCGCCTGAGCGGCCGGCTCGAGCCCCGAGGCCTTCGTCGCGATGATCGCGACGTCGAATTCGGGGAGAGCGGCGGGATCGTCGGTTGCCCTGACCTCGGCGACGTATTCGCTCTTCCCGCTCACGCGAAGTCCGTTCTCGTTCAACGCCTCTGCGTGTTCGCGGCGTCGCGTGAGCACCGAGACCTCGCACACGCGGGCGAGATGACCCGCGAAGAGACTCCCGATGACGCCCGCCCCGACGATGCAGACCCGTTCCACGCTGCCCCGCGAGTATCTCAGCGCTGTGACATGTCAGTCAATGGTTAGCCCGCAGATCACGATTCCGCAGAAGCGGAATCGTGATCGCGAGGATCCCTGAAGCGGCCGCTGTCGCGGCCGAGTCGCCGCGCAGGTCCCTGTTCTAGGCACTGCGAGCCTTCGAGCGACTCACGAGACGTCTGAACTCGGCGTCGGTGACGAGGCCGCGCTTCTTCGTCCCCGCGCGCTTCACCGACTCGAGAAGCGCCGGGAAGCGGTCATCCGAGACGTCCAGGCCGAGTTCCGCGACCTTGATGCGGATCGAGTCGAGCCCGCTCTTCTTGCCCAGCACGATGCCGCGCTCGGCGCCGACGAGCTCGGAGGCGTACGGCTCGATCGCCGGCGGGTCGTGGAACTGCGCCGCGACCGCTCCCGACTCGCGGGTGAAGAGGTTGTCTCCGGTCACGGGCTTCCAGGGAGCGAGCGGTGTTCCCGAGAGCTCCTGCACGAGCGCGCCGAGCCGACGCGCCTGCGCGAGGTCGAGCCGCGTCTTGATGCCGTACAGCGCCTCGAGCGCGAGTGCGACCTCGACGAGATCGGCGTTCCCAGCGCGCTCCCCCATGCCGTTTACGGTCCCTTGCACCCAGGTGGCGCCCGCCTGCACAGCCGCCACGGCTGCGGCGGTCGCGAGGCCGAAGTCGTCGTGGCCGTGCCAGTGCACCGGCACCTCGTAGTCGAGGCGCTCCACAACCTCGTTGACGAGGAACGCGGCAGCCTCCGGCGTTGCGATGCCGAGCGTGTCGACGACCACGACCTCCTGCGCGCCCGCCTCGACGGCGCTCTCGTAGACGCGGCGAATGAACTCGAGGTCGGCGCGCGTCGAGTCGACGCCGAAGAACGCGACGCGGATCCCCTCGTCGACGGCGAATGAGACCGCCGCTCGGATCCGCTCGAGCATCGTCTCGCGCGAGACGCCGAGCGCAGCCAGCTTGCCGTCGGAAATCGGGCTTTCGATCACGGACGCCTGCAAACCGAGCTCGACCAGCGCTTCGACGTCGGCTCGCACCGCGCGCGAGAAGCCCCAGATCTCCGCATCGAGCTTGGCCTCGAGGATCAGGGAGATGGCGCGCGCGTCGTCGGCGGACACGCGCGGGAATCCAGCTTCGATCCGGTCGACTCCTGCGGCTGACAGCGCACTTGCAATCTCTAGTTTTTGCTCTGGTGAGAAGAACGACTCCCACAGTTTGCTCGCCATCGCGGAGCGTCGTGTCGTAGAGTCCGACCGTCACGCGCGGCTGCGGCTCGAGCGCCTTCGCGTTGAGGTCGCCGGTCCAGAGCTTCGTGCGGTCGAGCGTCACGCCTGGACTATCCCATCCGGGAACGGCGACAGCTTCTCCGCCCCGTCGCTCGTGACCAGGAAGTTGTCTTCGACACGTAGTCCGCCGCCGCCTTCTATATAGCATCCTGGCTCGATTGCAAGAATCATTCCGGCTGCGATCTCGCCTCCGCCCGCTTGATGCGCGTAGGGGGGCTCGTGCGCGCGGGCACCGACGCCATGACAGATCGGGTGTGACGGTTGGCCCGGGAAACCCATCGCGTCGATCCCGGCGCGGATCCGCCGGTCGAGCTCAGCGAGGCTTGCCCCCGGTCGTGCGAAGTCGATCGCGTCCTCGTAGACCGCCATGAGCCCGGCCTCGAGCTCGCGGTATTGCTCCGTTAGCTCTCCCGCAACGAGGTTCTTCGTGTGGTCGCACCAGTAGCCGTCGACGCAGACCCAGATCTCGAAGAGCGTCGGCTCGCCTGCGACGACGGGGCGTGCGGTGGTCGCCGTGAAGGTCTTGATTCCCGGACCGGACCACACGAGCGAGAAGCCGAGCGCGAGGTCGACCTTTCCCTCCGCCCAGCCCGTGCCCTCGCCGTGGACGTACCCCTCCCACTCCGCCGCGATCTGCGCCTCGCTCATACCGGGCTCGATGATCAGACGGCAGTGCTCCATTGCAGCCGCGGCGATGTCATTCGCAAACCGCATGCGCTCGATCTCCTGCTCGGTCTTCAGCGCACGCGCTGCAGACAGGAGCGGAGTCGCGTCGACGGCGTCGCCGAACTCGGTGAACCACGCGGCTGTGAACGTCGTCGGCTCACCCACCATGCGGTCGGCCGCCTGCGTCCCGAGCGAGAGCTCGAGGCCGACGCGGTCGTACTCGCGCGCGGCCTCCTTCGCGAGCTCGAGGACGCGCGAGGTCGGAGGACGCGGATCCCGCTCGTCGTAGCCCTTGAACATGCGAACGTCGCTCGTCCAGGCCGTGCGCGCCGCATCCTCCTCCGACGCCTCGAGACAGATGAGCACCGGCTCGCCTTCGCGAGGGAACACGCACGCGTCGTACCCCTTCATCCCCCAGAAGTTCGTGAGGTAGAGGACGTTGTCGGGGGCGCGCACGGCGAGCGCGTCGAGGTCGTGCTCGGCCATGAGCGCACGCACGCGGTCGAGCTTCGTGTCGTCGCGCGGCCAGCTCACCAGCGGACGCGAGGCGGAGCCGGCTCGCCGTGCGCCTCTTGCCACGAGATGACCGGGTTGCGCAGCACGCCGATCTTCTCGATCTCGCATTCCATGACGTCGCCGGGCTTGAGGTAGAGCGAGGCCGCATCGGGCGAGAAGCCGGCGACGCCCGAGACGGTTCCGGTCGAGACGACGTCGCCGGCCGAGTAGCCGAGCGCCGAGTAGTGGCTGAGAATCTCCGGGATGGTCACGCTCATCCGGCTCGAATGTGAGGTCTGGCGCACGTCGCCGTTGACCCGGAGCTCCATGGCGAGGTCGTGCGGGTTCGGGATCTCGTCCGGCGTAACGATCCACGGCCCGAGCGGACAGAAGGTGTCGATCGCCTTGCAGAAGCTGAAAACGCCGGATCGCATCTCGCGCCGCTGGATGTCGCGCGCGGTGATGTCGTTGAAGATGACGTAGCCGCCGATGTAGTCGGTCGCCTCCTCCGGCGGGAACCACTTGCCCGCCTGGCGCACCACGACGGCCAGCTCGAGCTCGTAGTCGAGCTCCTCGGTGAGGTGCTCCGGATAGACGACGGGCTCGTCAGGACCGACGATCGCGTCGACGTTCTGGAAGAAGACGATCCAGGGAGCGATCTCGTGCGACCAGCCGACCTGCTTCGACTCCTCCTCGTGCTCGCGGAAGTTGCCGGCCGTGTGGAAGAACTTCTTCGGGACGATCGGCGCACGGAGCTCGGTGTCCTCGAGCGCGATCCGCTCGCCGGTCTCGTCTGCACCGCCGTCCTCGAAGAGCTCGCGCATCGACGGCGTGTCGAGGACGACGATCTCCTCCCCATCGAGGTATCCGACCTGCTCGCCGTAGCCGAACGTGACGAGCTTCACGACTCGACGATCTTCCAGAAGGAGTTCTTGACGCGGACCTCGTTACCGCTGAACGTCCAGATGTCGCAGCCCCGCACGTTCAACCGCGCGCCGTCGACGGTCGTCCCCGTCAGCGTCCACTCGGAGACTCCGCGCTCGCCCGCGACGAAGTGACCGCCGTCCCCGTAGTGGACGTCCGGAATCGTCGTGAAGCGGGCGCCAAGGCCCTCGCGGACGGCGTCCCGACCCTCGAATCGCCGTCCCCACGGATCAGGCCCTCGGGGCGACTCGAAGACACAATCGTCGGCGAACAGCGACATGATCGCGTCGAGATCGTGCGCGTTGAAGCTGTCGGTCATCCGTTCGAGCACGTCGAGCCTCGTCTCCTCATCGGTCATCCGCTCCTCCTTTCGAGCCACGCGACGACGTCCGCCGCGTTTCGATCCGGCGGGAAGACCGGATAGAAGACGTGGCTCACGCGGCCGGTCTCGAATACGAGCGTGACACGCTTGTAGAGCGTCAGGCCTCCGAACTCGAACGTCGGAAGCCCGAGCGCATCTCGGAGCCGGTGGTCGGGATCCGCGATGACCGGAAACGGCATGTGCTCGCGCTCCGCGAACTCGATCTGCGCCGGCAGTGGTTGAGCGGACAAGCCTGCGACCAGCGCGCCGAGCTCGTCGAGCTCGGCGGCGTGATCGCGAAACCCGCACGACTGCGGCGTGCATCCGCGCGCACCGGGAATCGCGTCCCAGCCGTCGGGAGTCGGCCGTCCGGGAGTGCCGGTGGCCGGATAGACGTAGAGGACTGCGAGCTCCGCGCCGAAGCGTACGAGGTCGACCAACCCCTCGGACGAGTCGAGCAAGAGCTCAGGCACCTCGAGCCCGACGAGATGGTCGGTGGCGCCGTCGTCCACGGGGACCGGCAGGTCGGATGGGAGCTGGTACAGACTCACGCGACTCCGCAGATCTTCATCGCCGCGCGTGCATACACGTCGGCCGTCTTCACGAGGCCGTCGATCTCGAGGTTCTCGCCCTTCACCGTGTCGAGCAGTCCTGTCGACGTGCCGTAGTTCACGGTGGCAATGCCGTAGCGCGTCAGGACCGAGGCATCGGAGAACCAGCGCGTGACGTCGCGCTCGGGTGCCGACCCGAACACCTCGGCGTGCGCCTCGTCGAGCGCGCCCACGAGGGCATGACCCTCGTCGATCTCGGCTCCGGGCGCCGTGACGTAGACCTCTCCTTCGATCCCGTGGTCGGGGAAGCGCTCGGCGAGACCCCGCACCATCGCCAGCACGTCGCCGCGAGCGACCGCCATCTCCTTCGTCGGCGGCACGCGCACGTCGAGGAAGAGGTCGGTCCTGTGCGGCGTCCGCGAAACCCGCCAGCCGAACCCGCCGTCGACCGCGCCGACGTTCACGATCGCCTTCGCTCCGCGATAGGCGTTGGCCGGATCGTCCTCCCACGTCGGGATCCACTCCAGGACCGCGTCGAGAACGTCGCGCATCCGCACGATCGAGTTCTGGTCACGCTTCCCCTCGCTGAACGCCGTATGGATGAACGGCCCATGGGTGGAGATTCGAAGCCAGAGCGAGCCGAAGTGGCCGAGAACGACCTTCGACTCGGTCGGCTCGCCGAGGATGCACATGTCCGCGACGCCTCCGTGCGAGACGAGGTAACGCGATCCGGCTGCATACCCGCGGTACTCGGCCCCCTGGGCGTCGCCGTACTGCGTCTTCTCGATCTCGCCGGAGACGGCGGCGATCATGACGTCGCCACGAAGTCGGACTCCCGCGTCGGCAAGTGAGCGGAGTGCCTCGACGTAGCAGGCGAGCGCGCCTTTCATGTTCGAGATCCCGAGGCCGTAGAGACGCCCGCCCTCGACGAAGGCGCTCGGCTGGAAGCCGGGGACGTGCGCGAGCCAGGGCTCGCGACCCGAGTACGACGTGTCCATGTGCCCGTTGAACATGAGGCTCGGACCTCCGCCCGCTCCCGCGCGCGTACCGAGGACGTTCGCGCGGCCGTCCTCCACCTGCTGCCACTGCACCTGCAAGCCCATGTCGACGAACGTGTCGCGCATCAGCTCAGCCATCGCTTCCTCCGACCCGGTGAAGCTCGGGACGCCGATCGCCTGGGATGCCCAGTCGACGAGCCTGTCCGGGTCGATCCGGATGTCAGTCACGGACATGTGGAAGGACCTTCTCGCCGAAGAGCCTGATCTGGTCGTGCCTGCGGTCGCCCCACAGCTCGAGCATGACGTGCGTGCACCCGGCCTCGCGGTACTCCTCGATCGCGGCGATGCAGTCGGAGGGCGTACCGGCGATCGGCTTGCACTTGTCGAGGATCGCGTCGGTCACCTTCGCCTTCGCCGCGAGCCTGCCACCCTGCTCCATGGCGTCGGCGACCGGCCGGATCTCGTCCTGCTCGAGCCCGGCCAGGTCGAGCAGCGTGTCCGCCGAGCCCTGGATGTTCTGCACCTTGTTCGCGAGATACATCCCGGCGATCTCGCGTGCGCCGTCGCGGCCGGCGTCACGGTCGTTCTCGTGGATCGACGCGACCACGGTGCAGCCGATGTCGATGTCCGCGGCGACGTTCTCGCGCGTGTAGCGGACGAAGGCAGGCGTCGTGATCGAGGGTGTCAGACATCCGTCGGAGATCTCGCCCGCGAGCGCCTGCATCTTCGGCGCGGTCGCGGCAACGTAGACAGGCGGCACGTCGCGCGGCGTGTCGGCATCTGGGCTCAGGCCGGGCACGTCGGCGCTCCAGGTATCGCCTTCGTACGAGAACGGCTCGCCCCCGAGGACGCCGCGGACGATCGTCACAGCGTCGCGCATCGGGCCGAGCGTCTTCGACGTCTGCGAGCGGATGTTGTTGAGGAAGATCTTCGAGGTCCCGAAGCCGAGGAGGAATCTCCCGGGGCCTGCGGCCTCCTGCACGACTCTTGCATCCATCGCAACTTGCACCGGATGACGCGTGAACGGCGAGATGATCCCCCAGCCGATCGTGAGCTGCTCGGTCTCGCGAGCCATGAGCGCCGAGACGACGGTCGACGAGCGCGCCTCCATCCCATGCTTGCGCCACCAGGGGTACGCCTCTGCAAGCCAGATCGTGTCCATCCCGGCCCTGTCCATGACGCGTGCCGACTCGAGCATCTCGTCGAGCGGCTCCATCGTCAGCTGCATGACGCCGACTCGAAACGGCGGCGCCATTGTCAGGAAGTGACTGCGACGCGCTTCTCGAGCGCTTCGAGCACTTGAGAGACCTGCTGGTTCACGATCGGCTGCAGGACGCGCTGGCCCATCGCGCCGACCGGGCCGGCGATCTTGACGTCGGCCTCCCACGCCATCGACGTCCCCTCGCCCGCCTCCGAGAGGGTGAACGACGTGGTCATGTCCATGAGCGCGCCCACGCCCTGGCCCTTCGCCCGCATGGACGCGAACTCCGGCTCGCGCTCCTCGAGCTTCTCGAAGTTCATGGTCATCTTGAGGCCGCCCAGCCCGAGCGGCACCTTGACCTTCGCGGTCCAGTGCTTCTCGTCGGTGATCTCGAACGACTCGACGCCGGGCATGAGCTTCGCCATCTCGGACGGCTCGTTGATGACGCTCCACACGGTCTCGCGGGATGCCGTCAGCTCCTTCGTCCCGGAGACGATCACTTCGACGCTACCGACACGTTCGCACGTGTCGCTTCCGGGTCCTGGAGCATCGACCACACCCTATGCGCTGGGTTGCAGCTGTCGTAGACGATGGCACCGCCCGCAGCGCGCAACGCATCCTGGATCGCCGAGCAGATGCAGTGGATCCCGCCGCCGCCGCCCTCGCCCATGCCCTTCGCGCCGAGCGGCGCGACCGGCGACGGCGACTCCATCGCGCCCGTCTTGAGCGGGGGCATGTCCATCGCGTGCGGCACGTGGTAGTCGTAGAAGTTGGCCGTGAGGAGCGTGCCGTCCTCGTCGTAGACGAAGTCCTCGTGCAGCGCGGCGCCGATCGCGTGCGCAGTCGCTCCGTGCACCTGGCCCTCGACGATCTGCGGGTTGATCCGCGTGCCGCAGTCGTCCACGGCCGCGTAGTCGACGATCTCGACCTCGCCCGTCTCCGGGTCGATCTCGACGACAGCGGCATGGATCTGCGTCGCGTACGTGAGCGTGAGCTGCCCCGTCTTCTTCTCCGTGTCGACCATGCCGAAGTACGGCCGGCACACGTAGCGGTGATTCAGCGTCGGGTTGAACTCGGGCGGGAGGAAGGCGTTGTTCGCGTTGATGATCGCGCCGAGCGCCATGAACGGCAGCGCCGCCTCGGGCGGGCCGTCCTTGATCCGCGCGAACCCCTCGGAGAGCTCGATCGCCTCTTCTGGCGCCTGCAGGACGGCGGCAGCGAGCTGGATCATCTCCCCGCGCACGAGCTCGGCGGCGCCTTTCACGGCTCCGAGGCCGGTGAAGGCGAACTGGCTCGCGTAGGTGCCGGAGAAGCCCGCGTGCGAGTTGAACCACGTGTCGTGGCCCCGCCGGACGTTCACCTGGTCGGGCGAGCAGCCGAGGATGTCCGCGACGACCTGCGCCGCGGTCGTCTCGTGGCCCTGCCCCTGCGGGACGGTGCCGAGCGTGACGACGACCTCACCGAAGATGTCGAGCTTCACCGACGCTGCCTCGTTGTTCCCCGAGAACTGGAGCTCGGGGTTCAGGAGCGTCGACTGGCCGAAGTTGTTCGTTCCCGAGTCGAGCGTCGAGCCGATCCCGAACCCGAGGAGCTTCCCGCGCGCCGCGGCCTCCTCGCGCCTGGCCTCGATCGACCCCGCGTCGATGAGCTCGAGCGCGATGTCGAGCGCCGCCGAGTAGTCGCCCGAGTCGTAGAAGCAGCCGTTCGGCGTCTCGTACGGCATCTGCTCGGCCTTCACGTAGTTGCGCTTGCGGATCTCGACCGGATCGAGATCGAGCTCGGCGGCGACGATGTCGATGATCCGCTCGGTGAGCCAGAGGTGCTGCATCCGCGAGTAGCCGCGGTTCGGCGAGACCGGCGACTTGTTCGTGCAGACCTGCGTGAAGTCGACGCGGATGTTCCGCCAGCCGTAGAGCCCCGGCGTGACCTGCGCCCAGATGATGCAGCCGAGCGGCTCGTAGCGCGGGAACGCGCCACAGTCGTCGAGCGCTTTCACCTTGAAGCCGGTCATCGTCCCGTCCTTCATCACCCCGACCTCGACGTCGAGGAACCAGCGCTCGTTGCCGTGCGCGTTCGCCGTGTGCTGGTCGGTGCGCCACTCCGTCCACTGCACCGGGCGGCCGAGCTTCCGGGCCATCAGGCAGAGCACGACGTACTGGGGATGCAGGCAGATCTTGTTGCCGAAGCCGCCGCCGATGTCGTGCGTGACGAAGCGCAGCTTGTCGATCCCCGTGCGGAGCGCAGGCGCCATCCAGATCGCCCCTACTCCCGGCATCTGGTGATTGCACGTGAGCGTCCACTCGCCGGTGCCCTTGTCGTACTCGACGAGCGCACCCGCGCACTCGAGCGGCGTCGAGGAGAAGCGGTGGAAGTGGAGCTTGTCGATCTTCACGACGTGATCGGCCTCGGCGAGTGCCGTGTCGACGTCCCCCCAGTCGAAGACACCCGACCAGACGACGTTCGAGCCGGCGTCGTCGTGGAGGACGACCTCGTCCTTCAGCGACTCCTCGGCGTCGACGAGCACGGGAAGCTCGTCGTACTCGACCTCGATCAGCTCGGCAGCGTCGCGCGCGAGCTCGCGCGTCGCTGCGGCGACCGCGGCGACCGGCTCGCCCATGTGCCGAACGCGGCCCACGGCGAGCGCGTAGTCCTTGATGTTTCCGCCCGGCTCGACGGACATCTCGAAGAACGGGTCCGTGTGGATCGCGACCTCGTCGCCCGTGAGCGTCCCGTACACACCGTCGAGCTCGAGCGCCTTCGAGACGTCGATCGAGATGATCTTCGCGTGCGCGTACGGGGAGCGGACGAAGTGGACGTAGCCCATCCCGTGCCGGCGGACGTCGTCGAAGAACGTGCCCTGACCCTGGACGAGACGCCGATCCTCCTTCCGCGGGATCGACTGCCCGACGAACCCCTTCTCGAGGGTCTTCCCGGGCTCGCTGACGGTCGTCGTCATCGCTTGCCTCCCGCCGCGATCACGGCCTCGACGATGTTCACGTAGCCGGTGCAGCGGCAGATGTTGCCCTGGATTGCCACGCGCACCTCCTCTTCCGAAGGGCTCGGGTTCCGTGCGAGCAACGCTGTCGCGCTCATCAGCATCCCTGGCGTGCAGTAGCCGCATTGCAGCGCGTGATGCTCGTTGAACGACTGCTGGAGCGCGGTCAGCTCACCGTCGGCGGCGAGGCCCTCGACCGTCGATATCTTCGTGCCCTCGGCCTGAACGGCGAGCATCATGCAGCTCTTCACGGCCTCGCCGTTCACGTGCACCGTGCACGCGCCGCAGTTGCCGGTATCGCAGCCGATGTGCGTTCCGGTGAGACCGAGGTCGTCACGGATGAAGTGGACGAGCAGGCGCCGGGTCGGCACGTCGTACTCGATCTGCTCGCCGTTGACCTCGAGCGAGACGGTGAGACTCGTAACCGGCGCCGCCACTACTTCCTCCTCCCCGCCGCCTGCAGCACTGCGCGTACTGCCGAGACCTCGGCGAGATGACGCCGGAAGTCGCCGGAGCCGTGGACGTCGGACGGTGGATCGAGCGATGCGCCGAGGCCCTCGGCCGCAGCCCGAACGGCGCTCTCGGAGTAGTCCCCGCCTGCAAGACGCTCCTCCATCGCAGTTGCACGTACCGGTGCCGCGGCGACGCAGCCGATAGCCACACGCGCGGCATCGCCCGAGACGGACGCGGCCGCGTTGACGATGTACGTCCCGTGGGCACCGATCGTGAGGCCCCCGAACCCGTCGCCCGCACCGCTCGAGGCGGGCACGTTCACCTTCATGAGGAGCTCGCCCTCGCCGACTGCCGTCATGTAGACGCCGAGGAAGAACTCGTCCGCGGGTACGGTCCGCTCACCGTCCTGGCCGCGGATGGTGAACGTCGCGTCAAGCGCGACGAGGAGCACGGGCAGGTGGTTCGTCGGATCGCTGACGCACACGTTGCCGCCGACCGTGCCGCGGTTCCGCACCTGCACGTCGGCGATCGTCGCGGCGACCTCGGCAAGAATCGGCCTGGCGACGTCGACCTCCGACGACGACATCAGCTGCGCGTACGTGACCATCGCACCGATCTCGAGCATGCCGTCAGCCGAAAAGCCGATCGCGCGTAGCTCGGCGAGGTCGCCGAGGTCGACGAGCACGTCCGGCGCCGCGGCCCGGGCTTTCATGACGTTGACGAGCGTCTGACCGCCGGCAAGCGCTCTCGCGCCATCGTACGTCCCGAGCAACGAGATCGCTTCCTCGACGGTCGCGGGGCGTGCGTATTCGACCTCGCGCAGGAGCACGTAGAGATTCAGTCACACGCCGCCGTGACATGTCAAGCAGCCACCGTGTAGTTTCAGGACCGATGGAAGCGGAGCAGGCGTCGGGCGCCCCGAACCTCGCCGTCGTCTTCGACGAGCACGTCGCCGCCGAGTTCGTCGACATGGATCTCGACGCGACGATGGCGACGATGACCGGGGATCCGTATGTGTTCCACCTGCCCGCGATGACAGGCGGTGTCGGGGCCACAGCGGTTCGCGACTTCTACGGCGCGCACTTCATCGGCAAGTGGCCGAAGGACATCGAGATCACGCCGGTGTCGCGAACGGTCGGTGAAGATCGAGTCGTCGACGAGCTCGTCCTCTCGTTCACGCACGACATCGAGATGGATCAGCTCCTCCCCGGAGTCGCCCCGACCGGCCGCGCGGTGCGGCTGGCGTTCTGCGTCGTGGTGGGGTTCGAGGACGGCAAGGTCGCGCACGAGCACATCTACTGGGATCAGGCGTCGCTTCTGGCGCAGGTCGGAATTCTGGACGCGTCCTCGCTTCCGATCACCGGCGCCGAGCAGGCCGACACCGTGCTCGACATGCGGGCACATCCGCTGAACGAGCTCATCCGTCGTTCCCGCTAGGCCGTCGTTCGGTCTATAACGCGGCGATGCGCGCCGATCTCCCGCGCGGAACCGTCACCTTGCTCTTCACGGACATCGAGGGCTCGACACGGCTGCTGCACAGTCTCGGCCCGCACGTGTACGCCGACGCACTCGCGGAGCACAGGCGTGTCCTTCGCGATGCGTTCGTCGCGCATGGTGGAGTCGAGGTCGACACCCAGGGCGATGCGTTCTTCGTCGCGTTCCCGACGGCGCAAAGCGCAGCATGCGGCAGCGGTCGCTGCCAACGAGGGCTCGGCGCAGGGCTGATATCCGTGCGTATGGGCCTGCACACCGGGACACCGAGCAGACACGCCCGAGGGATACATCGGCATCGATGTCCATCGCGGCGCACGTGTCTGCGCACTCGCACACGGAAGGCAGATCGTGCTGTCACCCGTGACCGCAGCGCTCCTCGACGGCGCGGAGCTCCGCGACCTCGGAGCTCCACCGGCTCAAGGACTTCGAGGGCTGCGATGCGGCTCTATCAGCTCGGTGACTCGACGCATTCCCGCCGCTTCGCACGCCGAGGCTCGATCGAGCTTCCGACTCCGGCGACCGACTTTCTCGGGCGAGAGCAGGAGCTGTTCGATGCGGTGTCGCTCGTGTACGAGCGCGACCCGCGGGTATTCAGCGTGCTCGGGCCGGGCGGTACGGGCAAGACGCGCTTTGCCCTGGAGCTTGCCGGCTGCTCGCCGAGGACGCGGAGGGTGGGACGGTCTTCTGCGCGCTCGCACCACTGCGGGAGCCCGATCTCGTGCTGGCGACGATCGCGGAGCGGCTCGGGGCGCGACCTCGCCCGAGGTGGGCGCGATCGCCGCACGGGTGGGCGAGAAGACGCACGCACGTCGTCGTGCGACAACCTCGAGCATCTGCTCCCGGCCGCAGCGAGCCGCTCGCGCGAGCTCATGAGGCCGCGCACCGGCGCTGCGGCTCGTCGATGACGAGTCGGGAAGCCACTGCGCATCCAGGGTGAGACCGAGCTCGACCTGCCACCCCTCGCCGAGAGCGGAGGCCGATGGCGCTCTTCATGGCACGCGCGCACGCGGTCCGTCCCGGACCTCGAGGTGGACGAGCCGTCGCCGAGCTCTGTGCGCGCCTCGACGGCTGCCACTTGCCGCTCGAGCTCGCGGCCGCACGGACGAAGCTGCTCGCACCCGGAGCGTTCTCCTCGAGCGGCTCGGCGAGCGGCTCGATCTCCTGAAGGGCACGCGCGACGCAGACGAGCGCCACGCGACGTTGCGAGCGACGATCGCCTGGTCACACGACCTCCTCGACCAGGACGAGCAGAGGCTCTTCGCGGCGCCTCGCGGTATTTCGCGGGGGCATGCACGCTCGAAACTGCCGGAGCAGTCTGCGACGCCGATCTCGAGATGCTCGGCGTCGCTGCTCGACAAGAGCCTCGTCCGCCGACGGCGGGTCCGCTCGAAGAGGAGCGGTACTGGATGCTCGAGACGATCCGGCAGTTCGCGGCGGAGCGCCTGGAGGAATCGGGCGAGGCAAAGGACGTGCGGCGACGGCACGCAGGGCGGATGCTCGCGATCGCCGAGCTCGGCGCATCTCACCGAAGATGACGACAGTCCGTTCGACGTCCGGCGGCGCTCGCCGAACGCGAGGACATTCGCGCCGCGCTCGACTGGGCGGTCGACGAGGATGTCGACCTCGGCCTCGAGGTCGCCGTCGCGCTCGAGAACATGTGGGACGCGTCTGGGCCACCGAAGGAGATGCGCACGCTGGACTCGCTGCTCGAGCGAGCGATCGACATTCCGCCCGAGCTGCGGGCTGGAGCGCTGCGCGTCTACGGCGGCTGCTGCGACTGACGGGCAAGCGCGAGCAGGCAGCGGCGGCATGGGAGAAGAGCCTCGAGCTGTACCGGCTGCATCGACGACGATTTCGGCATCTCGGCGGTCGAAGGTCGATTGGCCGTGCTGGCATGGAGACAGGACGACTGGGAACGTGTCCGCGAGCTGACGGAGGACTCGCTGGCGCGTTCCAGCGGCCGGTTCAAGCTGGTCGAGATCACGAGCTGTTGGATCCTCGGACAGCTGCGCCTCCACGATGGCGACGTCAAGGCGCTTACAGACCTGACACGCCAAAGCGCCGACATGGCACATGACATCGGCTGGACATGGTGGGAGTCGGGTCAGCTCCACGAGCTACTCATGCTCGCCCTCAATCGGGGCGACCTCGACGAGGCCGAGCGCGAAGGTCGGGCGGCGCTCCTCATCGAACGCGAGCAGGAGAACCGGCTCTGGACCGTGTACACACTGGCCGGGCTGGCGCAGGTGGCGCTCGCGCGCGGCGACGCCGAGCGTGCGGGACTCCTTTGGGGCACAGCGGAGAAGGAAGGCGTGCACTTTCCGAGCTGGGAGGGCGAGCGGGATCGCCGTGGCGGCCCGCTGGCTGACGTGCTTCCGGAGGAGGCAGTCGCCGCCTACGACCATGGAGGCTCGCTCGACCTCTGGGATGCGGTCGCGATCGCCCTCGGTGAGGACGGGCCGCCTCAGACCGTGCCGTAGAGCCCGAGCACGATCCGCACGAACTCCTGGGTGTCGTCGAAGAGGCCGCGCTCGCGCACCGCCCGCGCGCCCTGATACCAGCCTGCGAGCGCGAGCCGTCTTTCGCCGCCGAACTCGTCGAGCTGCCAGCGGAGATAGCGGACGCCGGCGCGGACGTTGCCCTGATACGTGCGGGGCGTCCGCACGCCCAGAAGCACGACGTCGACGAACTCCCAGGTCTCCGGGAGGAGCTGCATGACGCCGATCGCACCGACGTTCGAGACGACGTCCTGCTGGAAGCCCGACTCCATCCAGGCGAGCGCCCGCGCGAGCGCGGGGTCAACGCCGTAGACGCGCGACCAGTAGTCGATCGCTGAGCGAACCGAGTCACGACTCGCCGGCGGTCCCGCGGCGGTCGGCGCCGTCAGCCGTGCACCCTTCGGAAGCGCGAGACGTTGATTCGGCACGATCACGTTCGTCAGCTCGAGGCGGTTGCGGCGGGCGAGCCGCCAGGGGCTGACGTGGTAGCGCGCCGAGATCGAGAAGAAGCTCTCGCCCGGTTGGACGACGTGCCAGGTCGTCGTCGAGGCGACGTGACCGGCCAGCGAGCGATACGTCCGCGGACCTGCGATGCCGTCGGCAATGAGACCGCGTCGACTCTGGTAGCGGCGCAGCGCGACGCTCGTGCTCTGCGTGAATCGCCCGTCCACGGCAGCGACGCCGAGCCCGTAACGGCGAAGGCGAAACTCGAGCACCGCGACGTCCCAGCCCACGGCGCCGAAGCCGAGCTCGCGCTGTCCGAGAAGCGGCCGGCCGCGTGCACCCAGTGCGTGCCTCGTCGCGCGTCCGACGCGTCCGGTCGGGCGCACGCCTCGTGCCCGCTGGAACGCGATCAGCGCGCTCGTGGTGAGCCGCCCACGGACACCGTCGACGGGACCAGGGTCGAACCCGTGGGCACGGAGCCCGATCTGGAGTGCGGCGACGCGAGCACTGGCCGCGAGCCCGCTGGGAGCGAACGCGAGGACACCAATGGACACCGCGACGCCAACGACGGCGAAGCGACGCATGCGCCCGAATTCGGCGGTCGCATCAGCCATCCTCCCCATGGGACCGGCCCGGGAGCGCGGCTACAATCCGGCCGCTGCCTTCCCCGGTAGCTCAATTGGCAGAGCATCCGGCTGTTAACCGGAGGGTTGTTGGTTCGAGTCCAACCCGGGGAGCTTCGTAGCCCCTGCAAAGCGGCTAGATACGGACCGCCCCGCGCCCAGAGGGCTCGGCGGTTGCTTGCACTTCTCGAGACCCTCTCGGCCATCTCTGGAGCATCGAGGAGGCCTCGCTCACCGGATCGACCCCAGACCGTGGCCACACCGTTTTGTGAGCCGAATACCAAAGGCGTACGATCGAAGCAATCGACCAAGGAGGTCTCCATGGCTGTCGCCTACGTCCAGGAGTGGCCGATCGTGGACCGATCGACCGACAACTACGACTTCATTGCCGACAAGATTGGCACCGGCCCGTTCGACGGCTTGATTCTCCACTCGGCGGGGTTCGACGAGGTCGACGGTGTCTTCAGGATCTTCGACATCTGGGAGTCGAAAGAGCAGGCACAGCAGTTCATCGAAGCGAACCTGCAGCCGCTCGTCGACCAGGGTCCGCAGGCTTTCCCGAATCCGGGATCGTTTACTGAGCCGACGCGGGACGAGTTCTACGAGCTTCACAACGTGATCCAGCAAGCGTCCGTCGGCGCGACCCGGTAGGCCGCGGCATATCGCAGTCGGGGACGCCGCGAGCAACCAGCCGAGATTCGGATGCATCCGGCGCACGCGGCGTCTCCCGACAATCTGTCGAGCCGCGTCGAACGCTCCGGACGCGTGCGGCTGACGCAGGTCGTCGTCGGCCCCGGAGCACAACGTTTCGAAAGGCACAAACTCGGCTACTCTTGAATCACTACCAACAGCTCTTCCTCTCGCCGTGCCCACCTGACATCGCGCCAGGTCGGGTGGAGGGAGAACGCCTATGGCGTCTGAAACGATCACCATCCGCTTCCCGTCAGGCGCTTGGGAGTATGCGGTGACGGAGCGCGTGCCCGAGGTCGGAGACACCCTGGTACGCGAGGGGGAAACGTGGAACGTTGCCCTGGTAGCGGAATCGGTGGACGACCACCGAGTGGTCATCATGGCGCTTCCCCCCGAGGTGGAGAAGGAGTCCTCGCACCTGAAGAGCTCGGCGCGATGGGCGCGATGGGCTTAGCGGCGAGCGATGAGCGCGCCGATGATCACCCCGGCCAGCACGAGCTGCACATATGCCGGGAAGCCACCCTCCCGGTGCCAGCCAAGGCGATCATGAAAGAGCTTTCTCCCGCCTGGACGCAATAGAGGGGAGGATGTGCTCGAGGTCGGGTGCGGAACTTGCGACGGCGCCAAGCGTCGCAGGATCGAATGGCCCTCGCCGCGCGGAGAGGAGAAAGACGCCAGCGAGACCGCTGCCGATCTCGAAGCGACGAGAGCGGAAGTCTTCATGCGGCAGGCGATCGCCTGCAAGGTGGAGGACTGGCCCCAGAAGGAGCGCCGCGAGTCGCGACCTGCTCGCAGCACCGACGGCAGCGCCAGTCGCCACGTGGAGTGCGACGATCACGGCCGCGCTTTCCTCTTCTCGTCGTGATCGGAGCCTGCCTCGAGTCGCATCGAGCCGACAGTAGCGCGTGCGAACGTCGTACCCAATTTCGCACCCACCCAACGTGATCTGAGCCGATCTCACGTGACTGAAAGCCGCTCAATGAGGCGCTATCGATGTATCGTGACCGTGCCCGTTTCGGCTGTTAACCGGAGGGTTGTCGGTTCGAGTCCAACCTCGGTAGTCGAAGAGCCGTGAGCACCGTTTCCTTATCCGAGAGTCAGCCCGCGATCCGCTGAAGGAGCAATCCGTGGAGAAGAGACTCGTCACGCGCTACGCAATGCGCTCCGCCGAGGACGCAGATGAGAACCAACGCCGCGTCGAGGGTGTCTTCCAGGAGTTGGCGGCCGCCCAACCCGACAACGTGAGCTACCTCGTCCTCCGGCTCGCGGATGACTCGTTCGTTCACGTGTCGTTCCACAATCACGGCGAGGACGACGTGAACCCCATCGCGTCGACCGCTGCGTTCGCGCACTTCCAGGACGGCCACGCCGACCGCCGCGAGGGCGGAGTCGACCAACAGACAGCAGAACTGGTGGGGGCCTACATCACCACCATCGACTGAGGTTCCCGCCGATAATGCGATCGTGCGGACGCTCGTTCTCGGCCTCGCTCTCCTCGTCGCGATCAGCGCGCGGGCCGGCTCGAGCGCCGCGGACACGAATTCGAGCATCAGCTTCCACCGACAGGACGGATCGCGGATCCTGTTCCCGGGCGCTGTTCGGGCTTGGTGCGAGCGAGATGCGCTCTATGTGGTCACGCTCGGCAGGACGAACCAGTCGCGGTGGCAGCTCAGCGTCGCGCGAAAGGCGCTCGTCCCACGGCGCACCGTCGTCTTCACGTGGGAGCAGGCGAGAGGCATCACACTCTTCGTCTTCGATGCACAGACGAGAAACGAGGCGTCGGAGTCGGCCGAGGGATCTCGTGGCCATGTCGTGCTTCGGCGAGCGACGTGTGCGCGCGGAGGCGCGTTGGAGATCGCCGTGTCTGCCCTCATCGCCAGCGAGTTCTCCGACGGCGCGAGGATTCGAGCATCCGGGATCTTGAAAGCGAAGATCGGAGCCCGACCGCACCCCTGAGGCGGGATTGCCGTCGTGGCGTCAACTTTCTTGACGCACCCACGCACAACCGACCGAGTCGGACCTGGGTGAGAAGGGGAGCCCCGCGGGCGCGGGACTCCCCTTCTCGTTCTACTGCGTCATGCGCATCGCGACGTCGTACTTCGAGACCGACGTGCGCTGCCCGGGGGTGTCGTCTCTGGGCATCGCGCTCAGGATCTCGTCGCCGCGGGCGTAGTCCTCTTCCGAGTCGAAGAAGACGATTGCGAGCGTCTTGGCGTCGCCCGAGTTGTGGAGGAGGAGCATCTCGGTCGCGTTCAGGCCCTCCGGTTGGGGGTCACCCCCCTCGATCTGGCTCTTCAGCTGCGCGATCCGCTCGTCCGTCACTCCATCGAATGCCACGACACGTGCTAGCGCCATGAATGACCTCCCTCGAGATGAACAGAGCTCCAGCGGAGCCACGCTAGAGGACGACGGGCGCGGCGTCCACCCGCCGCTGCGAGAATCGCCGCCGTGCACGGCATTCTCGAGACGACCGCGAACAACCTCCGCGTGGCCAAGCGCCTCGCGCCAAGGCGCGGCGCCACGCTCGGCGAGCGCTTCGGCCGGCTCGACGATCGGCTCGTGTTCGTCCTCGGGTCGCCACGCTCAGGGACGACGTTCCTCGCGGGCGCGATCGGCTCGCTGCCCGGCTTCGTCGACCTCGGCGAGGTGGCGCCGGTCAAGGCGTCGATCCCCGAGCTTGCCGCGCTCCCTCCCGCCGAGGCCGCCAGCCGCCTGCGCCGGATACTTGCCGTCGCGCGTCGCGTCGGTCTCGTCGGCTCGGTTCGCGCCGTCGAGCAGACGCCAGAGCTCGCGCACCTCGCTCGAGCGCTCCCGCTCGCCTACCCCGAGGCGCAGGTCGTGCACATCGTTCGCGACGGGCGGGACGTCGTCTGCTCGCTGCTCGAGAAGCCGTGGCTGCGGCCGGAACAGGCGCGCGTCGACGACGCCGGCATTCCCTACGGCTCGTACGCCCGCTTCTGGGTCGAGCCCGAGCGGCGGGACGAGTTCGAGCGCGCGAGCGACGCGCGGCGGGCGGCGTGGGTGTGGCGGAGCTACGTGACCGCAGCGCGTTCGGGCGGCGCACAGGTGATCGAGATTCGCTACGAGGAGGTGACCGCCGACCCCGCCGGCGTCGCCGCCATGCTCGCGCCGCAGCTCGCTGCTCCGGTCGAGCCGTTGGCGAAAGCTCTCGCGCGGGCGCACGGATCGTCCGTCGGCCGGTACGAGAGCGACCTCGATGCCGAGCAGCTGGCCGAGGTCGAAGCCGAAGCCGGCCCGTTGCTTCGAGAGCTGGGGTACGTCTAGGTCAGCTCCGCCAGGGCCTGGCGCACCTTGGCGAGGTGCGCCTGCAGCTCGGTCGTCCGGGCGAGGTCCGCGCCAGCGAGATCGCGCTTCAGCTTCCGCTCCCGGAGCCGAAGCAGGAGTTCGGTGCCGGTGCGCTCGTCGAGCGCTTCTTGCGCCGCACGTGCGTCCAGCTCGGCGCGCAGAGCCGTGAGTTCCGGGTCGTCCCTGCCCGTGACGAGCATGTCGCGGAAGCGTCGGCTGGGCTCCGAGTCGAAGTGGTCGGACGAGAGCTCGGCCAATCCGCGCACGAGCGACGGATGCGCAACGCAGGCTGCGAGGACGTCGCGCTCCAGGCGGTCGCCCGCATCGAGGAGTCGCGGCGCGTCTTCGAGTCCTCGCTTGGCGCCCCCGCGGGCGGGCGCGAGTCCTGCCAGCGTCTCGCGAGGTAGGTCGAGACGGTCAGCGAGCAGGCGTAGTGCCTCCTGGCGCTCGGGCGAGTCCTCCGCCTTCGCCAGCACCTCTCGCGCCCGCACGAACCCTTCCTGCCGATCGGCCGAGCGCTCGATCTCGAGTCGCACCCGGTAGACGAGGTAGCTCTCCGCGCTTCGCAGCCGGTCGGCGAACCCGTCGGGCGCGTCGGCAGGGTCCTGGCCACGGGGAAGCGTGACGATCTTGACGTCGAAGCCCTGCGCCGCTGCGAGCTCCATCCCGCGCAGCGTCGCCTCCTGGCCGGCGGCATCTGCGTCGAAGCAGAGGTACAGCTTCTTCGTCATCCGGGCCAGCTCACGCAGCTGTTGCGCAGTGAGCGCCGTCCCCATGGACGCCACGACCGGCTCGAAGCCTGCCTGGCGTAGCGCGATCACGTCGGTGTTCCCCTCGACGACTGCGGCGAAGTCCTGCTTGGCGATCGCGGCCTTCGCGAGATGGAGCCCGTAGAGAACGGCGCTCTTGTGGAAGAGATCTCCTTCGGGCGAGTTCACGTACTTGCCTCTCAAAGGGTCGTCCTCGCGGAGCTTGCGCGCCTGAAAGCCGACCACTCGGCCGCGCGCGTCTGCGAGCGGGAACATGAGCCGCTGCGGGAAGTAGTCGGTACCGCGCGTGGTCACCAGCCCCGCCGACTTGAGCTCGTCGAGCGTGAAGCCGCGCTCGCGCGCCTTGTCCGCGAGCCCCTTGCCCGGCGACAGCCCGAGACGGAACTCCTTGGCGATCTCCTCGCCGAGCCCGCGTCCGGCGAGATACTCGCGAACCGGCGCGGCGCCATCCCCGTCCCACAGGAGCCGCTCGAAGTACGTGGCCGTCTGGTCGAGGACGGCGTAGAGACGCTCGCGCCGGCGGCGCGCTTCCTCTACCCGCGGCGATGCCTCCTCGACCTCGATCGGAACCCGGAACCGCTCTGCGAGCCACTCGACGGCGCCGACGAAGTCGAGGTTCTCCGTCTCGCGGACGAACGAGATGATGTCCCCGCCCTTCCCGCAGCCGAAGCAGTAGTAGAGCTTCTCGACCGGGTTGACCGAGAACGACGGCGTCTTCTCCTCGTGGAACGGGCAGCGGCCAGTAAAACGTGAACCGGACGCGCGCCGCAGCTGCGTCCGCCCGGCGACGACCTCGACCATGTCCGCCGCGGCAACGACGTCGCGCACCGACGAGTCCTTGATCCGCGCCATGAGTTGAGACTACTGCCCGCGAACGCCGTACTCTCTGCCCGTGATCACCTGCCCTAGCTGCGGCCAGGAGAACCCCGAGGGCTTCCGCCTGTGCGGGATGTGCGGGGCCGCTCTCGGCCCCGAGACGGTCGCGACACGCGAGGAGCGGAAGGTCGTCACCGTCCTCTTCTGCGACCTCGTCGGGTTCACTGCGAAAGCGGAGCAGCTCGATCCCGAGGAGGTGCGCGCCGTCCTCCGTCCGTACCACGACCGTGTCCGCGCGGAGCTCGAGCGGCGCGGGGGCACTGTGGAGAAGTTCATCGGCGATGCGGTCATGGCCCTGTTCGGGGCGCCCACTGCGCACGAGGACGACCCCGAGCGCGCGGTCCGGGCGGCGCTCGCGATCCGCGACTTCGCCGTCGAGGAAGGTCTCGAGCTGCGCATCGGGATCACGACCGGCGAGGCGCTCGTCTCACTCGGCGCGAGCCCGTCCGAGGGCGAGGGGATGGCGTCGGGGGATGTCGTAAACACTGCCGCACGGCTTCAGAGCGCCGCTCCCGTCAACGGTGTCGTCGTGGACGAGACGACGCAACGCGCCACGCGCCACGCGATCGCTTACCGCGAGACGGAACCGGTCGCAGCGAAGGGGAAGGCCAAACCAATCGCGATCTGGGAGGCGGTCGAGGCGCGTGCGCGATTCGGGCCGGAAGTGCTCGACCACGTGGCCGGCGAGCTGGTCGGCCGCGAGCGAGAAGTCGGTCTGCTCCAGACGGCCCTCGACGGCGTGCGCGAGGAGCGCTCGCCGCAGCTCGTGACGCTCGTCGGCGTCCCCGGCATCGGCAAAAGCCGCCTGCTGCACGAACTCTCCCGCATTGTCGACGCCGAGGAGGAGCTCACGACCTGGCGACAGGGCAGATGCCTCGCATACGGGGACGGCGTGACGTTCTGGGCGCTGGCCGAGATCGTGAAGGCCCAGGCCGGCATTCTCGAGGCGGACGACGAAACCAGCGCGGGCGAGAAGCTCCGCCGAGCAGCCGACGAACTCATGGACTCGGCCGACGCAGAATGGGTCGCCGCTCGCCTGCGCCCGCTGGCCGGGCTCGAGGACGAGTCGGAGCTCGGGGGCAGCAGAGGAACGGAGGCCTTCGCGGCCTGGCGGCGCTTCTTCGAGGAACTCGCCGCACAGCGTCCGCTGATCCTCGTCTTCGAGGATCTCCAATGGGCCGACGACGGCCTGCTCGACTTCGTCGACGAGCTCGCCGACTGGGTGACCGACGTGCCGATGCTGGTGGTCTGCACGGCCAGACCGGAGCTGCTTGCTCGGCGCCCGAACTGGGGTGGCGGCAAGCTCAACGCCTCTACGATCGCCCTCGAGCCGCTGTCCGACGTTGAGACCGCCCGGCTGATGGCCACCTTGCTCGAACGCTCGGTGCTGCCGGCCGACGTCCAGCAGACCCTGCTCGAACGCGCCGGCGGCAATCCCCTCTACGCCGAGCAGTTCGCCCAGCTGTACCTCGAGCGAGGCTCCGCCGAGGACCTGCCGCTCCCCGAGACGTTGCAGGGCATCATCAGCGCTCGCCTCGATGGCCTGCCCGCCGACGAGAAGGCATACCTCCACGCGGGAGCGGTCGTCGGGAAGGTCTTCTGGACGGGCGCCCTCGGCAGCGCAAGCGTCGACTCGGAAACGGTCGTGCACGCACTGGTGCGAAAGGGCTTCCTGCGACGGCAACGGCGCTCGTCGGTAGCCGGAGAGCTCGAGCTCGCATTCGCGCACGCACTCGTTCGTGACGTCGCGTACGGACAGCTACCGAGAGCCGAGCGCGCCGCCAGGCATCGCGGGGTGGCCGAGTGGCTCGTGTCCCTCGGCCGCAACGAGGACCACGCGGAGATGCTCGCGTACCACTGGCGGTCGGCCCTCGAGCTCGCGAGCGCGTCTGGCGGAGAAACGGCGGACCTCACGGAGCGAACCCGGCTCGCTCTGGTCGACGCGGGAGACCGGGCATTCGGGCTCAACGCATTCAGCCCCGCCGTCGGGTACTACACGGAGGCGCTCTCACTCTGGCCGATCGACGGTACCTGGGCGGGCAGAGGTCCTGTTCCGGAGGGCGCAAGCACTCCATGTCATGGGCGACGACGGGCAGGAGTCAGCGCTCGAGGAGGCCCGCGACGCCCTGCTCGAGATCGGCGACCGAGAGACCGCCGGCCAGGCGGAGGCGTTTCTCTCTCGAGTGGCGTGGTACCGCGGACACGGCGAGGAGGCGCAGCGCCACATCGAGCGAGCACAGGAGCTCGTCGCCGACGCGGGCACGACGGTGGCGAAAGCTCGCGTGCTCTGTCTTCTTGCCCGACTCCGCATGCTCTCGAGCGATGGGGAGGAGGCGATCCGGATCGGTATGGAGGCGCTTGCGCTGGCGGAGGCGCTCGATCTCGACGAGCTCCGCATCCACGCGTTGACGACGATCGGCAGCGCCAAGACCCTGCTCGAGAACACGGGCGAGGAGGAGCTCGAACGCGCATACGAGCTAGCCACGGCGGTCAATTCGCCCCTCGCGGCGATCGTCCTCAACAACCTCAGTGTCCTGGCCGACTTATAGAGGCGAGCTGGTTCGCGCTGAGGAGCTCGTCAGGGCGGCGCTCGACCTCGCGCAGCAGCTCGGCGACCGGGAGAACATTCGCTTCTCCCGAGGCAAACCTGTCTTCACTACTTGCTGCACGAGCGGCCGCTGGGACGAGACGCTCGAGGACGCCGACCGCTTCATCGCGGAGTGCGAGACATCACCGCACAACATGGAGACCTCCGCCCGCGAGACGCGCGCCCATGTCCGCTTCGCGCGAGGGGACGCAGAAGGCGCCTTCGAAGATTGGGAGCACGGGCTCGCTCTCGCCCGCGCAATGGGATCTCCGGAGAGACTCATCCCGGCCCTTCTCGATCCCGGCCGGGCGCTCGCGTTGCTCGGGCGACTCGACGAAGCACGCGCGTACGTCCTCGAGGGGATGAACGTGGCCAGGGCAAACCCCGCGCTGGCAGACATGCTCGGCAGGATCGCGGGCGAATCCGACAGGCTCGGCGTGACGTCGGAAGTCGACGAGATCATCTCGCAGGCACCCGAAGGCCCGTGGAAGGACGTAGGTCTCGCGGAGCTCCATGGCGAGGGCACACGTGCGGCGGACATGCTCCGACGTATGGGCGCAACCGGCGATCGAAGCGGACGTCCGAATCGCTGCGGCAGAGGCGTTGCTGGAAGAGGGCCGGACGGCCGAGGGTTTGGCCGAGCTCGAGAAGGCGCTCACGTTCTACCGCTCGGTCGGCGCCACCTACTTCCTCGACCGCGGCGAGGCGCTGCTCGCAGAGGCGAAGACCGCCTGATGGCGACGTCGCGTCGCGAGCGCAAGGTTGTGACCGTCGTCTTCTGCGACCTCGTCGGGTTCACCTCACGCGCCGAGTCGATGGATCCGGAGGACGTCGAGGCGCTCCTGCGCCCCTACCACGAGCGCGTTCGCGCCGAGCTCGAACGACATGGCGGCACCGTCGAGAAGTTCATCGGCGACGCGGTGATGGCGCTCTTCGGAGCCCCGACCGCGCACGAGGACGACCCCGAGCGCGCGGTCCGCGCGGCGCTCGCGATCCGCGACTTCGCCGCCGAGGAAAGCCTCGAGCTCCGCGTCGGGATCACCACCGGCGAGGCGTTGATCTCGCTCGACGCCCGCCCCGACGCAGGCGAGGGCATGGCCTCGGGCGACGTCGTGAACACAGCCGCTCGCCTCCAGAGCGCCGCGCCGGTCAACGGCGTCATCGTCGACGAGACGACCTACCGGGCGACCCGCGCCGCCATCGACTACGACGAAGCCGCTCCGGTCGAGGCGAAGGGCAAGTCGGAGCCGATCCCGGTGTGGCTGGCGACCGCCGCCCACTCGCGCTTCGGCGTCGACGTCGCGCACGAGGCCCGCACGGAGCTCGTCGGCCGCGAGCGCGAGCTCAGCGTCGTCCGGGACGCGTTCGAGCGGGCGCGCCACGAGCGCACGCCGCAGCTCCTCACGCTCGTCGGCGTCCCGGGAATCGGCAAGAGCCGGCTCGTCCACGAGCTCCAGCGCATCGTCGATGCCGACCCGGAGCTCATCACCTGGCGCCAGGGACGCTGCCTTGCCTACGGTGACGGGATCACGCTCTGGGCGCTCGGCGAGATCGTCAAGGCGCAGGCGGGCGTTCTGGAGCAGGACACGCCGGAGGACATCGCGACGAAGGTCCACCAGGTCGTCGAGGACACGCTCGCCGGCTCGGGCGACGAGACGCGCGTCGAGGCGCATCTCCTCGCGCTCCTCGGCCTCGCCGGCGACGCACAGCTGGGAGGCGATCGCCGAAACGAGGCCTTCGCCGCCTGGCGCCGCTTCCTCGAGGGTCTCGCCGAGCAGCGTCCGCTCGTCGTCGTCGTCGAGGACATCCACTGGGCGGACGAGAGCCTCCTCGACTTCCTCGACGAGCTCGTCGACTGGCTGACGGACGTCCCGCTGCTCGTCGTCGCGACGGCGCGGCCCGAGCTCCTCGAACGCCGCCCGGGCTGGGGCGGCGGCAAGCTCAACGCCACGACGCTTGCGCTCTCCCCGCTGTCCGACGAGCAGACCGCAGAGCTGATCGGGCGCCTCTTGGGCCGACCGCTGCTCGCGGCCGAAGCCCAGCAGACCCTGCTCGAGCGGGCGGGCGGCAATCCGCTCTACGCCGAGCAGTTCGTCGAGCTGTATACGGAGCAGGGCTCGACGGCGGAGCTCACGCTTCCCGAGACGCTCCAGGGCATCATCGCCGCCCGCCTCGACGGGCTGCCCGACTCGGAGAAGAGCCTGCTGCAGGACGCGGCCGTTGTCGGCAAGGTGTTCTGGGCGAGCTCGATCGGACGGGACCCGGATGCGGCGACCACGTGGCTCCACTCACTCGAGCGCAAGGGTTTCGTCCGCCGCCAGCGCCGCTCGTCACTCGAAGGGGAGAGCGAGTTCGCGTTCGCGCACGCGCTCGTTCGCGACGTCTCGTACGGCCAGATCCCACGTGCCGATCGCGCGCAGAGGCACCGCGCTGTCGCGGAGTGGATCGACGGCCTCGGCCGTCCTGAGGACCACGCCGAGATGCTCGCGTACCACTGGAGCTCGGCGCTCGAGCTCGTCCGTGCGTCAGGTGGTAGCGACGACGAGATCGTGGAGCGCACTCGCCTGGCCTTGCGCGCCGCCGGAGACCGAGCGTCCTCCCTCAACAGCTACGCGGTCGCGGCGGCCCAGTACGACGACGCGCTCGCGCTCTGGCCGGATGACGCCGAGCGCCCCGACCTTCTGTTTCGGCTTGCCGTTGCGCTCCACCGGTCCTACAACGCGGCGCGCCAGCAGGATGCACTCGAGGCCGCGCGAGACGCATTGCTGGCGGTGGGCGACACGGAGCGCGCATCCGAGGCGGAGTCGTTCCTCTCGCAGCGTCTTCTGGGAGCGGGGTGAGCACGATCTCGTCCGGGAGCATCTCGCGCGCGCGGAGGCTCTCGCCGGCGACTCGGTCTCGGCCGCGGCGGCACGTGTTCTGGCCTTCGCGGGACGGATCCGAGAGATCGCAGGCGAGCACGAGGAAGGGCGACGTCTCGCCGAGGCCGCATTCGCGACGGCGACCGAGCTCGGGCTCGACGAGCTCCGTGCTCATGCGCTCACGACGATCGGCATGGCGAAGAACGACGTCGACCTCGGGTCGGGCGTCGCCGACATGGAGCGTGCCCTCGAGATCGCTCTCGCGGCCGACGCCCCGGTCGCCTCGGCGATCGTCAACAACCTCGCCGTCTACTCGACTTTTGCGGGCGACTTTCGACGCACTGACGAGCTCTACGCCGAGGCGACGCGCCTCGGCGAGCGCTACGGAGACGCCTCGAGCGTCCGCTTCGTCCGCGGCAACCGCATCTTTCTCGACTTCTTTCTCGGGCGCTGGGACCGCGCGCTCGAGTCAGCGGACACGTTCATCGCCGAATGCGAGGCGGGGTCACCGCACACGCTCGAGTACATGGCGCGCGAAATACGTTCGGCACTCTGGCTCGCCCGCGGAGATCAGGACGCTGCACTTCGCGACCAGCTCCAGTCGTTCGAGCACGCGCAGACGAGGCACGAGCCATTCCACAGGCTCGGCTCGCTCGCAATCACCGCGGCGCTCTACGCCGAGCTCGGTCAGGTCGACGAAGCGCACGCACTCGCTGTGCAGGTGCCGCCGATCGTTCGCGAGGTCGGGCTGCATGGCGCGCTGACGCGCCTCGGGCCGTTCGCGGACGAGCTCGGCATCGGTGACGAGCTCCGCGATGCCGTCGCCGCTGGAGCCGGCCCGAGATTTCCTTTTTGGCGGAGCGTGATCGAGCACATCCTTGCGGGCGAGCTCGTCTCGGCAGCAGACCTCATGGCGTCGGCGGGGAGCCCGACGATCGAGGCGAACCTCCGCAGACACGCGGGCATCCGGATGCTGGCCGACGGGCGAACATGCCGAAGGCGAGGTCGAGCTCGAGCGTGCGCTCGCGTTCTATCGCTCGGTCGACGCGTCGGCCTACGTCGCCCAGATCGAGAGCGCGCTCGCCGGCGCTCAGAGCGAGTCGGCGTAGGTGAGCGCGAAGCGGTCGGTCATTCCGGCGATGTAGTCGACGATCTCGTCGACGTCGTCGCCGCGCTCGACGAGGTGGTCGAAGATCGCGCGGATGACCTCGTGCGCCTTCTCGTGCTCCGGCGCCGCCTGCGGCCCGAGGTAGACCCGCTCGAACATGAAGGCCCGCAGCGAGAGCATCGCCTCCCCCACGTCCGCGCGACTGGCGGATGTCGTCGACGCCCTCCGACGACTCGACGATGTCGTGGACGAGCCGGTCGATCCGCTTCGAGCCCGTATCTCCGAGGATCGCGATCTCCTCGCGCGGCAGGTCGTCTTCACCGAGAAGCCCGTACCGCACGGCGTCGTCGATGTCGTGGTTGATGTACGCGACCCGGTCGACGAGCCGCACGATCTTTCCCTCGAGTGACTCGGGCTCGCGCTCGCCCGTGTGCGTGAGGATCCCGTCGCAGACCTCGTGTGTGAGGTTGAGCGAGCGCGCGATCCGCAGCGACTGCTCGTTGTGACGAAAGCGCCGACTGAATCGCTCCTGCACGGCGTCGTCGAGCGCATCCTCCCCGGCGTGCCCGAACGGTGTGTGGCCCATGTCGTGCCCGAGCCCGATCGCCTCGGTCAGATCCTCGTTCAGCCGCAGCGCCCGCGCCACGACGCGCGAGATCGCCGTCGTCTCGAGCGTGTGGGTCATGCGCGTGCGGTAGTGATCCCCCTCGGGGTCGATGAAGACCTGGGTCTTTCCCTTCAGCCGCCGGAACGGCTTCGAGTGGACGATGCGATCGCGATCGCGCTGGAACTCCGTCCGTACGCCGCATGGCTCCTCCGGAAGCTCGCGCCCGCGCGTCTCGAGCGAGCGGACAGCGAAAGACGAGAGGATCCTCTCGCGCGCCCGGATCGTCTCGTCGAAGCCCATCGGGTCAGCGTAGAGGTAGGAGATGCGGGATCGCTGCTCCGACGAACAGGGCGGCAAAGGCAGCGCCGAGCAGGCTCCAGCCTCCGAGTGCGAGCGCCACGCCTCCCACAGCCGCTCCGACGAAGTAGCCGGTCTGAATCGCGGCCGTGCGAACGCCCGTCACCCCGAGACGCAGCTCGGGAGCCAGACCGAGGCCGCGCGCGCTGCCCGCGAGCGTCCGGCCCCCGGCGATGAAGCACAGCGTCGCGAAGAGCCCGACGCTGACCCAAACGGACGGCCGAAACGCTCCGAGCAGCGCGACGGTGATCGCGGCGGACAGCGCGAGGCCGACAAGCAGGCGACGGCCGTACCGGTCGACCCAGCGCCGAAAGAGGAAGTTCCCCGGCACATACACGAGAGCGCCGAATCCGAGCGCGAACCCCGCCGCGGCGATCGACAGGTCGTACGTCTCGACGAGGAGCGCGCCCACGTAGACGAGCGCACCGGCCCAGCCCGAGAACGCGAAGAGCTCGCCGACGGTCCACCGCGTCACGCCCGGCTGCTTCAGGACCGATCGAAGACCGGCCCGCGCCGAAGCTGGCGGCGTCGCCCGCTGCCGAAGGAGGAGCACACTCGCAACGACGGCCAGCGAGACCGGAATCACGAGCCAGGCGAGCCTCCAGTCGATCTCGCCGAGCAGTCCCACGAGCGGCATCCCGATGATCCATGCGAGCGGTGGCCCGAGCAGCGTCAGCGCCAGAACGCGAGATCGGTCGACCGGTGTCGACCACTCCGCGGTGGCTGCGATCGCGGCCGAGTACGACACGCCGATCCCGAGACCGACGAGCACCTGTGCGAGGACGAGCACCGTGAAGTCGGGCGCCGCTCCGCTGATCAGCGACCCGCACGCGAGAGTGACGAGCGCACCGAGCATGAGCCCGCGGAGGCCGACGCGCCCCGCGAGGAGCCCTGTCGCGAGAGCAGCGGCACCGGCCGCGAGCCCCGACACGGTGCGCAGCTGCCCGGCGGTCGCGATCGAGACGTCGAGATCGCTCGCGACGTCCGGCAGCAGCGGGTTCAGCACGACGAGCGCCGCCTGCGACGCCGCCAGTGCGGCCAGTAGCGCGATGCCGACTGCCCGCGGCCCGGACGGCATCAGATGATGATCGGAACAGTTCCGCCGTCTGCGCTCCAGGCCGCCCCCGTCACGTACGAGGAGCGCTCGGAGCAGAGGAACACGATCACCGAAGCGATCTCGTCGGCGCGAGCGAGTCGTCCGAGCGGCCTTCCCGCGCCAACCTTCGCGAGGACCTCGTCACGATCTCCTTGCTGATCCGCAAGACCGCCGTCACCGAGCCATGCGTCCGTCTCGGTCGGCCCGGGCGTGACGGCGTTGCAGCGGATGCCGTCCTTTGCGTACAGGTCGGCGACGAGACGCGACAGCGACAGGACCGCGGCCTTCGTGACCGAGTAGTGAGGCATGCCGGAGGACGGCCGCTTGCCGGCGGTCGAGGAGACGTTGACGATGACACCGCCGCTAGCTCGCAACAGCGGTAGTGCCGCGCGGATCGCGCGGACATAGCTCATGACGTTGAGCTGCCAGTAGGCGTCCCACTCCTCGTCAGCGACGTCCTCGAACCGCGCCTGCCTCGCGATGCCGACGTTGTTCACGAGCACGTCGAGCCCGCCGAGCGCAGCCGCCGCGTCGCCCACGGCTCGCTCGGGCTCACCAGGGCGAGCCAGGTCGGCCACGACGTGCGCGTCCTCGCCGACACCGGGCGCGCCCCGTCGTCCGCAGGACACGGCAACGGCGCCCTCGCCGACGAGCTGGCGCACCACGTCGAGCCCGATCCCTCCGGTCGAGCCGGTGACCAGGCATCTCTTGCCGTCGAGTCCGAGGTCCACGAGCCGGGCTAGGGTATCGGCGTGCCGACGACGCTCGTCCTGGTCAGGCACGGCGAGACCGACTGGAACGCGGAAAGTCGCTTCCAGGGCCACGCGGATCCGCCGCTCAACGAGACGGGACGAGCGCAGGCGCGTGCGCTCGCGACCGAGTTACGACGCGAAGCGTTCGCAGCCCTGTACACGAGCCCACTACAGCGTGCAGCCGAGACGGCGGCGATCATCGGGTACGAGCTGGGCGCTCGAGCCGAGACCGGACGATGCGTTGAAGGAGGTCGACGTCGGGTCCTGGTCGGGGCTTACGCGCGCGGAGGTCGAGCAGCGCTATCCGACGGGATTCGCGCGCTGGCTCGAGTTCGGCCACGGCTGGGACGACGGCGAGACGTACGACGAGCTCGGAGCCCGCGTCGTCACGGGCCTCACTCGGATCGCCGAGCGCCACGACGGAGGCGACGTGCTGGCGATCACGCACGGCGGCCCGATCCGCTCCGCGCTCGCGGTCGCAGAGCGCGTGTCGTTCGACGAGGCGCGTCGCTCGATCCACGTCATCGGCAACTGCGCGGTCGTGAGACTCGCCGTTCTGGACGGCAAACTCGAGCGAGTAGATTGACCGCTTCGTGGAGGACTACACGAACAAGTACAACGTTCGTGTGGTGGTGCGGGATTGCGGCCTCGGTGGGCGTTCATGTCACACCCGTGGCGCACAGGGCAACGATCTAGTTCTCCAGAGCTAGAAACCGCGACGACTGGTTCACCCGCCCTGACGAGCGGCCTTGCTGCGCTGGCTCGGCGGGTCGCCCACTACCGACCAGGAGCCCAGACCTGCTGGTCTCTGGGGGTTCCTATGCGAGGGCGCTTCTGATGAGCCGCCCTCGCATATGAACGCTGGATGGGGTGTACTCAGGGACTCTCTAGACGGACTGCGGGACGCTCTCGTCCCAACGGACGATCAGTGCGTAGAGAACGATGATGTTCAACGTGAGCGTGGTCAGCACCCAGAGCAGGTCGTTCGTGTTGCCGAGGAAGCCGAGTTGGCCAAACACGTTGATGCTCACCAACACGATCGACGTCCACCGCGCCCAGCTTGCGCCGGCGAGCAGAGCGAGGCCGATACACGCCAAGAGGATCCCCCAGACCAACATGATCCAGCCCCAGCCGGTGACGTCGACCACTAGGAAGCCCCCGCCCGTGGGGATGTAGTAGTTGTCCCGGACCAGCGCGATCAGGCCCTCGAAGAAGTTGAGCCCACCCAGAATCACCATCACGATGCCGGCAAACCCGATCCAACCGGCCATGCTCCGTGAATTCATCGCTGCCTCCCGTGAGTTGAGCCGATGCGAAGTGGCATCGATCATGACGCGATTTCGCCGAGAGGCAGCCGCATCCTTGTTGTTCATGGGGCGAAAACAAGGCGATTGTCGCGAGCTCGGCCGCGGGCGGAGTTGGCGACCGACCCAGCAAGGGCGACCACGGAGCCATGCGGCATTTGGTTACCCTCCGCGCCGTGGAGGACTACACGAACAAGTACAAGGGCGAGCAGGTCGAGGTGGCGCTCTTCGGCGGCGAGTACCAGGAAGGTGTCCTCACGGCGTACTGCTCGTTCGAGGACGTCCCGCACGTGGAGCTGAACGGCCACATCCTCATCCCGCTGCAGAACGTCGCGTCGCTGCACTGCTCGAGCCGGTGCGACGCACCCGAGCCCGACTGGCCGCCGCGCGGGTTCATCGAGGACGACACCGGAGAGTCGTAAGCCGTGGCGCGAGCGGTCGCGCTGAACCTCTTCAAGGCGGCCGGACTGGTGGCGTTGCTCGCGGCGCTGTTCGGTGGACTCGGCTGGCTCATCGGCGGTCTCACGCCGGCGCTCCTGTTCGCGTTCTGCTCGCTTCTCGCCGCCACCGGCGTGTACCGGTTCGGCGATCGCGCGCTCCTCGGCATGCTCGGCGCCCGGCCGTTCGCGCTGGCCGAGGATCCCGTCCTACGTTCCGGCGCGGACAAGATCGCGGCCAAGCTCGGCGTGCGACCCCCTCAGCTGTACCTCATCGACGACGGATTCCCTCGACTCTTCGCGGTGGGCCGCGGTCCCTCGAGCTCGGCGCTGGCCGTCTCGCTCGGCGCACTCCGGGCGCTGCGCCGCGAAGAGCTCGAGGCGGCGATAGCGCACGAGCTTGCGCATGTCCGCCGCAGAGACGTGCTCGTGCAGACCTTTGTGGTCCTGTTTGCGACGACGCTCGTCGAGATGAGCCGGATCGGGGGGTGGTTCTCGCGGTTCCTGCTCTACGTGTTCGCGCCGATCGGCGCCGCGTTCGTCCACATCCTGCTGTCGCCGAAGCGCGAGCTACACGCCGACGCGCTTGCCGCGACCACGACCGGGACTGCCCACGACCTCGCCGACGCTCTGCTGCGCCTCGACCGCGCGGCCGAGCTCGTCGAGTTCGCCGCGTCACCGACGACGGAGCCGCTCTACCCGATCGATCCGTTCGAGGCCGACGGAGTCGCACGCATGTTCAAGACGCACCCACCGCTCGACGATCGCGTACGGCGTCTGCGCGAGCTCGGAGCCGGCTCGAATGGCCGGGTCCCCGATTCGTCACTCTCGAAGCTCGCCGGGTAGCAGCGAGAACATCACCGAGTCGCGAATCCGACCGTCCGGATGTCGCAGGTGAGAGCGAAGGACGCCCTCTCTGCGGAACCCGACCTTCTCGGCCACACGTTGCGACGCGACGTTGTCGGGATCGGTGACGAGATCGAGCCGTTGAAGCTCGAGCTCGTCGAGGGCGAATCGTGAGAGCAGACGCAGGGCACGCGTGCACGTGCCCTGCCCGCGTGCGTGCGCCGCGACCCAGTATCCGATCGTGCCGCGGTAACCCGTGATCGTCGACCGTGAGCCCGATGCCGCCCACCACAGCGCCTCGGACCGTCATCGCGAGAGCTCTG
>CAVZNF010000007.1:80000-92590 GCA_963776565.1 uncultured Gaiellaceae bacterium
TGCCGGCATTCGGAGTTTGCCTGATTTCGGTAAGCTGGTAGGCCCCCTAGACCAAACAGTGCTCTACAACCGGCAGTGAACGCGTGACGCTATACCTAAATATATTTCGGGGAGAACCAGATATCTCTGAGTTTGATTAGCCTTTCACTCCGACCCACAGGTCATCCGCTCCGTTTTCAACCGAAGTCGGTTCGGTCCTCCACGGGGTCTTACCCCCGCTTCAACCTGCCCATGGGTAGATCACTCAGTTTCGGGTCTGCCTCCGACGACTGAACGCCCTGTTCAGACTCGCTTTCGCTACGGCTCCGTTTCCTTAACCTCGCCGTCGAAGAGCAACTCGCTGGCTCATTATGCAAAAGGCACGCCGTCACAGGACAAGCCTGCTCCGACCGCTTGTAAGCACACGGTTTCAGGTGCTATTTCACTCCCCTTCCGGGGTACTTTTCACCTTTCCCTCACGGTACTAGTTCACTATCGGTCGCCAAGGAGTACTTAGCCTTGCGGGGTGGTCCCCGCGGGTTCCGACCAGGTTTCCCGTGCCCGGCCGTACTCAGGAGCTCGTCCAGGAAGGCTACGCGTTTTCGCCTACGGGACTATTACCCGCTGTGGTCCGGCGTTCCAGCCGGTTCGACTAACGCGCAACTTTGTAACTTCCCGACCCGCCGGCAGACGGATCCAGACGAGCCCTACAACCCCCATGCGACAACGGCTGCCGCCTATCACATCGCACGGGTTTGGGCTCTTCCCTTTTCGCTCGCCACTACTCAGGGAGTCGAGGTTTCTTTCCTTTCCTCCGGGTACTTAGATGTTTCAGTTCCCCGGCTTGCCTCACTCTGCCCTATGTATTCAGGCAGAAGTACGCGCGCATTACCACGCGTAGGTTTCCCCATTCGGAAATCCTCGGATCAACGGATGGTCAGCTCCTTCCCGAGGCTTATCGCAGCCGCCCACGTCCTTCATCGGCTCTTGGCGCCAAGGCATCCACCGTGTGCCCTTGTTCTCTTGATTCGAAAGAACACGTTTTACTGCTGCTATGGAGTTTTCAAGGTGCGCGTGAGCTCGGTCGCCCACGAGAAGAACCGCCGCATGTGGCGGGTCTCTCAAAACTCAACAGCGTGACCTGGCTCGAGAGCCAGGGTCGAGGTCGACGTTATTCCAGGCGAGCCGGAGTGACCGGACGGCCCTGCGATTGCTGGCAATGCCACGAGCACAGCCCATCGACGGTTCCGACGCCTACCGGAGTAAGAGCTCCGGTATTCCCTAGAAAGGAGGTGATCCAGCCGCAGCTTCCGCTACGGCTACCTTGTTACGACTTCACCCCAATCATCAACCCTACCTTCGACGGCTGCCTCCCCGAGGGGTTAGCTCACCGGCTTCGGGTATTGCCGACTTTCGTGGTGTGACGGGCGGTGTGTACAAGCCCCGTGTACGTATTCACCGCGGCGTTGCTGATCCGCGATTACTAGCAACTCCGCCTTCATGAAGGCGAGTTTCAGCCTTCAATCCGAACCGGGACCGGCTTTTTGGGATTCGCTCACCCTCGCAGGTTTGCAGCCCTTTGTACCGGCCAATGTAGCACGTGTGTAGCCCAGGACATAAGGGGCATGATGACTTGACATCATCCCCACCTTCCTCCGATTTGTCACCGGCAGTCTCCCATGAGTCCCCGACATGACTCGCTGGCAACATGGGACAGGGGTTGCGCTCGTTGCGGGACTTAACCCAACATCTCACGACACGAGCTGACGACAGCCATGCACCACCTGTGTACTGGTCCCTAAGGAGGACCGTATTTCTACGGTTTTCCAGTGCATGTCAAGCCCTGGTAAGGTTCTTCGCGTTGCATCGAATTAAACCACATGCTCCGCTGCTTGTGCGGGGCCCCGTCAATTCCTTTGAGTTTTAGCCTTGCGGCCGTACTCCCCAGGCGGGGTGCTTAATGCGTTAGCTACGGCACGGAAGGAGTCGACACCTCCCACACCTAGCACCCATCGTTTACGGCGTGGACTACCAGGGTATCTAATCCTGTTCGCTCCCCACGCTTTCGCGTCTCAGCGTCAGTACCGTCCCAGAGAGCTGCCTTCGCCATTGGTGTTCTTCCTGATATCTGCGCATTTCACCGCTACACCAGGAATTCCACTCTCCTCTTCCGGACTCTAGCCACACGGTTTCCGTCGACGTCTGGAGGTTGAGCCTCCAGTTTTCACAACGGACCTGTTTGGCCGCCTACACGCTCTTTACGCCCAGTAAATCCGGACAACGCTTGCCCCCTACGTATTACCGCGGCTGCTGGCACGTAGTTAGCCGGGGCTTCTTCTGGAGGTACCGTCACCCTCTGGGCTATTCACCCGAGTAGCTTCGTCCCTCCTGAAAGAGGTTTACAACCCGAAGGCCTTCCTCCCTCACGCGGCGTCGCTGCGTCAGGCTTTCGCCCATTGCGCAAGATTCCCCACTGCTGCCTCCCGTAGGAGTCTGGGCCGTGTCTCAGTCCCAGTGTGGCTGATCGTCCTCTCAGACCAGCTACGGATCGGTGCCTTGGTAGGCCATTACCCCACCAACAAGCTAATCCGCCGCGGACCCATCCTCGGCCAGAGGCCGAAGCTACCTTTTCCGACCGGCTCGAAAGCCGAAAGGGCTATCCGGTATTAATCCGAGTTTCCCCGGGCTATCCCGGTGCCGAGGGCAGGTTATCCACGTGTTACTCACCCGTTCGCCGCTGTCCCCAGGGCCGAAGCCCTGGTTCTCGCTCGACTTGCATGTGTTAAGCGCGCCGCCAGCGTTCGTCCTGAGCCAGGATCAAACTCTCCGTGAAGAGACTTTTTTGCCGCTGCCCGAAGGCGGAGGCAAGTCTGATCCATTCGAGCTCGAAAGCTCGATTCGTCTTCCAAAGGAAAAGAAGACGGGTTCATTTCCCCTCGCCGGCCACAGACAAGCTGAGCCCGACGAGAGGTCTCGACGTTTCACGCTGTTGAGTTTTCAAAGACCACGCCGCTCTGCGGCAACAAAAAACCTCTGACTCGCACCAGAGGCCTTCGGGGACGAAACAGACAAGAGTCGTATCTGCTCGCTCGAAGGCTTTCTCCTTGTCGAGTTACAGGCTTCCTGCACCCTCCTCGCGGAAGGCCGAGGGATGGTAGCACAGGAGATTCTTGTGTCAACCAAGCCGTTCCCGGCCCACGAAGCCCCTCAGTCCGTCAGCCGGACAAAGCGCCGCTTGCCCGCCTGGACGAGTGCGCCGAGGAGCTCCGCTCGGGGGAGATCGAGGGCGTCGACCACACGGTCTTCGACCTTGACCCCACCCTGCGCGACGAGACGACGGACGTCGCTCGTCGACAGCCCGAACGCTTCCGACAGCACGGCCGGAAGGTGCACTGGGTCGCCGGGTGGCAACCGATGCTCGGGCACCTCATCCGGAGCGCGACCCTCGCGGACGACGCGTGTGAAGTGAGCCTCAGCCTCGCGTGCGGCCTCCTCTCCGTGCGAGCGGGCCACGATCCAGCGTGCGAGAGCGAGCTTCGCCTCGAGCGGATCGCCGGGCGGGACCGGCTCCTGCACGACGAGGCGATACCACTCCTCGAGCAGGTCGTCGGAGATGCGCATCGTCCGCCCGAACTGCTCCTCCGGGGCCGCCGTCAGCGGGATGTTGTTGCCGACGGACGAGCTCATCTTCTCGCCGTCCCACGACACGAGGAGCGGAGTGGTCAGCACGACCTGCGGCTCGAGGCCGTAGGCCTGCATGACCTCACGCCCGGCGAGCAGGTTGTAGAGCTGGTCGGTGCCACCCAGCTCGACGTCTGCCTCGACGGCGACGGAGTCGTATGCCTGCATCAGCGGATACAGGAGCTCCGACACGGAGATCGGCTGGCCGGCGCCGTAGCGTCCGGCGAAGTCGTCGCGCTCGAGCATCTGCGCGACCGTCATCATCCGCGTCAGCCGGATGACGTCGGCGAAGCTCAGACCGGCGAGCCACTCGCTGTTGCGCCGCACCTCCGTCTGCTCCGCAACGAGGATCTGGAGCGCCTGCTCGAGATACGTCTCGGCGTTCGCGTCGATCTCCTCGTCCGACAGGATCGGGCGCTCGGTCGACCGTCCGGAGGGGTCGCCGATCCGGGTCGTGTAGTCGCCGACGATGAGGACGCCGACGTGCCCCTCGTCCTGAAAGGCACGCATGCGCTGCAGCGGGATGCCGCGTCCGACGTGGATGTCGGGCGAGGTCACGTCGATGCCGAGCTTTACGCGGAGCGGTCGGCCGAGCGCCAGCTTTGCCTCGAGCGCGCCTGCGGGCAGGACGTGCACGGCATTGCGCGTGAGCTCGGCGATGCCCATGACGCTACGCCGGCTTCACGTGCGCGGCGGTCACCTCGGACGGCGAGCGGCAGCCGAGCAGCGCCAGCGCGTTCTCCGTCTCCTCGCGCAGGATCTCGAGCACCTGCTCGACGCCCTTCGAGCCGCCGAACGCGAGCCCGTAGAGCGACCGGACGGCCGACGAGCACGGCGCGTGCGCCGAGCGCGAGCGCCATCACGACGTCCGTACCGCGTCGCACGCCGCCGTCGAGATACACCTCCGCGCGATCGCCGACCGCGTCGACCACCTCGGGCAGAGCATCGAGCGATGCGATCGCACCGTCGAGCTGTCGACCGCCGTGATTCGAGACGACGACGCCCGCAGCTCCATGCTCGCACGCGAGGATCGCGTCCTCCGCAGTGACGAGGCCCTTCACGAGCACGGGCACCTTCCAACGCTCACGAAGCTCGGTCACGTAGTCCCACTCCAGCCCCGACTCGAGGAGATCCTGCGAGTGGTGACCATCGGGCTCGCCGCCGCGTGCTCGCGCGGCCACGATCGCCGGCACGTCGTCTTCGGGAGCTTCGAATCCGGTCCGCGCTTCGCGGTGCCGGATGCCGTAGACGGGGAGGTCGGCCGTCAGCACGAGCGCGGTGAACCCGGCCTCGAGCGCCTGCTCGATCACCTCGTCACTGACGCCCCGGTCGCGAAAAACATAGATCTGGAGCCAGCGCGGCGCACCCGGGGCGGCCTCTGCGATCTCGGCAGGCGTCGCGGTGGCAACGGTCGAGACGCACATGAGCGTCCCGGCGGCGCCCGCGCCGCGCGCCATCGCGAGCTCGCCTTCCTCGTGCGCGATCTGCTGGAAAGCCATGGGCGCCACGAGAGCCGGCATCGAGACCGGCGTCCCGAGCACAGTCGTCTCCGTCGAGACCGACGACACGTCGACGAGAACTCTGGGCCGGAAGCGACTACGCGAGAACGCCTCGCGGTTCCAGCGGAGGGTCCGTTCGTCGCCGGCGCCGCCGACCATGTAGCTCCAGGCCTCGGGCGTGACGGCCTGCTCGGCCATCCGCTCTGCGTCGTCGACCGTGAGTAGTTGCTCCACGGCCGCGGAGCCTATCGCCTCGATAGCAGCGGATTTCACGACTGCGTAAGAGAGCTCGGCCTAGGCTTCGCTCGTGCTCGTCCTCCTCGTGGTCGCATTTCTCGCAGGAGTCATCACGGCGATCTCGCCGTGCGTTCTCCCGGTGCTCCCGATCCTCCTCGCCGGCAGCGCGACCAGTACCGACCGGCGGCGGCCGTACGCCATCGTCGCCGGTCTGGTCGTGTCGTTCACGGCGTTCACGCTCGCAGGCGCTGCGCTGCTCAGCGCCCTCGGGCTGCCGGAGGACCTGCTGCGCACGATCGCGATCGTCGCGCTCCTCATCCTGGCCGCGAGCCTCCTGTCTCAACGTGTCGCCTGGCTGCTCGAGCGTCCTTTCCTCTTCCTCACCCGTCGGCGCGTCGGCCAAGACTCGAACGGCTTCCTCGTCGGACTGAGTGTGGGCCTCGTGTTCGTACCCTGTGCAGGCCCCGTGCTCGCGGCGGTGACGGCGTTGGCCGCGAGCGGCGAAGTCACATTCCGGATCGTCCTCGTCACAGGTGCGTACGCGATTGGCGCGGCGATGCCGATGCTCGCCATCGCGATCGGCGGTCAGCGGCTCGGGTCGGGGATGAAGGTCGTGCGCACGCATGCGGGCGCAGCCCGAAAGGCAGCCGGGGTCGTGGTCGGCATCACGGCGATAGCAATCGCGCTCGGAGCCGATCAGCGCTTCACGACCGCAGTTCCCGGCTACACGGCGTCGCTCCAGAATCGGATCGAGGGCAGCTCGACGGCTCGGGCCGAGATCGAGAAGCTGAACGGGTCGGGCGGCATCGGCCCCGCTACGGCACAGGGCGGCGAACCTCGAGCCCCGGACTTCAAGGGAATCAAGCTCTGGATCAACACGCCCGAAGGGGCTCCCCTCTCGCTCGCCAAGCTCAAAGGGAAGGTCGTGCTCGTCGACTTCTGGACGTACTCCTGCATCAACTGCCTGCGCACGCTTCCGCACCTCAAAGCCTGGGATCGCGCGTACCGCAAGGCCGGGCTCACGATCGTCGGCGTCCACAGTCCCGAGTTCTCGTTCGAACGCGTTCCGGACAACGTGCGTTCAGCCGTGCGGCGCCTGGGCGTGCGGTATCCGGTCGCACTCGACAACGACTTCGCGACGTGGCGCGCCTACTCCAACGACTACTGGCCTGCGGAGTACCTCATCGACAAGTCAGGGCACGTTCGTCACGAGCACTACGGCGAGGGCTCGTACGGCGAGACGGAGAGCGCGATCCGACGGTTGCTCGGCGAGAAGGCGCTCGTCGCGCGCACGTCCGTCGCCGACGCCACGCCGAGCCAGATCACGACGCCCGAGTCGTATCTCGGCTATGCGCGCCTCGACCGGTTCGCGAACGGCGCCGTCGCCTTCGACGCGGAAGCCGACTACCGGTTCCCCGAGCGCCTCGCGCAGGACCAGCTCGCCTATGCCGGGCGCTGGACGGTCGAGCCTTCGCGCATCGTCGCCGGCGCGAACGCGCGGCTACGGCTTCGGTTCCAGGCGAGCAACATCTACCTCGTCCTTGCCGGATCGGGTCAGGTGCGCTCCTTCGTCGACGGACGCGAGGCGAGGACGATTGCCGTCTCTGGGACGCCGCGGCTCTACACGATCGCGCGCTTTCCAACCGACGAAGCGTGGACTGCTCGAGCTGCGCTTCTCGCCCGGCGTCGAGGGCTACGCCTTCACCTTCGGCTAGACGGACACAACGAGGCTCAAAGGTCTTCTCAGAACGGGTACGGCGCGAGCGACCAGGCCGCAGCCGCGTACCAGACGCCGAACGCGAGGCTCATGGCGCCGAGCGCCGGAATCATCGCTCTCGATGCAGCAGCGACCGGGCGCGCCGAGAGCGTGAGCCCGAAGCCGAAGGTGACCAACGTCATCGAGACCGCGGTGAAGAGCGCAAGCAGCAGGAGTGAGGCGATCGCGACGGTCTCCGACGGGATCGCCGCCAGGAGAAGGACAGCGACGCCGGCACTCCCGCCCATCCCGTGCACGAGCCCGACGGCGAGCGCACCGGCAGGAGTGCGAACCGCATGCCGGTGATGCTGCTCGGGGTGCAGGTGGGCGTGAAGGTCGAAGTACCCGTGGCGCCAGCGGACGAGTAGCCGGAGAGCGAGAAAGACGATGAGCGCCGCGACGGCCGTCTCAGCGCCCTGCTGGAGTCGCTCCGGGAGGTAGCGCTGCGCGAGGAGGATCGGGATGCCGAAGACGACGAGCGTGATCCCGTGACCGACGCCCCACCAGGCACCGAGCTCCGCGGCGGAGCGAGCGACCCGCTCGCGCCCCGAGGCGACGAGCGTCGTCATCGCCGCGATGTGATCGGGGTCGGTCGCGTGCCGGAGACCAAGGAGGGCCGCGACGAGGAGGACGACTCCGAACGAGGCTCCGTCGGAGAGGCCTGCGATCCAGTCGTCGAGCCCGAACACGCCTCTTGTTCGCCCGCCCGACGCGATCGGTTCGGCTAGACGACGCCGGGGACGGCGCGGATCGTGATCACGAGGCCGACGGTGAGGATGAGCGCGGCGCTCACGGCCGGGAGGGCGCGCACGAGTGGGCCGTCGAGCGACACCCTCCCGAACGTGCGACGCGCGAGCACGGCGACCAGACCGATCGACGTGATCGTCGCGGCGAGGCCGAGACTGAATGCGACGATCAGCGCCAGCCCGAGACCGACGCGATGCAGCGCGATCGCCGAGAGGAGGACGACGAGGGCCGACGGGCACGGGAGGAGCCCGGCTGCGACTCCGACGCCGAGGATGCCCTTGGACGAGAGCGCAGTGTCCTCATCGTGGTGGTGACGGTGGTGCTCGTGGCCGTGATGGTGGTCGTGGTCATGACCGTGCTCGTGCTGATCGTGCTGGTGGCCGGAGCCCCGCGAGCGAAGCCGCTGCCTCAGGACGGAGGCGCCGACGAGCACCACGAGTAGGCCTGACACGAGCGTGAGCCACGGGTAGAGCTGCTCGGGCACGATGAATGCCGAGAGGCCGAGCGTGACGAAGCCGAGCGCGAACACGCCGGCGGTGTGCGCGACCGTCACGGTGCCACCGAGAAGAAACGCGTCGCGCGGCGTCCCTTTCGTCCCGACGAGGTACGCGGCGACCATCGCCTTGCCATGGCCAGGCGTGAGCGCGTGAGCCGCGCCCCAGAAAGCCGCGATCAGGAACGACAGGAGCAGCACGCCGATGGACACCTGGCCGCGCTCGATCAGCTTCTCGAAGCCGCCACCGACATGGACGGGCGCCGCGACGGCAGCGATCGTCGGCGCAGGCGCCGAACCGGATCCGAACTCGACGGTCGCAGCCGCCGACGAGACCGCCAGGGGTGACCGCAGGAGATCCGCCGGGTACGCGCGCAGCTCGTTGCTCGAGCTCGTCGACGGGACATCCGCCGAGGCGACTCGCCCACCGTCACGTGCACGGATCGTGACCTCGCGCCAGCCGATCCTGTCCGGGAAGCTGAGATCGCGGAACGCGAGCTCACCACCGTCGCCGGGAGCGCGGTACACCACATCGAGCCGCAATGTCTTCAGGCCGCCCGCGCCCGGGCGCGCGGCGGTGCGATGGGAGACGACCTCGAGCGGAACCCGCCGGCCGTCCAGCATCAGGACGAGCTTGTCGGCGAGACGGGCCGGATAGCCCGGCTTCCGAATGTCGGCACCCATCTGGTACGTCGGGATCTCGGCGACATCGAGCGCGTAGCGGACGTACACGTCACGCCCGGCGACCTCGATCCCCGCGTAGCGGTTGATCGTGAAGTTGCCGAGCGGGTGCGCCTCGGCGAGTGTCGGGGCGACGAGAGAAGCTGCCAAGGCGCTGCACAGCGTGGCCAGGACGAATGCGATGCGGCGCCTCACGGAGGTTGTTCGCTGGAAAGAGCCAGGCGGTTCGGTCGGAGTGGCGCCTGCTGGCGCGCGTACTAGCCGACAGCTTTGCCCAGCTTGTCCTCGGAGAAACACCCCTGACCGCGTCACGCGTGTGGGCCGGGCGAGCCCGGCCCACACGTCGAGTAGAGCGGCTTACTTGCCCTTCGTATTCTCGAACCCGCTCTGCGGATCTGCGGCGTACGGGAACGATCCGAGGAGGTTCCGGTCGTCACCGTTGACACCGTCGCCGAGCGGGAGCTTCGTTCCCTTGAGGAACCCGCCCACTGCCTGCTCGGCGATGTCGATCACGTCGTCATTGAGCCGGCGGCCGTTCGGCCAGCCCTGGTTGTCGCCCGCGAGGACGCCCATGCGGTCAGGCTTCGCGGTCACGGGGATCGTGAGGTTGACACGGAGCAGGTCCGCGAGCCTCGGTCCCGTGTAGTTGAGCTTCGGCACGCCGGTGAGCAGAACCGCGACGAGGTCGTCACGGCCGGTCTCCGGGGCACCGAGCTTGTACAGCTTGTTGATGACCGCTGCGAGGATCGGCGTCGTGTAGTACTTCTGGAAACGCCCTTCCTGCACCGGCTGGAGCGCGTTCCACTGGTCCTTGAGGCCCGTCGGGATGACGACCTCGTTGACCAGCGGGTTCGCAAGGCGGTTGACCTGGACCCAGCCGCCCGAGTTCCGGGTGGCCGTGCCTCGGGTCGTCACCTTGCGCCGGTCGACGGACGACCAGACGCCGATGGTGCCGTTCTTCGCGTTCAGGCCCGCGATCGGAACCTGCACGCCGAACGAGTGGACGCCATAGCCAGCGAAGAAGTCCTTGCCGCCGCCCATGTTGCCCGTGCCCTTGCGGATCGCGACGAGATCGAAGATCGCGCCGATGTCGCCGAAGAACGGGTCGTCACGCTGACCAGCGAACGCGCTCCCTCCACCCGCGACGGACACGACGCCCTTCGCGGCGAGCGAGCGGTAGCTCGGGGTCGAGCGCGGCCCGATGTTGTTCGGCGGAGTCGTTCCGCGTGCGACGACCTTCGACTTCCCGCCGGCGATGCGCGTGACCGTGAACGGCTGCGCGGTGTCGCCGAGGAAGAAGGGACCGGTCTTCGTATGGAACTGGAACCGGTACGTCACGTTCGGGAGCGCATCCCCGTTGGTGTCGATCTTGAGGTTGTAGCGCGCGTTCGGTGAGAACGTGTACCAGTTCGGCCCTGCCGCGGGATCCTCGCCCGGAATGACGTTGGCGAGAATCGTGACGGTGTTGGGCTTGTCGGGACTGCGGAACGCGTAGAGATCCGTCAGGTCGGCCGACGGGTCCTCCGCAATCAATGGTGCTTCGCGGTGGCTCGACGCGGTGCCGTTCCCGGGCCCGAGTGTTGCTGCCCCGACGGCGGCGGCTGCGGTAAGCAAGCCGACGGCGCCGAGCGCGATGATCACTTTTCGCATCACTGCTCCTCTCGTTGATCGTGTTTGGGAACGGCTCTTGTTCGCGCGGTCTCGTAACCCGGTTCGACGCCTTCGCGAAATGAACCGGAACGCCACATTCCGCGAAGCAGGGTCATGAGTGCGCAGGCGCTAGAGGTGCCCGTGTTAGCGTTGGACGGGCCGACGAACCGCTTTGGCATGCGGAAACACCACGCTCATCTCTCGGACGAAGCTCTGGTAGCGCTCGTCGCGCGGGCCGACGAGGACGCACTCGCCGAGCTCTACGACCGCGTCTCGCGCATCGCCTACGGGCTCGCGCTGCGCGTGCTGCGAGACGAGCGTCACGCGGAGGACGCAGTGCAGGAGGCGTTCCTCCAGGTTTGGCGCAGCGCGGCGACCTTCAGGGCGGAGAGAGCGAAGGCAAGCACGTGGATCCTCACGCTCGTCCATCGACGCGCCGTCGATCTCGTGCGGCGCGAGGAGCGGAGGCAGGCGGATCCTCTGACCGATGACTCGGCTCTCGGCGAGGCGCCGGAGGACACCGAAGAGGCTGCATGGCTGCGCTTCGAGCGCGAGCGCGTGCAGGCCGCGCTCAAGCAGCTTCCCGACGTCCAGCGTGAGGCACTCGAGCTCGCGTACTACCGCGGGTTCTCTCAGTCCGAGCTCGCAGACAGGCTCGGAGTACCGTTGGGCACGATCAAGAGCAGGATGTTCGCCGGGCTCGCTCGGTTGCGTGAACTCCTCGACGACTCGACCCACGAAGGATCATGGAAACCGGAATTCACGAGCTGACCGCGGGCTACGCGCTCGACGCGCTCGACGCGGACGAGCGCGTCGCCTACGAGGCGCACCTCCCGGGCTGCACGACCTGCCAGCAGGAGCTCGGATCGTTCTGGGAGACGACCGAGGCGCTAGCCGTCGCGGCTTCGGGCCCGGCGCCCAGCCCAGCGCTGCGCGAGCGAATCCTCGCGGACGCTCGGGCGGAGGCCCCGCAGAACGTCGTCCGGTTCGAGCCGCGACGGCGCCGCCTTGTACCCGTGCTCGGCGCCGTTGCTGCGGTCGCAGCGATCGTCGCGCTCGGGATCGGGCTCTGGGGAGCGAATGTCTCGAGCAAGCTCGACGACACTCGCTCTGCGCTCGAGCGGTCGGAGGCCGCAGCGGCCGTGCTCGCCGGCCCAGGGCGCGCAGTCCGTTGGTCTCCAGGCGGGCGAAGGACGCCTCGTCGTTGGCGCGGACGGGCGTGCGGTCCTCATCGTCGACGGCCTCGATCCGGCTCCTGCAGGGAAGACCTACGAGATGTGGATCGTGCCGGGTGGAAGCATCGATGCGGCGAACCCCGCCGGCCTCTTTCCCGGACGGGACGGTACGGAGATCGTCGCGATCGACGGCACCGTGCAGGCCGGCGACCTCGTCGCGGTAACAGTGGAGCCGTCTGGCGGCGTGGGCTCGCCGACAACCGCGCCGATCGTCGCATCGGACACCGGTGAACCGTCCCTTTGCGGGAGCTTCGGGCTCCCGGAGCTAGAGAGAATCGACTCCCTTGCGAGGTCGGAGAGAGAAGGGGACGCCGCGTCCGCGGCGCCGGGTTCGCAAGCGCCGCCTTGCGGCGCTGCTACTCGTCCTCTTCGTGGCTGCAGCCTTGTCCTTCACGTTCGGCCTCGTGCGCGCGGTGGCGAGCGAGATCCCGGCGCTCGACCCAGCAGCGCAGCATGCGGACGTGGACACCGTCATCTACGCGGCCAACGGCAAGACGGTGCTTGCCGTGCTTCGCGGCGACGAGAGCCGCGTCCTCGTCGACACCGCGGACATCGCGCCGATCATGCGGCAGGCGATCGTCTCGGTCGAGGATCAGCGCTTCTTCGAGCACAACGGAGTCGATCTACACGGC
>CAVZNF010000008.1:0-74344 GCA_963776565.1 uncultured Gaiellaceae bacterium
ACCAGACGAGCTGCCGAACAGCCTGCGGCACGGCACGCTGCACAGGATGCGCATAAGAGGACAAACACCCTCCAACAATTAGCTACAGCAACCATCCCCAGCGGCCGGAGCCGCCTGCATCGGGAAATCCCCCGCACTCCGGCTTCCGCTTGTACGCAACGGGCCGTGAGGTCGTCGCTGGAACGCGTGGCGCGTCCGGTGGGGGAAGCGGGCACTGAGGATCGCGCGCGAGGCTGGCGTCTCGATCGCGACGAAATAGATCACGCTGCCCTGCCGCCTGGCCCGAACCTTGAATGCGACGTTTTCGGGCTCTAAAATCGCGTGCCAGTCAGCGACCTCGGAGGGAGGAAAGTCGAGATGGCGGACGACCAGAGGCATGGCCGGATCTTCGGAGTGCTGATGATCATCACGTTCATCACCTCGATTGGCGCGCTCGCGCTCTTCCAGCCAGTCCTCGATGATCCAGTCGGCTACATCACTGGCGGCGGGAAGGACAACCAGATCTACCTGGGTGCTCTCCTGGAGTTCTTCCTCGTCATCTCGAACGTCGGAACGGCCGTCGCCCTCTACCCAATCGCGAGGCGTCAGAACGAGGCGCTCGCGATCGGCTACGTCGGAGCGCGAATCATCGAAAGCACCTTCATCGCGGCGGGGATCATCTTCGTGCTCGGAGTCGTGGGCCTGCGCCACGATCTTCCCGGCGCCGACGACGCTGCCTTCACGCTCGCCGCGCTCAAGGACTGGACGTTCCTGTTCGGCCCCGGATTCATCGTTCCTTGGGGAACGGCTTGATCCTCGGCTACCTGATGTACAGGTCCGGCCTCGTCCCACGGCGCATGGCCTGGCTCGGACTGATCGGAGGGCCAGTCCTCTTCATTTCGAGCGTGGGCACGCTCGTTGAGTGGTGGGACGCCGGCAGGACTGTTCCGAGCCTCCTGGTCATCCCGGAATTCATCTGGGAGGCGTTCCTCGGCATCTACTGCGCCATCTGGGGATTCAGAAAGGACTCTCCGATTGTCCGACCGAACTGGCGCGGCAACGCCACGACCGTATGAGTACCGACTCCGCACCCACGCCCGTAGTCCCGTCGCCGTCTATACCCGTCTCATGGCGGCGCTTGCTCGCGCTGTCTGGAGTTGCCTTCGCGATTCTCTTTCTCGTCGGGTGGTTCGCAAGCGGCGGGGACGCGCCTGACTACGGCGCATCAGATCAGGACTGGACGAACTGGGCGGATGACAACGAGTGGAAGAGCCGCATCGGAGCGTTCGCGATGCTGCTGGCGGGCTTCGTGTTCCTGCACTTCGCGGCGACCATCCGAACTGCGCTCGGGGATGCTGAGACGAGAGCTGGCGGTTCGGCACAACTGGCTCGGGTCGCGTTCGCGGGTGCCATTACGGGCATGGCGGGCATGGTCATGGCGATTGTCATCATCTCGAGCGCGACGACTGAGGGTGCCGACGTGAACCCGATCGTGACTAGAGCGATAGCGAGTTCCTCGGCTGGGCCTTTCCTACTTTCAGCCATGGGCTTCGCCGCGTTCCTCATGGCCGGTGGGCTGGTCACAATTCGCACCGGAGTCTTCGCACGCTGGACAGGCATCGTCGCGCTCATCGGCGCGGCTTCATTTCTCGTCGCGTTCGCCGCCGTTCTTTCGGGCTTGGGCGAAGACAGTCTCTTCGGCTTCGGCTTCTTTCCCGGCGTCCTGGCGCTCGTGATCTGGTCAATCGCTACGAGCATCGCTACGCATCGCGCGATAGCGACCTCAGCCCTCTAGTTGGGTCCGCCCGCCTTTAGCTCCCGCTCCTCGATCCGCATGTGGCTGGCGAGTTCAGGCTCGTCTCCACGTACCTCCTCGATGAACCGCTCGGCGGCGAGATGGCAGCGGCCGTGTTCGGCCACGAATCCGACCTTGTGCACATCGCTTCGGAGCGACGACGCCTCGCGGGCGCGCTTGCCTTAGAGCCGTGAGCGCGTAGTGCCCAATCAGTGCCCAAACGCCTGAGAACGGCTGCGCGCAGACAAGCGGAGTGGGGAGTGGAATGGCTCAACGAAGCCACTTTGCGCCACCCCCCACCAGAGCTCGCCACCCGCCTGAGAAGCGCGTGGAGGTTCAAGTCCTCTCATCCGCATGCGACCTATTGTGCGCAAGGACGGAATCCGCTAGCGCGGAGTTCCGTCCGCGCGAAGATCCCTGAAGCGGCCGCTTCGTCGGCCGGTCGCGGCTTCTGGCACGCGCCTAGTGCGGAGATCCCCCATTCGAGGGACGGCTGGGTCGGCGAGTCCGACGACGACCTGTGAGTGGACGCGCTCGTTCTCCGCGTTTCGCTCGACGTGCTCGCGATCGCGTTCGCGTCGTGGGTCGCGCTGTCGTTCGCGATCGTCGTCGGACGCCTCCGTTTCGACCACGCTCTGCGCGGGTCGCTCGAAGCCCCTGAGCGATCGTCTCGCGCGACGCCTCGTGCGACGCGCGGGGGGCCGTCCCCGCAGCGAGTGGGGCAGATGGCGGCGCGTTCGGGCGTTGCAGCGTCTCGAAGAGGCTCATCACCCGACGGTCCCGAGGTTGATCAGGCCGGTGCTCGCCGACCCCGATCCGATGATCGCCGCCGCCGCGATCCGAACCCTCGGCGACATCGGGGACGACTGGGCGATAGACCTGCTCATCGACGCCCTCCGCCGCGGCGAAGGCCAACGCTCCCGTATCGCGTCGGAGCTCGAGCGGCTCGCTCCGGCTCCAGGCGCGAGGCTTCTACCGCTCCTCCGCGACTGGAATCCGACCGTGCGCTTCTGGGGCGCGACGCTGCTCCGTCCGTACCCGGATCTCGGTGAGGCGACGCTGGTGGAGCTCACCTGGGACCCCGACGCGAACGTCCGTGCGGCTGTGGTCGAGACCCTCGGAACGCGGCATGGGAAGGACGTCGGCACCGCGCTCGTCGCACGGCTCGACGACAGCGAATGGTTCGTCCGCGTCCACGCGGCGCGGGCGGCCGGTCACGTCGTCGGAGCCGACGCCGCGCCGACGATCACGCGACTCCTCGCGGACGAGCGCTGGTGGGTCCGGACGGCGGCCAAGGACGCGCTGCGCGGGATGGGCTCCGACGCCGTGCCGTCGCTGCTCTCGATCCTCGCTCACGACGATCCGTTCGCGCGGAACGGCGCCGCCGAGGTGTTGCAGGACATCGGCTTCGTCGACTTCCTCGCAAGCGACAACCCGCGAAGCCCCCTGCTGGAGCGCATCTACGACGCCGGCGGCGAGCGCTACCGCGAGGCCGCCGAGGCGCGACACGTCGACGGGGTCGCGGCGGACGAGGGGGTGCGGGCCGCATGACGACCGCGCTCACCGTCGTCGTCCTCGTCTGCTTCGCGTACCTGCTCCTCGTCAACCTCGTTGCCCTCGTGTTCCTCGCCATCGGTGCGTTCGAGAACGCCGTCCGCAAGCACGACGCCGACAGCAACGACTTCGCGACGCTGGAGACGTCACGATTCACGATCCCGGTCAGCGTGATCGTCGCCGCATACGACGAGGAGGTCGTCATCGAGTCGACCGTTCGCTCGCTGCTCGCGTTCGACTATCCGGAATTCGAGGTCGTCGTCGTGAACGACGGCTCGTCGGACGAGACGCTCGAGCGGCTGAAGGTCGCGTTCGACCTGGCTCCGTACGAGATGTTCCTGCGCCGCATCTTCACGACGCAGCCCGTGCGCGGGATCTACCGCTCTCGGGACTACCCGAACCTCGTCGTCGTGGACAAGGAGAACGGCGGGAAGGCCGATTCGTGGAACGCGGCGCTCAACCTCGCGCGGTACCGCTACGTGTGCGGGGTCGACGCGGACACGGTCTTCGATCCGAAGGCGCTACTCATGGCGATGCGCGTCGCGATCAACGACCCGGCGCGGATCGTCGGCGTGACGAGCCAGATCACGACGGCCCGCGACCCGGAAGCGATCCTCTCGGCTCCCGTGGGAAGTCGGCGCGTCGACGGCGGGCTGCTGGGGCTCTATCAGCACCTCGACTTCATCCGCGCGTTCCTCAACAATCGCCTCGCCTGGTCGAGGCTCGGCTTCATGCTCTGCTCGCCCGGCGGCTTCCAGATCTGGCGGCGGGACGTCCTCGAGGAGGTCGGCGGCTACTCGACGTCGTTCACCTGCGAGGACATCGAGCTCACCTTCCGCATCCACGAGCGCTATCGCCGTGAAGGGCGCGACTACGAGATCCGGTGCCTCCCCGACAGCGTCGGCGTGACCGAGGGCCCGGATGACATCCCGAAGCTCGTATCGCAGCGCGAGCGCTGGCAGCGCGTGATCAACGAGACCGTCGTGCATTACCGCGGCATGTGGTTCAACCGGCGCTACGGCTCGGTCGGGATGATCGGCGCGCCCTTCTACCTGTTGACCGAGGTGCTCTCGCCGGCGATCGAGGTCCTCGCGATGGCGTCGCTCGTCGTCGCCGTCGCGCTTGGCATCTTCGACGTCGAAGTCTTCCTCGTCGTGGTCGCGGCGATGGCGTTCGTCAACGCCGCTCTCACCGCCGGCGCGATCCTTCTGGACGACCTCCAGTCGCGCCTCTATCGCGTTCGCGATCTTGTGCGGCTGCTCTTCTGGGCGCCGTTCGACATGCTCCTGTATCGCCCGATCATCGCCTGGGCGCGCTTCAAGGGGACGTGGCGTTTCCTGCGCGGTGACAAGGCCTGGCACAAGTTCGAGCGGAACGCCCGTGCGCCCGCATAAGCTCCGCTCCGCGACCGCGCAAGCCGCGAGGTTCGATAGCGTCTTCCGAAGTGACGACGGACTACGAGATCCGCTCGGGCAAGCGATCCGTCTCGATCAGGAGCGGGCCGAGCGCGCAACAGGCTCTGCTCGACTACGTGCGCTCGCTCGGCTGCAGCGATGCCGAGATCATCAGGCTCGGCGCCGACTCCGTCTCCTGGCGTGGTGCTCGGTACACCGCCGTCGCTGTTCCGAGCGGCACCGCCGACTAGTTCCCGCTCAGGGAAGCGCTGCGAGGACGTCGTCCGCGTGGTCGGCGGGCTTCACCTTCCGCATGATGCTCGCGACGTTTCCGTCGGCGTCGATGACGAACGTCGACCGCTCCATGCCCATGTACTTCTTGCCGTACATGCTCTTCTCGACCCACGTCGCCGTACGCCTCGGCGACGGTGTGGTCCTCGTCGGAGAGGAGCGTGAAGGGAAGCCTGTACTTCTCGCGGAATTTCGCGTGCTTCTTCGGGCTGTCCGGACTGACGCCCAGCACGACGGCGCCTTTGCGCTCGAGCTCACCCCAGACGTCGCGAATCCCGCATGCCTGAGCCGTACAGCCCGGCGTGTCGTCCCGGGGGTAGAAGTAGAGGACGACGGGCGCGCCTCTGAAGGAGGACAACGTGACCGCCTCGCCCGAGTCCGACGTGAGCGTGAAGTCGGGTGCCGGGCGACCTTCCTCGACGACGCCTCCCGTGGGAGCACCGGGATCGTTCATGACGGCAGCCACCCCTCGCCGTAGGTTGACCGCTCCTCTTTCCCCCAGCGGGCATACGCCTCGTCCGGGCTCGACGTCTCCTCGAGCACGCTTGCATCGTGCTTCGCTGCGACCTCGTTCACCGGATAGAGGACCTCGAAGCCGCCCACGCGGCTGCCGACCATGACGATCACGCACGGCGCGTCGCCCGTCCCGACGAAGACGTGCCGGGTCCACGGCGGGCAGTGGACGAAGTCCCAGGCCTTCAGGGGGCGCTCCTCACCCTCGATCACGAGCACACACTCACCGGAGACGACGAGGAAGTCCTCCTGGCCGCGCTCGCCGTGGTAGATGCCCCGCTGACCAGGCCCCACGACTTGGATGCGGAAGCCGAGCTGCGCCCACTCCTGCCCACCCTCGAAGTCGGTGTCCTGCCCGCGCTCCTCGCTTCGGATCCATGATGCGTCACGCGCGTTGAGCACGAACCAGCCCTCGCCCTGGGGAATGAGCCCGGCGTCCGTCTTCTTCAGCTCGGCCTCCGGGACGGTCATGGCCCGATGTCTGAGATTGTCGTGTCGATCACATGGACATATTGTCGAAAGAGACCGTATGCCCGTCTCGGTTGGTCAGTCGGTGCGATGCGGCCGCGAAGCGGACGCCTTCAGGGATGTTCGCGGCTCGGAATCCGCGCTAGCGGATTCCGAGCTCGCGCAGAGATAGGGTCCGGCGATGCTAGCCGTGCATGTGGCGCTCGGGATCGCGGTCATCGGCGTGTGCTTCGCGTCCGCTGCGCTGGCGTTCGTCGCGTACCGTCGCGCCGGAACTGGAGGCGCGTTCGTCTCGCATGCGCTCGTTCTCGCTCAGACGCTGCTGATCGCACAGGCTGCGGTCGGCCTCCTGCTCCTGTCGGACGGCAGACGCGCGCCCGAGAAGCTCCACTACAGCTACGGGGCGCTCGCGCTGGGACTCGTGCTCGTGCCGTGGTTCTACGCTCCGGGAGTGGGGCCGAAGCGGCTGCTGTGGTTCGCGGTGACGACAGTCGTGGCCGGTGGGCTCGCCGTGCGCGCGTTCACGACCGGATCATGAGAGGGCTCTGGGATCGCATCCCCGCGCTCGCCCGCGCGCTCGGGATAGTCGCGGTGATCGCCGGAGTCGTCGTCGTCCTCTCGCTCGAGCCGGTGGTCGCGACGGTCGGCGGCCTCCTGCAGATCGCGTTCTTCCTCGCGGTCGCGCTCTTCCTGTTCATGCTGTGGCGCGAGCGTCGCGGGGACATCGAAGCATGGTCGGACTGGAACCGGAAGCTCTTCTACGCGGCCGTCCTCCTCGCCGTCGTCGCGATCGGGCTCGCGATCGGATACGGATTACCCGAGAGCCGCGACGCCTTCGCCCTCGTCGCGGTGATCGGGGCATGCGCGTACGTCATCGTGCGCGTCTGGCGCATCGAGCACCGGTACTAGGGCAGAAGGAAGCTCGGTCCGGCGCGCACTGTCGCCGGCGCCGGGTTCACGGGGTGGACGAGCCGGATCGTGTAGCGGTACGTCCCCGCTTTCAGTCGACGCGTCCCGAGATCCGCCTGGACGAGCTCCCCGACTTCGGCCGAGCCCTTGGTCGCGAGCTTCGTCGCATGTGTGACCGCGTTCTCCAGCCGAACCCAGTAACGGCAGTCGAGGTCGCACGCGAAGGAGACCCTGAAGATGCCTCGCTTGGCCGCGGACCGCGTCCCGAACCGGAGCGACGTCGGGCGGACCGGCAGCTGAACGCCGGGGCAGCGCGTGATCGAGCCACCGGTCGTTCGGTCGAGCGCCTCGGTCACGCGCGCGCGGCTCGTCTTCGGCGTGCCGTCGACGTAGTGGATGCCCGACTGCCAGGCCGAGTGGGCCCGCTCGTCGCGGGAGAGGAAGAGCAAGATCCCGCCGACCGTCGGCTGGCAGAACGCCAGCGCCAGCGCCTCCTCGTAGTAGGCGGCCTGCGTCGACTCGCTGACTGGCTTCGTCGTCGTCGGCTCCGTACCCGTGTACAGCGAAGCCTTTCCCGTCGGGATGACCGACTCGACGCCGAACTCGCCGTAGAAGATCGGAAGCTCGGAGCCGGGCTGCGCGGTGCCGTCGAAGGCCTCGCCGAGGAGCGCGACGAGCTTGCCGTAGTCCGCGACCCCGATCGTGGTCGAGTTCGGGTGCGCGGTGGCGGGAGACTGGCTCGAGTTGTCCGCATACGGATGAATGACGAACGCATCCATGACGGGGCGATCGCGGCCGCTGGCGCGATACGCGGCTCCGAGCTCGCGGATGAACCCCGTCGGAGAGTGCGTGGGGCGCGATCCCCCTGGTCGGTCGCTTCCACGGGGAGACAGTGCGCCGCCGTAGACGCGAATCTCGGGCGAGACGGCTTTCAGCGCGTCGTATGTCTGCGCGAGCAGCGCGAGGTACGCGGCGGGCGCGGCACTCGTGCCGTCGAGGCCGAACTGGGGGAGCCAGAAGCGGTTGAGGTTCGGCTCGTTGCCGACGATCACGTGCTCGAGCGACGGTGCGCTCCGTACGATCGCCGCTGCATAGGACGCGAACTCCGCGCGCTCCTCGTCGGTCAGCGGTGTCGTGCGGGAGCCGGGGCTCATGACGGTGACGTAGACGCGTACGCCGTTCACCAGCGCCGCGTCGCCGACGTTCCGTAGCACGCGGAGCTCGTCGTCGCTCGGCCGCGTGAGACCAGGCGTCCAGTAGCTCGTGACGCGCACCGCACGGAAGCCCGAGAGACGCAAAGAGGCCATCTGCGCCTCGGCCTCGACGAGGGTCGATGCGCGGACGTCGTCCTCGACGGCACCCACGACGAGGCCCGGCCCCGCCGTCGCGAGACCCGGCGCTGCGAGCGCGACGACGGCCCCGAGGGCCGCCAGGAGCGAAAGACGCATGGGGATACGCTAGCCCGAGAATGCGAGAGAACCTTGAAGGGAAGCTTCAGACGCTTCCGCGCAGCTCCGGCGTCTATCTCTTCCGGGACACGTCCGGCGACGTCCTCTACGTGGGCAAGGCGAAATCGCTGCGCTCGAGAGTTCGCAGCTACTTCCAGCGCGGCGACACGCGCTTCGGCTCGGCGCAGCTGGCCGAGAGGATCGCGGACGTCGAGGTCATCGTCACCCGGACCGAGGCAGAGGCGCTCCATTTGGAGCAGAACCTCGTGAAGCGCCACCGGCCGCCGTTCAACATCCGCCTGCGCGACGACAAGTCGTTCCCGTACATCGCGGTCACGCTCACCGACGAATACCCGCGCGTGATGTTCACGCGCGAGCGACACCGGCGCGGCACGCTCTACTTCGGGCCGTACGCGAACGCGAAGAAGGTGCGCGAGACCCTCGACGTGCTGAACCGCGTCTTTCGGTTCCGGCCGTGCGAGGGGCCGAGGCCGGGTCGGCACTCGGGGATCCCGTGCCTCGACTTCCACATCGACCGCTGCTTCGCGCCGTGCATCGCCGCGATCTCGAGGGAGGACTACGGGTCGGTGATCGACGACGTCGTGGACTTTCTCTCCGGCGATACGCAGACGATCCAGGCCGAGCTCTCGGAGCGCATGCGCGAGGCCGCGGCCGACGAGCGCTTCGAGGAGGCCGCGCGGTACCGGAACCGTCTCTTCTCCATCCGTCACCTCGCGGACCGCCAGGCGGCGGACCGGCGCGACGTCGGGTCGGTCGACGTCATCGGCCTCGCGATCGACGGCGACCAGGCCGCCGTGCAGGTCTTTCCGCTGCGCGACGGGAAGATGATCGACCGCTACGGCTTCCACCTCGAGAACGTCTCCGGCGAGGACGCGCAGTCGATCCTCGAGGCGTTCGTGCTCGAGTACTACGGCGCGGCACCGAGCGCTCCGCCGGAGGTGCTGATCCCAGCGGGAGTGGGCGACCCCGCGCCGCTTGCCGAGTTCCTGAGCTCTCGGCGGGGCTCGCGCGTGGTCGTGCGCACGCCGCTTCGGGGCGAGAAGCGACGTCTCGTCGAGCTCGCGGCCGAGAACGCACAGCTCGCGCTGAAGTCCGATGCCGCGATCCGCGAGGCAGCGCGGTCGAAGCGGATCGCTGCGCTCGAGGAGCTCCGCGAGGTACTCAACCTCGAGAGCCTTCCGGTTCGGATCGAGTGCTTCGACATCTCGAACATCCAGGGCGAGTCGATCGTCGCGTCGATGACGGTCTTCGTGGACGGGCGCTCGAAGAACGCGCACTACCGCACGTTTGCGATCCGCGGTCTCGCCGGTCAGGACGACGTCGGCGCGATGCGCGAGGCCGTTTCGCGACGCTTCGCGCGGCTCCGCGACGGCGAGCTCGATGAGAGCTTCTCCCGGATGCCGAACCTCGTCGTCGTCGACGGGGGAAAGGGACAACTCGGCGCTGCGCTGGCCGCGCTCGAGGAGTTCGACCTCCCGCGCGTCGCGGTCATCTCGCTCGCGAAGCGCGACGAGGAGGTCTTCGTACCGGGGTTTCCGGCGCCGATTGCGCTCGACCGCTCGAGCCCCGCGCTACAGCTCCTCCAGCGCATCCGCGACGAGGCCCACCGGACCGCGCTCCGCTACCACCGGCGAAAGCGGGGGAAGCGCTCGATGGAGACGATCTTCGAGGGGCTTCCCGGCGTGGGGCCTGTGCGGCGTCGCGCGATCATCCGGCACTTCGGTTCCGTCGAGCGCTTTCTCGAGGCCTCGCAAGAGGAACTCGAGGGCGTTCCCGGCCTCCCGCAGAAGACCGCGCGTGATCTCTACGCGCAGCTCCACAAGGCTGGCCCGTCCTAGCTCTCCGCGGTCTCCGCGTGCTGCTCGAGCGCGTCGCGGTAGCGGAAGGTGCGTAGCGTCAGCGCAATGGCCGTGAATCCGGCGACGACATTCGTGAGCGTCAGCGTGAGCTTGGCGCCGACACTGAAGGCGAGAAGCACCGAGGCGGCGGCCACGCCGTTCAGCACGTAGAGAAGGAAGGCTTGCTCCGTCCCGATGCCCGCGGGCGTGATCGGAAAGAGCGTCGCGACACTCGACGACACCTGCACGAGCCCGGCGTTCTCCAGCGTCTGCGGGATGTCGAACGCGTCGAGCAGGAACCAGATGGTGACGATGCGTAGCGTCCAGTCCGCGGCTTGCCACGGTACGACGCGCCTCAGGTAGCGAGTGGGCGGCGACATCACGCGGAACGCCTGGGCGACGCGCTCGCGGAAGTCCGCCACGTGCGCCGCGATCCAGAACGCGGCGATGCCGACGAGGACGAGTGTCGTCGCGATCGAGAGATCGAACAGGAGCGGTCGCGAGAAGAGCCAGGCGAAGTCGAAGCTGTCCAGCCGAGCCAGCACGTCGAGCCCCGGAAGCTCGCCGAGGGTCACTGCCCATGCGAGAAAGAGACTCGCGGCGAACATGTCGAAGAAGCTCAGAACGAGCGTGCTCGAGACCACCGTCGTGTAGGTGCTTCCCGGAATCGCCCGCCGTGCGAGGACAATCCGCACCGCGTCTCCGGCGCGCGCCGGGATGATCGCGTTGATGCCGACGCCGGCGAGATACGCACCGTAGATCGAGATCCAGGGGACGCGCTCCTCCGGATACGCCGCGGCGAGGACGTTCCGCCAGGCACGGCTCGTGCAGGCCATCTTGAGCAGGTGGCAGCCGATCGCGAGCGCAAGCGGCAGAAGGTCGACCGCCCCGAGCCGGTCGAGGAACGCGTCGACACCGTCGAGAATGCGGACCATCACTGTGTTTGTTGCAGCAGCCGGAACTCGCTAGCGCGAGACTCCGGCTGCGCGTAAATCCCTAAAGCGCGACCGCGGTCGCGGTCGCGGTCGTTGCGTCGACTCTGAAGACCACTCTCTAGTTCTTGCCGTCGGCGTCCGGCGCCAGGAACGGGTACCGGTAGTCGGTCGGCGGCACGAACGTCTCCTTGACGGTGCGCGGAGTCACCCAGCGGATGAGGTTCCACATCGAGCCGGCCTTGTCGTTCGTCCCGCTCGCGCGCGAGCCGCCGAACGGCTGCTGGCCGACGACGGCGCCCGTCGGCTTGTCGTTGACGTAGAAGTTGCCGGCGGCGTACTGCAGCGCGTCGTGGGCCTCCTCGATCGCGGAGCGCTCCGTCGCGAAGACGGCTCCGGTGAGCGCGTACGGCGCCGTCTCGTCCACGAGCCGTAGCGTCTCGTCCCAACGCTTCTCGTCGTACACATAGGTGGTCACGATCGGCCCGAAGAGCTCGTCGCGCAGGAGCCGGAAGCCCTTGTCCTCGGTCGTGATCACGGTCGGTTCGACGAAGTAGCCCTCGGAGTCGTCCGTCGAGCCGCCGGTGAGGATCTCCGCGCCCGCCGAGCGCGCCTCGGCGATCGCGTCCGCATGGGTCTTGAACGCACTCGCGTCGATCACGGCGCCCATGAAGTTCTCGAAGTCGGCGGGGTCGCCCATACGAATGGACGCGACGTCGGCGACGAGCTTCTCCTTGACCTCGGGCCAGATGTTCGACGGGACGTAGAGGCGCGAGGCCGCGGAGCACTTCTGCCCCTGGTACTCGAAGGAGCCGCGCACGACGGCGGTGGCGACGGCCTCGGCGTCGGCGGACGGGTGCGCGAGGATGAAGTCCTTCCCGCCGGTCTCGCCGACGAGACGTGGATAGCCGCGGTAGCCCCCGGCCGCGATGGTCTTCCCGACGGTCTCCCACATGCCGTTGAAGACCGCGGTGGAGCCGGTGAAGTGGATCCCGGCGAGGTCCGGGCTGGCGAGGGCGGCGGGCCCGATCGTCGAGCCCGAGCCGTAGACGAGGTTGATCACGCCGTCGGGCAGCCCGGCCTCCTGCAGCACCCGCATGTAGTAGTAGGCCGAGAGCGCAGCAGTCGACGCCGGCTTCCATACGATCGTGCAGCCCATGAGCGCCGGCGTGGAGGAGAGATTGCCGCCGATGCAGCTGAAGTTGAACGGGCTGACCGCGAAGACGAAGCCCTCGAGCGGCCGGTACTCCATCCGGTTCCAGATCCCGGTTGGCGAGTGCGGCTGCTCGGAGTAGATCCGGAGGATGTAGTCGACGTTGTAGCGCCAGAAGTCGACCATCTCGCAGACGGCGTCGATCTCCGCCTGGTGCGACGTCTTGGACTGGTTGAGGATCGTCGCAGCGTTCAGCGTCGAGCGCCACGGCCCGGCAAGGAGCTCGGCGGCTCGGAGGAAGACGGCTGCGCGCTCGTGCCACGGCATCCGCGACCACTCGTGGTGCGCCGCGTTCGCGGCCGCGATCGCCTGCTCGACGTGCTCCGGCCCACCTCTCGCGACGTCCGCGAGGACGTGGGTCTTGCGGTGCGGCATCACGGCTTCGAAGGTCTCGTCGGCGTGGACGTCCTTGCCGCCGATGATCATCGGGATCGAGATCCGCTCGCCCTGCATCTGTCGTAGCCGAGCTTGGAGCTCGGCGCGCTCGGGTGTGCCGGGGGCGTATGACTTGACGGGCTCGTTGTCGTGCAGAGGCGGTTGGAAGAAGCCGTGTGCGGTCATGGCGGCGAGTGTAATCGGTCGGGATCAGACCCCACGGGTTCAGACTCCGACACCGATCTACAGTGGTCACCATGGCCGTCATCGAGACGCGGTACGCCGTTCGTGGCTGGGGCGTAGGAGAGCTGTGGAGCGACGACGACGTCGTCCTCGCGCACGAGTTTCGCTTCGGCCCGGTGTCCGACACGGCGTCGGACACGCGGCGTCTGACACCGTCACAAGACGCCTGATCCGTAGCGTTCACGCCCTCTTGGAGGGCGTCGACGTGTCCTTCGAGGACGTGGCCATCGACCTCGAGTGGGCGACGCCGCTGCAACGCGCGCTCGCCGATGCGCTCCGGGCGATCCCGCGCGGCGAGATCGTCTCGTATGGCGAGCTCGCCGCGCTCGCAGGTCGTCCCCGGGCCGCTCGGGCCGCAGGCGCCTTCTGCGCTGCGAACCGGTTCGCGTTCATCGTGCCGTGCCATCGAGTCGTCTCGGCGACCGGCATCGGCGGATACGGCGACGCCGGTGTCGACGTGAAGCGGCGATTGCTCGCACTCGAAGGAGTCGAGCTGTGATCACCTCGGAGGATGTCCGCGAGGAACTGGCCGCGATCGCGCCGCAGCGCGAGTGCGACCGTCGGGCCGAGCTGTCCGCGCTCTTCCACGCTGCGGGAAGCCTGCACCTCCGCGGTGCTGGCGACTGGGGTTTGCACCTCGATCTCGGCAGCGGCGCGGCCGCGCGGCGGGCGTTCGCGCTCTTGCTCGACAGTGGCATCCGCTCGGAGATCCGGACGTACCGCCGCCGGGCGTTCGACACCGCGACGCGCTACCAGCTCCACATCGCCGGAGACGACGAGGCGCTGCGCGTGCTGGCTGCGTCGGGTGTCGTCGATCGACGTCACGCGCCGCTCGAACGGCCTCCCCGTCGAGTCGTCGCGCGCAGCTGCTGCCGCGCCGCATACCTGCGCGGCGCGTTCCTCGGTGCCGGCTCGATCTCACTCGGACACTCGCCGCACATCGAGCTGCGCACCGCCTCGGAGGAGTCGGCGACGCTGCTCGTGCGCCTTGCTCACGCCGAGGGTGTCGAGCTCGCGACCGTCGGTCGCTCCACTCACTCCGTGGCGTACGCGAAGAGCTGGGAGACGATCGAGTCGCTCCTCGCGCTCATGGGTGCGACGGAGACGGTGCTCTCGCTCGAGGAGCGTGCGGTCGTCGCCGAGACACGAGCGCAGGCCAACCGCCTCGCAAATGCCGACCACGCGAACCTCGTCCGCACGAGCAGGTCCGCCAGGCGCCAGCTCGAGGCCGTCGAGTGGCTCCGCGTGAACGAGGACCTCGACGCGCTTCCTGACCGCCTGGGTGAGGCCGCGGAGCTTCGGCTTCGCCATCCGACCGAGTCGCTGCGCGAGCTCGCGGCGCGCGCCGACCCGCCCGTGACGAAGGCTGCGATGCACCGGCGCCTGCGCGCCCTCGAGGAGCGCGCGAACGTGCGCGGTTAGACTCGGCCGCGACTCGGGTAGACGACCACAGAGGAGAGGAATGAGCATTCGCGTCGGCATCAACGGGTTCGGACGCATCGGACGGAACTTCTTCCGCGCCCAGCACGCGCTCGGATCCGATCTCGAGATCGTCGCGCTCAACGATCTCGGCGACGCGAAGACGATGGCCCATCTCCTGCGCTATGACTCGAATCTCGGCCCGTTCCCGGGCGAGGTCGAGCTCGCTGACGGCGTGCTCGTGGCATCCGGCGAGAAGATGCAGATGCTCTCCGAGCGCGATCCAGCGGCGCTCCCGTGGGGCGATCTCGGCGTCGACGTCGTTCTCGAGTCGACGGGCTTCTTCACCGATCGAGACGGCGCGCAGAAGCACCTCGACGCGGGCGCGAAGAAAGTCGTCATCTCGGCTCCCGCTACCGATCCGGACATCACGCTCGTGCTCGGGGTGAACGACGACACGTACGACTCGGAGACACACCACATCGTCTCGAATGCGTCGTGCACGACGAACTGCGTCGCGCCGCTCGCCAAGGTGCTCAACGACCTGGGCGAGATCGAGTCCGGATTCATGACGACGATCCACGCCTATACGCAGGATCAGAGCCTGCAGGACGCGCCGCACAAGGATCTACGGCGAGCGCGCGCTGCGGCCATCAACCTGATCCCGACGTCGACGGGCGCCGCCAAGGCGATCGGGCTCGTGCTCCCCGAGCTCAAGGGGAAGATCGACGGGGTCGCGGTCCGCGCGCCGATCGCGACCGGATCGCTCACCGATCTCGTCGTCGTGCTCGGTCGCGAGACCTCGTCGGACGAGGTTCAGGCTGCGTACAAGGCGGCGGCAGGCGGGCCGCTCGAGGGCATTCTCCAGTACTCGGAGGATCCGCTCGTCTCGACCGACATCATCGGAAGCGCGTACTCGTGCATCTACGACAGCGAGCTGACGATGGTGCACGGCAGGACGGTCAAGGTGTTCGGTTGGTACGACAACGAGTGGGGCTACTCGTGTCGACTGGTCGACGTGATCGGCAAGCTGCTCCCCTAGATGCACCGGCCGCGCTCGGTTCGTGACGCGGACGTCGCGGGCAAGCGCGTGCTCGTCCGCGCCGACCTGAACGTCCCGCTCGAGGAGGGGCGCATCGCCGACGACACCCGTATCCGAGCCTCGCTCCCGACGCTGCAAGACCTCCTTGCACGCGGCGCGGCGCGGGTCTCCGTCTGCTCGCACCTCGGTCGCCCCAAAGGCCGCGACCCCGCCTACGCGATGGCGCCTGTCGCTGAGCGCCTCCGCGACCTTCTCCCCGATGACCGCCTCGAGGTGCTCGAGAACACGCGGTTCGACCCAGGGGAGACGGCAAACGACTCGGAGTCGGCGGCACGCCTCGCCGAGGGGATGGACCTCTTCGTGAACGATGCGTTCGGCTCGGCCCACCGCGCGCACGCTTCGACCGAGGGCGTCGCGCATCTCCTGCCCGCGTATGCCGGATTCCTGCTCGAGCGCGAGCTCGAGATGCTCGGGCGTCTCCTCGGAGAGGTCGAGCGACCTTTCGTGCTGGTGGCCGGCGGAGCGAAGGTCGATGACAAGGTCGGCGTGCTCGTGAACCTCGGTGGACGCGCGGACGCCGTTCTCGTCGGCGGAAAGATGGCCGAGCAGCTTCGCGACGACAATCCGCTGCCCTACGCCGCGGAGCTCCCGACTGACGTGGTAGCCGCGGCCGCATTCGAGGCGGATGCCGAGAGCCGGGTCACACCGTACGACGACGTACCCGAAGGCTGGCTCGGGCTCGACATCGGGCCGGAGACGCGCGAGAGCTTCGGCGGACGGATCCGCGACGCCCGCACCGTCTTCTGGAACGGCCCGATGGGCGTTTTCGAGTGGCCACGTTTCGCCGACGGAACGAAGGCAGTCGCGCAGGCTGTCGCCGACGCGGAAGCGTTCACGGTCGTAGGCGGTGGGGACTCGGTGCGGGCGATCTCGGAGCTCGGTCTCGCCGATCGCGTTTCGTGGGTCTCGACCGGCGGCGGCGCATCGCTCGAGCTCCTGGAAGGCAAGGAGCTCCCCGGCGTAGTCGCGATCCCGTCAGCCTGAGAGGTCGCGAAGGCCGGGAACGTGGCGCTGGAGGAAGTCGAGCGCCATCCCGACCTGCTTCACGCGTTCGGACACCTCGAACGACGCGTGACCGGTCTCGTACACGTACACCTCGTGCGGGTGCTCGCGGGCAGCAAGACGGTCGACGTACGCCATCGCCTGGCCGTACGGGCAGCGCGAGTCGTTTCGCCCGATGAGGAAGAGAACGGGCGCACGCACCTCGTCGGCGAAGTTGATCGCGTTGCGGTCGCGCATGAGGTCGGGCACCTCTCTCGGGGTCGCGCCGCCGAGAAGTGCCTTGTCGTAGGCCTGGAGGACAGGTGACAGCTCGTCGTATCCGGCCTCGTAGTCGCCGACGGGCACGCCTGCGATGGCGCAGCGCCAGAGCTCCGGGTGCTTCCCGACCTCGAGCAGCGTGACGTAGCCGCCCCACGAATAGCCTGCGATCACCGCTCGCTCGGGATCGGCAAGTCCACGCGCCACGAGATCGCGAAGGCCCGCGTTGACGTCCTCGAGCTCCGGCCCGCCGATGTTCCTGATCAGCGTGTCGCGCCACTCGCGTCCGTAGCCGATCGAGCCGCGGTAGTTGACGAGACCGACGACGAACCCGGCGTCGACGTACGCCTGGACCTCCGGCTGCCAGCGATCGAGGTCGAGCCACGAGGGCCCGCCGTGGACGAACATCATCACCGGGAACGGGCCGCCCGAGTCGTCCGGCGTGACGTGGAAGCCGTGGACGCTCTGGCCGTGTTCGTTTTCGAAGCGCCAGGACTCGTACGGGCGCGAAGAGGGGGCGGAGGCGCCGAGCGTGAGGACTTCGGCGCCGGAGTCGTCGAGGACGAGGCGCTGCCGATGCCCCTGCTCGTGGACGAGCCACATGCCGCCGTCCGGGCGAACGCGCGCCTTTCCGATGTACCCCGGCTCCGTCGGCACCAGTGTGAGCGCGCCGGACCCGATCTGGTAGCGGTAGAGGTAGCTGCGCCCTTCGAACGTGTTCACGAGCAGGAGCGCGTTGCCGTCGGGCCACCAGTCTCCGACAGTGGTCGCTCCCTCCAGTCCGACATCGAGGTCCGTGCGCTCGCCGGTCGAGAGGTTCCAGATGCCAGGGCGATCGTCACCCTCCCGCTCGTGCGTGAACGCGAGCCGTGCGTCACCAGCGATCGGAGACCAGCACTTCGCGTCGAGCGCCAGCCCTTGGTCGAGGAGGTCTCCGACGATCGAGCCGGTCCGCGGATCGACGACCCGCAGCGCCGGATGGATCAGGTCGCCGTGCTCGGAGTGCTGGTAACAGAGCAGCGCCCCGTCGCTCGACAGCGCGCCGCGCAGGAAGCCGCCTTCGTAGTGTCCACCGAGCCACACGGAATCGCCGGAGCGATGGAGCTCATGCGTGCGAGCGCCGTCGAGCGACACGTGGATGGCGAAGCCGTCTCGATCCGAGGTCGCCGCGACGACGATTCCCGGAGCTTGCGCGAGCCCCTCGTTCCATCCGTGAGGAACGCCGTCGAGAAAGGGTCGCGTCTCGCCTCCGAGGAACGGCTGCGCGAGCCACTGGCCGGACTCGTCACCGGTCTCGTCCTGGAACCAGAGCACGTGTTCGCCGTCGAGGCTCGGAACCGCGTCGATCAGCCCGACTGGATGGTTCGTGACCTGCCGGCGCGTGCCGGTGTCCACGTCCAGTGTGTGAACCTGCCAGCTGCCGGATTCGCTCGACGTGTAGACCGCGCGTCCAGGAGCCGCCGGCGACCACTCCGGGAGGTACGACAAGGGTGCACGGAAGCGCTGCTCCCACCGAGGCATGCTCATCGGCGGCGAGGCTACCAAGGTCCCGCGTCGCCTAAGATCGCCCGCGTGCTCGTCGCGGCGAACTGGAAGATGTTCAAGGGCGCGCACCAGGCGCGCGAGTTCGCGAGCCAGATCCGGAATGTCGCTGCTCATGCCCCTGGTGTCGACGTCGTCGTCTGCCCGCCGTTCGTTTCGCTCGAGGCGACCATCCAGGGCCTCGGTCCCGACAGCGCCATCCGCGTGTACGCGCAAAACGTCCATTGGGAGCTGGAGGGAGCGTTCACCGGGGAGGTATCCGCGCCGATGCTGCTGGAGCTCGGCGTCGCCGGAGCCATCGTTGGCCACTCGGAGCGCCGTCAGCTCTTCGGCGAGACGGACGAGACGGTCCGCATGCGTGCGGAGGCAGCGCTCGAGGCGGGCCTCCACGTCATCGCGTGCATCGGCGAGACCGAAGCCGAGCGCGAGTCCGGCGAGACCGAGACCGTGCTCGCCCGGCAGGCCGCGGGGATCCCCCGTCACGAGCGCCTGGTGATCGCGTACGAGCCCGTCTGGGCGATCGGAACCGGCAAGACGGCGACGCCGGAGATCGCGCAGGAGACGCACGCGTTCGTCAAGAGCGTCCACGCGTCGCCGGTGCTCTACGGCGGATCGGTAAAGCCCGACAACGCCGCCGTGCTTCTCGCGCTGCCGGACGTGGACGGCGCGCTCGTCGGTGGCGCTTCGCTCGACCTCGTCTCGTTCGAGGCGATCTGTCGCGTCGGCGTCGAGGCTGCTTGAAGCCCGTCGTCCTCGTCATCCTGGACGGCTGGGGCATCGCTCCGCCCGGACCGGGAAACGCGGTCGAGCTCGCCCGCACGCCGGTCTTCGACGCACTCTGGGATCGCTACCCGCACGCCATGCTCGCCGCCTCGGGTGAGGCGGTAGGGCTTCCTTCGGGACAGATGGGGAACTCGGAGGTCGGGCACCTCACGATCGGGTCCGGCCGGATCCTGTTCCAGGACCTCGCGCGTGTGAGCCTCGCCGTCGAGGACGGCTCGTTCGCACGGAACCACGCGCTCACGGCCGCGTTCCGGCGCGCGCGCGAGCGCGGCGGCGACGTCCATCTGCTGGGACTCGTCTCCTACGGCGGCGTTCACTCGCACATCGACCACCTACGCGCGCTTCTCGAGCTGGCCGAGCGCGAGGGGATGGCGGAGCGGACATGGGTGCATGCATTCACGGACGGGCGCGATGTGTCACCGCGTGCGGCGGCAAAGGATCTGGCGGAGCTGCCCGCTGCGCGCATCGCAACGGTCTGCGGGCGCTACTACGCCATGGATCGCGACAACCGCTGGGAGCGGACCGACCGCGCAGTCGCAGCGATCGTGTCCGGCGAGGGTACGCATGCCGCGGATCCCGTCGCGGCGGTTCGCGAGAGCTACGAGCGGGGAGTGACCGACGAGTTCGTCGAGCCGGTCGTGCTCGAGGGGCGTCCGCGCCTCGGTGCCGAGGACGCCGCGATCTTCTTCAACTTCCGTCCCGATCGGGCGCGGCAGCTGTCGGAGCGCCTGCTCGAAGCGGGAATCGACCTGACGACGATGACGCGCTACCGCGAGGACTTCCCGTTCCCGGTCGCCTTCGACGAGCAGGAAGTCAAGAACACGCTCGCCGAGGTTCTGGCCGGCAACGGCCTGCGCCAGCTCCACGTCGCCGAGACCGAGAAGTACGCCCATGTGACGTACTTCTTCAACGGCGGCGAGGAGAGCGAGTGGCCGGGCGAGCGCCGGATCCTCGTACCCTCGCCGCGCGACGTCCCGAGCTACGACCTGAAGCCCGAGATGTCTGCGGCCGGCGTCGCTGGTCGACTCTGCGACGAGATCGGGGACGGGTACGCGTTCGCCGTCGTGAACTTCGCGAATCCCGACATGGTCGGCCATACGGGCTCGATCGCCGCGGTCATCACAGCTGTCGAGGCTGCGGATACGGCCCTCGGTCGCGTTGTCGCGTGCGTCCACGAGGCCGGTGGAGTGTGCCTCGTGACCGCCGATCACGGCAACGCGGAGCAGATGCTCGAGCCGGACGGCATCAGCCCGCTTACCGCGCATACGACGAATCCCGTGCCGCTCGTCCTCACGAGCGATCGCTTCGAGCTACAGAAGACCGGTGGCCTCTCCGATCTCGCGCCCACCATTCTGGGGATGCTCGACGTCGAGATTCCCGGTGACATGACAGGTGTACCCCTCGCAACGCGTCCCTAACTGGTCGCCCCCAAACCCTTCACAACTACCCCTCTATACTCGCCGCGCATATGTCGCTGCCACAGCCAGACCTCGGCGTTCTGCGTAAGGCCCAGCGGGGCGACGAGCGTGCGTTCTCGATCATCGTTCGGACGTACGAGCAGCCGGTCTACAACTACGTGCTGCGGCTGACGGGCGACCGGAGCCTCTCCGAGGATCTGACGCAGGAGGTGTTCCTCCGCGTCTTCCAGGGTCTGCCGAGCTTCTCGCTTCGCTCGCGCTTCACGACGTGGCTGTTCCAGGTCACGAAGAACCGCGTGCTCGACGAGCTCCGCGCGATCGAGCGCCGTCCGCGCTCCGTCGTGAACATCGACGATGCGCCACCGCTCGAGGTCGTGGACGCGCCAGCCGAGCGTGCCGAGACGATCGACGCGGTGTGGCGCGCGGTCGAGGACTTGAACCCCGATCTGAAGATGGCGCTCCTCTTGCGCGACGTCGTCGGCCTCTCGTACACCGAGATCGCCGAGACGCTCGAGGTCACGCTCGCGACGGTGAAGTGGCGGATCTACAAGGCGCGCGAGGAAGTGCAGCTCGCGCTGCACCGTGACGGCGTCGTGGTTCCGATCACGTCTGCACCGTCTGCAGCGAAGAGCCGATAGCCGCAACACGGCGAGCCGTCCGGCGACGGCGGGCTGTAGCGACCGCCGACCAACGCGCGCCTACGATGACGGGGATGCGCGATCCCCGCTACTGGCATCGCTTTGCCTACGCGCAGGTGGCGTTCGTGCTCGTTCTCGTGGTCGGGACGATCGGGTTTCAAGTCCTCCTCGGCGAGGGCTGGGTCGCGTCGTTCTATCGCGCCGTCGTCTCGACCACGCTGACCGGTCTCGACTCGGCGCCTGCTACCAGCGCAGGCAAGATCTTCACTGTCGTCCTGCTCTTCGCGGGCGTGGCAGTCTTCTTCTACATCGCCGGAGTGGTCGTCGATGTCATCACGCGGGGCGTGTTTGCGGACGTGCTCGGCGAAAGAAGGAGGAAGAGAGCGATCGAGGACTTGCAGGATCACGTGATCATCTGTGGCTACGGACGCGTCGGGCGCAGCGTCGCGGCGGAGTTCCGTGCGACGGGAACGCCCTACGCGGTTGTCGACATCACGCCCGAGTCGGTCGAGCGCGCCCAGGCTGACGGGGCACCGGTCGTCCACGGCGACGGTACCGAGGACACCGATCTGCAGCGGGCCGCGATCGACCGCGCGCGCGGGCTCGTCGCATCCGCCGACTCGGACGAGAAGAACCTCTACATCACGCTGTCCGCCCGGGCACAGCGGCCCGACCTCGTGATCGTGGCGCGGGCGTCCAACGAGGCCGCCGCTCGCAAGATTCGCCTCGCCGGCGCCGATCGTGTCGTCCAGCCGTACTCGCACGCCGGCCTGCATCTCGCGAATCTCGTAGTGAAGCCTCAGGTCGCTGACTTTCTGGACATCGTCACGACGGCGGGCGGTGAGATGCCCGAGCTCCGCTTCGAAGAGCTCGAGGTGTCTCCCGACTCCGAGCCTTGCGGCAAGTCGATCGCAGAACTGCGAATCCAGGAGGTGACGGGCGCTCTCGTCGTCGCTATCCGGAAGTCCAGCGGCGGTTTCGATGTGACACCCGGCCCAGACGCTGTCCTCGCAGCCGGGGATGTGCTGATCGGCGTTGGCACGACGGAGGAGATGGCGCGGCTCGAAGTCCTCTTCGCGCCCCGCGAGGCACCGGTTGCCTGATCCTGTCGCATGTGCTCGCCGGCGAGCTGCGCACGATCGCCGGCGCTCCCCTCACGCTGGAACGTCCCGGGGACGCGGAGCATGGCGACTACGCGACAAACGTCGCGCTGAAGCTCGCCGGGCTGCAGAAGCGGCCACCGCGAGAGATCGCAGAGGAGATCGCGCAGCGCGTGGTGGAGAGTGGACTCGCCGAGCGTGCTGAAGCTGCGGGACCGGGATTCGTCAACGTCTGGCTACCCGATGCATGGCTGGCTGCCGGCGTCGCGGAAATCGCGGGCACGGACGGCGCCTTCGGGTCTGGATCGGCGGCAGAGCCGGAACGCGTTCAGGTCGAGATGGTCTCGGCGAACCCGACCGGGCCTGTCACCGTCGCGGCGGCGAGGAACGGGGCGTACGGCGACGCTGTCGCTCGCCTGCTCGCCTTCGCCGGGCACGAGGTCGAGCGCGAGTACTACTACAACGACGCCGGCGCTCAGATGGAGCGGTTCGCGGAGTCCGTCGAGGCGGCGCGGCGCGGCGAGGAGCCGCCCGAGGACGGCTACCAGGGCGATTACATCGCGGAGCTCGCGGAACTCGACGGCGACGCTGTTCCGATCATGCTCGAGCGGATCGAGACGACGCTCGAGCGCTTCCGCATTCACTTCGACACGTGGGAGCGGCAGAGCGCGGTCGAGCTCGAGATCCCCGAGGCAGTCGCGCTGCTGGAGACGTTCGAGGACGACGGCGCGTTGTGGGCGCGCACGAGCGCGCACGGGGACGACAAGGATCGTGTCCTCATCCGCTCCGGCGGCGAGCCGACGTACTTTGCGGCCGACGCGGCGTACATGCGCAGGAAGTACGCACGGGGCTTTGATCGGCTGATCTACGTGCTCGGCGCCGACCATCATGGGTACGTCGCGCGGCTGCAGGCGCTCGCGGAGATGCTCGGCCACCCACGCGAGTCGCTCGAGGTGCTCGTGTACCAGCTCGTCAACCTCGTCGAAGGTGGGGCCGCGAAGAAGATGTCGAAGCGTCGTGGCGACGTCGTGTTCCTCGACGAGCTCATCGACACGATCGGAATCGACGCGGCCCGCTGGTACCTCGTCTCGCGGGGACACGACCAGACGATCGAGCTCGACGTCGACCTCGCAAAGGAAAGGACGAACAAGAATCCCGTCTACTACGTGCAATACGCGCACGCGCGGATCGCGGGCATCCTGCGCAACGCGCCGGTGTCAGACGAGGTGTCTGACACCGGGTCCGACCCCGTGTCCACAGCTCTCGCCGGCGAGGAGCGCGAGCTCGTGAAGCGGCTCCTCGAGTTTCCCCAGATCGCTCGCGAGGCGGCCGAGCGCCGGGCGCCGCACGCGATCCCGATCTACGCGATTCGCGTCGCCGACGACTTCCACCGCTTCTACCACCAGCACCGCGTCCTGGAGTCCGAGCAGCAGGCGTTCCGGCTCGAGCTCGTCCGCGCGGTGCAGTCCGTCATCGCCCGCTGCCTCGACCTCGTCGGGGTGGAAGCTCCGGAGCGGATGTAGGATCGGCCGACGTGAGCGAGGTCCCGGACAGGAACCTGGCGCTCGAGCTCGTCCGCGTCACGGAGTCGGCCGCCACGTTCGCGTCGCGCTGGATCGGGCGCGGCGACAAGATCGCGGCCGACCAGGCCGCGGTCGACGCCATGCGGCTCATGCTCGACACGGTCTCGATGCGCGGCGTCGTCGTGATCGGCGAGGGCGAGAAGGACGAGGCTCCGATGCTCTTCAACGGCGAGGCGGTCGGCGACGGTGTCGGGCCGGAGGTCGATGTCGCAGTCGATCCCCTCGAGGGGACGCGCCTCACGGCACTCGGGATGCCGAACGCGATCTCCGTCATCGCCGTGTCCGAGCGCGGGACGATGTTCTTTCCGGGCGCCGCGCTGTACATGGACAAGATCGCGGTGGGTCCTGAGGCCGCCGACGCGATCGATATCGACGCGACGCCGACGGAGAATCTCGAGCGTGTCGCCGAGGCGAAGCACTGCGCCGTCAACGACCTCACGGTCGTCGTCCTCGAGCGCGAGCGCCACGACGACCTGATCGCCGAGCTGCGCGAGGCGGGAGCCCGTGTGAACCTCATTCGCGACGGCGATGTCGCGCCCGCGATCGCGGCTGCCCAGCCGGGCACCGGGGTCGACCTGCTCATGGGGATCGGCGGAACGCCGGAGGGCGTCATCTCGGCCGCGGCGATCAAGTGCCTCGGCGGCGCGATGCAGGGCAAGCTGTGGCCGCGGTCGGACGACGAGCGGCAGCGTCTGCTCGACGGCGGCTTCGATCTCGACCATGTCCTCACGGCGGACGACCTCGTCGAGGGCGATGACGTGTTCGTCGCAGCGACCGGCGTGACGAGTGGCGCTCTGCTGCGCGGTGTCCGCGTCGTCGGCGACCGTGTCGAGACCGAGTCGATCGTCATGCGCTCGCGCTCGGGCACGTTCCGGCGCATCGTCGCCTCGCATCCACTCACGAAGATCCAGAGCCTGATGAAAGGAGCGCCCTAGATGGGAGCCCACGAGCTGCACGAGACCGCGAAGGCGATCGTCGCCGACAACAAGGGCATCCTCGCCGCTGACGAGTCCACGGGCACGATCAAGAAGCGCTTCGACTCGATCGGCGTGGAGTCGACGGAGGAGAGCAGACGCTATTACCGGCAGCTTCTCTTCACCGCGCCCGGGATGGAGGACTTCATCGGCGGCGTCATCCTGTACGACGAGACGATTCGGCAGGCGGCCGACGACGGCACGCCGTTTCCGGAGGTGCTCGCCTCGAAGGGCTCGATCCCCGGGATCAAGGTGGACACGGGGGCGCACGACCAGGCCGGCTTCCCGGGCGAGAAGATCACCGAAGGTCTCGACGGCCTTCGGGGCAGACTCGACGAGTACCGCACGCTCGGCGCCCGCTTCGCCAAGTGGCGCGCGGTGATCACGATCGGCGACGGAATCCCCTCGGTCGCATGCATCCGTGCCAACGCACACGCGCTCGCGCGCTACGCGGCGCTGTGCCAGGAAGCCGGGATCGTCCCGATCGTCGAGCCCGAGGTGCTGATGGACGCCGACAACACGATCGAGCGCTGCTTCGACGTGACGTCGCGCACGCTGAAGTGGACGTTCCACGAGCTGCTCGTGCAGGGCGTGGATCTCCGCGGCGCGCTGCTCAAGCCGAACATGGTGATCTCGGGCAAGGGCTGCCCGGAGCAGGCGCCGGCAGCGCGGATCGCCGAGCTGACGCTGCGGTGCTTCATGACGCACGTTCCCGCGGCCGTTCCCGGCATCGTCTTCCTCTCCGGCGGGCAGTCGGAGGTCGAGGCGACGGAGAACCTCAACGCGATCAACCAGGTCGGCGGTCCGTGGCCGCTGTCGTTCTCGTACGGGCGGGCGCTGCAGGCATCGGCGCTCGAGACGTGGGGTGGCGATACCGCCAACACGGAGGCCGCGCAGGCTGCGTTCACTCACCGCGCGCGCATGAATGCGCTCGCGGCGGCAGGCGAATGGAGCGCCGAGCTGGAGCAGCCGGTCGCCGCGTAGGGGCGAGGCTCGCCTCGCCCTCATGTCGACCGCTGCCGTTGTCGAGCACGATCCGCTCGAGGAGCACCTCCTCGAGGCGCTGAGAGCGCTGCAGCCGAGCGCCGCGCTGCGCAGCGCTCCACCCGAGGCGGAGGAGATCTGGCGCGCGCAGGTCGACAGCCGCCAGGCCGACTACGCGGCGCGGTGGCTCCAGCAGCACGGGCGGAGCTTCTACACGATCGGCTCGGCGGGTCACGAGTCGAATGCGGCGGTCGCGCTGGCTCTCCGAGTGGACGATCCAGCGCTTCTGCACTACCGATCCGGCGCCTTCTATCTCGCACGCGCGTCGCAGGCCGAGATCGACGGGCTGCGCGACGTCATGCTCGGCGTCGTCGCTGCCGCGGTCGAGCCGATAGCCGGCGGGCGGCACAAGGTCTTCGGGCGCAAGGAGCTTGCCGTGCTCCCGATGACGTCGACGATCGCGTCGCAGCTTCCGCGCGCCGTGGGAATGGCGATCGCGATCGACCGCGCCGCACGGCTGGGCGTGGCAGGCCCGTGGAAGACCGACGCGGTCGTCATGTGCTCGTTCGGCGACGCCTCACTGAACCACGCGACCGCGCAGGCCGCCCTCAACACCACCGCTCAGTGCACGTTCCAGGGTCTGCCGGTGCCGCTCCTGCTCGTCTGCGAGGACAACGGTCTCGGCATCAGCGTTCCGTCTCCGGCGGGTTGGGTCGAGTCGGCGCTCACGGCGAGGCCCGAGCTGCGCTACGAAGTGGCGTACGGGAACGATCCTGCCGAGGTGCTCGGGGTCACCACGGAGCTCGCCGCCTGGGTGCGCGAGCGGCGCCGGCCGGCGATCCTGCACCTGCGGACGGTGAGGTATCTCAGCCACGCGGGCGCGGACGCCGAGATGGCGTATCGGACGCCGCAGGCGATCCGGGCGGACTACGAGCGCGACCCGATCCTCGGAACCGCGCGCTGGCTCGTGTCGGCCGGGCGGGCGAGCGGGGAGGAGCTCGCGGACGACTACCTCGCCGCCCGCGACGAGGCGCGGGAGCTGGCGCTCGAGGTCACCGCGCTCCCGCAGATGACCTCCGCGGAACAGGTCATGGCGCCGCTCGCGCCGCGCTCCCCGGCGGTCGTGGCCGAGAAGGCGGGGCGTGTCCACCTTGCCGACGACGAGCCGCTCACGCTCGCCCAGGGGATCAACGCCGGGCTGGCTGCCGTGCTCGAGCACCACCCGAACGCGCTGCTGTTCGGGGAGGACATCGCGGTGAAGGGCGGTGTCTACGGCGTGACACGCGGACTCCACGCGCGCTTCGGCGCGGGTCGCGTGTTCGACACGCTGCTCGACGAGACGTCGATCCTCGGGCTCGCGCTCGGCGCCGCGGTGAGTGGCTTCCTGCCGATCCCGGAGATCCAGTACCTGGCGTACCTCCACAACGCGGAGGATCAGCTCCGCGGGGAGGCGGCGACGCTGCAGTTCTTCTCGCAACGCGCGTACCGGAACGGGATGGTGCTCCGGATCGCAGGCTACGGCTACCAGCGCGGCTTCGGCGGGCACTTCCACAACGACGACGCGGTCGGCGTCTTGCGCGACATCCCCGGCGTCGTGATCGCTTCACCCGCGCGCCCGGACGACGCGGCCGCCATGCTCGTGACCTGCGCGGAGTCGGCGGTCGTCGACGGCACGGTGTGCGTCTTCCTCGAGCCGATCGCGCTCTACCACTCGCGCGATCTCCACGAGGAGGGAGACGATGGCTGGGTGGCTGCTCTCAGGGACGAGCACGTTCCCGCAGGAGCCGCGCGCACGTACCTCGAGGGCGGCGACCTGACGATCGTGACCTGGGCCAACGGTCTCCAGCTCTCCTTGCGCGTCGCTCGTAATCTCGAGCAGCAGGGCGTTCGCGCACGCGTGCTCGACCTCCGCTGGCTCGCGCCGCTCCCCGTCGAGGACATCCTGCGCGAGGCGAGCGCAACGGGTCGCGTGCTCGTCGTCGACGAGACGCGGCGTACCGGCGGGGTCTCGGAGGGCATCCTCGCCGAGCTCGTCGATGCGGGCTTCGACGGGCGGATGGCGCGCGTGACCAGCAAGGACTCGTTCGTCCCGCTCGGGGACGCGGCGAGGCTCGTCCTCGTCTCCGAGGAGGAGATCGAGGCAGCCGCGCTCGAGCTCGTGCGTCGAGCGTGACGCCTAGCCGGCCGTCAGATCAGTACGCGCTCTGGTACCGCGCACTTTGCCGTGCGCGCGCTGTACGTTGCGATGTCGCCGGCAAGGCCGAGCGCGACGACGAGCCAGCCGAGGCCGCTCACGCCGTGGAGCGGTCCCCACGCGAGGACGTAGGCGAGGGTCGTCCACGGGAGGAAGACCAGGCCGAGGAGCGGCCAGATCCAGGTGCTGAACGCCGCATCGACCTTGTCACCGAAGACCCACCAGATGAACAGGGCGACGCGCGGCCCGAGGAAGCCGGCGATCAGGGCGAGGCAACACATGCGACGTCAACCCTCTCGTGCTTGAGCGCCCGAAGTCAAGTCGCTTCGGCGTCATCCGGCTCGTCGTCCTCGCTCTTGCGGAAGCGGTGGAGTCCGGTGCGGCCCTCCGCGACCCGGGCCTCGCGCTTCGCCTCCTTCTTCTCGCGGCGGTCATCGCTCATCTCGTCCTTCTTGACCTTGGCGTCGTCGTACGAGTCCTTGACGAGCTTCGAGCCACCCTGCCAGCCGAAGACGAAGCAGATGAGCAGGATTGCGAAGCCGACGTTGAAGGCCGTCGTGATCAGCTGCTGGCCGAGCGAGTACGCGGTCGCGGTGGTGTCGTCCGTGTAAGCCCCGAGCGCGAACGAGTTGAACGCCTGGTTCACGCCGATCCCTCCGGGAGTGAAGGAGAGGATGTTCGCGAGCTGGTTCGACCCGAGGACGCTCATCACCGAGCCGAACGTCACCGGGATTCCGTAGGCGGCGAGGAAGACCACGATCACCATGACCTTCGCCGCGTAGCCGCCCATCTGCGGCAGCAGGACGAACTTCACGTACGCGCCGAGATCGCTGAGGATCGCCGCACCCTGCATCGCCTTCGCCCACATCTTCTTGACCCAGGCCCAGAAGAGTCGGAGAAGGATGGCCACGAGGAAGATGGCGCCTGCGGCGATCCCGAGGACGAGCACGGGGTGACCCGACACCGAGTCCCACTCATTGCCGAACTGGTAGTCGAACGAGCCTGCGACTGCGCTGAAGAGGTAGATGTAGATGAGCGTGCCGATGACGACGTAAAAGATCTTCTGTACGACGTACCCGCCGAGCACGCCTGGGAACGTCGCGCCCTGGACGATCGCGACGTACATGAGGAGCATGACGAACGTGCCCATGTTCGCCGGCACGAAGTTGTTGAGCGCGACGCCGGTCGCGTACGCCGCGAGCACGGGCATGAACGTGACGCCGCCCGGATAGGCGTAGCGCAGGATTCCGTACCAACCGAGCGCCGTGAGCACTGTCTGCAGGCCCTGGAAGAAGCAACCGAGGATGATGTAACCGATCGAGATCTCGGTGAGCGTGTCCCACAGTTCCTGGAACCAGCCGATGACGTCGATCCCGGCGAGCTGGAGCGCACCGAGGACGATGAGCGTGCCGACGATCCACGCGGCGATCCGGAGGGTCTTGTGCTTCGCCTGGGTCGGCCTCGACGGGTGGCTGCGCCAGGGCGACGTCGGACATGGCGCGAGACTAGCGCCCCCGGGTGAGCTGCGACACAGCAGCCCGCCCCGGGGGCACCGAGGTGCCTACTAGCCTGCGAGCGCCTTCTGCTTGAGCGTGTCGAACTCGGCCTGCGTGATCGCACCGGAGTCGAGCAGGCCCTTGGCCTTCTCGATCTCGGCCGCAGAGCCGCCGCCGGCGACGGACTGGATGTAAGCGTCCGTCTGTTGCTGTTGTTGTTGCATCTGCTGGATGTTCCGATCCGCCATCCCGTCGTGGTTCGCGATCAGGTAGACGAACACTCCGAGGTACGGCGTCAGGATCACGAAGATGATCCAGAGCGCCTTCGCGATCCACCTCCGATGTCCTTGCGACGGAAGATGTCCACGAAGACCGTGATCAGGATCCAGATCCAGATCACGAACAGGAAGAAGATGAACATCGTCCAGAGGATGTCGAGGAACGGATAGTCAGCTGCGAGCACTGGGCCTCCTTGCTGGTTGGTTACGAGCGAATCATCAGATTCCGAGGATCTGCTTCTTCTTCGCCTCGAACTCCTCGTCGGTGAGGATTCCCTGGTTCTTCAGCTGCGCGAGCTGCTCGAGCTCGGCGGCGTAGTCGGGTGCCGCGGGTTCCGCGGGTGCCGGCGCGGCAGATTGCTGCTGCGCGGCCATCTGCTCGTCGACTGCGCCTGATCCGCATCATCGACATCGCGTTCGTCGGCAAGGACAGCTGACGGCAGCATTGTCGCGATGGAGCTGCTCGATCTCGACCCGGACGTGCAGGAGGGACTCGCGAAGCTGGACATCGAGGTCAGCGGCCTGTTCAGCGACGAGGATCTCATCGGCGCGGCGGAGGAGCTCGAGCCGAACTCGTCGGCGGCACTCCTGATCTGGGAGAACGTGTGGGCGCGCAAGGTCGCCCAGTCGATGCGCGACGCCGGTGGCGTCCTCGTCGCTTTCGAGCGGATCCCGCACGAGATCGTCCAGGAAGCGCGGGAACTGGCGCTGGAGGCGGCGAACGCCTGATGGACGAACGAGAGGAGATCTCAAATGATGCGACGCAGAGGTATGGGAGTCATCGGCACCGCAGTCGTTGTCGGCGGCGCAGCCCATTACGGCACGAAGAAGGCAAATCAGGCGGCCGCCTCGCAGGACCAAGCACAGCAGGCCGCGTACGAGCAGGGTCTGGCAGCCGCTCAGCAGCAGGCGCGCCGCAGCACCGGCTCCGGTCGAGGACGACCCCATGGCGGAGGTGCAGAAGCTCGCCCAGATGCACGCTGCAGGAATCCTCACCGACGACGAGTTCGCGGCCGCGAAGGCCAAAGCACTCGGCATCTGAGAGTCGGAAGCGGGCAAGGGGGCGGCCGGTCGGCCGTCCCCTCGAGCGTCACCATGCGATGATCGGCGCCGGTGAGCGCTCGCGATCGCAGTGACGCCCCGCCGGGCGCGGTGAGCTCGAACGCCCCAGAGCGCGCGGGGGTCGTCCTCGTCAGCCTCATCATGGTGGCGGCGGTCGCGAACCTGAACCTGTCGGTCGCGAACGTCGCGCTGCCGGACATCGGGAGGCGTTCGACTCGTCGCAGGTCACGCTCAACCTCATCGCGGTCGGCTATTCGCTCGGCCTGCAGAGAGGCGCTATGAAGACAGAGGGCCACTCCGAACACACACGACGCCGTCGACACAGGCTGCGCCGAGTCCGCTCGAGCTTCTCCAGAGCCGTTCGTACGTGGTGCTGCTCTTGTTCGGCGCGATCATCGGGGTGCCGGTGGCGGCGGCCGCGTACTTCTTTCTCGAGGGATTCACCAAGGCGCAGCATATCTGTACGACACTCTGCCCGGCGATCTCGGCTTCGAAAGCCAGCCTGTCTGGTGGTCGATTCCGCTGCTTGCACTGAGCGGCCTGTTGGTGGCGCTCACCATCCGGTACCTGCCGGGAACGGCAGGGCACAAGCCGGCGGAGGGGTTCAAGGCATCTGGACCCGTGCCGCCGATCGAGCTCCCGGGGATCGTCATCGCGGCGTTCGCCTCGCTCAGCCTCGGGGTCGTCCTTGGCCCGGAGGCGCCTCTGATCGCGATCGGCAGTGGTCTCGGAGTCCTCGCCGTCCACTTGGTCAAGCGCGACGCGCCTGAGATGGCCAGTGTCGTGATCGGCGCCGCCGGGAGCTTCGCCGCGATCAGCACGCTCTTCGGCTCGCCGCTTCCGGCCGCGTTCCTGATGATGGAGGTGGCCGGGATCGGCGGCGCGATGCTCGGTGTTGTGCTCGCGCCAGGGCTGCTCGCTGCCGGTGTCGGCTCGCTCATCTTCATCGGGCTCGACAACTGGACAGGCTTTGGCACCTTCTCGTTCGCGATCCCGAACATCCCTCCGGCCGGCAGTCCCGGCGTGTCCGAGTTTCTGTGGGCGATCGTCATCGGCGTCGTCGCAGCGATCGTCGGCGCCGGCGTCAAGCGGCTTGCGCTACTGCTTCAGCCGATCGTCGAACGTCGAATGGTCTGCTGACACCCGTCGTCGGCGTCGCGATCGGTGTGATCGTGCTGATCTACGTCGAGGTAACGGGGAGGAGCTCCGCCGACGTGCTCTTCTCGGGACAGGATCAGCTTCCGGGCCTGATCGAAAGCGCCGGCACCTGGACCGTGGGCGCCCTCCTGATGGTTGTCCTCTGCAAAGGCGTCGCGTACAGCCTCTCGCTGAGCAGCTTCCGAGGTGGTCCCATCTTCCCGAGCCTCTTCATCGGCGCTGCCGGCGGCATCGCGCTCTCGCACCTTCCGGGCCTGCCGATGATCGCGGGCGCCGCAATGGGGATCGGCGCGATGATGGTCGCTAATGGCTGGGATTTCCGCTCATGTCCGTTCTCATCGTGAGTGTGTTCCTCCAGGCCGACGGCCTGGCCCTCATGCCGCTCGTCATCGTCGCCGTCGTGGTCTCGTACGTCGTCTCAGCCCGGCTCACTCCTGCACTCGGCTCGGCGGCCCACTCATAGTCAGCTGCCATCGGGAACCTCGCTGTACGACCTGTCCAGTTCTGCGACATCGGATCTTACCGGCCTCTCAGGGCGCACCGTGATCGAGCAATAGCTGGACGATCGTCGGCCTGACGGGAGCAGCGAATGGCTTCGACTACGCTGGCGTCATCGCTCGGCCTGGCCGAGCGTCGCGGCGCGTGAGCACCGGACCCTCCGCCCCCCGAATCGCATGGCGTCGCGGCTGCTTGCGTGGGCGTCAGAGAGTGAGGGCGGCTTCGATTCGTTCAAGCCGCTCGTTCATCTGCCGCAACTGTTCCGCTGTCGGCGTGTCTGCAACGGACGATCCTGGTGTAGCGCGACACGAACGTGCTCGTGATCGCCGCGGTGATGACGGTCAGGAAGCCGATCCCCAGCAGCATGACGAGTGCGGCCAGAGTGTCCGACACAGCGTCGGAAGGGCGCCGTACCCGACCGTCGTCAGTCTGGACGGCCCACCAAAGCCCTGTCCCAAGAGACGGAAAGTTGTCGCGATCCACGACCGTCATCAGGAGACCGGCCGCGACGGTTATCGAGGTCTACACGGTCGCGATCACGACACCGCGCCGCGAGGTGAAGTGGCGCGGGCGAGTATTCTGTCGAGCCGCCGTTCGAGCCTGCTGTCGTCTGCCATCGGAGTGATGGTTCGCGCTCGCATACTGCGGGCCTGCCCGGGTACTGCGTCGTTAGTGGTGCTCAGACGTAGGGCTCGGCGCCACATGACGCCGCGGCGCTCCCGCTGCGCATGAGCTGGAGCGTCGCGTTCCGGCTTCGCCGGTATGTGCGGGAGAGCCTGTGGATCGTTCCCTTCATCGGCGGCGCGCTCGGCTGGCTGCTCGGCTTCGCGTCGGCGGAGTCCGGCGCGGTCGTCGACCTGAGCACCCGCTGGCAGTACTCGGCGAGCACCGCTGAGGCCGTTCTCGCCGCGGTCGTGGCGGCGAGCGTCGGGCTCGTGGGGTTCGTCGTCACGGTCAGCGTGCTGATCGTGCAGATGGCGACGGGCACGTTCTCCGCTCGCTACATGCGGATCTTCTACCGCGACTGGGCGTTCAAGGCGGTGCTCGCGGTGCTGATCGGCACCTTCACCTTCTCGTACACGCTCATGCGGCACGTCGAGGCTGACAGCGTGCCGAACTTCGGGGTCACGCTGGCGGGATCGTTCCTCGGGCTCGGGATCCTGCTCTTCGTCATCTTCCTCGACCGCGCGATCCACCGGCTGCGGCCCGTCGCCGTGGCAGCGCTCGTCGCGAAGGCTGGTCGACGCGCGCTCCGCGAGGTTCTCGAGGCGGCCGCGCGACCCGGCGCGCCTGCGGTCGTTCCCGCGCCGTATCAGCCACCCGGCGAGCCGGTGCTCGTCGTCAGGATGCAGCGCGGCGGGGCGATCCAGGCGATCGACGTGGACGGGCTCGGGAGGTGGGCGCACGCGAACGAGAGCCTCGTCGTCCTTCGTCATCCGATCGGCGACTTCATCTCGGCGGGCTCGCCGCTCATCGAGGTCTACGGCCGCGCGGCCGACCCGGCTGCCGAGACGCAGTTGCGCGCGATGGTCGCGCTCGGTGTCGAGCGCACGATCGAGCAGGATCCCGCGTTCGCCGTGCGGATCATGGTCGACATCGCGATCCGTGCGCTGTCCCCGGCGGTGAACGACCCGACGACCGCCGTGCAGGTGATCGACCACCTCGAGGACCTGCTTCGCGAGGTCGGTCAGGTCGATCTCTCGGACACGGGAGCGCCGCTCGACGACATGGCGAGCGGGCTCGTCGTCCCCGTCCGACGCTGGTCGGACTACCTCACGCTGAGCGTGACGGAGATCCGCCAGTACGGCGCCACGTCGATCCAGGTCGTGCGTCGCCTGCGCGCGATGCTCGAGGAGCTCGCGGAGTCGGTCTTGCCGGAGCGGCGCGAGGCGGTGCTACGCGAGCTCGCGCGGCTCGACGAGGCGGTCGGCGAGAAGTGGCGAGCCACGGTCGATCTCGATCTCGCAGGAGTCGCCGATCGTCAGGGTGTCGGCGGCCCCGCGTCCGGCGCGCACTCGGGCTAGGTCGATGTCGCTCATGCTGCGCCACGTGCTCGACTTCCCGCTCGCCGCCGAGCTGACGCGGGAGGAGGGCCGTTCGATCGTCCTCGTCTTCCTGTGCACGACGCTCGGCGCGGTGCTGTCGCGGTGGCACCTCAGGCTGATCCTGCCGACCGTCGTCGTGGAGATCGTCCTCGGGATCCTCATCGGGCCCGAAGCGCTCGGTATCGCCACGGTGAACGAGTACATCACGTTCCTCTCCAACTTCGGGCTCGCGCTTCTGTTCTTCTTCGCCGGCCTCGAGGTGATCGAGCATCACGTGCCGCCGCGAGACTCTTGCGGCGCGGGACCATCGGGCTGGGGCATGTCGCTGGCCATCGGGGTGGCGTTCGGGGTCGGTCTCGAGAGCGCCGGCGTCGACGTGACGTGGTGGTTGCTCGCGGTTGCGCTCGCGACGACCGCGCTCGGGACGCTCGTCCCGATCCTCTCGGACGCTCGGCTGTTGCCGACGCCGATCGGGCAGGCGGTGCTCGGGACGGGCGTCGCGGGCGAGTTCTGGCCGATCATCTTCATCTCGGTCTTCCTGACGAGCGTCTACGGCGCGCTCACCGAGGTCCTGCTGCTCGTCGGCTTCGGCGCGCTGGTCGCGGTCGCGGCGACTCTCGCGCTGCGCACGCGACCGCCACGCGTGCTGCGGATCCTGCAGGACACGCTGCACACGACCGGGCAGGTCGGCGTCCGCGCCTCGATCTTCGTCCTCGCGCTGCTGGTGTTCGTGGCGGCGGACGCGGGATTCGAGTTCGTTCTCGGCGCCTTCGCGGCGGGCGTCCTCGTGGGCCTCGTCCTCGACTCTCCCGAGGGAGAGGTCGTCCGCGATGCGCCTCGAGGGGATCGGCTTCGGCTTCCTCGTCCCGGTCTACTTCGTCGTCACGGGCATGAACTTCGACATCGACAGCTTGCTCACGGTCGAGGGGCTCTCGCTCGCGGCGATCTTCCTCGCCCTCCTGCTCGTCACGCGAGGCGCGTCGGCTTTTCTCTGGCTCCGCGAGCTCGGCCCGCGCGGAACGGCGAGCCTCGCGCTGTTCGGCGCCACCGGGCTTCCGCTGATCGTCGCGATCGTCGGGATCGGCTCAGAGCGCGGCGACGTCTCCGACAGCGTCGGAGCGTCGCTGATCGGCGCCGGGATGATCTCCGTGCTCGTCTATCCCTTCATCGCGACGCGGCTCGCCGCGCTCGTACGCGGACGAGGATGCGCCTGCGGAGACGGTCGAGACTCTCGAGTACTAGGCTGTGCGACGTGGCGAAACCGACCGTCGATCCAACGGCGCGCTTCTTCGCGGAGCTCGCCGGACGCGCGCACGAGCCGCTTCTGCGCAAGGCCACGGGCCGCTTCCGCTTCGACGTCGTCGACGGCAGGCGCACGCGTCGCTGGCTCGTCGCGGTCGAGGGTGGGAACCTCGCGGTAACTGTCGGCAGCGGCGAGGCGAACTGCGTCGTGCGCGCCGACAAGGCCGTCTTCGACAAGCTCGCCAGCGGTCGGCTGAACCCGGTTGCCGCAGTGCTGCGCGGTGATCTCCAGGTCGACGGCGACTGGCGCCTCCTCGTGCTGATGCAGCGGCTCTTTCCCGGCCCGCGGGCCTCGCGCCGACGGAAGGCGACGTCGTGAGCGACGGGCTCGTGAAGATCCTCGACGGCAACACGTTCGTCGTGAGCGACTCGAGCGGCGACATCGAGGCGTCGCTCACGGATCCGACGGGTCTCTTCTCCTTCGACACGCGCTTCCTGTCGCGCTGGGTGCTGACGGTGAACGGGGAGCGACTCAATCCGCTCTCGGTCGACGATCTGCAGTACTTCGAGACGCGCTTCTTCCTGGTTCCTGGAACGGGAACGGTCTACATCGACGCGAAGCTCTCCGTGATCAGGCAGCGTGCGGTCGCCACCGGGTTCCACGAGGAGCTCACGATCCTGAACCACTTCGACAAGCCGGTCTCGCTCGAGCGTCAGGATCGACGCGGGCTGCGATTTCGCGGACCTGTTCGAAGTGAAGGACGCGCTCGCGAAGAAGGGTCGCTACTCGGCCAAGGTGGAGCGGAAGAAGCTCACCCTCGGCTATGACCGCGGGCCGTTCGCCCGGGCGACGACCATCACCGCGAGCAAGCCTGCGAGATTCGACCCCGAAGGGCTGACGTTCACGGTCAGGATTCCCGCGCACGGCGAGTGGACGACCGGAATCGATGTCGTCACGGCGCTCCTGGGCGCGGGTCAGGCCCCGCTCGAGCCGCAGGATCCGAAGCGCGTCCAGGCCCGGATGCGCCGCGACCTGGAGCGCTGGATCGACGAGGCGCCGCGCCTCGAATGCGACCGGGAGCCGCTCAAGGCGACGTACCGGAGAAGCCTGGTGGACCTGGCGGCACTGCGCTTCTCGCCGCCGATCGCCGGCGGCCGTGCCCTTCCCGCTGCCGGGCTGCCGTGGTTCATGACGATGTTCGGCCGCGACAGCATCTTCACGAGCCTGCAGGCGCTTCCGTTCACTCCCGAGCTGGCGGCGACGACCCTGCGCGCGCTCGGAGACTGGCAGGGCGTGCGGCTCGACGACTTCCGCGACGAGGATCCGGGCCGAATCCTCCACGAGATGCGCTACGGCGAGATGACCGCTTTCGAGGAGCGACCGCACTCGCCGTACTACGGGGCGGTCGACGCAACGCCGCTCTACATCGTTCTCCTGGACGAGTACGAGCGCTGGACCGGCGACCGCGCGCTCGTCCGCGACCTCGAGATCGAAGCGCGCGCGGCTCTCAACTGGATCGACGAGTACGCGGACCTCCAGGGCACGGGGTACGTCTGGTACCGGCGCCGCAACGAGGAGTCGGGCCTCGAGAACCAGTGCTGGAAGGACTCCTGGGACTCGATCTCGTTCCGCGACGGATCGCTACCCGGATTCCCCCGGGCGACGTGCGAGCTACAGGGTTACGCGTACGACGCCAAGGTGCGCGGCGCGCGCCTCGCGCGCGAGATCTGGAAGGACGCCGCCCTGGCGGAGAAGCTCGAGCGCGATGCCGCCGATCTCAAGCGTCGGTTCAATCGCGACTACTGGGTCGAGGACGGGGAGTACTTCGCGCTCGCGCTCGATCAGGACGGGCGACAGGTCGACGCGCTCGCCTCGAACAACGGCCACCTGCTCTGGAGCGGCATCGTCGACAAGTCGAAGGCGAAAGCGGTTGCGCGTCACCTCCTCGGGCCGCGGCTCTTCTCCGGGCTGGGGCGTGCGCACGCTCGCCGTGGGCGAGGGGCGCTACAACCCGATCGGGTACCACACCGGCACCGTCTGGCCGTTCGACAGCTCGTTCGTCGCGTGGGGCCTTCGGCGCTACGGATTCAAGGACGAGGCTGCCGAGATCGCCGCCGGGATCCTCGACGCCGCCGAGTTCTTCGACGGTCGCTTGCCCGAGGCGTTCGGCGGGTATCCGCGCGAGCAGACGAAGTACCCGGTGCAGTACCCGACCGCGTGCAGCCCGCAGGCGTGGTCGACAGGAGCGCCGCTGCTCCTGTTGCGGACGATGCTCGGGCTCGAGCCGCAAGGCGAGCACCTGGTCGTCGATCCCGCGCTTCCGCGCGAGATCGGCCACCTGGAGCTCCTCGACATCCCCGGCCGCTGGGGTCGGATCGATGCCTTCGGCCGCGGCCGTGTGAGTACCGGCAGCCGGCGCCGTCGATAGATCCGTCGGACGTCGAACCCTGCGCGGCGGCTCAGCTCGCGGAGACGTCCTTGGACTCGGGCTCGCCCGGCCCTGAATCGCTTCGCGGAGTGATCGTGATCGTGTGCGACGCGTCGTCGCACGGGACGACCACGTTGGCCGAGCCGCTCGGCCCGAAGCCTGCCGGCGTGAAGCTGTCGACGGCGATCTCGACCGCCGTCGCGTTCTCGGTCTCCCACGTGACGGTCACCGGTGCGGTCGTCGCCGCTCCGCACTGGAGGTCACCGACGTCGAACGACGTGACCTCGGCCGGCGAGGTTTCCGTCGTGGTCGTTTCGCTCGTGTCGGTCGTCTCGGTGGTGTCGGTGGAAGCCGGGCAGCTCGTGTCGTCCACCGTCCCGTCGGTGCGTGTCGTCCCGCAGAGGGTCGCGCCCTCGAGGTTCGCGCCCGAGATCGTTGCGTCCGTGAGGTTCGCGCTCGTGAGGTCGGCGCCGGAGAGGTCGGTATCGACGATCTGCGCCCCGGCGAGGTTCGCCTCCGTGAGGTTCGCATCGCTCAGGTTGGTTCCCTCGAGGTTGGCGCCCGAAAGCGTGGCCTGCGAGAGGTCGGCGCCGGACAGGTCCGCGCCGGACAGATCTGCGCTCGCACACGACGTGGACGGCTCGATGACGCATCCGTTGACGGTCTGTGGCCCGTCGGAGCCGCCGCAGCCCGCGAGCAGCACTGTCGCGCTCGCCGTTGTCAGCACCCACAGCACTGTCCGCCTCACGTGAACCCCTCCTCGTCTGCTCGATCGGCCCCAGATCATGACGGAGTTGCGAGAGGATGTCCGGATGACCCTTCGTCCCGTGGCCTTCCTCGTCGACGTCGACGACACGCTTCTCGACAACGACCGTATCCGTGCGGACTTCGAGGAGCACCTCGAGGGCACCTACGGCTCCGAGCGACGCGACGCCTACTGGACGATCCAGGAGCGACGCTTTGCCGAGCTGGGATACCGGGACTACGTCGGCGCCGTGCAGGAGTGGTGGGCATCGGCGGACATGGACCCGCAACTCCTCGGCTTCTCCGAGTACCTCCTCGAATACCCGTACGCCGACCGGCTGTATGCCGGGGCGCTGGAGGTCTTGGCGCGCCTGCGGGCTGCCGGACACACGGTGGTCCTCACGGACGGTGACGCGATCTTCCAGCCGCGCAAGATCGCGCGATCCGGTATTCGCGACGCCGCCGACGACGTGCTCGTCTACGTCCACAAGGAAGAGGAGCTCGAGGACGTCGAGCGACGTCACCCGGCGCAGCGCTACGTCCTCGTGGACGACAAGGTCAGGATCCTCAGCGCCGTGAAGCGACAGTGGGCCGACCGCGTCACGACCGTGCTCCCCATGCAGGGGCAGTTCGCCAACGACCCGACGATCGCCGCGGCGCATCCTGCTCCCGATGTGACCGTCAGTCGCATCGCCGACCTGCTCGACGTCGACCTGGAGGCGCTGGCGCGTGGATAGAGACGCTGAGAAGCGGATCGCCGCCGAGGCTGCTGCCGCGCTCGTCGAGGACGGGATGCGCGTCGGCCTCGGGACGGGCAGCACGGTTGCCCATCTGCTCCCGGCTCTGGCGCGACGTGGCCTCGAGCTGCGCTGCGTGGCGACGTCCCCGGCAACCGAGGAGGCGGCTCGCGAGCTCGGCCTCGAAGTCGAGCCGTTCTCAGGACGCCGACGCGCTCGCCGAGCTCGACATCGCGATCGACGGCGCCGACCAGGTCGCGCCCTCGGGCTGGGTGGTGAAGGGAGGCGGAGCGGCGCACACACGGGAGAAGGCCGTTGCGGCGGCGGCGCGACGTTTCGTCGTGATCGTCTCGTCGGACAAGCTCGTCGAACGTCTCGCGCCGCCGATCCCGCTCGAGCTGCTGGAGTTCGGACTGGCGTCGACTCTGCGCCGGCTCGGCTCGGTCGAGCTGCGCGACGTCCCGCACAGCCCCGACGGGGGAGTGATCGCCGACTTCACGGGCGCTTTCGACGACCCGGAGATGCTCGCAGCGTGGCTCTCGGCAGTCACGGGCGTCGTCGAGCACGGGCTGTTCTCGCCGGCCCTCGTGTCGGACGTCGTCGTCGGGCGCGGCGACGACGTCGAGCACCTGAGAATCAGTTAGCCGGCGCGACGCGCCTGGTCAATCCTGGTCGATCCAGAGGCGGAAGCCGCCGAGGAACGCGTCCGCGTTGTGCCCGAGCCGGCAATGCGGTGGGAGGTCGCCGAGCTCGCGGGCGTTTCCGCCCCCGATGACGATGTACTCCGGCTCGAGCGCGTGCGTGAACTGCGCGATCGTCTCGTCGACGGCTTTGAGCCAACGCTTCTTGCCGTGCTGCTCGAGCGCCGCCTCGCCGACGTAGTCCTCCCAAACTCCGTGCTTGTATGCGAGGTGGCCCAGCTCGAGCGGCGCGATCACGCCCTCGAGGATCATCGTCGAGCCGAGACCCGTGCCGAGCCCCAGGAAGAGCATGCGGCCGCCCTGGTAGCTCCCGAGGGCCTGCATGGTCGCGTCGTTGATGACTTTCGTCGGCTTGCCGAACGCCTTCGCGAAATCGAAGCCCGCCCAGCCGTCGCCGAGGTTCGCCGGGTCGTGCACCGCCGTCCCGTCCTTCACCGGTGCGGGGATGCCGACGGACACGGCTACGTAGTCCCAGTCCTGCGTCATCTCGAGCACGCCGTCCACCATCTGCTGTGCCGTCAGCTTGGGGCCAGAGGGGAAGCGGCGCCGCTCGTCGATCCCGTTCAGCACGGCCTTCACGTTCGAGCCGCCCACGTCGACCGAGAGGACGGCCGGAGCCTTCGGCTCGTACGGGTACTTACGCTCCTTCTGCTCGCTCATGTCGCGGATCCTGCCGCAGCGGCGTCGGCGACAACGAGGGCATTCGTCGTGGAGACCCAGGCGGCCGGGATCGACTGATCGCCATCCTGCAGCCGACGCAGCGCGTCGACCTTGTCCTCGCCCGTGACGAGCCAGAGGATCTGCCGAGCGCGATTCAGCGTCGGGTAGGTCAGCGTCATGCGCGTCCGGCCCTGGTAGACGCCGGTGATCGCGACGTCGCGATCCATCACGGCGAGCACGGGATCGCCTGGCACGAGCGAGGCCGTATGTCCGTCAGGGCCGAGCCCGAGGTGCACGAGGTCGAGCTGATCGGGGAGCGCTTCCGCGTAGAGAGCGGCAGCGGCCTCGAGATCCTCCGCCCAGACAGGCATGGCTCGAACGTCGGCGGCTCCGCCGGGCGGCAGGCTGCGCTGGAGCTGCGTGAGGTTGCGATCCGGATCGCCGTCGGGCGCGATGCGCTCGTCGACCTGGAAGATCGTGACCTTCTCCCACGGCAGGCGTCCGTAGAGCGCGGCGAACATCGCCCACGGCGTTCGTCCACCCGAGACCGCGAACGTGAATCGATCGCGGGCGGCGATCGCTACGGCTGCTGCCGAGGCGACGATCTGAGCCCCACGCTCGGCTACGGCGTCCGCGTCGCGCAAAACTTCGATCTCGAGCGGCATCAGGCCGACTTCTCGTCGTGGCCGCCGAATTGCTTGCGCATGGCGGAGAGGAGGCGGTTCGCGAAGTCGTCCATGTTCCTGGACGCGAAGCGCGAGTAGAGCGCGGCCGTGAGGACCGGGGCGGGGATGCCTTCCTCGATCGCCGCGATCGACGTCCAGCGGCCCTCGCCCGAGTCGGACACGCGGCCGGCGAAGTCGTCGAGCTTGGGGGAGTCGTGGAGCGCCGGCGGCGGTGAGGTCGAGGAGCCACGAGCCGACGACGCTGCCGCGGCGCCAGACCTCGGCGACCTCGGTCGTGTCGATCTCGAACTCGTAGAGCTCGGGGCGCTCGAGCGGCGCCGTCTCGGCGTCCATGTCGCGCTGGCGCTTGCCCATGTCCGCGTTCGCGATGATGTTCAGCCCCTCGGCGTACGCCGCCATGAGCCCGTACTCGATGCCGTTGTGCACCATCTTCACGAAGTGCCCCGCGCCGTTCGGGCCGCAGTGGTAGTAGCCGTACTCGGCCTGGCTCGGCTCGCCCGTCCGGCCCGGGCGTGCGCGGCGCGGAGTCGACCCCAGGCGCGATCGACGCGAAGATCGGGCTGAGAGCCGGTCGACGACCTCGGTCTCGCCTCCGATCATCAGGCAGAAGCCGCGCTCGAAGCCCCAGACGCCGCCGCTCGTGCCGACGTCGACGTGGTGGATGCCTTTCTCGCGCAGCGCGTTCGCGTGCCGGATGTCCTCGACGTAGTGCGTGTTGCCGCCGTCGATGATCGTGTCGCCTTCCTCGAGCACCTCGGCGAGCTCGGCGATCGTCTTGTCCGTGATGTCGCCCGCCGGAACCATGACCCAGACCGCGCGCGGCTTCTCGAGCTTCGCGACGAACTCCTCGAGCGAGGACGAGCCGGTCGCTCCGTCCGCCTCGAGCGCCTTGACCGCGTCCGGGAACACGTCGTAGCCGACGCAGGTGTGCCCGTCGCGCATGAGACGCCTGACGATCCCGGCGCCCATCCGGCCGAGCCCGACCATTCCGAGCTGCATGGGGTTATCCGTGGCCATGCCTCAGCCTCCTTCCTCGCAGGATGAATCGCTCGACGGCGTGCGCGAAGCCGTCCTCGTCGTTCGTCGTCGTCACGCGCCGCGCCGCCTGCTGCACCTCGCGCTCGGCGTTCCCCATCGCGATCGACAGCCCCGAGTGCGCGAACATGAGCACGTCGTTCGGCATGTCGCCGATCGTCGCGATCTCCTCGGCGTCGAGGTCGTAGCGGGCGGCCAGGAACTGCGACGACGCTTCCCTTGTTCGCCTCCGGGTGCGTGACGTCGAGGTAGTACGGCTGCGAGCGCGACGCCGCGACGTGGTCTCCGAACGCGTCGTGCGCGTCGCCTGCGCCGCGGCCGCGACGGTGCCGTGGTCGTCGCTCACTCCGACGATCTTCGCGACGTGCGTCAGTCCGTCGAAGCTCTCGACGACGGTCGGCTCGAACTGCACCGTGTGGGCTTCGCGCGCGACATGCGGTCCGTCGGGATCGCGCACGAGCCAGTCGGTGCCGCGGTAGACCCAGACGGAGAGACTCGAACGACTCGAGGAGCTCGATCGTCGGCGATCGACGAGCTCGTCCGGGATCGTGCGCTCCTCGAGGACCTCCATGGACGGCTCGACGACAGGCCGCCGTTGAACGCGGCGAGCGGCGTCGTGAGCGCGAGCGGCTCGACGAGCATCGCCATCCCGCGCGGCGGCCTCCCGCTCGTCACCGCGAAGTGGATGTCCGGCGTCGTGCAGCTTCGCGTACGGCCTCGATCGAGCGCTCCGAGAGCGACTTGTCCGATGCGCACGAGCGTCCCGTCGACGTCGGAGAGGAGCAGCCGGATCACTTCAGCGACCGGTAGCGGCGGATGAGCGCGTTCGTCGACGAGTCGTGCGCGAGCTCCGGCTCGGACTCGCTCGTCAGCTCCGGGATGATCCGCTGCGCCAGCGCCTTCCCGAGCTCGACGCCCCACTGGTCGAAGGAGTTGATGCTCCAGATCGTGCCCTGCGTGAAGACGCTGTGCTCGTACAGCGCGACGAGCGCACCGAGCGTGAACGGCGTCAGCTGCTCGGCGAGGAGGACGTTCGAGGGGCGATTCCCCTCGAAGATCCGGTGCGGGACGACCGCGTCGGCCGTTCCTTCCGCGCGCACCTGCGCCTCCGTCTTCCCGAATGCGAGCGCCTCGGCCTGCGCGAAGACGTTCGACATGAGGATGTCGTGGTGGTCGCCCAGCGGATTCAGCGTCTTCCCGAAGCCGATCAGGTCGACCGGGATGAGCTTCGTCCCCTGGTGGATGAGCTGGTAGAAGCTGTGCTGGCCGTTCGTTCCCGGCTCGCCCCAGAAGACGGCGCCGGTCTCGTAGTCCACTCGGGTGCCGTCGAGCGTGACGCTCTTGCCGTTCGACTCCATCGTCAGCTGCTGGAGGTAGGCGGGGAAGCGCTTCAGGTACTGGCTGTACGGCATGACGCCGACCGTCTGCGCGCCGAAGAAGTCGGCGTACCAGACGCAGAGCAGCCCCATGAGGACGGGGAGGTTGCGCTCGAACGGCGTCTCGCGGAAGTGCTCGTCCATGGCGTGGAAGCCCGCGAGCAGGTCGCCGAATGCCTCGGGGCCGATCGCGAGCATCGTGGAGAGCCCGATCGCCGAGTCCATCGAGTAGCGACCGCCGACCCAGTCCCAGAAGCCGAACATGTTCTCCGGGTCGATGCCGAACTTCGTGACCTCGTCGGCGTTGGTCGAGACGGCCACGAAGTGCTTCGCGATCGCGTCGTCGTCGCCGAGCGCAGCGAGCGTCCAGGCTCGGGCGGAGTGCGCGTTCGTCATCGTCTCGAGCGTCGTGAACGTCTTCGAGGAGATGACGAAGAGCGTCTCGTCGGGTGCGAGATCGTGCGTCGCCTCGACGAAGTCGGTCGAGTCGACGTTCGAGACGAAGCGGAACGTGAGGTCGCGGCGCGTGTAGTGACGGAGCGCCTCGTACGCCATCACCGGGCCGAGGTCGGAGCCGCCGATCCCCACGTTCACGACGTTGCGGATCGGCTTGCCCGTGTGGCCCTTCCACTCGCCCGAGCGGATGCGCTCCGAGAACGCAGCCATGCGGTCGAGCGTCTCGTGCACCTGCGCGACGACGTCGACGCCGTCGACGACGAGCGAGCGCTCGCGCGGCATGCGCAGCGCGACGTGGAGGACGGAGCGGTTCTCGGTCGTGTTGATCCGGTCGCCGCGGAACATCGCCTCGGTGCGCTCGCGCGAGGCCCGACTCCTCGGCCAGCTGGAGGAGGAGCCGCAACGTCTCGTCGGTGACGCGGTTCTTCGAGTAGTCGAGGTAGATGCCGGCGCCTTCGGCAGCGAGACGTTCGCCGCGGGTCGCGTCCTCGGCGAAGAGGTCGCGCAGATGTGTCTCGCCGATCTCGGCGTAGTGACGCTCGAGTGCCGCCCAGGCCGCTCGTTCGCGCAGTGGCGTCATCGCGCCGCGACCTCTCGTGCGACCTCGCTCACCGCATCGGGCGTGAACCCGAACTTCTTGACGAGCTCCTTCAGCGGCGCCGAGGCGCCGAACGTGTTCATCGCGACGATCGCGCCTCCGTCACCGACGTAGCGGGCCCAGCCGAGCGCAGACGCCTGCTCGATCGCGACGCGCGCTTTGATCGCGGGCGGGAGCACGTCGTCGCGGTAGGTCTGCGGCTGGCGGTCGAACAGCTCGGAGCACGGCATCGAGACGACCCGCGCTCCGATGCCGTCGGCGGCGAGCTCGTCGCGGGCCTCGAGCGCGAGTGTCACCTCCGAGCCCGTCGCGATGAGGATCACGTCGGGCTCTCCGTCGGTGTCGACCAGGATGTACGCGCCCTGCGCCACCCCGGAAGCCGGTGCGGCGGCCGAGCGATCGACGGTGGGCAGCGCCTGCCGCGAGAGCACGAGCACGGCAGGCTCGTGGCGCAGCTGCATCACGTAGCGCCAGGTCTCGGCGACCTCGTTCGCGTCCGCCGGGCGGAACACGAGCAATCCGGGCATCGCCCGCAGCGACGCGAGCTGCTCGACCGGCTGGTGCGTCGGGCCGTCCTCGCCGACACCGATCGAGTCGTGGGTGAAGATGTGGATGACGGGGATCTCCATCAGCGCGGAGAGCCGGATCGCGCCGCGGGCGTAGTCCGAGAAGATGAGGAACCCCGACCAGAACGGGCGCAGCTTCGAGAGCGCGAGGCCGTTCGCGATCGCGGCCGAGGCGAACTCGCGCACGCCGAAGTGGAAGTTGCGTCCGCCTCGGTCGCCCGCGCTGGAAATCACCTGCTCCGTCGAACGTGAGCCGCGTCTTGGTCGACGGCGCGAGATCGGCCGCGCCGCCGACGAGCCACGGGACGCTCTGCGCGACCGCGTTCAGCACCTGGCCCGACGAGTCACGGCTCGCGAGGCCCTTCTCGTCGGCCGGAAACTCCGGAATCGCCGCCTCCCAGGCCTCGGGAAGGTCGCGGCGCTGCATGCGCTCGATCTCGTCCGCGAGCTCCGGGTGCGTCGCGCGGTACTCCTCGAACAGCGCCTCCCAGTCCGCGCGAGCCTCCGCGCCGCGTGCACCGATCCCGTCGGCGAAGTGCTCGCGGACGCCATCGGGGACGAGGAACTCGGCGTCCTCGGGCCAGCCGTAGAACCGCTTTGCCGCGCGGACACCGTCGGGGCCGAGCGGCTCGCCGTGCGCTTTCGGCGTGTCCTCGACCGGGGTGCCGTAGCCGATGTGGCTGTGCACGACGATCAGCGTCGGCCGCTCGTCCTCGGCCTTGAAGGCGTGGAACGCGCGCTCCGCCTGCTCGAGGTCGTTCGCGTCCGCGACCGTCTCCACGTTCCAGCCGTACGCGGTGAACCTCGCGGCGACGTCCTCGGTGAACGCGAGGTCCGTGTGGCCCTCGATCGTGACGCGGTTGGAGTCGTAGATCCAGCAGAGGTTCGAGAGGCGCTGGTGTGCGGCGAAGGAGGCCGCCTCCGACGCGACGCCCTCCATCATGCAGCCGTCGCCCGCCTGCGCGTACACGTCGAAGTCGAAGAGCGTGAAGCCGTCGCGGTTGTAGCGCGCGCCGAGCCATTGGCTCGCGACCGCCATGCCGACCGAGGTCGCGACGCCCTGGCCGAGCGGACCGGAGGTGGTCTCGACGCCGCTCGTCCAGCGGTACTCGGGATGGCCAGGGCACTTCGAGCCGAGCTGCCGGAACCGCTTCAGATCCTCGAGCGGGACGGCCGGCTCTCCGAGGATCTCGTACTCGGGGTCGACGGCACGCACGCCGGTGAGATGCAACAACGACCAGAGCAGCGCGGAGGCGTGCCCCGCCGACAGCACGAAGCGGTCGCGGTTCGGCCAGATCGGATCGGCCGGATCGAAGCGAAGGAAGCGCTGCCAGAGCGTGTACGTGACCGGCGCAATGCCGATCGGCGTGCCCGGGTGCCCCGAGTTCGCCGCCTCGATCGCGTCGATGCAGAGCGTCCGGATCGTGGTGATGCAGAGGTCGTCGAGGTCGCGGGCGGCGACGGGCGAAGTCGTCACGTCGCCCTCACGGCAGCCACGGATTCCTCCAGCCTCCGTAGTCACGGGTGAGCTCGTCCGCCGACGCCGGCCCCCAGGTTCCCGGCTCGTAGACCTCGACCGGAGGCGGCGAGTCGAGCAGAGGCTGGACGACGCGCCACGTCTCCTCGACCGCGTCCTGGCGGGCGAAGCTGCTCGGATTACCGTGCATTGCCGCCTCGAGCAGCACCTCGTAGGGCGTGGGCCCCTCACCGCCCATACTCGCGAACTCCATGTCGAGCTGGACCGAGCGAAGCGCCGCCCTTTCGGCATCCTTCGCCTGCATGCGCAGGCGCGCGCCCGGCTTCGGACCGATCCGCAGTACGAGCTGGTTGGCTTCGGGGCGGGGCGCATCCTTCGGGACGAAGCCGAGCCAAGGGGTCGTGTTGAAGACCACGCGTACCTCGGTGACCGTGACCGGGAGCGCTTTCCCGGCGCGGATGAAGAAGGGGACGCCGGACCAGCGCCAGTTGTCGATCTCGAGTCGCATCGCACAGTAGGTCTCCGTCTGCGAGCTTGGCGCGACTCCCTCCACGTCGAGGTAGCCCCGATACTGGCCGCGCACGTACTGCGACGGGTCGGCCTCGGCCATCGCGACGAAGACGTCGCGCTTGCGGTTGTTGATGATGTCCGTGCCGTGGCCGGTGGGCGGCTCCATGGCGACGAGGCTCAGGACCTGCAGCAGGTGGTTCTGCACGACGTCGCGCATCGCCCCGACCGGGTCGTAGAAGCGCCCGCGGTCGGCGACGTCGAAGTTCTCTCCCATCGTTATCTGCACGGAGGAGACGAAGTGCCGGTTCCAGACCGGCTCGAGGATCGTGTTCGCGAAGCGGAGGTAGAGGATGTCCTCGACGGACATCTTCCCGAGGAAGTGGTCGATGCGGTAGAGCTGGGACTCGTCGATGTGCGCGTGCAGTTCGGCGTTCAGCGAGCGAGCCGACGCGAGGTCGTGACCGAAGGGCTTCTCGACGACGACGCGCGCGTTCTCGGTGAGACCTGCATTCGACAGGCCGCCGACGACGGTGCCGAACAGCGAGGGCGGGATCTCGAGGTAGAAGACCGGGAGCTCCGCATCTCCGACCGCCTTCGCGACCTGGGCGTACGTGTCGGCGTCGGTGAAGTCGCCGTGGACATAGGACAGGCGCTTCGCGAGCCGCTCGAAGACCTCCTCGTCGATCTTCTCGCCCGTCGCGACGATCGATTCACGAGCGCGCTCGACGAGTTGCTCGAGCGACCAGTCGTCGAAGGCGACGCCGACGATGGGGCAGTCGAGGAGGCCGCGCGCCTCGAGCCGGTACAGCGACCGGTACGTCATGACCCGCGCGAGGTCGCCCGTGATCCCGAAGATCACGAGCACGTCGGCAGGCCGAGGCCCGCCGTTCGCCTGCCGGTTCACACCCAGAGCATTTCAGCTTCCCCATGGGCTTCACAACCGATGTCGAACGATCGATCCTTGGGCGCCGATTGGGCTCTGAGACATCGCTAGCACGGCCGCCTGGCAGTTATTCACCAGGCGTTCACCATCGTCGCTTGGTGGATGCTTGACCAAGCAATATGCTGGTTGGCGCCCTCAGTTTTGGCAACAGGAGGCAGGCGCATGATCAACTTCGAGTCCGTCGTGAGCGGCTCTGTTTTGGGCGGGACCGCACCCGCGCTGCGAGCCGTCGCTAAGAGCTCCGAGACAGCCTCTGGGTCGGCCGAGCGTCGTGCCTGACGTCGCCGGCGGTGAGCGACCGCGGGTCGTCGTTCTCGGCGGCGGCTTCGCCGGGATCGGCGCCGCACGGAAGCTGAAGGACGCCGACGTCGACGTCGTCGCTCGTCGACAGGCACGACTACCACACCTTCCAGCCGTTGCTGTACCAGCTGGCGACGGGGCTGCTCGAGACGACGGCCGTAGGGCACTCGCTGCGCGATCTCGTCAAGAAGCAGGACAACGCCACGATCCACAAGGCGCCGATCACCGCGATCGACCTCGACGGCGAAGGAGGTCCGGTTCGACGGTCTCGCGCCCATCACCTACGACTTCCTTGTCTTCGCCCTCGGGGCGCAGGTGAACTTCTTCGGGACGGAGGGCGCCGCCGAGCACGCGTTCCCGATGTACACGCTGCGAGACGCGCTCAAGCTCAAGGACCACGTCCTCGAGCGCTGGGAGGCGGCGGACAAGGACAGCGCGCTCGTCGACGACGGCGCGCTGACGGTCGTCGTGGTCGGAGGCGGGCCGACCGGCGTCGAGACGGCGGGAGCTCTCGCCGAGCTCTACCGGTCGAACTTCGTCACGGACTATCCGAGCCTCCCGCAGGAGAAGGCCCGCGTCGTCCTCGTCGAGGCCGGCGACGAGATCTTCGCGATGTTCAAGCCGAACCTGCGCGAATATGCGAAGGACGCGCTCGAGAAACGGACGGTCGAGGTCATGACCGGCGCTCGGGTGCAGTCGGTGTCGCCGACGCGCGTGACGCTCTCCTCGGGTGAGGTGATCTCCGCGCACACGCTCGTCTGGGGCGCAGGGCTACAGGGCAACAGTCTCGTCCAGTCGCTCGGGATCGAGCTCGAGCGGGGCAACCGGATCGCCGTCGGGCCGGACCTCGAGCTTCCCGGCTATCCGGGCGTCTTCGTCGTGGGCGACGTCGCGGCGATAACGGACTCGAAGACGGAGCAGGTGCTGCCGCAGCTCGGCTCGGTCGCGCTCCAGTCGGGCGAGCACGCCGGGGAGACCATCTCCCGCCGCGTCGCGGGCAAGTCGACGAAGCCGTTCGCCTACAAGCGACAAAGGCACGATGGCGGCGATCGGGCGCAACGCGGCAGTCGTGCAAATGCTCGGCGGGAAGACGATGAAGGGGCACAAGGCTCAGTTCGCGTGGCGGACCGTGCACCTCGCGCTCCTCCCGACGAACGAGGACCGTGCGAAGGCAATCGTCGACTGGGCCGGGAGCCAGTTCACACACCAGCGCGTGGGCCGGATCAGCGTCGACGCGGACGAGTAGACGACGAAGAGGCGCGGCGGCCACACCGGCGTCGTCGGCCCCAACAAGAGAGAGGTGGGGGCATGAGCGCAACACAGGCTCCACAGAAAGCGATCGGACGAAGACGGACGCTGAGTCCGCAGCCGGCCGACGTCCTCGTGATCTTCGGGATCACGGGCGACCTCGCGAAGGTGATGACGTTCCACTCGCTCTACCGACTCGAGCAGCGCGGGCTCCTCGACTGCCCGATCGTCGGTGTGGCGTTCGACGACTGGACGCTCGAGCAGCTCGTTCAGCGCGCGCGCGACTCGATCGTCGGCACGGGGGAGAAGCTCGACGAGGAGGTGTTCACTCGGTTCGCGAAGCGGCTCTCGTACCACCACGGCGATTTCACGGACGACGCAACCTACGCCGAGGTCGCGGAGGCGATCGAGGGCATGAAGACCCCCGTCTTCTACCTCGAAGTCCCGCCGTCGCTCTTCGGCACGGTCGTCGGTGGCCTGGCGAAGGCGGGCGTGACGGCAAACGCGAGAGTCGTCGTCGAGAAGCCGTTCGGGCACGACACGGCGTCGGCGCGCGCGCTCGCCGACGAGCTGCACCAGTACATCGACGAGTCCCAGCTGCTCCGCATCGACCACTACCTCGGGAAGATGGGGATCGAGGAGATCCTGTACCTCCGATTCGCCAACACGATGCTCGAGCCGGTGTGGAACCGGAACTACGTCGAGTCGGTCCAGATCACCATGGCCGAGGACTTCGGGGTCGAGGACCGCGGCCACTTCTACGACCCGGTCGGCGCTCTGCGCGACGTGGTCGTCAACCACCTCATGCAGGTGGTCGGGATGACGGCGATGGAGCCGCCCGCCGGAGGCGACGCGAAGACGCTCCAGGACGCGAAAGTCGCGCTCTACAGGGCGATCAGCCCGGCTGATCCCGTCGCACTACGTGCGCGGTCAGTACGACGGCTACCTCTCGATCGACGGCGTCGCTCCGGACTCGACCACCGAGACGTACACGGCGCTGCGCCTGGACATCGAGAACTGGCGCTGGTCGGGCGTGCCGTTCTTCATTCGCGCCGGAAAGCGGCTCCCCATGACGCAGACGGAGGTGAGGCTCGTCTTCAAGCGCGCACCGCGGCTCGGCTTCGCCGCGTTCGACCGACCGGAGCCGAATCAGCTCGTGATCAAGCTCGATCCCACGACGGGCGTCCGGATGGTGCTCGACGCGCATCGAGCGGACACGGCGGGCACGGGTGCCGCCCCGATCCTGTTCGACGTCGAGTTCGCGTCGATGGGTGGTGAGGGCGCCACTCCCTACGAGGTCTTGCTGCACGCGGCGATGGTCGGGGACGCGACCCGCTTCACGAGGCAGGACGGGGTCGAGCAGACGTGGCGGATCATGCAGCCGCTCCTCGACGCCCCTCCGCCGGTGCATGTCTACGCGCCAGGGTCGTGGGGCCCGGCCGAGGCCGACGGGCTCGTCAAGGGTCACAGCCGCTGGCACGAGCCCTGGCTCGAGGCGTGAGCAGCGCACCGGAGACGAAGGCGAAGAGCGCGCAGAGCGCCGCCGCCCCATCGCCGTTCACGCCGATTGCCGACTACGCGTTCATCTCCGACTGCCACACCGGAGCGCTCGTGGCCCCGGACGGTTCGGTCGACTGGTTGTGCGTTCCGCGCTTCGACTCACCCAGCGTGTTCGGGAGCCTCCTCGATCGCGGGGCGGGCATGTTCAGGCTGGCGCCGTTCGCGATCGACCATCCGACAGCTCGCGCGTACGAGCCGGGGACGAATGTCCTCGAGACGACCTGGAAAACGCCCGGCGGGTGGATCAGCGTCCGAACGGCGCTGACCATGGGCCCCTGGGACCACGAGGACGAGATCACGCCCCACACTCGGCCGCCGGCCGACGACGACGCCGACCACATGCTCGTCCGAACCGTCGAGTGCCTCGAGGGAGACGTCGAGGTCGAGCTCATCTGTGAGCCCGTGTTCGACTATGGCCGCAAGGAGGCGACGTGGACGCTGGTGGACGGCGATCGGCACGTGGCCGACGCGACGGGAGCCGGCCAGACGCTCCGCCTCCGAACCGATCTCGCGCTCGGAATCGAGGGCGGCCGCGTGCGGGCACGGCACGTCCTGCAGGCGGGTGACAAGGCGTACTGCGCCCTGTCGTGGGCCGAGGGACTGGCCTGTCCGGAGGACCTCGACGACGCGGAGGCGCGCCTCGCAGCGACCGTGCGCTTCTGGCGCGCCTGGCTCGGCAGAGCCCGCATCCCCGACCATCGCTGGCGCGATCCCGTACAGCGCTCGGCGCTCGCGATCAAGGGACTGACGTACATGCCGACCGGCGCGACGGTCGCGGCGCTCACGACCTCGCTTCCCGAGACTCCCGGTGGCGAGCGCAACTGGGACTACCGCTACACGTGGATGCGAGACACGACGTTCACGCTCCAGGCGCTGCACTACCTGAACCTGGAGTGGGAGGCGGACGAGTTCATGCAGTTCGTCGCCGACGTCGAGCCGAACGAGGACGGCTCGCTGCAGATCATGTACGGGATCGACGGTCGCCGAGACCTGACCGAGTCGACCCTCGACGAGCTCACGGGCTACGCGGGAGCGCGTCCCGTCAGGATCGGAAACGGCGCCTTCGACCAGCGGCAGAACGACGTCTACGGCGCCGTTCTCGACTCGATCCTCCTCCACACGCGCAGGAGCAAGCGGCTCCCGCGCCGGCTGTGGCCGATCATCCAGGCGCAGGCCGAGTGCGCCACCGCGGTCTGGCAGAACCCGGATCAGGGCATCTGGGAGGCGCGCGGCGCTCCACAGCACTACGTGTCGTCGAAGCTCATGTGCTGGGTCGCGCTGGATCGCGCGGCCAAGCTCGCCGAGATTCAAGGCGACCCCGAGCTGCAGGCGACAGTGGAGCGCGACGGCCGAGCAGGTCCGGGCGGACATCCTCGAGCACGGCGTCAGCGACCGCGGTGTCCTCCGTCAGCACTACGCGACCGACTCGCTCGACGCCTCCACGCTCCTGGCCGCGATCTTCGGATTCCTGCCCGGTGACGACGAACGCCTACGCAACTCGGTGCTCGCGGTCGCGGACGAGCTGAGCGAGGACGGCTTCGTCCTCCGCTATCGGACCGAGGAGACCGACGACGGCCTCTCCGGGGAGGAGGGGACGTTCCTCATCTGTTCGTTCTGGCTCGTGTCCGCGCTCGCGATCGTCGGACAGGAGCAGCGCGCGCGCGATCTCATGGAGCGGCTCCTGCGCATCGCCTCCCCGCTCGGGCTCTATGCGGAGGAGTTCGACGTCAAGACGGGCCGCCACCTCGGAAACTTCCCGCAGGCGTTCTCCCATCTCGCGCTGGTCGAAGCGGCCGCGCGCATCATCCTCGCCGAGCGACTGGAGGAAATCTCGTGACCGAGTCCTACGACGTCATCATCATCGGGACGGGCGCAGGCGGGGGAACCCTCGCCCGCCACCTCGCCCCTCCGGGAAGCGCATCCTCCTGCTCGAGCGTGGCGACTGGCTTCCGCGCGAGCCCCAGAACTGGTCGGACCAGGACGTGTTCGTGGACAACCGCTACGTCTCGCCGGACACGTGGTACGACGCGAGCGGCAAGCCCTTCCAGCCGGGAGTGCACTACTTCGTCGGGGGCGCGACGAAGATGTACGGCGCGGCGCTGTACCGGCTTCGCAAGGAGGACTTCGGCGAGCTGCAGCATCACGACGGCATCTCTCCGGCCTGGCCGATCTCCTACGACGAGCTGGAGCCGTATTACACGCTCGCCGAGCAGCACTACCACGTCCATGGCGCGCGGGGAGAGGACCCGACCGAGCCTCCGTCGAGCGCGCCATACCCGCATCCCGCGGTGTCGCACGAGCCTCGGATCCAGCAGCTCGCCGACGACCTCGCGGCCGCCGGCTACCGGCCGTTCCACGCGCCGTGCGGGATCATGCTCGACGAGTCGAACCCGCCGTTCTCGACCTGCATCCGCTGTGCGACCTGCGACGGCTTCCCGTGTCTCGTGCACGCGAAGTCCGACGCCGAGGTGCTGGGTGTTCGGCCCGCGCTCGAGCATTCGAACGTCACGCTGCTGACGAACGCGAGGGTCGCAAGGCTCGACACGAACGGCGAGGGCACGGCCGTCACCGAGGTCGTCGTCGATCGGGAGGGCGGGGAGGAGCGATTCTCGGCGGATGTCGTCGTGGTCGCGTGCGGGGCGGCCAACACGGCCAAGCTGCTCCTGGGGTCGGCGAACGAGAAGCACCCGAACGGGCTCGCGAACGGCTCCGATCAGGTCGGCCGCAACTACATGTTCCACGACTCGACGGCAGTCCTCGCGCTCTCACGCGAGGAGAACGCGACCGCGTACCAGAAGACGCTCGGGCTCAACGACTTCTACTTCGGTTTGGACGACTTCGAGTACCCGCTCGGGAACGTGCAGATGGTCGGCAAGTCGACGGCGCCGATGTTCCGCGGCGAGCGACCGCGGGATACGAAGCTCGCGCCCGAGTGGACGCTGGAGCGGATGGCACGTCACGCCATCGACTTCTGGCTGTCGACCGAGGATCTCCCGCGGCCGGAAAATCGGGTGACGGTCGACGACGACGGGAACATCACGCTCACCTACGCGGAGACGAACCTCGAGCCCAAGAAGCGGCTCTACGCAAAGGTGAAGTCGATCCTCGGCGAGCTCGACATGAACCCGGGCCACCTCATCCACCGCTTCGCGTACATGAAGAACGACATCCCGATCGCCGGCTGCGCGCACCAGGCGGGCACCGCCCGCTTCGGAACGGACCCGAGCGCGTCGGTGCTCGACGTGAACTGCAAGGCCCACGAGCTCGACAACCTGTACGTCGTCGACACGAGCGTCTTTCCGAGCATCGGCGCCGTGAATCCGGCGCTCACGGCGATGGCGAACTCACTCCGCGTCGGCGACCACCTGCTGGAGAGGCTGGCGTAGGCCGGGAGCGCCAGGGGCTCGGTGGCGACGCAAACGGAGCGAAGGGTCGTCTATGCCGCGGGCATGGTGCAGGGCATCGCGCTCGTCACCTTCCCGGCGGCGAGCACGATCCTCACCGATCCGGCCGAGTACGACCTCTCGAGCACGCAGTACGGCACGCTCTTCCTGCCGCAGGTAATCACGGCGATCACAGCTGCGCTGCTCAGCTCGAGTCTCGGCGGCCGCATCGGGACGAAGCGCGTCTACCTCGTCGGGCTGGCGGCGAGTCTCGCCGCGATGGCGCTCCTCCTCGTGAGCTCGTTCCTGACGGGCGACGAGACGCTTGCCTACGTGCTCCTGCTCCTGGCGACGGCGTGTCTGGGTGCGGGGTTCGGCTTCGCGGTGCCTGCTCTGAACACGTTCACCGCTGCCTTCAACCCGGGTGCCGCCGACCGCTCGATCCTCGTTCTGAATGCGCTCCTCGGGCTGGGCACCGTGCTCGCGCCCGTGTTCGTGGCGATCTTCGACGGCCTCGGCTTCTGGTGGGGACTGCCGCTCGTCGTCGGGGTGCTCCTGGTGCTGCTCCTCGTCGTGAGCTTCGGTCTCCCGCTGGCGGTGGAGGCAGCTCCTGCGACCGCGTCGTCCGAGCGTTCTGGGATTCCGCGCCGCTTCTGGGTGTACGCGGGCTTCGCCGTGCTCTACGGGATCTGCGAGACGGTCAACGGCAACTGGTCGCAGCTGGACATGACGGACCTCGGAGCGTCGACGACGGAGGCGTCCCTCACGCTGACGGCGTTCTGGGGGATGGTGACCCTCGGGCGTCTCCTCTTCGCCGCGGTGCAGCGCGTCTTCTCCGCCCGGCTGACGTACCACGTGCTGCCGTTCGTGCTCGCCGTGGCGTTCGTGCTCATCGCCCTGTTGCCCGACGACGAGCCGGTGCTGGGGATCCTCGCCTTCGCGCTCGCCGGCCTCGGCTGCTCAGCTCTCCTTCCGCTCACGATCAGCTTCGGCCAGTCGGAGCTCACGGCTTTCTCGGCTGCCGCTGCGGGTGGGATCATCGCCTTCTACCAGCTCGGCTACGGGATTGCCGCTTTCGGAACGGGACCGCTGCTGGATAGCGGCACGGAACTGTCCACCGTCTACGCGGTCGCCGCCGCGGTCGCCCTGGTGATGGGGCTGTGGTCGTTTGCGGTAGCGCGCCGTCCAGACTCGACCGCTGTCCACGCGCAGCCGGTGTGAGCGTGACACCGCCGTCCGGCGAGCAGTTCGAGATCACGTTCGGCGACCAGCGGGCGGTCGCAGTCGAGGTCGGCGGCGGGCTCCGGACCTACTCCGTCGACGGACGAGGACATCGTCGACGGCTACGCGCTCGACGAGATGGCGACGGGTGGGCGAGGCCAGATGCTCATCCCATGGCCCAATCGTCTCCAGGACGGCAGCTACGAGTTCCAGGGTGTTCGACATCAGCTGCCGCTGACGGAACCGGAGCATGCGAACGCGATCCACGGCCTCGTCCGCTGGGTTGCGTGGCACGTGCGAGAGCGAGAGCCGCACCGCGTCAAACTCGGACACGTTCTGCATCCGCAGCCTGGCTATCCCTTCTCGCTGGAGGTCGAGATCGAGTACGAGCTTTCGGAGCGCGGCCTCACGGTTCGGACGACGGCGACGAACGTCGGGGCGGCGGCCTGTCCGTACGGAAGCGGGGCGCACCCGTATCTGACGCTGGGAACGGAGACGGTCGACGACATCGTGCTGCAGGTGCCGGCTCGAACGGCGCTCCGCTCCGACGATCGAGGCATCCCGGTCGGCACGGTCGCGGTCGAGGGTACGGAGCTCGACTACCGCTCTGCACGTCGGATCGGTGAGATGAAGCTCGACAACGGCTACACGGACCTCGAGCGCGACGAGGCAGGCCTCGCGCGCGTCGTCGCCGAGGGCCCCGACGGATCGGGTCGGACGCTGTGGGTCGACGAGGGCTACCCGTACGTCATGGTCTTCACCGGAGACATCCCCTCCGTGCAGCGTCGTGCGCTCGCGGTCGAACCGATGACGTGTCCCCCGAACGCATTCCGCAGCGGAGAGGGCTGTCGTCACTCTCGAGCCCGGCGATTCGCACACGGCCGCATGGGGCCTGTCACCGACGCATCGAGGTGAAAGAATGAAGCGGCGTTGCAGCGTGAGCAGATGACCGGGCAGGAGACGTTGTGAGCTCGCTTGCAATCACGACGGTCGATCTCGCGCGCCTGCAGTTCGCGACGACCTCGCTCTATCACTTCCTCTTCGTGCCGCTGACGCTCGGGCTCGCGCCGCTCGTCGCGACCATGCAGACGATCTGGTACCGCGGCGGGGACGAGGCCTGGCTCCGGCTCGCCCGCTTCTTCGGGACGCTCATGCTCATCAACTTCGCGATCGGCGTCGCGACGGGCCTCGTGCAGGAGTTCCAGTTCGGGATGAACTGGTCGATCTACTCGGAGTTCGTCGGTGACGTCTTCGGCGCACCGCTCGCGATCGAGGGACTCGCGGCTTTCATGCTCGAGTCGACGTTCCTCGGGCTCTGGATCTTCGGCTGGGACCGGCTCTCGAAGCGCGTCCACCTCGCGACGGCGTGGCTGTTCGCCATCGGAAGCTGGGCGTCGGCGTTCTTCATCATCTCCGCGAACTCCTGGATGCAGCGTCCCGTCGGCTCGACCGTCACCGACGGCCGGGCGGAGCTGACTGACGTCTGGGAGCTCTTCTCGAACCGTTTCGGCGATCTGGGCGTACATCCACGTGCTGCTCGTCGGTCTCACGACCGCCGCGGTCGTGATCTTCGGCGTCGCCTGCTGGCACCTCGTCCGCGGGCGGAACCAGGAGCTCTTCCGGCACGCGGCGAAGCTCGCGCTGATCGTCGGCGTCCCGATCTCGGCGCTGAACCTCGGCGTCGGCAGCCAGATGGGCGTCATCGTGACCGACTACCAGCCCATGAAGATCGCCTCGACGGAGGCGCAGTGGGACACGTGCCAGCCCTGCGCGTTCTCGCTCGTCCAGATCGGCGGCTTCACGGAGGACGACCAGACGCCGTCGTTCTCGATCCAGGTCCCGCACCTCCTGTCGATCCTCGCGACCCTTTCCTGGGATGGCGAGGTGCAGGGGATGAACGAGCTCCAGAAGCAAGACGAGCGACAGTACGGCCGGGGAGAGAGCTACATCCCACCGGTGCGTACGACGTACTGGAGCATGCGGATCATGGCGTACGCCGGAACGCTTGTCTTCCTTATCTTCGCGCTGGGCGCGTTCCTGTACCGGCGCGGGACGCTGGCGTCCAAGCGTTGGTTCCTCTGGCTCGGCGTCGCGGCGATCCCGCTCCCGTACGCTGCCGCGCTCGCCGGCTGGGTGCTCTCGGAGGTCGGCCGGCAGCCGTGGATCGTGTGGGGCTTGCTGAAGACAGCGGACGCCAACTCTCCGAGCGTCTCGACGGCCACGATTGCCACCAGCCTGGGCGTCTTCGTCGTCCTGTACGTCGCGCTCCTGATCGTGGACGTCGTTCTCATGCGCCGGTACGCACGTGTCGACCCGCCCGAGGTCGGCGGGGAAGGTGACGAGTTCGCGCTCCCGGCGGTCACGTACTGATGGATCTCGAGACCTTCTGGTTCTGCCTGATCGTGGTCGTGTGGGCCATGTACTTCCTTCTGGAGGGGTTCGACTTCGGCGTGGGCATGCTGCTTCCGTTCGTCCCTCGCTCGGACGAGGAGCGCAGTCACGCTCTGCGGACGATCGGACCGGTCTGGGACGGGAACGAGGTCTGGCTCGTCGTCGCCGGAGGAGCGACGTTCGCGGCCTTCCCGGCCTGGTACGCGACGATGTTCTCGGGCTTCTACCTCGCGCTCCTGCTCATCCTCGTCTGCCTCATCGTCCGAGTCGTGTCGTTCGAGTGGCGCGCGAAGAGCGAGACGGCGGGTTGGCGGGCGACGTGGACCTGGGCGAACACGATCGGGAGTTTCGGCGCGTCGCTTCTGTGGGGGATCGGCCTGTCGTGCCTGCTCTACGGCGTTCCGATCGACTCGGACGGCGACTTCACCGGCAATCTCCTGGATCTCTTCAGTCCGTACAGCGTGTTCGCCGGCGTCGCGGTCGTCGCGCTGTTCGCGTTCCACGGGGCGACGTTCCTCACGCTCCGCACGACGGGAGAACTGCGCGCCCGCGCCGAGGCCGTCGCGCGACGGCTTGCGATCCCCGGCGCGGTGCTCGCCGCCGCATACCTCGTCTGGACGGTCGTGATCGCCATGGACCGCAACGACAAGGATCTCTTCCCACCGGCACTCCCGGCGGCCCTCGGCATCGTGGCGCTCGCCCTCGCGGTCGTGTTCGTCCTCACGGGGAGCTACGGGCGCGCGTTCGCAACGACCGCGCTGGCTGCGATCTCGCTGGTCGCAACGCTCTTCGTGAGCCTGTACCCCCGCGTCATGGTCTCGAGCACCGACTTCGAGAACAGCCTGACCGTGGATGGGGCCGCTTCGTCGCACTACGCGCTCCAGGTGATGAGCGTCGTGGCGTTGATCTTCGTCCCGCTCGTGCTCCTGTACCAGGGCTGGACGTACTACGTGTTCCGCGCGCGCGTCGGTAGCGAACGAGTCGACGCCGTCTAGCCTCTCTCGCGTGCGTGTCCTCGACCCGCGCTTGTACCAGCGCGCGCGTGCCGTGCGAACGCTGCTCGTGGTCGACTCCGTGCTTGCGGTTGTGGTGGCGCTGCTCGTGCTGGCACAGGCCTTCCTGCTCGCGCGCGTCGCGGCCCGCGCGTTCGGCGGGTCGTCGCTCGACGACGTAGCCCCGGCTCTCGTCCTGCTGGGGCTCGTCGTCATTGCTCGGGCAGCGGGGGCATGGGGCTTCGAGGTCGCCGGGAGGCGGGCCGCGGCCGAGGTCGTCTCGCAGCTGCGCCTCGACGTCGTCGACGCGAGGCTCCGTCGCCGCCCCGCAGCTCTCGACGGGACGCAGACCTCCGAGGTGACGACGGCGGCCGTCACGGGTGTCGACGCGCTCGAGGCGACCTTCGCGCGATACCTCCCGCAGATCGTGCTCGCCGCCGTCGTCCCGATCGCGGTCCTGGCGATCGTGGTGTCGATCGATCCGCTGGCCGCCGGCGTGATGGTCCTGACGCTTCCGCTCGTCCCGGTCTTCATGTGGCTCGTGGGCCGGCAGACCGCTCGGAAGGCGCGTGAGCGCTGGCAGGCGCTGGCGCTGCTCTCGAACCACTTCCTCGACGTCGTGCGGGGGCTGCCGACGCTCCGGGCCTTCAACCGCGGAGCCGTTCAGGCAGAGCGCATCGCGAGCGTGAGCGACGAGTACCGCAGGACGACGATGGGGACGCTGCGGCTCGCGTTCCTGTCCGGCGCCATCCTGGAGCTCGCTGCGACGCTCGGGATCGCGCTGGTCGCCGTCGTCGTCGGGGTTCGGCTCGCCGAAGGGAACATCGGCTTCGAGGCGGCGCTGACCGTGCTCGTGCTAACTCCTGAGCTCTACCTGCCGATCAGGAACCTCGCGGCCCAGTGGCATGCGAGCGCCGACGGCGCCGCCGTCGCAGAGCGACTTCTCGACCTGTCGGAGGCTCCCGCGGTCGCCGTCGAGTCGGTTCGGCTTCCGAGTGCGGCGCTCGCGCCGATCGCGTTCGAGCGGGTCTCGTACCGGTACCCGACACGTGAGCTCGACGTGCTCCGCGACGTCGAGCTCGTGATCGAGCCGGGCGAGAGTGTCGCGATCGTCGGGCCGAGCGGCGCGGGGAAGTCCACGCTGCTGTCTCTCCTCATGCGTTTCGCCGAGCCGTCGTCCGGCCGGATTCTCGTCGGCGGCGACGACCTCGCCGGCATCGATCCGAAGGCGTGGCGCCGCCTCACGGCGTACGTGCCACAGCAGCCGACGCTCTTCCGGGGGACCGTCGCGGACAACATCAGGCTCGGCGCGCCCGCTGCGGCCGACGAGGAGGTCCGCGCCGCAGCGACTCTCGCCCGCGCGCACGAGTTCGTCAACGCGCTTCCCGACGGATACGAGACGGTGGTCGGCGAAGGAGGACGTGCCCTCTCGGCGGGGGAGAGGCGACGCGTCGCGCTCGCGCGCGCGTTCCTGCGGGACGCGCCGCTGGTGCTACTGGACGAGCCGACGGCCGACCTCGATCCGGAGAGCGCGTCGATCGTCGCCGACGCGATCGACGTGCTGCGAGAGGGAAGGACGCTCGTCCTCGTAGCGCACCGTCCCGAGCTCGCCGAGCGTGCCGACCGGATCGTCCGCATCGGCGCCGTGGCGGAGGCCGTCGCGTGAGAACGACCCGTCGCTTGCTCGGGCTTGCCGGCATGCCCCGCGGCCGGATGGCGCTCGCCCTGGTGCTCGGGGCGCTCGCCGTGGGTTTCGGGGTCGCGCTGATGACCGCCGCCGGCTATCTCATCTCGCGGGCGGCCGAGCAGCCGCCGATCCTCGCGTTGACGACGACGATCGTCGTCGTTCGCTTCTTCGCGCTCGCGCGGCCGCTGGCGCGCTACCTCGAGCGTCTGGCGTCCCACGATCTCGCGCTCCGCGCGCTCGGCCGGATCCGCTCGACCGTCTACCGGGACATCGAGCCGCTCGCGCCGGGCGAGCTCGACGCGTACCGGCGCGGCGACCTCGTGAACCGGCTGGTCGCCGACGTCGACGCGCTTCAAGGGCTCTACGTCCGTGGGATCGGGCCGCCGCTCGTCGCGCTCGTCGTGTCGACGGCCTGTGTTGTCGCGACGGCCGTCGTCCTACCCGCGGCAGCCGTCGTGCTGGCGCTCGGCCTCGCGCTCGGGGGAGTTGCCGTGCCGCTGCTCGCCGGGCGGCTGTCGCGTTTCGTGGGCCGGCGGCAAGCCGCTGCGCGAGGTGAGCTCGCCGCCGAGCTCGCGGAGATCCTGCGCGGTGCTCCCGAGCTGGCCGCGTACGGTCGGGAGGACGACGCATTCGCTCGTGTCGCGTCCGCCGACGCGGAGCTCCGCCGGCTCGCCCGGCGGGACGCATTCGTCTCCGGCGTCGCAGACGCGGCCCTGGTACTCGTGGCCGGGCTGACGCTCGTCGGGGTGCTCGCGCTCGCGGTCGCCGCGCACGAGACCGGGACGCTCGATCGCGTGCTGGTGGCGACGCTGGCGCTGCTCGCGCTGTCCTCGTTCGACGCAGTGGCGCCACTCCCGGCCGCCGCACGCGAGCTTCCGTCGACCCTCGCGTCCGGCGCGCGCGTGCTCGAGCTCACCGGCCGCATGCCGGCGATCACGGACCCTCTGGCTCCAGTGCCGGCCCCGAGCGCGCCGGTCGCGGTCGCGCTCGAGGACGTGACGGCACGCTATGGCGACGGACCGGCAGTCCTCGACGGCCTGACGCTCACCATCGAGCCCGGGCAACGCGTTGCCCTGGTCGGGCCGAGCGGCGCGGGCAAGACGACCGTCACGAACCTCTTCCTCCGATTCCTCGACCCCGAGCGCGGCCGCGTCACCATCGGAGGCCGCGACGCGCGCGAGCTACGTCTGGAGGACGTTCGGCGCACGTTCGCGCTCGCCGGCCAGGAGGCGCACGTCTTCGCCTCGTCCATCCGCGAGAACCTCAAGCTCGGCCGACCGGACGCGACCGACGACGAGCTCGTCGACGCCCTGCGGCGTGCGCGGCTCGCCGACTGGGTCGAGTCGCTTCCGGAAGGGCTGGACGCGCTCGTGGGGGAGGAGGGAGGGCGGCTCTCCGGCGGTCAGCGGCAGCGGCTCGTCGTCGCACGGGCCCTTCTCGCGGACGCGCCGGTGCTCCTCCTCGACGAGCCGACGGCACACCTCGACCCGGACACGGCGGAGGCGCTCGTCGCGGACGTGTTCGACGCCGCAGGCGACCGCTCCGTCCTTCTGATCACGCACCGCCCGGAGGGGCTCGACCTCGTCGACGAGATCGTTTCGCTCGCGGCGCGCTAGGACTCGTCGTCGTCGCGCGGTCGGGACGCGATCCAGCCGCAGCTGCGGACAGGCGAAGACGGCGATGACGATGCCGCCCAGAGGGCTCGTCTCCGCCTCCTCGCGCGTCGTCGGCTCCCGGAGCTTGTCGCCTGGTGGTTCATCGCGGCGCCGCAGCGCGGGCAGGTCATCTCGGGCTTCAGACGGCTCTCCGATGGTGACGTGCTCGCGGCCGTGCCGCAGGGTCTCCGCCATCCAGACGAGCTCGTCGAGGAACTTCTCGATCGCGAGGAACGAGTCGTCCACGAGGCTGCCGTCCTCGTCGAAGCGGCTGCGCGACATTGTTGACGTTCACGTCCCAGAAGATCGTGACGAGGCCGAGCTCGCGGAGCACCGGCAGCAGGTTCTGGATCACTCGCGCGCCGCCGAAGATCCCTGCCGAGACGCCCACGACCCCCGCAGCCTTGTGGATGTACTCCGTCAGGTTCGTGTCGAGCACGTGCTTAGCAGACCTGGGTAGCCGTGGTTGTACTCCGGGGCGACGATGACGAGCGCGTCGGCGCGGTTCATCGTGTCCGCGAACGCGGGATCCTTCGCTGCCTCGCCGGCATCGTCGGACGGGATCGGGAGAGTCGCGACGTCCAGAAGCTCGGTCTCGATCCCGGTGCCGCTTGAGTCATTCGCTCGTGGATGAGCCGCGCCGCGTGCTCGCTCATCCGTCCCTGCCTCGGTGTGCCGAGGATGACGGGGACGAACAGCGGCCGGGCGACGCTGTCTCATCGCGTGGACGTTACAAGGCGCCGTGACGTCGTTGCGACCGTCCGCGCGACGGCGTAGGCTCCAGCGACCGTGGCCGAGATCCTTGCGCTGGTAGCCGCGTTCTTCTTCGCGCTCGCCGCGACGCTCCAGCAGAAGGGCGCGCTCGGCATGGGGGAGGTGTCGCTCGGTTCGCCGAAGTCACTCCTGAAGCTCGCGAGCCAGAAGTGGTGGCTCGCCGGGACGCTCGCGCTCCTCTGCGGCTACGCGTTCCAGGCCGTCGCCCTCGCGAACGGCCGGCTCGCAGTGATCCAGCCGCTGCTCGTGACGACGATCGTGTTCGCGCTCCCGCTCGGCTACTTCTTCACGAGCCAGAAGATCAACCGCCGCGAGATCGGCGGCGCGGTCGTGGTCGTGCTCGGGCTCGCGGCCTTCATGGTCATCGGGGACGCGGCGGACGGCAACGACAACGCCCCCGCGAACGAGTGGGCGCTGGCAGTCCTCGTCTTCGGCGCCATCGCTGCCGTGCTCCTCGTGATGGGGAACAAGGGGTCGCTCGTGCGCAAGGCCGGGCTGTACGGCGCGTGTGCTGGAGTCCTGTACGGGCTCTCAGCCTCGCTCTGCAAGCCGACCGTCGAGATCCTCGGCGACGACGGCTTCGGCGCGGTGCTCACGAGCTGGGAGGCTTACGCGTTCGCGATCGCGGGCATCCTCGCGTTCGTCGTGCAGCAGGTCTCGCTCGCGACGGGGAAGCTCGCAGCGTCGGTCGCGACGCGTCTCGGTCTGCAACCCGCTCGTCAGCATCCTCATCGGGACCGTGCTGCTCGACGAGCGGCTCGCCGAGCCGACGTGGCACAAGGTGGTCGCGTACTGCGCCCTCGGGGTCGCGCTCTTCGGCGCGGTCGTCATCTCCCTCGCGACAGAAGGGGAGAAGGAGCGGAGATGAGCTCGAAGCACTGCGCCGGCACCGGCCTCCTGAGGCCTCGCCTACGCGCCTGCAGCCACAGCAAGAAGGCGGCCGAGGTGAAGAAGATCGACCCGACGAAGAAGGCGATCCCGTCGATCTCCGAGCCGACCCGCTGCTCGAATCCCGGGAATGGTCCGATGAAGAAGCACGTCGACCCGAACGCGAAGAGGACGCCGATCCACCACGAGACCCGCCGCGGCGGCCACCAAACGCCCGCCGGCGTCATGCGCTACGCGGGCGGCCGCGGTGTGAACGGCCGCAGCTCGTCCTGGCCTTCCTGGATCACGCCGTAGTGTGACTCGGGAACCTCGTTCCACGCCCCGGCGAGGTCGCCGAGAGGCTCGGAGACCACGAGCCGCGACTCGTCGCGACACCTGCTGCAGGACGGCTACCTCCGGATGCTGTTCGCGCAGCGTGTCGACGCGCGTGGAGTAGAAGAGCGAGCGCGACTTTCCCTCGCTCGAGTATCGAAACGCCCACAGACGCGTCCCGTCGGTCGTCGCCACCGTCATCTGGATCGGATGCTCGACGCCCTGCGCGTACCCCACGTGCTCGATGAAGCCGACCGCGCGCTCGACCGCCCCCGGCGGATCGTCCTCGAGCCCCATCGTGAGGGCGAGGTAGAAGAAGACCTCCGAGTCGGTCGAGCCCTCGATCGACGGATACAGCGCCGGATCCACCGCGAGGACGAGCTCGCGTTTCACCCGGTGGAAGTCGCCGAGGGCCCCGTTGTGCATCCACAGCCAGTTCCCGTGACGGAACGGGTGGCAGTTCGTCTGCTGCACGGGCGTTCCCGACGAAGCGCGGATGTGCGCGAACACGAGATGCGACTCGATTTGCGCCGAGAGGTCACGCAGGTTCCGGTCGTTCCACGCCGGCTCGACCGAGTGGAACGTTCCCGGCGTCGGCCGCGTGCCGTACCAGCCGATGCCGAACCCGTCGCCGTTCGTCGCCTCGGCGCCCATGGTGGAGTGGAGGCTCTGGTCGATGAGCGAGTGCTTCGGCTTGAAGAGAAGTTCCTCGACAAGGAGGGGCGATCCCGAGTACGCGAGCCAGCGACACATCAGTGCGCAAAGGCGGTCCCGGACGCCTCGTCGTGGATCGGCGCGGGCTGCGCCTCGAGCCGCGGAAGCTGGCGCTCGAGGTCGGCGACGAGCATGTCCGCCATGTCGTGCGTGAAGCCACGGCGGACGACGACGCGCAACGCGGCGAGGTCGGTGCGCTTCTCGGGGAACGTGTACGCCGGAAGCTGCCAGCCTCGCTCGCGCATCGCGTTCGAGACGTCGAACACCGTGTAGTTGTCGATGCCGTCCTTCAGCGTGAAGGCGAAGACGGGCAGCTCGTCGCCGCGCGTGAGGAGCTCGAACGGGCCGAGCTCCTCGATCCTCCCGGAGAGCCGCGTCGCGACGTCACGCGCGTAGCCCTGCACGCGCCTGAAGCCGTCGTAGCCGAGCCGGAGGAAGTTGTAGTACTGCGCGACGACCTGCGCGCCGGGCCGCGAGAAGTTCAGCGCGAAGGTCGGCATGTTGTCGCCGAGGTAGTTGACCCAGAAGATGAGGTCCGCCGGCAGTGCGTCCGCGTCGCGCCAGACGACCCAGCCGACGCCCGGATACACGAGGCCGTACTTGTGCCCCGACGTGTTGATGGACGCAACGCGGGGGAGACGGAAGTCCCACTCGATGTCCGGGTCGAGGAACGGAGCGATCATCGCGCCGGACGCCCCGTCGGCGTGCACCGGCACGTCGATCCCGGTCTCCTCCTGGAACGCGTCGAGCGCGTCGCAGATCTCCTTCACCGGCTCGTACGCGCCGTCGAAGGTCGAGCCGAGGATCGCGACGACGCCGATCGTGTTCTCGTCGCAGAGCTTCACCGCCTCCTCCGCGGAGAGCGTGAAGCGGTGCCCTCCATCGGGACGAGGCGCATCTCGACGTCCCAGTAGTTCGCGAACTTCTCCCAGCAGACCTGGACGTTGATGCCCATGACGAGGTTCGGCTTGTCGATCGGCTTGCCCTCGGCCGTGCGCCGCTGCTGCCAGCGCCGCTTGAGCGCGAGCCCGCCGAGCATCGCCGCCTCGCTCGAGCCCGTCGTCGAGCAGCCGGTCGCCGCGTCGGCGTCCGGCGCGTGCCAGAGGTTGGCGAGGATGTTCACGCAGCGCGCCTCGATCTCCGCGGTCTGCGGGTACTCGTCCTTGTCGATCATGTTCTTGTCGAAGCACTCGGCCATGAGCTTCTCGGCCTGAGGCTCCATCCACGTCGACACGAACGTGGCCACGTTCAGCCGCGCATTGCCGTCGAGCATCAGCTCGTCGTGGATGATCTGGTACGCGACATCCGGAGGCATCTCGCCCTCCGGAAGCGCGTGGCGGGGGATCGTCTGCGTCTCGAGGCTGAAGTGCGGCGCGACTGCGAGATCGTCGGTCGCCTGCGCTGTGGGCGCTTTCGGCTGCTTGAGCGTCACTCGTCTCTCCCTCGTGGCTGACGAAGGAGTATCGCAGCGGCCCGGCGAAGACAGGCTTCCATGAAGATCCCTGGGTTTCGACCGCTCCTCGCGCAAGCAGGGGGAGCCCGTCGCTGCGACGTCCGGGCCCTCGGTCGTCCAGATCGACGCCAGCGCTCTCTCACGCGTCTTCTCGGCGCCGGTCTGGGTGCGGGACCTCGGGTTGCTCGCCTGGTTCCTCGTAGGCGTCGCGATCCTCTTCGTCGGTCTTACGTGGCTTCTGGCCCTGACCTCGACGATCACGATTCCAGTCGTGCTCGGCGCGATTCTCGCGACGGTCGCCGGTCCTCTTGTCACGAAGATGCACGCCCGCGGGATTCCACGCATCGCCGGCGCGGCCATCGTGCTGCTCGCGTTGGTCGCGTTGGGGGTGATCATCTTCCTCCTCGTCGTCGGCGGGCTTTCGGAGCAGTCGTCCGAGATCAAGTCGTCCTTGAATCAGGCCGTCGACAAGATCCAGAGCTGGGCGAAGGACGCCGGCGTCGACAGCTCGAGCACTGCCGACAATGCGACCTCCGGCACCTCCACGACCGGCAAGACGTTACTGCAGGGCGTCGTCGACGGAATCCACGGCCTGACCTCGCTCGTCTTCTTCCTGACGTTCAGCGCGTTTGCGACGTTCTTCCTGTTGAAGGACGGCCCGGTCGTGCGGAGCTTCGTCGATCGCCATCTCGGTGTGCAAGCGAGCGTCGCGACGGTCATCACCGACAACGTCATTCAGTCGCTACGGCGCTACTTCCTCGGCGTGACGATCGTCGCCACATTCAACGCTTTCGTCGTTGGTGTGGCAGCTGTGCTCCTGGACGTACCGCTCGCCGGGACGATCGCCGTCGTCGTGTTCGTGACTGCGTACATTCCGTTCATCGGCGCCTTCATCTCGGGGGCTTTCGCCGTGCTGCTCACGTTGTCGTCTCAGGGCACGACGGCGGCCGCGATCATGCTCGTCGTCGTGATCCTCGCGAACGGCCTACTGCAGAACATCGTGCAGCCCATCGCGTTCGGAGCGACTCTCGACCTGAATCCGCTGGTCGTCCTGATCGTGACGATCGGGTTCGGCAGCCTCTTCGGCATGATCGGCATGGTGCTCGCCGCCCCGCTCACATCGGCGGCCATTCACATCAGCAAGGAGCTCGCTGCTGCGAAAGCGGCGGAAGAGGCGGCCGATGCCGGCGGGCGTGGACCGCCCGAGCCCGCTCCCAGTCCCGTCTGACGGGCCCTGGTGCCTCACCGCCCACGACGACTGCGGCGCCCGTGCGGCAACTGATCCTCGGCGGCCGGACGCAGTGAGCGCGACGTGACCAGCCGCACAGCGACGTACCTTTCCTGCCGTGGAATCGCCCGCCGAGCGGCGCGTCGAGCTACTCCTCCCGATGCGGACGTTGCTCCTCGTGCTCGGGGCGCTCGGCCTCGCCGTCGCATTCGCGGCGATCGGCGACACGTTCCTGATCGTCTTCGTCGGCATCTTCCTCGCGCTCGTCTTCGAGTATCCGGTTCGCTTCGTCATGGCGAAGACGCGCATGTCGCGGGGTCTCGCCGCGACTGTCACCGTGATCGGGAGCGCGCTCGCCGTGACAGCGCTCATGCTCTTGTTTCTGGTTCCGCTCGTGGGCAGCGTGCGCGACTTCCTCCAGCAGCTTCCGGCGACGGTCGAACAACTCCGCGCAGCCGACGGGCTCTCCTGGCTCGGTGACTCCGGCGCTGCCGGGAACGTGCAGGACGGAGCGCAGCAGGTCTCGGTATCGGTTCCGGATGCGATCTCCAGCGTGCTCGGCATCGCAGGGTCGTTCTTCGGGCTCTTCCTCGCCGGGTTCACGATCATCTTCATCTGCCTGTTCCTGCTCAGCGACATCGTGAATCTCAAGCGGGCGCTCGCGAGCGTGCTGATGCCCGGCGAGGAGGAACGCTGGCTCGACGTCTGGGAGAGGGTCACCACCTCGATCTCGCGCTGGGCAATCGGCCTAGTCGTGATCGCCACGATCGCCGGAACCGTGCAGGGAACGACGGCGTGGCTGCTCGGATCGAGCTATGCGCTTGGGCTGGCGGTGATTGCGGGGCTGCTCGACATGATCCCGAACATCGGCGCGACGCTCGCCGGGTTCATCCTCGTTCCGACGCTGTGGGCCGAGGAGGGTCTCACCGCGGCGATCATCATGCTCGTCGTCGTCCTCGTGTACCAGCAGGTCGAGAACAACATCCTGACGCCCAAGATCCAGGGTAAGGCGGTCAACCTCTCGGGGTTCTTCATCATCGTCGCCGTGACCCTGTTCGGCGCGCTGCTCGGCGTGCTCGGTGCGCTCACGGCTGTTCCTCTGGCCGCGACGATCCAGATCTTCGTGCAGGAGTTGACGAAGGCGCGGCGAGACAAGGTCGCGGAGGCGAAGGCGGCCGGGGAAGCCGGGCAGGACACCGCGCCGGCTGGCGGCGTCCCCTAGGCGCTCAGACTCACCGGCTGCGCGGCCAGCCACAGGGCCGTCCCGACGAACAGCACGTAACCGGCGGCGAGGATCCCGATCCGGACGTCGCGGGACTTGAGCCTCATGCTGATCGCCGCGAAGAAAAGCGCGATGGCGAAGAGGACGACCGCCAGCATGTACCGGTCGGCGCGCTCGATGTTGCGCGTCACCGCAAGGCTGAATTCGCCTGCCTCGGCCTCCAGAGCATCTGCCTTCGTGGACGCGGCCAGTCGGTACTGCGGCATGACGAACGGCGAGAGCGGGGCATTCTCGTTCTCGCGCGGTCGGGTGGCGATCCACGCTTGGAAGGCCGGCTCGAACTCGGCTCGGAACCGCCTCCGATAGAAGGACGAGAGCTCACCCTGTCGCTGCGCATACGCGTCGATCCACTGGGTGAAGAGCGCGAGGTCGATCTGGGCCTGTCGGTTTGCCACGCTGGCCTGTCGTGTCGACTCGACGCGCGCGGCGATGGAAGCGCTCTGCGCCTGGGCCTGCTTGCCCCTCCAAACCGACGACTGATACGTCGCCCACGCGGTTGCGATCGCGGCCAGGGCCAACAGGATCGCGGCCAGCAGCTCGAGCCGATGCTCGGACGCCGGCGTCTCGCTCACGAGGATGCCACTCCCTGTGCGTCGCAAGGGACGGGTGCGTCGACCCCGACCGCGGCTTGCTCCTCACCGAGGATCACCAGCGTCCGTTCCATTGCACGCGGCTGGATGCTCCCGAGCCCCGGGCGGTACGGGTTGTCCAGCGCGTAGATGGCCAACACAGTGACCACGACCACCGTGGCGGCCGAGCCGATGAGCATCGCCTGTGACCGCTTCATCTCGGCGCTGTCCGCGAAGAACAGCATGTAGGCGAAGACCACACCGGCGGTCAGTAGGAGGACGATCCATAACGATGTCGGCGTGATGCCGGCCGCTCCGTGAATCCGGTCGCGACGCGCTTCCTCCCGATCCGAGGTCTGGTCGAGCCATTTGGAGAAGGCCGCCTGCTGGGCGGACGTCGTCGCATGTGCGGCGCGGATCGTGTGGAACAGCGCAACGCTCCACGGGTTGATCGAGTTGCTCTTCACACCGGCCCGCATCTCGGGCCATTCCTGGTGAACGACGTAGCGGGCGTAGCAGATGATCTGTCCCGACAATGCGTCTCGAGTCTCCTTCGGGAGGAACTGCGCCGTCTCGTACTGCTGTGCGACGATCAACGCTTCGGCATCGGCGCCTGCGAGCGACTGGTCGTAGGTCGTGAATGCGAGGAAGATGACGAAGCCGGCGAAGATCGCGAAGCACGTCGCGAGCACGCCGAAGACGCCCGATGCGCGATCGCCGTCAGCGAAGAAGCTCCCCTCGGGCGCGCGCCGGCGCACGAGAAGCATCGCGGCGATAGCGATCGCATCGACGACGACGATGATCAGGAGACCCCAGAGGAGGTTCATCAGGAGTCATCCCGACAAATCGGCTCGGTTCCGGTCATGTTGGGCAGCGCGATGCGAGGGACCTGTCGTCGACTAGCCGGCGCCCTGCAGCTGCTGACGCCAGCCTCGCAGGAGGCCGTGAACCGCGGCGGCGCCGACGAGCGGCTCGTCGGGAAGCCGGAACGAAGATGGATAGAGGACGAACGGTCGGGTCTGCGGGCCGCCCAGACCGCCGTGGAACGAGATCAGCTCCTCGAACGCGCAGCCCTCGTCCAGCTGCGGGTCGTAGAAGCTTCCGATCATGATGTCCGCGACGTCTGCGAAGCCGTCGGTCCGGCGAAGATGCTGTGCGGCGGTGGGGGAGAAGTTCGCGAGCGGATCGTCGCCTTCGATCCTGTCGTCCGCGAGGTAGCGAACGCCACCGCCTCCGATTGCGACCGCCCCGTCCTTCTCCGAGCGCACGAGCAGCCAACCGACGTGCGGATGCTCGCGGAGCGCGGGGATGAGCGCGGGGTGGCGGGTCTCGATCTCCTCGAGCGTCATGCGGCGCCGCTCGTCCATGAGGTAGATGAGGCCGAGGTTTCCCGACCCCATGACAACGACCTCGCGGTCGGACACGTCGTTCTTCGGCCGCTTCTTCGAGGGGTCCGTGCCGGTCGCCTCGCCCACCGCGAGCCCGACCATCGCGTTCTGCTCGTCGCCGCCGGAGTAGCTCGCGACCTCACCTGACGCCAGTGACCGCGCCACCAGGTCCTCGAGCGAATAGCCGTTTCTCTGCTTGAAGGTCGCTCCCTGCGTCTGGCCGTGATCCGAGAGCACGACGATCTCGTACGGGCGGGGCGAGTACCGGCGTGCGCGGTCGATGCGGCCGAACTGCTGATCGAGCTTCCGCAGCGCCTCGAGCGTGTCTGCACGCTCGAGGCCGGAGTGGTGGGCCACTTCGTCGTAGCTGGAGAAGGTCGCGTAGATCGCGGGCCTGCCCTTGAGCATGTCGGAGAGGACGCCATACACGATGAGATCCCGCACGACGACGCACATCGCGGCGCGCATGAAGGGGTAGAGGCCGCTGCGGTGGCCTCGCGGATTGACGTCTCGCCGGATCGCACGCAGCGCCGCCGTCCACTCGAGAAAGACCTCCCAGAAGAAGAGCACGAGCACGCGTGTCACATTGAAACCGTTCGAAAAGAACGCACGGTAGCCGGGGTTCGCGCCCTTCTCTGCCTCCATGCGACTGACCGTGAGGATGACGTGCTCAGCTTCGCCCGAGAGGAGGTTGCCGCGGCTGGCGCCCCCGTCCGTGAGCAGCCCGACACCCGTGCCATGGCGGCGCTCGAGCTCCGCGCAGTCGGCAGGTGCCGAGCAAGCCATCGTCGTCGCCGTCGCCTTCTCGACCCAGCGGAACGCGGGGATGTTCTCGTTCGAGCCGAGAAGGATGCCCGCCTGGCTCGCTCCGGTCTGCGACGAGAGGTCCGGCTCCCACTCGGCGAGGCGATGGTCGCCGTCGGCGACCCAGCGGGCCATGTTCGGGGCGTTGCCGTCCCGCATCGCGCGCTGGAGGACGGGGAGGGCGAGCCCGTCGATCTCGAGGTAGACGATCCCCGGGACATCGGTCTCGACGCGTTCGCCTGATCGACGCGCGATCCGCTCGATAACGCGGAGCGTGTACGTGTCGTCGTCGTTCGTCCCGAAGATCACGTCCAGGACAACCGTGACCGCCGAGGCAATGAGCGCGGTCAGGAGCGCCCACCAGAAACTGTCGACCTCGATGGCGTCTTCCGTGAGCGCAGACGCTGCGAGGAGCATGAGCGCATCGAGGACGAGAATGATGAGGAAGCCGAGAACGAGCGTGAGCGGCAGCTTGATCGCTGCGACGAGCGGCGGGATCAGCGCGTTGAGGACGGCGATGACGAGGGAGACGACGACGGCGCCGAGGAACGTTTGGATCGCGACGTGAGGCACGATCCAGGCCGCGATGAAGAGCGCGGCGGCGGCCACGAGCCAGGACACGAGGAGCCTGAACGGCTTGATCTTCGGGCGGACAAGCCGTTGCTCCATGGTCGTGTCTCGCGCGTTCAAGGGGCTCCTCTCGTTGCGATGGCGTCGTATTCGCGAATACTGACGGCTTCGCGGCGCACGCGTATCCGGCTATCTACTCGGACTGCGCTCGCGCGTTGATCTCCTGGACGACCGCCGACTTCGCGTCCGCGTAGTTCTGCACGTATCGCCACTCGCGCGCTGCGAGCTCGCGCTTGGCGCTCAGGTACAGATCGCGGTCGTCGTCGTGTGTGCGCAGCCAGTCGCGGAAGGCGAGCATTCGCCCGACCTCCTCGCAGCCCTCGGAGAAGGTGTGGACGTTCACGTTCGTGTCGGGGCCCTTGAAGAGCCGGTGCTCGTACCAGTCGGGCTCTCTGATTCGCAGTGTGTAGCCGGCGCTCTCGAGCTGCGGGTACGTAGGCGTCCTCGTCGGACGAGTCGGCCACCACCAGGATGATGTCGATCAGCGGCTTCGCCGCCAGGCCCGGCACCGACGTCGACCCGACATGTTCGACCTGCACGGCCTTCGAACCCAGCGCCGCCCGGATCCGGGTCGCCTCGCGCTCGAACAGTCGCGGCCACTCGGGGTCGTACTCGGCGAGCTCGATTGTCGCGTTGTGCTCGGTGAGATCTCCGACGGTCGCCGCACGTATCTCGTCGTCCGTGAGCGCCACGCCGAGACGTTATCCAGTGGCACGTTCGATCACGAAGTCTGCGCGAAGCTGACGTTCGAAGAACGTGAAGTCGGCTAGCTGTCGCCGCTGGGTGTCGTCTGACGAACTAGTGCTGGTGGCTCTCGGCCCGAATGCCTGCCCGGTACGAGAGTCGCCAGCCGAATGGACACCGAGAGCCCGCAGGCTCGACGCGACGTCGGGGCGGGCGCTCTATTCGGAGTCGAGCAGGAGATGAAAACCCGCAATGCGATGATCCTGCAAGATCGCGACGTCCACATACGCGATCAGCGAGTACGGCAGAAAGACCAGTCGGTTGTCGCGCGTGGAGACCCTCGTTCCACTCTCGACAGCGCTGAGCTCCAGGGCGTCGAGCCGCTCGCCGTTCAGCGTCACGACCTCGAGCCGGACGTTCGCATCCTGGTGGGCGTGACTAAACGCTCGAACACGTTCGGAGAAGGCCCCGCCGAAGAACGCCATGTCGAACACTCGACAGCTATCGGTCGTTT
>CAVZNF010000009.1:0-142564 GCA_963776565.1 uncultured Gaiellaceae bacterium
GTACGGAGATCGTCGCGATCGACGGCACCGTGCAGGCCGGCGACCTCGTCGCGGTAACAGTGGAGCCGTCTGGCGGCGTGGGCTCGCCGACAACCGCGCCGATCGTCGCATCGGACACCGTCTGAACCGTCCCTTTGCGGGAGCTTCGGGCTCCCGGAGCAAGATCGACTCCCTTTCGAGGTCGGAGAGAGAAGGGGACGCCGCGTCCGCGGCGCCGGGTTCGCAAGCGCCGCCTTGCGGCGCTGCTATTCGTCCTCTTCGTGGCTGCAGCCTTGTCCTTCACGTTCGGCCTCGTGCGCGCGGTGGCGAGCGAGATCCCGGCGCTCGACCCGGCGGCGCAGCATGCGGACGTGGACACCGTCATCTACGCGGCCGAACGGCAAGACGGTGCTTGCCGTGCTTCGCGGCGACGAGAGCCGCGTCCTCGTCGACACGCGGACATCGCGCCGATCATGCGGCAGGCGATCGTCTCGGTCGAGGATCAGCGCTTCTTCGAGCACAACGGAGTCGATCTACACGGCATCGGGCGCGCGTTGTGGCAGGACGTCCGCCAGCAGGGCATCGTCGAGGGTGGCTCGACGATCACACAGCAGTTCGTGAAAAACGCGTACATCCGCAACGAGCAGACGCTCGCACGGAAGGTCCGCGAAGCCGCGCTGGCGTGGCAGCTCGAGCAGCGCTGGAGCAAGGACAGGATCCTCACCGCCTACCTCAACACGATCTATTTCGGGCACGGGGCGAACGGGATCCAGCAAGCTGCTCGTGCGTACTTCAAGAAGAGCGCGAAGGAACTTACGCTCGCGGACTCCGCACTCCTTGCCGGGATTCCTTCGGATCCGTCGCTCTACGACCCGGCGAGCAACCCGCGGAACGCGACGCTTCGACGGCGCCACGTCCTCCGGTTGATGTTCGACCAGGGGAAGATCTGCGGACCAATTCCGGCGTGCGGACAAGGCTCCTCTCCCCGTGCTCGACGACATCCGGCTTCCGGGCACGCAGGGGCCTGCGCCGTACTTCGTCAACTACGTCAAGGACGACCTCGTCGCGCGCTACGGCGCCGGCCGCGTGTTCGGGGGTGGGCTCAAGGTGACGACGACGATCGACCTCGACCTCCAGCTGAAAGCTCGCGCGGCGATCGAGAGCGTCCTGCGCAATCCGGACGGGCCTGCGGCTGCGCTCGTCGCGATCGACCTCGGGACGGCGCCGTGAAGGCGATGTTCGGCGGGCGGAACTTCCGGCAGAGCCAGTTCAACCTCGCCGCGCAGGCAAAACGCCAGCCGGGTTCCTCGTTCAAGCCGATCGTTCTCGCGACCGCGATGAACGAGGGCATCTCGCCGGTACTGAGCTCGAGTCGAAGCCGGTCTCGATCGACGCCGGAGACCGGATCTGGAAGGTAACGAACTACGACCACACCTATCTCGGTCGCGTGAGCCTCTCCCGCGCGATCGTCTCCTCGGACAACTCGGTCTTCGCGCAGCTCACCGACCTCGTCGGGCCGAAGGCGATCGTGAAGACGCGCACGCAGCCTCGGCATCCGCAGCCGACTCGTCCCGTACTTCTCGATCGGCCTCGGTCGGGCGCCGTGAGCCCGCTCGACATGGCCCGCGCGTACGCCACCATCGCCAACGACGGCCGCCGCATCGACGGCTCGGAGTTCGGCAACCGCCCTCGTGTTGTCCAGACGGTCGAGCGGTTCCGGTCGAGCCGTGTGGACGCCAACGTTCCGACCCGAAGCAGGTCATGGACGAGGGCCACGCCGAGCTTCTGACCCAGATCCTCCAGGACGTGGTGCGGGTCGGAACCGGGAAGCGCGCCGCGATCGCAGGACGCCAGATCGCCGGCAAGACGGGAACGACGGACAATTACGGCGACGCGTGGTTCGTCGGGTACACGCCGGAGCTCGTCGTCGCCGTGTGGGTCGGGTACCCCGACGCGCTCAAGCCGATGCTCACCGAGTTCAACGGCGAGCCGGTGGCCGGTGGAACGCTCCCCGCGGAGATCTGGAAGGCGTTCGTCGAGAAGACCGAGGAGGACGACACGCGGTCGTTCGACTCCCCGCCCTATCTCGGCGGTGCATCGACGTGGGTGGTGCGGCGCGACGGATCGTGGCAGCTCGACAACGGCTACTGCCGCGGATCTCGGCTCGTCGCCTACTTCTCCGGGGAGGGGCCGGACACGGAGGCAGACTGCAAGCCGAACGAGGTCTCGGTGCCGCTCGTCGTCGGGATGACGAAGGCCGGAGCTGAGGCCACGCTGCACGCGCAGCCGCTCGACGCGAGCATCGCCTACGCGCCGGCGAAGGCGGGGCGGCTGCCCGGCATCGTCGTCAGCCAGGATCCGCGCTCGGGCGGGCTCTCCGCCCACGACTCGGTGACGATCTGGGTCTCGAAGGCCGAGCACGGGATGCTTCCCAACTTCGTCGGCTCGAGCATCGCCGACGCGCAACGCGAGGCCGCGCGCTGAAGATCAAGCTTCGCGCCAAGACCGCGCCGCGGTCGGGCAGGCGCAGTTCTCCGCCAGAGCCGAGAGCCCGGTGTGGCGGTCGCGCGCGGGCTGCGGGTCACGCTCGTGGTCGGGGACGGCTCACGAACCTAGAGCCGGCGAGAGAGAACCGCCACGGCTTTTCGACGGCGCGGGTGATGCCGACCCGTGTCGATGCGACGACGTCGACCGAAGCGCTCGGCGCGATCAGCGCGAACGGCGGACCTCTCGAGGTCGAGCCCGTCGTGCGCGGACGTGATGCCGAGCGCCTGGGTGAGCCTCCCCGGCCCGGACGCGAGCAAGCGGACGTCGTCCAAGCCGCGCCGCTCGCTGCATCTCTCCGACGCCGTGCGTCGGCTCGAGCGCGCGCAGGAGGACCGCCGCGCCGATCGCCTCGTCTGCGCAGACGACGTTCGCGCACCAGTGGATCCCGTACGAGCGATAGACGTACAGCCGACCCGGCGGCCCGAACATCGTCGCGTTCCGGCGCGTCCGACCTCCGAACGAATGGCTCGCCGGATCATCCGGCGCATACGCCTCGGTCTCGACGACCACTCCTCCGACGCCGTCGACGAGGAGCGTCCACGCCGACGAGCTCCCGCGCGACGACGTCCGCGTCGCGCGCGAAGAACCCTCGCGGAGGCGTCAGAAGAGCGGCTCGGTCTCGGCCGGTCGTGCCGTCGCGGCGAGCAGCTTGCGGGCACGCCGCCCGAGGTCGCCGAGATCGACGCGACCTTCCTCCGCCGCCGCGGCGAGACGCTCCGCGAGATCGAGCGCGCCGTCGAGCAGCGCCGAATCTCCGCCCTCATGGCCCATCTCGTGGAGGATCGTGCGCTCGGTCCGTGACGCCACGAGCGGCTCGCCCACGCCTTCGACCCACACCCGCGTCCGGCGGCCGCCCCCTCGATCGTCGCCCGTTATGGGCTCGAGCGCGTAGATCTTGTCCGCGCGCGCGTACTTCCCGAAGCCGAGGAAGATCATCCGCGCCGGCGTCATGGAGCGGAGTATGACGGCCGCTTGTCCTCGCGGAGAAGGACGACGGTGGAGAGCACGGCAAGCGCGATGACGACCAACCAGATCGGGTTCGCCGAGGGCAGGATCGCCGACGGAATCCTCGCGTCCGTCCAGCCGCGCTTCACGAATTGCTCGTTCCACGCGTCCTGGACGCAGTTGACCGCGCCGTACGAGAGCATCAGCCCGAGGTACGACGTGATCGCGAGACGCAGGCCTCTCGTCTCCACGAAGACACGCGAGAGAAGCAGCGCGGTGATCAGCAGCAGCGCGCCGTCCTCGCCGTGATGGTGGCCGAGGTGAACCGCGGCGATGAGCGTGCCGTCCTTCTCGGGGATGACCTCTTCCCCCATGAAGACGTCGCCGGGGAAGTGGAAGCCGAGCTCCGCGCTGAGCCAGGGCAACGAGATCAGGAGCACGACGGCGACGATGATCACGCGTGCGGTGTCCCACGGCCGTCGCGATGCGAGTGACGGGCCGGCGCGTCGCGTCGCCGCTACGGTCAGCCCAGCCGCGATCACCACTCCGAGCGCAGGGATCGCGTTCCCCCAGTGGGCGTCGAGGTTCTTCTGCTCGTTGAACCACGGAATCGTGGCGCACAGTCCGATGGCGGGCGCCGCGGCCCACCACGCGCTCCGAGGAAGGGCGGCAGCGGCGATCAGGACGAGCGCGATCGCGACGAGTCCGAACGGGAAGTTGACGAGCGTGAGCGCACGACTGAGCCCGCCCGCGATTCCTTCCCTCGACACGTGGTACGTCTCGCTCGGGTCGATCCGGCTGTACGTCGACGATCACGCACAGGGCGATGAGGCCCCACAGCGCCCACGTGGCGAGGGCCTCACCCTGAGACGGGCCGCGCGACACTACTCCAGGGATTCGCGGAGAGCGTCCGCGACATACGCCTGATCGTCCTCGGCGAGCCGCGCGTGGAACGGGATCGCGAGCGTGCGCGACGCGATCTCCTCGGCGACGGGGCACAGGCCGACGCGAAACCCGAAGCGATCCTGCATGTACGGCTGGAGGTGGATGCACGGGAGGTAGCGCGCCGTCTGAACGCCCCTCGCGGAGAGCGACGCGATCACCGCCTCGCGGTCGGCATGCAGCGGGAAGCGTGACGACGTACACGAACCACGAGCGCTCGTGGTCGGCGTCGTCAGCGCAGGGGAGCTCGAGCCCGGGCACGTCGGCGAGGAGCCGCGCGTAGCGGGCCGCAACGGTCGAGCGCGCCGTGAGAATCGCGTCGAGCTTCTCGAGCTGCCCCAGGCCGATCGCCGCGCCGATGTCGTCGAGCCGGTAGTTGAAGCCGAGCCTGGAGTGCTCGAGCCACCCGCCCGAGTCGGCCCGGCCCTGGTTCCGGAGGCTCCGCAGCAGCAACCACTCGCTCTCCGAGTGGGTCGTCACCATCCCGCCCTCACCGGTCGTGATCTGCTTGTTCGGGTAGAAGGCGAAGGCCGCCGACGGGCCCTGCGATGCGATCGGGGCGCCTTTGTAGCGAGCGCCGAGCGCCTCGCAGGCGTCGTCGATCAGCGCGATGCCACGCGCGTCACAGAGCGCACGCAACTCGTCGAGCTCGCACGGATAGCCGTAGATGTCGACAGCGATCACGGCCCGCGTGCGGTCGGTGATCGCGGCCTCGACCGCTGCCGGCGAGAGGTTCAGCGTTCGCCGGTCGATGTCCGCGAAGACCGGCGTCGCTCCCTCGTAGATCGCGCAGTTCGCCGACGCGACGAACGAATACGGAGAGGTGACGATCTCGTCTCCGGGGCCGACTCCAGCCGTGATGCAGAGCAGGTGCAGCCCCGCCGTGCCGCTCGAGACGGCCGCGGCGTACGGTGCTCCGACCGCCTCCGCAAACGCCTCTTCGAAGCGGTCGATCGTCGGGCCGAGCGAGAGCCGCCCTGAGCGAAGCACGTCGGCGACGAGCTCTTCCTCCCGCTCGTCGAGCCAGGGCAGCGAGAGCGGGATCGTCCGGACGGACGCCACGCGCTATGCCGTGGACGGCGACATCTCGACCACGTCGAGCCAGTGGCTCCAGCGCTCGCTGCGCCCGTGCACGGTGTCGAGATAGGCCGTCTGCAGCTCGCGCGTCACAGGCCCCACACCGATCTCGCGGTCGTCGACCGCGCGCACCGGCGCCACCTCCGTCGCGGTCCCGACCATGAATACCTCGTCTGCGAGATAGAGATCGGTGCGGATGAGGAGCGTCTCCTCGACGCGGTGGCCGAGGTCCTGGGCGATCTGGATGACCGTGTCGCGCGTGATGCCGGGAAGGATCGACATCGCGAGCGGCGGGGTGTGGATGACTCCGTCGCGCACGACGAAGATGTTCTCGCCCGGCCCGTCGGCGACATAGCCGTCGTGGGAGAGCATGATCGCCTCGTCGTAACCGGCGCGGCGCGCCTCCATCGTCGCGAGCATCGAGTTCAGGTAGATGCCGGTCGCCTTCGCGACGTGCGGGATGACGTTCGGTCCGACGCGCTCCCAGCTCGAGATCTTCGCCGAGATGCCCTGCGCCTGGCTCTCGTCACCGAGATAGGCGCCCCACGGGAAGCTGATGATCACGACGTCGACCGGGTTCCCGGTGGACGCCACGCCGAGCTCGCCGTAGCCGTAGAACGCGATCGGCCGCAGGTAGCACGATGCGAGCCCGTTGGCCGCGATGACGTCGTGCGCGGCCGAGCGGATCTCCTCGAGCGAGTACGGGAGGTCCATGTAGAGGACCTTCGCCGAGTTCTGCAGGCGTACGAGGTGGTCGGTCAGGCGGAACACCGCCGGTCCCTTTGGCGTGTCGTAGCAGCGAATGCCCTCGAATACGCCGGAGCCGTAGTTGAGCCCGTGCGAGGCGACGTGGATCTTCGCGTCCGCCCAGTCGACGAGCTCGCCGTTCATCCAGATCTTCTCGGTCTCTTGCATCGGGTCAGCTCTCCTTCGGTCTAGAAGAATCGTAGGTTCGCTCGGTGACGACGTCCATCGGCCGCGCCCGCGTCAGTCGCCCGAGCTCGCTCGGGCTGATCGCGAGCATGTGCCGTGACGATCCGGCGCCCGCCCAGACGAGCGAGTGCCGGTACAGCGCGCGCTCCATGAGCGCTTCGTCGATCTTCGGGAGTGGAAAGGGCGCGACGGCGCCGGGCGCGAAGCCGGTGGCTTCCTCCACCTCGGGCGCCTTCGCCACTCGAGCAGACTCCGCATCGAGGGCGCGAGCGACCTTCTGCGGGTCGCACCGACGGTCTCCCGGAACGAAGACGACGACCGGGCGCTCGTCGCAGACGAGCACGAGCGACTTCACGATCTGGTCGAGGTCGCAGCCGGCCGCCGTCGCCGCGTCCTGCGCGGTCGGCGTGCCTTCGGGGAACTCGTGGATGCGCGACTCGACTCCCGATTCGCGGAGGAAGGAGGACACCCGCTCGACGGGCTCCGGCCAGGCCCCTACCACGCCCGCAGCCTACCTCTCGGAAGTCAGTAGACGAAGGGGACGAGCCGGAAGCGGACCTGCGGCGCTGTAGTCCGCGTACTCCGGGTAGGTCGCTGCGAGGAAGCGCTCCTCGACGCGCGCCTTGAGCGCCCAGAGCGACTGCGAGGGCGGCCGTTCCGGCGAGCGCCCACGGCGAGAGCGCGAGCGGGATGCCCGCCGAAGACGAGGATGCCGCCGGAGTAGACGGGGTGGCGCACGAACGCGTACGGCCCGTCGTCGACGAGCTGACCGCCGCGCGCCGGCCGCGGAAACGGCGTCATGCTCGAGCCAAGTGCGCGTGCGGCGAGGATGACGACGAGCGTCGCCGGACAGGAACAACGACGCCCCGAGAGCCGATCGCCATGTCGAATCGCGGTCGGGCCAGGCGATCACCGCACCGACGATCGCCGCCATGAGCACGAACTGCAGCACGACCCATCCTCCGCCGCGCTCGCCGAGCTGAGGAACCTCAGCCAAGCGAGATGAACCGCACGTCGTCGAACCCGGACGCCTCGACGCGCTCGACGAGCTCGGGAGGCGCAGGCGAGTCGATGGAGAAGGCCATGAGCGCCTTGCCGCCCTCGGTCGTGCGCGACACCGCCATGTTCGCGATGTTGACGCCGGCCTCGCCGAACATCGTTCCGACCTTCCCGATGATGCCCGGCACGTCGTCGTACGAGAGGAACGCCATGTGCGGCGCGAGCTCGATGTCGATCGAGAACCCCAGCGCGCCGGCAAGGAACAGGCGGTGCTCGGGACCGACGGTCGTCCCGGCCACCTCGACGTCCTGCGCTCCCGCGCCGACGACGACGCGGACGAGGTTCGTGTAGTGCTGCGCCGTGGCGAAGCGCTGCTCGGAGACGTCGATCCCGCGCTCGGCCGCGATCAGAGGCGCGTTCACCTCGTTCACCGCCTCGTCGACTCGACCCTGGAACGCGCCGTTCAGCGCTGCGACCGTCAGGAGTCGCGCGTCGTGCTCCGAGAGCGGGCCGTGGACGGCGACCGTGATGCGGCGAGGGCCACGCGTCCGCGAGCGCCATCGCGAGGCGGCCGAGCTTCGCAGCGAGCGGGACGAACGGGCCGAGGATCTCGAGCTCACGCGGGTCGACGACCGGGATGTTGACCGCCGTCCGGACGACCTCCCCGTCGAGCGCCGCGGCAACCTGCTCCGCGATCACGACACCGGCCCGATCCTGTGCCTCGGCCGTCGAGCCCGCGAGGTGCGGCGTCACGACGACCTGCGGAAGTCCGAGCAGCGGGCCCGAGTATGGCTCCGTCTCGAAGACGTCGAGCGCCGCGCCGGCGACCCTCCCGCTGCCGATCGCCGCGACCAGCGCGTCCTCGTCGACGAGGCCTCCTCTGGCCGCGTTGACGATCCGCACACCGTCCTTCATCTGCTCGAAGGCAGACGCATCGAGGAGCCGTCGTGTCTCGTCGTTCAGCGGGAGATGAAGCGTGATGACGTCGGCCTGGGCGTAGACCTCCTCGAGCGAGCCGGCCGATTCGACACCGAGCTCGCGGAACCGATCTGCGGCCACGAACGGGTCGTACGCGACGACGCGCATCCCAGCCCGAGCGCGCGATGCGCGACCTGGCGACCGATCCGTCCCAGTCCGAGGACACCGAGCGTCTTCCCCGCCAGCTCGATTCCCGTAAAGCGCGCGCGATCCCAGGTTCCGGCCGTGAGCGCAGCGTGCGCCTGGGGGACGTTCCGGGCGAGCGCGAGCAGGAGCGCGATCGCATGCTCGGCAGCGGAGTCGACGGTCGACTCGGCGGCGTTCGCGACGACGATCCCGCGGCGGGTCGCCGCCTCGACGTCGACATTGTCGACGCCGACGCCTGCCCGTCCGATGACCTTGAGGCGGCGCGCATGGTCGATGAGAGACGCGTCGATCGTCGTCGCCGAGCGAATGACGATCGCGTCGTAGTCGACGATGATCGAGGCGAGATCCGACTCCGAGTCCTCGACGACGTCGAAGCGCTGCCGTAGGAGCTCGAGGCCGGAGTCGGCGATCGGCTCGCGGACGAGGACGCGGAGTCGCTCAGACACGTGCGGGGTCGCGATACGCCTCGAGCGCGCGCGCCGCGGCGACGCCGGGCTCGATCGCCGCACCGCGCTCCGCCAGGAGCGTCTCGACGGCGGTGAGCGCCGTCGTGATGTCGAGCACGTCGTAGTAGCCGATGTGGCCGATGCGAAACATCCGCGTTCCGAGCTCTCCGTGGGCACCGGCGACCGTGATGCCGAAGCGATCGCGCAGCTCGAGGACGAGCTCCTTCGCGTCGACCCCTTCCGGCGTGAGGATCGCGGTGACGACGGCCGAGCGCTCCTCGTCGGGCGAGAACAGCTCGAGGCCCATCGCCTTGACTCCCTCGCGGCACGCCCGACCGAGAGCAGCGTGGCGCGCGAAGGCGGCGTCAAGCCCTTCGTCGAGGAGCATCGCAAGGGCGGCGTCGAGGGCGGCGACGAGCGTGACCGCGGGAGTGAACGGCGTCGAGCCGGACTCGAGCGCGGCGCGCATGCGCTCCCAGTCGAAGTAGTAGCGCGGCATCGTCGAACGTCGCGACCGCTCCCACGCAGCGTCGGAGATCGTCGCGAGCGAGAGCCCGGGCGGCGTCATCAGCGCCTTCTGCGAGCCCGGCCACGACGACGTCGAGACCCCACGCGTCGGTCTCGACGCGGCACGGCACCGAGGCTCGACACCGCATCGACCACCACAAGAGCGCCGGCATCCCGAGCCACGCGGGCGAGCGCCTGCACATCCGCGACGACGCCGGTCGACGTCTCGGAATGGACGAGGACGACGACCTCCGCGCCCGTTTCGCCGAGGCGGGAGCGGAGGTCGTCGGGCTGCGGCGTCTCCCCCCAGGAGTACCGAAGCTCGTGTACGTCTGCGCCCAAGGCCGCCGCCATGCTGCACCAGCGATCGCCGAACGCTCCCGCCGTGACGACGAGCACGCGCTCGCCCGGCGAGAGGAGGTTCACGATGGCCGACTCGAAGGCGCCCGATCCTGACGCCGTGAAGAGAAGAACGTCGTTCTGCGTCCGGCAGACCTCTTGCAGCCGACCGAGTGTCCGCAGCATCAGCTCTCGGAAGTCCGGCCCACGGTGATGGATGACGGGCGCAGCGCCTGCTGCGAGCACCTCGGGCGGCACCGGAGTTGGGCCTGGAGCCATGAGGTAGCGCTTCCTCATGGCGCGAGGGTAGCTAGGGCCGTGGCCGGTGCGAAGAGAACGACATCAGCTGCTGGAAGGTCGGCCGGTTCGTCCAGCGCATGGTGTCGGGCAGCACGCCCGACGTGAACCGGATCCGCTCGCCCGTCGCATCCGCGCGCCACGCGGACGGCGCCGGCCCCTGCTTCGACTCGAGCTCGGCGGCCGCCCCGTCGAGCGCAGCCCAGAGCGCTTCGCGGCACGTCGCGAGAACGCCCGCTCCGCAGTAGCGACGTGAGTACGGGCCGCGCACCTCGCGTCCGAGCAGCGTCCGCAGATCCTTGTCGACGTACCCGTACCAGCCCGAGATGTACGCCGAGCCGCCGGGATTCGCGTCGTCGCTACGACCTTGCAGCGCCGCCAGCCGGCCGACAAGCGGGCCGAGCACCGGTGTCATCACGGCGTCGGCGAGACGCGGCCACGCCGCGTCCATCACGGCGGCACCGGGATCGTCCACCTTGCCGTCGAGCTCGCGATCGAGCCGGCTCGATCCGTTCGTGCGCCAGCTGTCGAGGAGACCGGCCGCCGCCTCCGCTCGTGCGCTCGGCGCCGGGCCTGTCTGGAGCACGGCACGGATGATCGGCCACACGCGGACGACGCGGAGATCCTGCGTCGCCGCCTTGTTCATCGCGCCGGTAAGCGTCACGAGCGAGTGCTTCTTGTGCGCTGCGACCGCAGCTCGCAGGAGATCGACGCGATGAACCGAGCCGTACGAGAAGTTCGAGTCGGCCGCACCCACGTTCGCCCCAGGCCTGTTGTTCCAGTTGAGGATCGTCCCCGAAGCGGGGTTGATTCCCCGTGCGTGTCCCGCGAACGGGACGAACCCACGCCAGTCGTAGTCCCCGTTGCCGATGGTCGGGAGCGCAGGGTCCGTGCCGGGACTTCGGATCGGAAGCCGTCCGCTCGAGAAGAGCGCGATGTCGCGATCGTCCGCGTAGAACCAGTTGAAGCTGAACTCGACGCCGTTCATCGTCGACAGGAAGTCCTTGGCCGACGTCACGCGTGCTGTGTTCAGGTCGTAGAAGGCCTTAGTCGAGAGGAGCTCGCGTCCACGGGTCGAGCGTTGGACCGAGATCGCGACGCGCTTCCCTCCGACCTTCGCGTAGCCGATCACCGGGCCATGCGTGGTCTCCTCGTACGAGATCTCCTGGTCAGGCTGTCCCTGCGCCTTCAGCGTGCCCGCGAAGAACCGCCGCATCGGCTCGCACTGGCCGCGGTACAGGTAGTGCACGTCGTCGTCGCACAGCGTCTCGACGAAGATGTCGAGGTTGTCCGCCTGGGACGAGGTCGCGCTCCATGCGTAGTCCGGGCCACGTCCGATGAGGACCAGGGGCACCCCGGGGAACACGGCGCCTCGCACGTTGAAACCGGCACCGGTGAGCTCCATCTCCGCGAAGAACTCCGGGAAGAAGTACCCGACCTGAGGTCCGGCGACGAAGAGCGGGTGGCCGGTCTGCGACCGCTTCGCGCCGACCAGCAACGCGTTCGAGGCGAGGGCGGGCGGCGTCAGCGCCGCGCCGGTGAAGCTGCCGTCGTCGATCAGTGCGCTTCCCGGCGTCGCAGCGGAGGGCGCTTCTTGCGGGAACGATCCGGGCAGGCTTACGGGAGCCTCGGGATCGTTGGACTCGCGCAGGTCGGCGAACACGCGCTGCGCGTCGGCGTCGCCGAGTCGGTCCCGCAGCGCGTCCAGGAACATCGCGTTTCCGACCTCCTGCCCACCGTTCGTGCCAAAACGTGCGGCGATCAATGCGGCGGACGCAACCACGTCGTTGGCGGTGAACGGCGCCGCCGGGATCCCCTTCGACGCGTAATAGCCGTTGATCCCGGCCGCATAGGCGTTCACCAGCGCGAGGATCTTCGGCCCTACTCCGCGCTGCGCGCGAACGGCGTCGATTTGATTCGACAGGAACGCCTCGGCCTCCGGGCTCGGGACGAAGCTCTTGCCCGATAGCGCGAGCGCCAAGGGATCGAGTCCCGGCACGTCGAGCGCAGCGACCCGCGCGGGGCCGCGAATGAGTTGGAGGAGAAGGCCTCGATCGGCCGCCGTGACCCAGCCCGCTCCGTAAGCGACGTCCGCCTCGGTCTTCCCGTTGACGTGAGCGACGCCGAAGTCGTCGCGCACGATCTTCACGCCCGGTCGAGGGCTCTCGCGCTTGTATCGGGAGAGCGACGGCGCACCGAGCGGAGCCGGCTTGAACATGCGGCGAATGTCTCGCGCCGTGACGTTGCCCTCGCGCGGCGTCAGCGCGTCGTAGAGCTTTGCCTGGTCACGCGTGTTCTTGTCGAACGCGACGCTGCCGTTCTCTCCCGGAGGCAGGATCGTCCACGCCGCAGTCGCATAGTCACGCGGAGGGGCTGCCTCGAGCGGCGCGAGCACGACCGCCGACGCTGCGACGCAAGTCGCCAGCAGCGCGGCAAGGCGGCGGACCACGTGCGGGATGGTACCCAGCGTTGACGCAATACAGTCCGTTCGGTGGACGCCCTCCTCGCGTTTGCGGCGGCGCTCATCACGCTGCGGCTCTCCGGCGATCTCGTCCGCCGTTATCGCAGGCGGCGCGCTCCCGAACTCGCGGCCTGGGCGGCGGGCCTCGGCGCCTATTCGGTCGCGGCCGCGGCTCTCGCGTGGGGCGCCGCTGCTGGGTGGAGCGATGCTGCGTTCCGCGTCTACTACCTGGGGGGCGCACTCTTGACCGCGGCGCTTCTCGGTGTCGGCTCACTCCTTCTCGTGGGGAAGCGATGGATTAAGCCGATCGGCCTCGTCTACGTCGGCCTCGCGCTCGGTGTCGCGCTCGCCGTGCCGCTCCAGGCAGCGATATCGGGAACGGAGATCCCGGAGGCCCAGCACGTCCTTGATCTGTGGCCTGCGCGCGTTCTCGCGATCCTCGGCAACTCGCTCGGCACGCTCGCAGTCGTCTCCGTCGCGCTCGTCACGTTCCGTTCGCGCCCGCTCGGAAACGCGCTGATCCTCGCCGGGATCGCCGTTGCCGGGATCGGAAGCGGTCTAGCGGGGCTTGGTATCGGAGCCCTTGCGCCGGCGATCACGCTCGCGGCGCTCCTGCTTTTCGCGGGATTCGTCGCTCCCTCGCTCCCGAAGCCAAACCGCAACGAGCAGTCCGGCGACCACCACGGCAAGCGACGCCTCGACGATGGCCCCCGGGACCCCTCCGTGGGCTACTAGCCACGCGAGAGAACCCACAGGCCTCCGACCGTGTAGAGCACCATCAGCGCGAGCAGCGGGTACTGCGAGCGGAGCGCGGCGCGCCTGCTCTCGAACAGCGTCACGGCGCGGTCGTGGGCAATCGCGAGGCCAGCTACGTGCCCGACAACGAGGGCGACGACCTGTGCGTACCAGACCGTGTCCGGCGCCACGATCGCGAGGTTCGGTGCAAAGCCGGCCGTCCCGAAGAGGTTCCAGCCGCGTCCGAACGGGTCGGATGCGAGCGTGATGATGAACTGGCCCTGGATGAGGAAGTACGAGAAGTAGTGCGCGACCATGTACGCCGCCGCGATCGGCACGAGAGGCAAGACGAACTCGGGGACGAGTGAGCGGCGCGTGCCCGAGAGCGCCGCCGCCACTCGGACCGCCGCGAGGTACGTCAGTGCAACGGCCGCGACGAACAGCGCGAGCGCCGCGAGGTTCGTTGCGGTCGTAGCGAGATCGATGAGGCGTAGGGACGATGTGGCGAGATCTGCGCGGATGCGACTGATGAGGTTCACCCACGTCGCCGTCCGTGAGAAGCCGTCGAAACTCGTCGAGCCGATCATCACGGCGACGAACAGCAGCGCTCCCGCGACAGGATCAGGCCCAGCGAGACCGGTGAACGGCCAGCGAACGACGACGCGGTCGTCTCGGACAGCGAAGGGCGCGATACGCGAGAACAACCGGAACATCACGGCGAAGCCTTCGCCGCCTCGTGACCAGGCATCCCGACCGTACACCGCCATCCCCGCAAGCGCCCAGTACGAGTACAGGGAGATCGCGATCGCGAGCGTCCGGGGATAGGCCGGCCGTGGATTCGTCAGCTCCAGCGCCACGAAGGAGAACAGCGCGGCGGCGGCCGGATAGCGGCCCCAGCGACCGCTCCACGACAGGACAGGCCTCGCCTCTCGTCCTCCGAGCTCGAGGAGCCACACCGCGCCGTCCGCGATGGCGCGCCACGGGCTGAGCGCGCGCCAGACGTTGCCGAAGAGGACCGAGAGAAGCGGAACTCCGAGCCAGAAGATGACGTAAACGAACGTCGGCGCAAAGTTGAGGAGTTCCGTGCTCGTTCCGAGGAGCGCCGTCAAGAGCGTGAAGACGAATATGAAGACCGAGACGAGCTGAAGAACGACCCGCAGAAGGGTCGAGAGGAAGAACGCGGCGAAGGCCCGCGGTAGCAGGCGTCCGTCCGCGTGCGACTCGAGCAGCGGCCGCTTCCACAGGAGGCCGAGAAGGACGAACGAGACGACGAGAACGATTGCCGCCGTGGTGAAGAAGAACGACTCCGGGACCGGCAGATCACGCACCCCGCCGATCCCATGAGCCAGGAAGATCACGGATTGACCGTCAGGTCCGCAATCTGGACACCTCGACTCTCCAGCTCGACCTCGAACCGCCCAGGAATCGTCGCGGTGAACGGCAGCCGTGCTGTTCCGCCGGCGGTGACGTCGGTGGACTTGTCGTATCCGTGAAGGTGGATCTCGTCGGCAACGTCGGACTTCACGACCAGGACGACACGATCGCCCTTCGACACGGTCTGCCGCACGATCCCACCCTTCGGAGCATCGTTGACGACGACGATGCTGACGACTTTCGGCTTCGCCACTTCGGTCGTCGTCGTGGTCTCCTCCGTTGTCGCGTCGGTCGACGACGCGCTCGAGCTGTCGTTCGAGCCGCAACCGGCTAGAGCCGTCGCGGCGAGCATGCAAGCACCCGCGAGCATGAGCTTCTTCAAGGTCTCCTCCTCCATCGTTCGAGCCGCCTGAGAGGCGGCATGGTGATCAACGGGACCGGAGGAGCCTCGGGGGTCCACGACCGGGCGGAATCCTGACGTCGATCGGATCGAGCGCGCCGACAGGGATCATGGCGCGCACGAAAGTCCAGTTCGGACAGATTGACGTCCGGAGGACGCCGTCGCCGACCAGGCCGAGCAACCAGCGGGCCAGCGCCCAGGCCACGAGCGCCACGGGAATCTGTAGAGCGAGCCCGACGACGAACGCTGGCGAGGTGAGGAGCATCGGGACCCCGCCGCCGTGAACGAGCCGTTCGATGTGCTCCTGAAGAACGAAGGTCGTGAGACCGACCAGCGGGAAGGCTCGGGCAGGCGGCGCATTCGTGCGCGTGCCCAGCGCTGCAAGGATCACCCCGGCGACCGTCAGGATGAGCAGAACCTGCGGCGCGTGCTCGAGGTAGGCGTGAAACGGATCGGTCGGCGTCGACGTCAGCCGGTAGGCGAGCCCGTGTCCGATCAACACGCCCGCGGCGGCGACCGGTGAGACGACGAGCCACACCCGGGTGCGGTTCACGCGCCGATGATACGTCCCTGATCCGCTGTCAACGGGCCAGAGCTAGTCGCGCAACGGGCGCCCAACGAACCGAGAACTGGGGACTCAGCGCGAGCGCCCGCGCATACCAGTCGCGCATGGCGGCCCTATTTCCGGCACATCCCTCCGCGTACCCACGGTGGAAGTAGAGGAGCGGATCCTGCGTTCCGAGACGGAGCGCCCGCTCCGTGAGAGGCAGGGCTTCGTCGCACCGCCCGGCGCGCGCCAGCGCCCAGCCGAGGGCGTCGTCGCCGTAGATCGAGGGCCGGTCGGCACGGGCACGCCGTGCGAGCTCGACCGTCTCGGCCGGACGGATCAGATTGTCCGCGCGGTACGAGGCCGACTCGAGATCGGCCTGGACGCCGTTTGCCTCGAGTAGCCGATCGATCACTGCGACCGTGGCCCGCTGGCGCCGCGCTTCATTCGCCTGGCCGGCGCGCGCTAGAAGGTCTCCGAGGAGGGCGACCGCCTGCGAGGTGGGAGTCGCATCAACGGCGCGGCGTGCCTCACGGATCGCGGTGCGAAGGTTGCCGTCCGCCGCCTCGACACGAGCGAGTTCGACGCGAGCGCTCGGGTAGCCGGGCAGGGAGGCGAGCGCGGCAATCACGTGGCGGCGAGCGATCCGGTTCCTACCCATCGCGAGCTCGAGCTTGGCGAGCTCGACGTGCGCCCACGCCGTCGGCTCGGGCTGTCCCGCGGCAGAGAGGAGCGCGAGTCGCATTGCCGCGGCCGCGCCGGTCCGGTCGCCGCTGAGCTCGCGGGCATACGCGATACGTGCGTACGAGGCGAGGCTCGGCCGGAGCGAGATCATCCGCTCAAACGCGGCGAACGCGGCGTCGTAGCGCCCGAGCTCGATGAGCGCGTCACCGATGACGCCGTACGGCCGGTAGGAGCCGGGCAGCAGCTTCTCGGCATGACGCCCGTACGTCAGTGCAGCTCGAAACTCGTGCTGGATGAGCGCGAGCGACCCCAGTCCGAGCACGGCGTTCGCGTCGTCGTTCCCGAACTGGAGCGCGCGTCGCAAGGCCGCCTCCGAGCGCGGAAGGTACGAGGAGTCTGCTGTCTCACGCCAGCGCAGCTGGTACGCGAAGCCGAGCTGGACGAGAAGCTCGGGGTCACGCGGGCGAGCGTGCACCTCGGTTTCGAGTCGGCTCACTCCCGCTGCGCCGACTCCTCCCGCCGTTCCGGTGAGCGCGTGCTCGACGAGCACACCGGAAGCAGCGGAGGATGCCGGCACTGCAGAGCGAGACTCGGCGAGCACGCCCCCGACGAGGCTCCCGAGGGCGAGGGCGAGCGCGACCGCAGCCGCGCCCCCCACCAGGAGTGTCGTTCGTCGTCTCACGCCGAGCCTCGGCCGCGTCCTACTTGTGTCCCGTGTGGTCGTAGCCCTGGTTCGGGGCCGCGACGTAGGGGAAGTTTGCGAGGAACGGATTGTCGGCGTTCGCATCCACCCCGTCACCCACGATGTTGTTCGGAGAGCGGTTCGCATTCCCGTTGCAGAACCCGAAGCTCTCGATGATCGGCCCGACGACAGGCCCGTATCCGCAACCGATAGCGCGGATCTCGATGTCCGTGACGTCGTCCTCGAGGCGCCGGCCGTTCGGGAAGCCCGAGAACTCGCCGCCGAGCAGCCCGAGCCGGTTGCCCGTGCCGACGGGCGGCGCCGTGAACTGCGTGTTCAGGCGGAGCAGGTCGGCCCTCGTGGTGCCGGTGAGGTTGAGCGTCGGCACGCCGGTGAGCAACACGGCGACGAGATCGCCGCGCCCGCTCGTCGGCGTGTCGTCGAGTACCGGATAGAGGCCGTTCACGAGGCCCGCGAGCTCCGGATTCGTGTACCGGTCCTCGAACTGCTTGTCCTTGCTCGGGTCGGAGGCGTTCCAGTAGTCCTTCTTCCCGATCGGGATGACGACCTCGTTGATGAGCGGGTTGCCGAGCCGCGAGACCTGGACCAGCGGTCCGTTCGCATCGAACGTCCCGTCACCGCGGAGGATCCGGATCTTCGGCCGGCTCGCGCTGGCGTAGATCCCGATCGTCCCGTCCGCGAGCGGAGCCTTGAGCAGATCCGTCTTCGGAACCTGGATCGCGATCGTGTGGACGTTGTAGTTGAGGACGCCGTCCGTGCCCACGAGCTCGTTCGCCAGCGGGATGGCGTGCAGCGAGTTGAACTGCCGCAGCCCGCCGAGGTCGAAGATCGACCCGAGATCGACGAAGAATGGATCGTCGCGCGGACCGGCGAAGACCTTGCGGGCATTGCCGAGGTCAACGACACCCTGGTACGGGGCGTACGTCGCCGAGTTGGAGCGCGGGCCGATGTTCGTGGGCGGCACGCCGAGGTTCGAACCGAGCGTCGTCGACCCGGACTCGGTCACCCTCGTGACGGAGTACGTCTGCTTGACGCTCAGGTTGTCAGCCTGGCTCGCCGGCGTGTCGATCGGCCCGGTGTTGTAGAGGAAGGTGTTCGGATTCGACACCTGCGTCTTGAACCGGAAGTGGTACGCGACGTCTTCGCGCCCGTCGCCGTTGTTGTCGATGTTCAAGGCGTAGAGAACGGTCGGATCGAACCGGTAGTAGTTCGGCCCGCCCGCCGGATCCTCGAACGGGATGTAGTTCGCGATGATCGTGACCGTGTTCGGCTTGTCCGGGCTCACGAACGCGTAGACGTCCGTGTTGTCGGCGGCCGGATCGTCCGCGATCAGCGGAGCTTCCCTGTGGCTCGAGGCTCTCGCCCCCGATGGCCCGACCGCGCCGACGAGCGAGGCTGCGACCACGGCGGACGCGACTGCCGCGCCGAGCGTGACGAGTAGTACTCCCCTCTTCATGCCGATCTCCTTTCCCGTTGTGGACGGAGGTCGGCGTGGTTCGCTGCGCCGCGCGAACCGGTTCGCTACGTTCCCGAGGTGGAGTGGGATCAGTCGGTCGTCTGGATCACGACCCGCACGATCAAACCGGGGACGTACGACGAGTTCCGCAAGGCATGGCGGCCTTCGGACTTCCCGGCCGGCATGGTTCGCGCCTACGAATGCTTCTCGGAGGAGCGCAACGAGGTCGTCGGGATCTCGGTCTGGGACTCGTTCGACTCGCGTGAGCGCTACCGCCTCTCAGACGTCGAGGCCGAGCGCCAGCGCGCGATGGCGCCGTTCGTGGAGGCGGAGAGTTCAGGCCTCTACGTCGGTCGCGAGCTGGAGATTCCGACCGCCTAAGCCCGAAGCTTCTCGCGCACGAGATCGGAGACGACACGGGGGTTGGCTTTGCCCTGCGTCTCCTTCATGACCTGTCCGACGAAGAAGCCGAGGAGGCCTTCCTTGCCGCCGCGGTAGGCGGCGACCTGACCAGGGTTCTCCTCGAGGATTCGGTCGACGATCGGAGCCAGCTCGCCAGTGTCGGACACAGCCTCTTGCGCAACGTACGGCTCCGCCGAGAATCCGGGCTCGCCGAGCTTCGAAACCGCCTCGTCGAACGCAGCTCGCGGGATCGCGTCGCGAGCGGTGACCAGTTTCACGAGCTCGGCAGCAGGAACGGCCGCCGGATCGACACCGGCGCCGACGAGGTTGTTCGCGATCACGTTCGCCGAGGCGACGCCGTCGGCGCCCGCGGCAACGGTCTCGTCCCAGAGACGGTCGAGACCACCAGTGACGAGCACGGTTGCGCGGTCGAGATCGAGTGCAGGCTCGATGCGGCGGATGCGAGCCGCCGGTGACTCGGGAAGCTCGGCGCGCAGAGCCTCCACGAGCTCGGTCGCAGGCTCGACCGGTACGAGGTCAGGCTCCGGGAAGTAGCGGTAGTCGTCCGCCTCCTCCTTCGAGCGCCGTGCGGTGAGAGTGCCCGTCCCTGCGTCGAAGTCGTACGTGTGTTGCTCCACCGCACCACCTTCCTCCCAGACGCCAATCTGCCGCTCGACCTCCGCCTCGATTCCACGGGCGATGAAGTTGAAGGAGTTCATGTTCTTGATCTCGGTGCGCGTGCGCAGCTCATCCGAGCCAGTCGGGCGGACGGAGACGTTGGCGTCGACGCGCAGCGTGCCCTTCTCCATTTCTGCATCGGAGATGTCCAGCTCGACGATGGTCTGCCGCAGGAGCTGGAGGAAGCGCTTGGCTTCTTCCGCGGAACGGATGTCTGGCGCGGTGACGATCTCGACCAACGGCGTTCCGCCCCGGTTGTAGTCGACGAGCGAGGAGTCCGCGCCACCGATACGGCCGGAGCGCCCGCCGACATGGACGGTTTTCGCCGCGTCCTCTTCCAGGTGCGCCCGGGCGATTCCGATCACACGGTCGCCGTTCGCAGTAGGCAGGATCATCTTGCCGTTAACGCAAGACGGTAGATCGTACTGAGAAATCTGATAACCCTTGGGAAGGTCCGGGTAGAAGTAGTTCTTGCGCGCGAATACCGCGTGCTCGGCGATCTCGCACTCGAGCGCAAGCCCGAGCTTGATCGTCCACTCGATCGCCCGGCGATTCATCACCGGCAGCGCGCCCGGGAATCCGAGGCACACCGGGCAGGTCTGTGTGTTCTCCCCCGCTCCGAATCCGACAGCGCAGCGACAGAACATCTTCGTGTGCGTCTTCAGCTGCACGTGGATCTCCAGTCCGATCACCGGCTCCCAGGTCATCGCAGCCGCTCCGGAACCGTGTCGAATTCGATGGCCTGCTCGAGGGCATGGCCGATGCGGAAGAGGCCGTTCTCAGCGAACTGCCCTCCGATGAGCTGCAGTCCGACCGGAAGTCCCTCCGACAGCCCGCACGGGATGGAGAGACCCGGCAACCCTGCGAGACACGACGGGATCGTGAGGAGGTCGCAGGCGTACATCGCCAGCGGGTCGGCAGCGCGGTCGCCGATCGGGAATGCCACCGTCGGCGAGGTCGGCGTGACGATTGCGTCGAAGCCCGCGAGTGCCTCGCGGTGCTCCCGGATGAGGAGCGTGCGCACCTTCTGCGCCTGGCCGTAGAACGCGTCGTAGTAGCCCGCTGCGAGCGCGTACGTGCCGAGCATGATGCGACGCTTCGGCTCGGGGCCGAAGCCTTCGTCCCGCGTCCGATCGACCATCTCGCCGTACGTCGCGCCCTCGACACGCGGCCCGAAGCGCACGCCGTCGTAGCGCGCGAGGTTCGACGACGCCTCGGCCGGCGCGACGAGGTAGTAGCACGGCATTCCGTAGCGATAGGAGAGCGGGAGGTCGCACTCCCCCACCTCGGCGCCGAGCTCGCGTGCCTGCTCGAGCGCGCTCTCGAACGCTGCGCGGACGCCCGGCTCGATCGCGTCCAGGCCGTCCACCTGTTTCGGCACCGCCAGACGCACGCCGGCCAGCGAATCGCTCTCCGGTAGCTGCACGGCCTCGGGCAGCTCGGCCGTCGTCGAGTCGAGAGGATCGCGGCCCGCGATGATCGAGTAGAGGAGCGCGACGTCGCGCACGGTCTTCGCGACCGGCCCGATCTGGTCGAGACTCGACGCGAAGGCGACGATCCCGTAGCGCGATACGGTCCCGTATGTCGGCCGCAGGCCGACGTTCCCACACAGTGCAGAGGGCTGCTTGATCGAGCCGCCGGTGTCGGAGCCGAGGCCCCAAGGCGCGAGCCCGGCCGACACGGCAGCGGCGGTGCCTCCGCCCGATCCACCGGGGACACGCGACGGATCCCACGGATTGCGCGACGGCCCCCAGGCCGAGTTCTCGGTCGAGGATCCCATCGCGAACTCGTCGGTGTTCGTCTTTCCGAGGACGGAGAGGCCCGCCGTCTTCACGCGCGCGGCCACGGTCGAGTCGAACACCGGCGTGTAACCGCTGAGGATCTTCGAGCCGGCCGTCGTCTCGATCCCCTTCGTCGAGATGACGTCCTTGAGCGCGATCGGGATGCCATCGCCGTTCGGCTCGTCGCACGTGCGCAAGTAACAGTGGAGCTCGCTGTCGCGCTCCACGATCGCCGCCAGGTACGCAGCGTGGAGCTCCGTCGGGGAAACCTCGCGTCGCTCGAGAAGGCCCATCGCGCCTTCCGCGGTGAGTCGAAGGGTGTCGATCACTCGCCCACCGGCGGAACACGGAAGTGGTCGCCCTCGCGATCGGGAGCGTTCGCGAAGACATCGTCGAGTGCGAGCGAGGCGCGCGGCTCGTCCTCGTCCCAGACGTTGACCAGGTCGAGCGGATGGGAGGTCGGAGGCACGTCGGCGAGATCGAGCTCGGCGACGACGCCGACCGCATCGAGGATCGCTCCGAGCTCCTCGGTGAGGCGCTCGACCTCCTCGTCGGTCAGCGCCAACCGTGCAAGCCGCGCGACGTGAAGAACTTCCTCTCGTGAAATCGCCATCCGCGAATAGATCCTCTCAACGCGACGGGCCCCCTGTCGGGAGCCCGCCGCTACGTCGATACGAGTTCGGTCAGCTCGCTGCTGCCGAGACGTTCGCGGCCTGGGCACCCTTGGGACCCTGGACGACCTCGAACTCCACACGTTGGCCTTCGGTGAGGGTCTTGAAGCCGTCCATCGTGATCGCGGAGAAGTGGACGAAGACGTCGTCCCCACCCTCGCGCTCGATGAAGCCGTAGCCCTTCTCGTTCGAAAACCACTTGACGGTGCCCTGCTCCACTACTTGTCCTCCTACAGCGATGACGCCAGCCCACGGAGGAGCCGACGCCGGATGTACACAACGGGCGGAACGCTAGCGCCTAGGAACCGCGAACCGCAACTTGCGATCGGCGTTGTTGCGCTGCTGTCAACGTGTTGCGCAGAAGCATCGCGATGGTCATCGGGCCGACGCCACCCGGAACGGGTGTCATGAGACCTGCCACGTCGAAGACCGCCGGATCGACGTCGCCGACGAGTTTCCCGTCGGCATTGCGATTCATCGCGACGTCGATGACGACGGCGCCCGGCTTCACCATGTCCGGAGTCACGAGCCCGGCGCGGCCGACTGCGGCGACGAGGATGTCGGCGCGCCGCGTATGGGCGGCGAGATCCACCGTTCGGGAGTGACAGATCGTGACGGTCGCATGCTCTGCGAGCAGCAGCATCGCCATCGGCTTACCGACGATCTCGCTGCGGCCGATGACGACGGCCTCCTTGCCCTTCAGCTCGACGCCGTGCTCCGCGAGCATCACCATCACTCCCGAGGGCGTCGCCGGGACGAGGTGCGGCTCCCCGAGATAGAGAAGTCCCGCGTTGATGACATGAAATCCGTCGACGTCCTTCTCCGGATCGACGGCGCGCAGCACTTTCGGCTCGTCCATGTGCTCCGGAAGCGGAAGCTGCACGAGGATGCCGTCGACCGCGCCGTCAGCGTTTAGCTCGTCGATGAGATCGAGGATCTCGCTCTCGGCCGTATCCGCGGGGAAGCGGTGGTCGCGCGACTCGATCCCGGCCTCATGCGACGCCTTGTGCTTGGAGCCGACGTAGACGTGTGACGCGGGATCGTCTCCGACGAGGATCGTCGCAAGGCACACGGGCTCGCCATAGGCACGCACGTCCTCCGCAACCTGCGCGCGAACCTTCTCCGCGAGCGCTTTTCCGTCGATCCTGACCGCCGTCATCGCGCGTACCCTAGCCAGGCGAAAGGCCGCCGGATGTCCCTGACTTCCGCCGATCGCGGCTCGGAGCCGCCTCTGCCCCACTCAGCGCGCGAGACCGCTCCGCAGGAGCTTGAACCTGAGCGCGCTCAGCTTGGCTGCCTGGCTCTTGGCGAGCTTGGCCTGAACGCTGGCGACCTGCGTCGTCGCAGCGACCCTCGATCCCTGCGTGGTTGCAGCTACGCCGATCTGAGCAGTCGCCGCAACCCCGGACCGCTGCGCCGTCGAGGCCGTGCCGACGGACTGTGGGAGTGCGGCGTGGCCAGCGGGTGCGAGAATCGCAGCGCTCGTCACGGCGATCGCGATCGCACCCTTGAGGCCGTGAGCCTCGACGTCCGGATCGTCGAACAGACCGGCGACGCCGTCGCCGTCGAGGGTGAGCGCCACATCGTCACCGCTCGAAAGTCGGAGGATCTCCTCAAGGTCGGACGCAGACAGATCGATGGCCAGGCGCGTCGTCTCCTCGTCCTCGCGCCCGATCTCGAACCAGAGCTCGGCTTTCTCGTCCTCGGCGAGCGCTGCCTCGAGCACGCTGCGCGCGACGATCGTCGTCAGCACGTCATCGTCGAGCCGGCGGTCGGTGAAGGTTGCCGTTGTCGTGAGCTGCTGCATGGCTGCTCCTTCGGTCGTTGCCTACAAGACGGCGCGCCCGTGCCGCATCTTCCCTCAGGAGCTAGTCGCGAGTGCGCGCGACGTCGCCGATGATCGCGGCGAGCTCTTGCGGGCGCGACCACATCGGCCAGTGGCTCGTCGGCAGATCGACATAGGTCACGTCCCGGAGTTCCGCCAGGCCGGCGAGAAACGCGTAGCCCTCTTTCAGAGCTTCCTTGTACTGCTCGGAGGTGAACCCCGTGCACACAACCGTGCTCGGCACATCGAGCCGCGCGTCGTTCGTAAACACGTGCGCGTCTCGCACTGCGGAGCCGGGCTGCGGAACGGCCCGCCGCCTGAAGGTCTCGAGCTGCTCCTCGCTGAGCCCGTCGAGGTTCTCGTTCGCCGCAAGCTCCTCGGGCGAGGGCAATGGCAGGTCAGCTCCGTCGAAGTCGGGGTCGAGCGCGCCCTTCGCCGGGCCGGTGTCGACGTAGACCATCGCCGCTATCTGCTCGGGGATGCGGTCGGTGACCGCGTAGCCGGGGGCGCCGGCACCACTGTGCACGGCGAGCACGACCGGAGGCCCCGCTGCCGACACGGCATCGCAGATCGCATCGACGTGGTCGGCGAGAGTGATCGAGGATCGGTCTGCGTCGGCCGACTCGAGGCCCGGCAGCGTCACGGCCGTTACATCGTGTCCGTCGCCCTGCAGGGTGCCCGCGACCTCGTCCCACGCCCACGCGCCGAGCCAGAAGCCGGGGACGAGAACGATCGGTGCGCTGGCCACTCCTCGACCCTAGACGATTGCCGTCACGAGAGGCGCCGAGCGGACTCGAACCGCTGTACGAGGCTTTGCAGGCCTCTGCCTAACCACTCGGCCACGGCGCCGGGACGGGTCATCGTAGCCGTCCTCCTGGAGACCTAAGGTGGAGCGGTGAGCGCAGAGTCGGTGCGGGTGATCGTCGAGATCTGTATGCGTTGTGGCGCGCACATGGAGTGGCGGCACGGCACGTTCCAGTGCCCGCGCTGCCGGTTCAAAGTCGGCTGCTGTGAAGGCGAGACGGGCGACTGCCGACCCGGCGGCGCGTAACCTCGCCCGCGTGAGCGAGCGGTACACCGAAACCGCGATCCACTTCGAAATCGAGGAGCTTCCCACGCTCCTCACACGCTGGCTGCCGGCTGGGCCACTCGTGCTCGCCGACCTCGGCTGCGGTGACGGCCCTCTCTTCGCCGCACTCTCTCGCGAGGGGCTCATCGCGTCGTCGCGTCCCGTGTACGCGGTCGACCTCGAGGCCGCGCGGCTCGCAAGAGTCTCGGACAGTTTCCCGTGGATCCACACGCTCGTCGCATCGGCCGACGCGGTGCCGGACATCCCCGACGCCGAGCTGGACGCCGTGATCTCGACGATGGTCATGGAGCACGTTCCGGACGAGCACGCCTATCTCGCAGAGATCCAGCGGATGCTCCGGCCGGGAGGACGCGCGTATGTGACGACCGTGTTCAAGAAGCCGTGGGCGTGGTACTTCCGCAAGCGCGACGGCGAGTCGGTGCTCGACACATCGCATCTGCGCGAGTACACGGATCTCGACCAGGTGCGCGAGCTCGTCGCGAGCGCCGGACTGCGGATCCTCGCGCTCGAACGAACCCGGATGTGGTTTCCGGTCCTCGATCCGGTGCTGTTCCGTGTCGGTCACAGCCTGCGATCGCGCCCGAAGCTCCTGCGTGGGCTCCGCGCAGCCAAGGTGCCGATTCCGGGGTATTACGTGCTCGAGCTCGTCGTCGAGCGCTGAAGCTCCGCTGCTAGCGTCCTCCGCCGTGGCGACCACGTCGACCCTCGTCCAGGAGAAGCTCGACCAGGCAGTGGAGATCCTGCGCGAGCAGGAAATCGACCTCTGGCTGACGTTCGTCCGCGAGACGATGCTCACCAGCGACCCTTGCCTCGACCTGATCGCCGGCGTGTACAGCGCCTGGACGGGCGCGTTCATGGTCTCCGCGACGGGTGAGCGGATCGCGATCGTCGGTCGTTTCGACGCGCCGAGCGTCGAGCAGGTCGGCGGCTACGAGGTGATCGGCTACGACGAGAGCATCAAACCGGCGCTCCTCGCGGCCGTCGAGCGCCTCGACCCGCGCTCGATCGCGCTCAACTACTCGACCAGCGACCCGGCCGCCGACGGGCTGACGCACGGGCTCTGGCTCGAGTTGCAGGAGACCTTCGCAGACACGCCGTTCGCGCAGCGATTCCGCTCCTCGGAGAAGCTCGTCAACGCATTGCGCGGCCGCAAGTCGGCAGCCGAGGTCGAGCGCATCCAAGCGGCGGTGCGAGAGACGGAGGAGATCTTCGATTCCGTCGGACGCGCCCTGCGCGCCGGTCTCAGCGAGCTGGAGATCGCAGCGCTGATGCACGACGAGGTCGCGCGGCGCGCCCTCGGCTACGCGTGGGGGCGCGACCATTGCCCCGCCGTCAACGCAGGGCCGGAGAAAGAGGTCGGTCACGCGCCGCCGGGCGAACTCCGTACGCGCCGCGGCGAGCTCCTGCACATCGACTTCGGCGTGTCGCGCGACAGCTATGCGAGCGACCTCCAGCGTGTCTGGTACTTCCTCGACGAGGGCGAGACGGCTCCTCCGGACGACGTCATCCGCGCGTGGCACGCCCTCTGGGCTTCGGTCGATGCCGGGGCCGCAGCGCTCATGTCCGGCGCCGCCGGCTGGGAGGTCGACGCCGCCGCGCGCGAGAGCCTCGTCGCCGCCGGCTACTCCGAGCCGATGCACGCGCTCGGTCATCAGCTCGGTCGCTCGGCGCACGACGGCGGAACAACGCTGGCGCCGCGCTGGGATCGCTACGGCTCGGCGCCGTTCGGCCGCGTCGAGGCGGGGAACGTGTTCACGCTCGAGTACGGAACGGCCGTTCCCGGCCGCGGCTACATCGGGCTGGAGGAGGATGTGCTCGTCACCGACGACGGCATCGAGTGGCTTTCGACGCCGCAGCGCGAGCTCTGGCTCGTGACGAGCTAGGCGCCTGACCGAGAAGTTGGGGCCGGGCGAATGCCCGACCCCAACTGGAATGTTCTAGGCGTGAGCGGCGGCTTTCGTGCTGACGCCGAGCGTCGTCGAGAAGAGAATCTCCCCGATCTTCGTCTCGGTCAGCTCGAAGTCGTCCCCGAGGTTCTCGGCGACCCACTCGGATGCCGCGGTGTTCGCCGCCCCAGCCTGCTCGGCGGTCTCCCACGCGCTGAACGAGACGATCTCGTCGCCGCTCGAGATGACCGAATACGCCTTGAATCCTGGCTGCGACTGGAAGATCGGCAGAAGACCCTCTTCGGCCTTCTGTGCGAGCTCCTGTACGTCACCCGTGTACGTGTACCTCGCCATGCGTCCGTGCATTCGGACTCCGTTTCCGGCCGCCCTCACCTCGCGGCCCACCCGCGAGCGCGTGGCGGCCCAGGCCGCAACCCTTACACATCCCGTGCCCGAGATGCGTCGCGGCGGGCCATCGCTCCCGAATGGTTACCTCGGGGTCGCCGAACGGCGACGATCGCGCGCCATTGCCTTCGGCCGGAACGTGTAGGCGTTGAGCGCGCCAAGGCCAATGCAATAGAACACGATCACGATGCCGAGCTCGTCGGATGTGTTGCGCGACACCACACCGCGGACCTCGAGCCCCGCCAGGGCGAATGCCCCGCCGACGACGGCGAACGCCCACCCGATCGCAGCTCCGACGAGGATGCGCTTCCAGTGTTGACGAACCGCTGATCGCAGACGCATAGCCGCAAGAATCGGCCACAGCCAGATCGCGTCCTTCTCCCGCATGAGAGCCCCCTCTCCACCGTGAAACGTACCACTCGGCACCTCAACGACTCGGCGCCTCGGCTCCAAAGAGGTCGGTGCGCAATGCGATGATTTGCAGCCTTGAAAGCCATCGGGATCTTCGTGCTGCTCCTTCTGATCGGGCTCGGCGTGGGCACGTTTCTGCTGACACGAGAGCCGAGTCGGGAGCTCGACGCACAGGGTCGTACCTGGGTCGCGGATTTCTCGACGTGGCACAACGAGATTTCGCGACCGCTGGGTCGCGCGGTCGCCACGACCGGCGGATCGCGCGAGGAGGGGTTGAGTGCCCAGCAGGTCAAGCTCCTCAGCGCGTGTACACAGTCGCTCGAGCAGCTCGGGTCGCAGCCCGGCATCCTCGACGCAGTCGCCGAGGACGCGAACGCCGCCTGTGGTGAGATCGAGTTCGCGCTCTCGGTAAACGCGAAGTACGGCAGTTCCGGACGCGCCACGACGTGGGACCACCTCCGCCGAGCAGAGAGCTTGCTCGCCGTCGCAAAGACCAATCTTCGGGAGGTCGACAGGTTGGCTTCCCATTCCTAGTGCGCCTCCGACGGAACTGGTTCGACGGCGCATCACGCTCTCGACGCCCGACTCACCTTCACTTCGAGCGGGAGGGTGGCTGGGCGACTCGCGAGCGTCGTCCGTAAGGTTGTTGCCATGGTCGCGGCGATGGCCACGGTGTCCGGTCCGGCGGCGAGCCTCGCGGCGCTTACCGATGTCTCCGAGGACGTCGGCGGTTGGCTCCGAGCATACGACGGCTATCGCGGAGTGTTCGTGCTCGCAGACCAGGACGAGAAGACATCGCGTGTGATCACGCTTTGGGAAACCGCCGAAGACGAGCTCGCGGCCCGTCAGGCGCGCGGCGCGATGCGTGACCAGCTGATGGCTATGGCGGGCCTTAAGGTCGTCGCGTTCGACGTCTACGAAGTGCCAGGGCACGAATACGTGGGCGGCTAACCGAAGCCAGAAACTTAGCCAGGGATCAGCCGACGGAGGCTGGGACACCGGTCAGCAGCGAGTGTCCAAGGGCGGGGGTCAGGTGAAGGTCCGAGGAGCCTCCGCAAGTCCCGCTCGTGGTCTACGTGACCGTGAAGAACCCGAACATCGAGCTCTCGTGCGGTGCGCAGTAGAACTTCCACTTGCCCTTCTTGAGCGCCACCGTCACCCTCTTCGTGCCGACGAACGGCACGGAGGTGAGCTGCTTCTCCCACTTTCCGCCGGTCTGCTGCTCGAGGACGAAGTCGTGAATCGATGCCTTGTCCGCGATCACGAATGTGTACTTGCCCGCCTTCAGCTTGGTGACCTTCTTTCCTCCTGAAGTGAGCTTGATCGTGAAGCCAGGCCCAACAGTGCCGACGAGCTTGGGAGCCGTCGCCTGGGCCGGAGCGATGACGAGCACACCGAGCGCCACCGCTACGAGTCCGAGAGTGATGCGTTTCATGACCGTCTCCTTCGTCGGTGGTTGGGCGTTCGTATCCGACGCTGAGCTATACGACGATGAGCTTCGACTGGATCTGTCCGTGTCGTGTGAGGGTTCGCTTGCGACCCAGTGCCGCCTCGAACGGCTACCGTTTCGCGCACGTCATGAAGCCCGGAACAAAGCTGGAGCGCAAGCCGGCACCCGTCGCTACCCATGCTGAGGCCACCAGCGGTGACGGGGGGTGGGAGCGAGTCGGCGCGTACCGCCTCGAATTTCGGCCGGCCCTCTGGCTGCTTATCGCAGCCGAGGTCGTGAGTCGCTGGTTGGGGCGGCCAAGCCTCAGTAAGGGAGCCCTTCTCGGCCTCGCCTGGCGCTTTCTGCCAGGGAAGCTGAAGCTCGCCGCCGGCGGTGCTGCCGCCCTCGCCCTCCTGCTCATGGTCGGATCCGTCGCGGCGCTCGTCCTCGCGCTCAGCCAGCTAGCGTAGTTGGCGCTGGCAAGGGGTTGTCCTCCGCAGCGACTACGAGTGGCGCTTTCCCGAAACCGCTGTCAGCCAACCATTTTGCAGCTTCGATCCGGTCCGCATTTCTGGCCCGCTCGTCGTTCATCACCGAGAGCATGTATTCAGCGATCGCCTCACCGTCCGCGCCCACGAGCTCTCGCACGCGACGGCTGAGTCCCTTCGGACGCCCGCCAGGATTTCCGCTCTGACCCGGAACAAAGCCCCGGCCGGTCACTCCACCGACGCGCGTTGTTTCAGGTCTGCTTTGAACGACACTCATGGAGCAGTATCGCGTTCGCGTTGGATGACAGGTTTTGGTCGGCGGGACGTCTAGGGAGGGCGGAACCCAGCTGCACGCGTTGGCTACAAATCGACGATCACAGGCCAACGCGCGAACGGAATGTCCGAACCTGACAGTGCCGCCGGCGCTATGTACTCCGCCAGTTCGGCCTTGCGATCCCAGACTTCGAGAACGTCGGGATCGGCGTGAGCGTCGTCGACCGCATGGTCGGTCGACCATTCGAGGACCACGAGCAACTCCCCCTTCGGTGCTCGTACGACCGGAGCTCGTCGCTCGGTCACATGGCCCCGGCGGCGAAGGAGCGCGAGTTCTTCGTGGAGGAAGACTAGGAAGTCGTCTTCCCGTTCGGGTCGAGGACGATAGGCGGCGAGCGCCAGCTCCGTCCCTTTCGACGTCATCGGATGAGTCTAGAGGCGAGCAGTCGGCAGGCAGCTAAGCGCGAGTGTCACGCAGGGTCTAGGAGTCGCGTCGCGCGCCCAAACGCGGGCGAACCCGGAGCCTGCCTACAATCGATTTCAGGAGTCGGACATGACGAAACGGGCGCGTGCATGGCAGGCAGTGCTCTCCGTGCTCCGAAGCTAGTTCAGCACGCCCGCCTCTAGCTCCCGCTCCTCGATCCGCAGGTAGCTCGCAAACCCAAGAGATGCGAGCCTCAGGGCCACCGCAGACCGATCCCCTGCGCTGTCGCGATCAGGACAGCTTCCAACCAGAGCGTGGCAACTCCTGAGTACGCCAGCAGACGGGGACGTCGCGTGTGCCTAGGCGGGTTAACGTCTGAAAGCTCGCATATGCGGAGAACTGCGGAGCGCGTGTCGCTTGGGATCACGCGACGTTGCGACTGCGCGTCGCGACGACGCACCACCTCGACCGAATCGGCTAGATGTCGATCGACGAGAACGAGCTCAGGGCTGATGGGTACTTCCTTTGGCGGCAGCAAAAAGATCCCTCGCTTGGTCCATCGTCGCGGGCAACCGGGTTGAAGCCCCTCCGACGGGTGATCCTATGAGGCGCTGGGCGTCCTCACGGCGGATGAACGTCTCGACGGCGTGGTCGGGCGGGAAGTCGGCCGAGAGAGTGCCATCCACGACGGCCTAGACGATTACGAGGTGTCTAGCTCTCCGGCCAGAGATCGCCGTCGGCGATCTCCAACACGTTCCCCGCCGGGTCGTGGAAATAGAACGACCTAACGCCGTTCTCCCAGCCGATCTCCTGGAGGATCGATCCGACCTCGTCAATCAGGCGTTGCTTCCAGCTCTCGTAATCGTCAGCCGGAGCCACGAAACAGGTGTGGACCGGGCCACGCGCCCCGTGCGGGGGGGGTCGCGACTGGACAGACGAAAGGTCGGCGTCGAAGAAAAGCAGCAAGCCGTCGCCCACGCGAAACGTCAAGCCGCCGCGACCGACGGCCCGGAGTCCTAGCACCTCGCCGTAGAACCGGGCTAGCTCGTCTTCCTGGCCCGACGAGTAGTAGAGAACCGTCTCGAGAATGCGCTCGAGTCGCACGTGCCCACGTTACTGCGTTCCGGCTTACAGTCGACTACTCGCCGCTATCGTCGCCACGCGGGAAACTGCTGTCGCGCACGACCGTGTGAGCAGTTCTTCAAGCCAAGCGTCGCCCGTCGCAGCCTCGAGACGTATCGGACGAAGGGACTCGACAAGCTCGAGCGACAGATGATCGCGAGCGTCTCAGCCACCGCGATGGACGGCGCGCGGGTGCTGGAAATCGGTGGGGCATCGGTCGGATCCAGGCAGAGCTCTTGGCCACGGGTGCCGCCGATCAGGGGGAAGTCGTGGAGCTCGTCGGAGCGTACGAGCCGTATGCCCGCGAGCTCGCGCGCGATATCGGAAGCAAGCCCGAACGTCGTTCCGCATCGTCGACATCCTCGACGAGCCTGACGCGGTGGAGCCCGCTGACATCGTCGTGTTGAATCGCGTGGTCTGTTGCTCTGCGGACGGGGTTGAGCTCGCCGCTGCCGCTGCTCGGCTGGCGCGGCGGACGCTCGTACTTAGCTTTCCGCGCGACGTCATCTGGGTGCGAGCCGGAATCCGGCTTCTAAATGCAAGTTTCCGGCTGCGCCGTAGTCCGTTCAGAGCGTACGTTCACCAACCCGACGCTCTATTCGCAGCTGTGGACAGTGAGGACCTTCAAGCTGGACAAGGCGACCGTGGAGCCTTCTGGCAGTGGGCGGCGCTGGAGCGAGCGGCGTGAACGAAGCGATGCTCAGTCCTCGCGCGCCCTCGATCCGCAGGTAGCTCGCGAGGTCTCGCCGCCGATCTAGCGGCTCGACTTCGCCTACGGTTTGGAGGCTACGCCGGTGGGGCCGTCTTTATCCATTCGATGCCAGCGGATGAAGCCGCACTCAGTGCACGAGTACGCCGAAGCTTCGAGCCCGCCTTCAAGTGCTTGGAGGGTTGAGAAGCCGTCCAGGAGCACCCAGGTCGTGTGTGCGCACATTGGGCATTTCCGTGATTCGTCGACGACTTCCTTGCCCACGCTCGAACTGTAAACCTCGAGCTCCCGCTCCTCGATCCGCAGTTAACGGATCGCCCACGCTGCCTCATGAGATCAGCGGTCCAAGTGGAAGGCCCGCCGAGACGGGCCTTCCTCATTTGGGGCACGGGCGGCCGAAGCGGGGCCGCCTGCCTACGGTCGGTACTGCTGATCGAGCGAGCGGACGGTGTCGTCGTGGACAAGAATCCAGACGCCCGAGTCCAATGGCTCGAAGAGCGCGCGGTGCTTTCCGCCGTTGACCATCCGCGCGAGCTCGGAGACCGTGATGGGCGTCGCAGAGATTCCCAGTCCGTTGTTCGTGAGCACCGTTATGCGAGCGCTCGTCGGCAGCAAGTACGTCAGCAGGCGGTGACCCTCCTCGACGACGTAGTTGTCGTTTGGAACGTCGCTCGACCCCGTGCTCTGGAGCGCCGCACGACTCGCGGTGATACCGCTCGTGAACCAGGCGGGATCGAACCGCATCTCGAAGTGCCCACCCCTGGCAACGAGCGTCCTGACGTGGCCGTAGAGCGCCATCTGTCCTGCCGAGGCTGCCGGTGGGAGCAGCTTGAGCCCGGACTGTTGCATGGTCGTAGTAGGGGCCGCTGCTGCGGGTGTGGCCAAGTGTCGAGACGAGCCGGAAACGGCGACTGCGAGTCCTGCAACTGCCGTGAGTGTGACGAGTGCTGGCTTCATGGTTCCCTTCCGTCGGAGCTATGCCTGCCTTCTCATCGAGTGTGGACTTGAGTCGTCCGCAGATCCATGGATGTGAGATAGGCGATCGATGGAATCTCGCTCGTAGATAGTTCGAAAGCCGCGCGCCGAACTTCTTTAGAGAGCGGCTGCGATCATTGCGCTGTGGAGCACGTGCGGATCGACAAATGGCTCTGGGCAGCACGCATGTTCAAGACGCGCAGCGCGGCGACCGGGGCCGTCGTTGGGGGGCGGGTACACGTGAACGGCGAGCGCGTAAAGCCCTCGAAGGTCGTTCGGACGGGGGACACGATCGAAGTGACCGGCAGGACAGTTCGGCGCACATTGGTCGTAACCGGAATGGCCGATCGCCGAGGCCCCGCGAGCGATGCACTCACGATGTATACGGAGACGCCCGAGTCACTAATCGCCCGCGAACTGCACGCAGCTGAACGTCGCCTATCCCGTCCTCTTGGAGCCGACCTCGGCACACGCCCCAAAAAGCAGGCGCGACGCCGACTCGACGCACTGCGCCGGGGACAACGGGGCACACGCTGAGCGACCGCCTCCTGGCTCGTAGTCAAAGGGGGGAACCTCACCGCGCAGTACGGCGTGGGCCGCAGCGATGCGACCCACGCCGGATTCCCTACGGAAGCGGTTCGTCGGCTAGACGAGCTCCTTCCAGAACAACTTGACGTCCTCTGCCGGGAAGGTCTCGGTCTCAAACACCTCGAGCTTCGCGATCTTGCCGAGCACGCGGAACGCGGTCTCGAGATCCGGATACTCGAAGATGCCGAGATACTCCCACGGGCCCATTACGGCGAGGAAGCGCTCAACGGTCCCGCCCTCGAGCTCGACGATCTTGTGGATCTGCTCGAAGTACGCAGGGGTCTTCTCGACGTGCTCCCGCGCAATGGGCGCGAGCTTGAAGAGCCCGACATAGGTGAACATCTGAACCTCCGATTCTCAGGGGCATCGCTTAGAGCCCCATCGACAGCCAGTGTCTCCCGGCACGGCGACCACGGCATCAGTAGAAACAGGCAGATCACGCGCTTGGCATGGACAAGGGTGGCTCGCGAGACTTCCCTCGTTCCCTACGCCACGTGTTGTTGCGCCGTTCGAGCCCGTACGGCTCGTGCCGAAGTCAGTAGTTCTCGCAGATACGCGGTCTCCCACAATGCGCGACACCGGACCAATTCCACGTATACGGGGCGCCCGATACCTCCATCGTCATGTTCTCGTCAGCGCTCGAGGTCGGCTTGGTCATCGCTGCTAGTGCCATCTTCCTGGGCATGGTCATCGCAGTCGTGGCTCTCACCGGCCGATGAAACCTGACCGAGACCTGACCGCACCCGTTCAGCGGTACGTGACAGCATCGACGGGGCAGAGAAAAACCCGCCGTTACCAGCAGGTTTCAGAGGAGCGGATGAACGGGCTCGAACCGTCGACCTTCTGCATGGCAAGCAGACGCTCTACCAACTGAGCTACATCCGCGAGGGGGCGGAGTATAGCCGCCGCCCCGCGCATCCCAGACGGAGACGACGAGGTCCGCGGGCTATGTGTCGAGCTTCGTGCGGAGCAGAGGCGTGACGTCTTCGGGACCCGGATAGCGCCCGAGCATCGACTTTGTGAACACGAGCTCGCCGTCCACGTGCACGTCGAAGATGCCGTTCGCGCCCGGCACAACCTCGAGCGTGCCGACGACGTCTTCCCAGTTCTCGAGAATCGTCGCCGCCAGACCGGCGGCGTTCGGTTGCGCCCCTCAGGGGACGCAGTACTCGATCCGCACGTGGTGTCGGGCGGCCATCCCGGGTGATTCTCGCAGACGACTACCCCTGGCCGGCTGCGTCGAGCGCCTCGTTCACGAGGCTGTCGGCGAGCTCGTTGTGCTCGCGACGCACGGCGGTGTACGTGACGCGATGGATCTTGCGCGCTACGCGAGACGCGTCGAGGAAGAGGTCCTGGAGCGCCTTGTTCTTCACGCGATACTCGCCGCGCATCTGCTTGACAAGGAGCTCCGAGTCGGAGACGACCTCGAGCTCGTCGACACCCGCTTCGGCCGCACGTTCGAGTCCGGCGACCAGGGCCGAATATTCGGCAACGTTGTTCGTCGCAATACCGATCGCCTCGCCTCGCGCATCGAGCACGGTTCCGTCTTCAGCCTCGAGCACGAAGCCGTACGCGGCAGGCCCGGGATTGCCTCGGGATCCCCCGTCGGTGAAGAGCTTCGCCTTCATGGGTCGACCAGTGCGTACACGTCGTATGCGGGCTCCTCGTAGGGATGTGCGCGGCGGAGGGCGGCGACGACGTCCTCCAGGAGATGTGCCGGGACGACGGTCTCGACCCGCAGCTCCGGAACGTGCTCCTCCCTCCCGCTCTCGCCGACGGCAGGCTCGGTGCCTTCGTCTCCGAGGAATGTCCCTGTCCCCGCCGTGTACCAGGAGCAACGCTCGTAGTCGCCGATCCGTCCGGCACCTGCGTCGAACACCGCAGCGCGAGAGGCGTCGAGCGCGTCAGCCGGGACGAACCAGACGAGCTTGACTCGGGTCACGTGATCGTGCCGTCGACCTTGTGATTCACGCGTTGTCGATCTGCGCCCGCTGCAGGGTTCCGGAGTAGTCGACGTACACGGACTTCCATTCCGTGAACACGTCGAGCGCGGCCTGGCCCGCCTCGCGATGCCCGTTGCCCGTCTCCTTCGTCCCGCCGAACGGGAGGTGCACCTCCGCGCCGATGGTGCCTGCGTTGATGTACGTGATGCCGGCCTCGAGATCGCGCATCGCGCGGAAGGCGCGGTTGACGTCTCGCGTGAAGATCGACGAGGAGAGCCCGAACGCGACTCCGTTCGAGATGCGGATCGCGTCGGCCTCGTCTCGGAAGCGGATGAGAGAGAGCGTCGGCCCGAAGATCTCCTCCTGCGCGATGCGCATGCCAGGCTCAACGTCGCCGAAGATCGTCGGGCGGTAGTAGAAGCCACGCGCGAGGTCGCCCTCGTCGGCGATCTCGCCGCCGGTGAGAAGTGTCGCGCCATCGTCCTTGCCGATCTGCGTGTACGAGTCGATCTTCTCGAGCGCGGCGCCGTTGATGACCGGTCCGACGTCGGAGTCGTCCTCCCAGCCGGGACCGAGCCGAAGCGCTTCGGCCCTCTCGACGAGCCGGCCGGCGAGCGTGTCGTAGAGGCTCTCGTGGACGATGACGCGGCTCGTCGCCGTGCACCGCTGTCCCGACGTACCGAACGCCGACCACAGGATCCCGTCGACCGCGAGATCGAGGTCGGCGTCGTCCATGACGATGATCGCGTTCTTGCCGCCGAGCTCGAGGTGGACGTGCTTCAGCCGCTCCGCGGCGGCTTCGAGAACCTTGACGCCAGTGTCGCGCGAGCCGGTGAGCGTGATGACGGGGACGTCGGGATGCTTCACCAGGCGCTCGCCGACCGCTCCCCCGCCTCCGTGGACGATGTTGACCACGCCGTCGGGGACGCCGGCGTCGGTGAGGAGCTCGACGAATCGCTGCCCGAGCGCGGGTGTGTCGGTGGCCGGCTTGAACACCACGGTGTTCCCGCAGACGAGCGCGGGCGCGATCTTCCAGGACGGGATCGCGATCGGGAAGTTCCATGGCGTGATGACGCCGATGACGCCGATCGGCATGCGCGTCGACATTTGGAACTTGTTCGGAAGCTCGGACGGGGTCGTCTGCCCGAAGAGGCGCCGGCCCTCTCCGCCCATGTAGTAGCTCATGTCGATGGCTTCCTGCACGTCACCGCCCGCCTCGGCCTTCACTTTCCCCATCTCGTGGGTCATCAGGTCGGTCAGCTCGGCCTTGTGGTCGGTGACGAGCTGCGCGAAGCGGTAGAGGATCTCGCCGCGCTTCGGTGCCGGGACGAGCCGCCACTCCGCGAACGCGTCCTTCGCCACTTCGACCGCGCGATCCACGTCGTCGGCGCCGGAGCGCGGGAACGTGCCGATCAGCTCGCCGTCGGCGGGGCTGGTCGAGTCGAAGGTCTCGCCGGAGGCGGCGTCGACCCGCTCGCCGCCGATGTAGTTCTGGAAGGTGTGTGTTGTCGTCGCCATGGCCCGCAGCCTATCGGCGGCGAGTCGAGCTAACGCGCGACGTTGGGAACGACGCGGCCGCCGTCGTCGAGCATCGCGTTCCACTCGGTGAAGGCCGCCTCGATCTCCGAGATGTCCGCGCCGCGGTCGGCGAGACGAATCGGCTGGCCGGCCTCGGGCAGCACGCGGTACTGGTACCACGTGATCTCCCAGGCGAAGGTGAGGACGAGCTCGGAGTTCACGCCGGACAGCGGGATGATGGAGATGAGCGGCGCTCCGAGCGCCCGCGCGACGCCTTCGACCGTGCGACGGAAGAGGCTGGCGTTGAAGAGATCGGCGGCTTCCACGAGCGCGGCCTCGGAGTCGGTGAGGCGGCGGAGCACGGGCTCCGGCACGACCGGCTGCGAATCGCCGTTCGGGGTGCCGAGAAGCTGCGACCAGCGGGTTCGCTTCCGTCGTGCGCGCGGTGACAACGCCGGCGAGACCGGCCCGCCCTCTCTCACCCACCCGTAGTCGAGCGCGGCGTCCTGGCAGAGCGGGCAGACGTCGACGAACTCGACGCCGTCCGGAGAGAAGCGGAATGCATATTCCCCCTGGAGTAGCGACCGGTCGCACACCGCGCACCCGCGGCGAACGCTCGCCTTCGTCACGCGCATCGTGCGGACCCTAGCAGCGTCGTCCAGGTTGTCCACAGGGCTGTGGGAAACACGGCGGCCGGAATCATCTGTTTCGTGACGTCAGCCCGCGCCATACTTGTCGAGTGCCTCCGACGCTGTTCGACCATGCCGGCGGCGAGGCTGCGTTCCTCGCTCTCGCGAGAGCACATCACACCCGGTGTCTGGCCGACCCCGAGCTCAACCACCCCTTTTCGCACGAAGACCAGCACCCCGAGCACGTCGAGCGGTTGGCCGCGTACTGGGCAGAGGTGATGGGCGGACCGCCGACGTACTCGCAAACGTGCGGCGACGAGTCAGGCGTCCTCAGGATGCATTCCGGTAACGGCGACCTGGGTGATCTCGGCGAGCGCTTCTACGACTGCTTCGTCCACGCTCTCGACGACGCCGAGCTCCCGGACGATCCCGCCTTTCGCACTGCCATGCAGACGTACATGCGATGGGCGGTCGACAACGTCCTCGCGCACCCGGACGAGGATGCCGTCGTCGCGCCGGGGATCGCGATGCCTCGCTGGAGCTGGAACGGCCTCCAGTCGGACTAGCTCGACCTAGGCTTTCGCCGCCTCGCGCTCGCGCTTCGTCTCCTCGATGATCTTCTGCGCGACGTGTGTCGGCACTTCTTCGTAGCGCAGGAAGTGCATCGAGTAGTCGCCGCGGCCGCTCGTCATCGACGTGAGCGACTGCGCGTACGTGAGGAGCTCGGCCATCGGCACTTCGGCCTTGATCTGAGTCATGCCTCCGAGCGGCTCCATGCCTTGCAACCGCCCGCGCCGCGAGTTGAGGTCGCCGTTGACGGCGCCGACGGCGTCGTCGGGAACGCTCACCTCGAGCTCCATGATCGGCTCGAGAAGCACGGGCTCGGCATTCATGTACGCCTCTTTCCAGGCCATCGAGCCGGCGATTTTGAATGCCATCTCGGAAGAGTCGACGGTGTGGTACGAGCCGTCGACGAGCTCCACACGAACGCCCTGCACCGGCGCGCCTGCGAGCTCGCCGTGGTGCATCGCCTCCTGGATGCCCTTGTCAACAGCGGGACGGAATCCCTGCGGGATAACGCCACCGACGATCTTGTCGACGAACTCGTACTCGCCTTCGACGGGGGTGACGACGATGTGGCAGTCGCCGAACTGGCCGCGACCACCCGTCTGCTTCTTGTAGCGGCCGTGCGCGCGCGCCTCGCGGCGAATCGTCTCGCGGTACGGGACACGCGGCTGGTGCAGCTCGATCTCGACCGCAAAGCGCCGTTTTGCACGCTCCAGCGCGACCTCGACGTGCATCTGGCTCATCCCGGAGAGGATCTCCTCGCCCGTCTGCTGGTCGCGACGTAGGCGCAGGGTCGGATCCTCTTCGGCGAGCCGACGGATCGCGGTCGCCACCTTCTCCTCGTCCCCCTTCGACTTCGGCGTGATCGCGAAGCTCATCACGGGCTCCGGGAATCCGAAGTCGGGAACCTCGATCGCGACCTCCTTGTCGGTAGGAGATCACCCGTCTGCGCGTCCTTCAGCTTGGCGACAGAGCCGAGATCGCCCTCGCCGAAGTCGAGAGCGGCGTGGTGTTCCTTGCCCTGCACGTCGAGCAACGTGCCCATGCGCTCCTTGCCCTTCGAGCGGCGATTGACGAGGGTCGTGTCGGCGGTGACCGTGCCCTTCAGCACGCGGAACACGTTGATCCGCCCGGCGAACGGGTCGGCGACGGTCTTGAAGACGAACGCCGCGATCCCGGCTCCGTCCACGTCGATCGACGACCCCTTCTTCGCCGGCGAGGGAACGCCCTCGACGAGGAGGTCGAGCAACGCATGCGTGCCGAGATTCTTCGTCGCGACTCCGCACGCCACCGGGAAGACGTCTCCGCTGGTCATCGCAGACTTGAGAGCGGCCGCGACCTCGTGTGCGTCGAGCTCCTGCCCGTCGAGATAGCGCTCCATCAGCGCCTCGTCGGTCTCGACGACAGCGTCGAGGAGCTTCTCGCGGTACTCGGCGGCGAGCTCCGCCATCTCGTCCGGAATCGGGCCGGGCTCGCCCTCCTTCGCACCCTCGGGGCTCGAGTACGCGCACATGTGCAACACGTCGACGATCCCCGTCAGCTCGTGCTCCGACGCCGATCGGGACGTGCACGGCGACACACTTCGTCGACAGCTGGTTGCGGAGCGCCTCGAGAGTGCGGAAGAAGTCGGCGCGCTCGCGGTCGAGCATGTTGACGAAGACCACTCGCGCGAGTCCGAGCTCGTCAGCGAGCCTCCACGCCCGCGCCGTGCCTACCTCGACGCCCATGACCGCGGACACCGTCACGAGCGCTCCCTCGACGACGCGCGCGGCGCAGCGGAGCTCGCCCTGGAAAGCCGGGTCGCCGGGTACGTCGACCAAGTTCACCTTCCGGTCCTGCCATTCGGTGTGCTCGAGCGACATCGAGATCGAGAGCTGCCGCTTGTGCTCGTCCTCGTCCGCATCGGACACCGTCGTTCCGGCCTCGACCGTGCCCAGGCGGTTGATCTTCCCCGTCTGAAAGAGGAGCGCTTCGACGAGTGACGTCTTTCCCGTCCCGCGGTGGCCGACGACGGCGACGTTGCGGATCCTTGCGGGCTCGGACATGTGCTGGCTCTCCTTCTCGGCGCTTGCGGTTCCGGCCGACAAGCTTAGTCAGCGTGGAGCGTGACGAGCTATGGCTCTGCGCGCGTCGTCATGCTGGTCTGCGCCGAGTGCAGCCGAATGTCCGAGCACAGGCGGACGACCCTCGACCCGATTCCGGCCGGAAGCGTCGGGCTCATGTCGAGCCCGACGTTGTAGCCGTCGAGGCCGAGCACGACATCGCCGGCAGGGAGTCTCCCGTCGACGAACGCGGCAGCGGCGGTGTAGACGGCATTGTCCCAGTCCTTGAAGATCGCCCCGAGAACATTGCCCGCTGGCTCGCTGACCCCATCGCCGCTGATCGCCCACACGCCGCGCGTCCTCGCGACCGCCAACGCGCCCGTTCCGCAGCGTCCACTGTGCGCAAACACGAGATCCGAGCCAGCGTCGATCTGTGCGTTTGCGGCCCGCTCGCAGGCCGTCGGATCGAGCATCTCGTTCGTGTAGCGGACCAGGACCTTCGCCCGCGGCAGCGCTCGCGCGACTCCTCGCCTAAACGCAGCGACCGCGCGTGTCGCCTCCAGCGTCTTCTCGCCGGCCACAACCGAGACAACGTCCGCATGTCGGGTCGCCGGTGCACGGGGCCGCATGAGCCCGCCAAGCGCGCCGGCCAACTGCGCAGCCGCCTCGGTCGCGAAGCGGATCCCAGTTGCGCGGGACTCTCCTGCGAGCCCAAGCTCTGCGAGTGACGAGTCGATGAAGACGCTTCGGGCTCGCGGGAGCCTGCGCACCTGCGGGGCGAACGCACGAGCCCCGTCAGCATTCAGCGCGAACAGGACAAGGTCGAACCCGCCCGTGGCGAGACGGTCGGTGACGCGTTCGGCATCAGACGGTGCCAGGACAGCGTCGACCTCGACGAGCTGCGAGTCGGTGTCGGCCAACTGACGCAGTCCGTCGAGCGCATTCACGAGCTCGTTTCGACGCCACTCGTCGTAGCGCTCTGCGGCAGGAATGCTCTGCACGACGAGCGCCACGCGCGTGGTCGGCGAGTCGGATGCCAGCTCGAGCTGGCGAGCCCCGCCCGCAGCAGTGAGCGCCATGACCGCGGCAACGGCCGTGCCGGCGGCGACGAGTCCCGCGAGTCGACGCGCTCTTTCGCCCGTCTGATGTCGAGCAGACAGCTCACGGGGAGCCGCAGGCACAACCGCAGGAGCCCGGAGCGCCGGTTCTTGTCGAACGATCTGCGCCGAGAGCTGCTGCAGGTCAGCGCTTGGCTGCAGACCGAGGTCGTCGTCGAGGCGGCGCCGTGTCTGTTCGTAGGCCGCGAGAGCCTCTGCGTGCCTGCCGGAGCGGTAGAGGGCGATCATGAGCTGCGCGACGAAGCGCTCGCGGTACGGGTTCTGAGCGACGAGCGACTGAAGCTCGCCAACGGCCCGCTCGTGGCGACCGAGCGCGAGCTCCGAGTCGATGCGCAGCTCGAGGGTCCTTAGCCGCAACTCCACGAGGCGGTCGGTCTCCGCTCGTCCGATTGCTCCCAACTCGACGTCAGCAAGAGCCTTCCCGCGCCAGAGCGAAAGCGCCTCGGACGCACGCACTGTGACGACCTCATGCTGGCCGTCCGCTGCCGCACGTGAGACGTCTCCCGCAAGCTCCGTGAAGTCACGGGCGTCGAGCACGGCGTCGCCGAGCTCGAGCACGTAGCCAGTTCCCCGGCGCACCAGCGACGGGCCGTGCCCATTGAAGAGCTGCCGGAGCCGCGAGACGTAGACCTCCAGCGTGTGTCCGGCGGAGGATGGCGGACTCTCGCCCCAGAGCTCGTCGACGAGGTCCTCGATCGAGACGATTTCACCCGCGCGCAGGAGCAGTAGGCCAAGCACCGTGAGTTGCTTGCCCCGGCTGAGCGAGAGTGGCTCGTCGGCGATGCGCGCCTCTATCGGACCGAGGATCCACAGCTCCATGGCCGAGTCGCTCCTCGTCACACGCGTAGCAAAGCACGTGTCGAAGCGCGACGACAGGCCGGTTGAGCCCATTGCGAGGTCATTGCGAGCACCTCGGTCGAGAGTAGATCTCATGCAACCGCGCTACCTCGGCGCAATCGCCTCCATGGCTGCCGGTGCACTTGTCTCTACGGCAGGTGGCGCGACTACGCCGTGACGAAACTCCTTCTTGCCGTCGCCGCCTTGACGATCTTGCTCGGCTTGGGGCCTGCACGAGCGGAGATGCTCGCTCCGACCTCGCCGCTCGGACCGACGTACCGCCTGAGATCGACATTGCTGCCGCAGAATGTCGTGGGGCCGCGACCGCATGTCAGCCGATCGGCGAAAGGCGTGTTCTCGGCAGAGCTGCGCCCGCGGTGGAGACAGGGCGGGAAGATCAATCCGCACCTGACACTCGTCGGCACCACGGAGCGCGTCACGTCCGTCCACATCCACGCCGGAACGCCAGGCAAGAACGGCCCTGTTCTCTTCCCGGCCCCTGAGTACATGCTGCCAAGTCGGATTCTGCTCACGGCGAGCTTCATCTGGCCGGCCGGCTACCTCGTACCGGACCTTCTCGCAGGGCCGACCTACATCGACGCCCACACGAAGGCCAATCCCCTTGGGGAGCTACGTGGCCAAATCACAGTCACGCGGATCTCATAGTCACGCGCGGGCGACTGTCCGGCTCGCTGCGACGGTTGGCGCGCTGCTCCTCGTCTTCACCGACACGGGGCCGGGGTCCGCCAACTCGCCCGCTGTGTCTCTCAGTGCGCAGCTCGTGCCCGGCGAGCTCACACACAGGCCTGCGGGGGTACGCCGCGGAGCGCGAGGAAGGTTCTCGGCGAGCTTCGAGCCGTACGGTACGAACGGAGAGGCGGCGCACTACAGCTTGACCACGCGACGGCTGACAGGCCCCGCGCTGACGGCCCACATCCATACCGGTACCCCCAACAGGGACGGCCCTGTCCTGCTTGTCCTCTGCAACGGAGGTCGCTGCGACCTCGCGGGTGCGTTGTTCCAGGCGAACCCGAAGCGCCTCCTGCGGACGATGCGACTGCTGGGCGCCTACGTCGACGTGCACACGAAGCGGAATCCGCGCGGCGAGCTGCGCGGCCAGATCGTCTTTGGATAGATGCAGCTACGCACGCGCAGCATGGCGTACCGCGGCAGTCGCGAGCCGCGTGCGAGTCGCTTGCGAGCATCGTTGGGCACCGTCCCTGGCGTCAAACGACAAAGGAGCAAGACATGCGTACGATCCCGAAGATCGCCTTGGCGGCGCTCTTGGCGGTCCTGGTCACGACGTCTGCCGCCTCGGCCAACCCGCTCGCTGCGTCCCAGCGGGTCGCTGTCGAGTCGAGGGGCGGCGTCTTTGCGTTCGCCTTCGTGCCGCTCGGCGCCGGGTCGCTGAAGCGGGACTCAGGCACGACCACGTGGGACCAGCCGGCGCGACACGCAGTGGTCCGTAACGGGCAACGTATCGACATCGACGACACCGTCGGTCGATTCGAAGGAAATCGAGGCAGCTTCATCGCCCATTTTCACATCGAGTGGACAAGCGCGGGGAACGATTTCATCGCCGGCTCAGGCCGATGGACGCTCGTCGGTGGTACCGGCGAGTACGCAGGCCTCCGAGGTGGCGGGCGCAGCGGTCACGTCTGGCGGCCAGGGGGCAAGATCACGCTGCGTGCGGAGGGCGTCCTGAAGCGCTAAGACGTGCTCGTCGACCGCGAGCCCGCGCGCTACGTCTCGGCCGGCTCGCGGGCTGCGCCCGCGAGGTGCGCCTTCAACCGGAGGATCGCCTTCGTGTGGAGCTGCGAGACGCGCGACTCGGTCACGCCGAGCACTTCGCCGATCTCGCGCAGCGTCAGCTCCTCGTAGTAATAGAGCGTGACGACGAGCTTCTCCCGCTCGGGGAGGTCCGAGATCGCCTCGGCAAGCGCCTCCTTCACCTCCGTCTGCTCGAGCGAGGCCTCCGGATCGGGGCCGGACTCGTCCTCGATCGTGTCGATGAGCGCGATCGAGTCACCGCCGCCGCCTGCCGGCGACCACAGCTCGTCCAGCGCGCCGACCGAGGAGCGCGAGATCTCGAGGAAGCTGTTATCGAGCTCCTCCTCCGTGACGCCGAGCTTCTTCGCGATCTCCTCGTCCGTCGGCGCACGGTGCAGCTCCTTCTCGAGGGCCGCGATGGCCCGCTCGATCTGGCGGGCGCGCGTGCGGACGGAGCGCGGCACCCAGTCGAGGGAGCGCAACTCGTCGATGATCGCTCCGCGAATGCGGGCCATCGCAAACGTCTCAAACTTGATCTCGCGAGACGGATCGAAGCGCTCAATCGCGCCGATCAGGCCGAGGAGCCCGTAGGAGACGAGATCCTGCTCGTCGACGTGCGCCGGGAGGCTCGCCCCCACCCGCCCGGCCACGAACTTCACGAGCGGCGCGTACGTGAGGATCAAGCGGTCGCGGAGCTCTTGATCCTGCGACTTCCGATACTCCTGCCAGAGCGTTTGGGTTTGATCAGCCGCAGCCACGGCAAGAGAATACGCCGCGCGTGCGCGGACTCCTCAGATCCTCCTGCGCACGAGCGCGCGGCGAGCGAGGTCCGCCATCCACAACGCGATCGCCGCGGCGGCGAGCGCGATGACCCACGCACCGCCGCCGGCGAGCGCCGCGTAGACGGCGACGAGCCCCAGGCCGACGGCGAGCGCGGCGAACAAGACTCCGAGGAGGTTGCGCTGCACGCGCAGAATGGTGCCACTCCGCGCCGCGGTACCATTTCGCCGCAACTCAGGGGCGTAGCTCAGCTGGCAGAGCGCTGGTCTCCAAAACCAGAGGTCGCAGGTTCGATCCCTGTCGCCCCTGCTAGGCACAGAGCGGGATTAGGCGTGGTCGGCGTTTTGGCCGTGCCCCACAAGTGCCCCAAACGTCTCAGGCAAACGGTGCCTGGCATCAGCATCCTCGCGTGAAAAGAGCGCGTGTGTCCTCGCACTCTTCGCGCTCCTCACTGTCGCAGCAGGCTGTCGCGGAGATGGCAACGAGGAACGTCCCGCCTCGTTCTCGATCGTCACGAACATGGACCTCACCAGCGATCCCGTCAAAGGCACGTTCAGGGTCAAGCAAGGCTCGGAGGAGCTTGGCTGCTGGGGCGGCACGTTCGTGGATCATCCACTTGGGGAGGGAGAGTTCGGGCAGGGAGAGTTGAGTGGCGCGATTCTGAAGGTCTTGACCTGTACGGACGGTGAACGCAGCGGGTCCTTCCTCATCCGCTTTGAGATCGCCCTCTTGGTTCCCCAGACGCTGAGTACGCGCCTGCCTCGGTCGACGTCCCGACGTTCGACGTGGGCCTGCTCCGAGGGCCGCAGTCCGGTTGCTGCGGCGAATCTGATCGCGTCGGCTCCCGGAGCGTCGAGCTCCCTCGCGATCTTGTCGAGCTCCTTCGGCGTGTAGACGCGAACACCCCGAGGAGCGGTCTGTTGGTTCGGGCCGGCGAGCTTGGCGGGGTTCCGGTTCATGTACCCGTAGCGGACACCCGCCTCGCAGGTCTGCCGGAACGCAGACACGCGGAACCTCTCAGGCTGGCGAGCTGCAAAACCTGCGACGCGATCGCCCCGGAGTGAACTCCCCCCGATTAGACGAAGAGCCACATCGCGGAGAGAAACGGAACCGCGCAGTAGTACGCTTGACCAAACGCCAATAGGACGGCCCCGCTACTTCGGGACGATGGTCACCGTGTACGTCTTCGGCCCCGGGTTGGGCGAGACCAAGACCAGAATCTCGTCGACTTTGTAGAGGGTGTCCGACGAGATGTCGCCCGCTGCATCCACCGCGGCCGAGGCGATGGCCTTGGCGAGAGCGCCATGCTGAGCTAGTTCGTCCTGTTGGTTGACGGGCACCTCTTTCGTTTTCTTCTGGGGCGGCATCTAGCGCTCCTTTCCGATTCGGGAACCGCGCGACTCTACTCCTCGGGATAGGCGATGCCTAGATGCTGCATGTGGTGGTACTGGCAGCGACAGAAGCAGAAGTGACTTGAAGTAAGGGGCAGAGCCGACACTCCCTCGGCCTAGCGACGATCGGGAGCCGGGCCCGAGCCGGTGGGTCTACCTCTCGGCGCGCCATGTGAACCGCGTTCGTTGAGGCGTTCTTGAGCGGCCTTCCCGAAGATCCGACGCATGGAGAGTACGTCGGACCAGGCCACGAGCAACCGCCGCGTTGTTGCGGGGTTCATCGCGGTCTCACTCGCGTACCTCGTTGGGTTTGCCGCCGTCCTGATCGACCGCGTGAACGGTGGGGCGAGTGACGACGGATGGGAGGAGTCGGTTGCAATCCAGGCTGGCCTCTTCGGGTCACTTCTGTGCGGGATCTTCAGTGGCTGGGTTGCTGGTCGGGACGAAAAGAATGAAGCCGTGGGCGCGTTTGTCGGTCTGGGCGTCGGAGTGGGACTTTGCGTCGTGGCGTTTTTCTTGTACTTCGTTGTCGGGCTCATGCTCTACACCGCGCTATAGCGACTTTCCGTCAGAGGCGGAGCTGCGTGGTGCGTCTGCTTTGGCTCGGAGTGGAGACCCCCGTCACGCCTCATACGCACGCACATCCCCCCTGGCTTTCGTGTGGGGGAGCGGATTTGGTACCGGGTGAACTGCAGGGGGCGTCAAGAAGTACGGGCCGTCTGAATCGCACTGTGTCCCGTTGAGGTTGCATCCCTGCCATCTCCTGCGGGTCTACCGAGGTCGAGACACCCTCGCCCTGCTAGTACCGGCTAGGGTCTCCGGCCCCAAACAACGGAGGACGGCTATGAGCATCGTTGTGCGCTTCAACCCCACAAACGTCGACAGAGCGAAGTACGACGCGAGCATGCGGCGCCTGAAAGAGGCCGGACTGTGGCCCAATCCGCCGGGGCTCGAGCTCCACGTTGCCTTCGGAGACGAGGACAACATGCGCGTCAGCGAGATCTGGGCCTCGAGAGAGCAGTTCCAGGCATTCGGTGAAGGCCTCATGCCGATTTTGACGGATATCGGTATCGAGTTCTCCGGCGAGCCCGAGGTCTTCGAGGTTCATAGCCTCGTCAAGTAAGGGGACTCATGGCGTCGCGCCAGCCCGCTCTGGCACGACTCAGCCTCGGTAGTAGACGACGAGCGCGACGGAGATCACGACCGCCAAGATCACGGCCATAACAGCGGTGACGGTCAGAATGAGAACGAGCATCGCGGCCGGACTATCTCCCTCCTCGGCAACGTGCTCTAGACGCTTCACTTCCGCCAACGGATGGTGGGCGAGTCGGCTCGCCTCCTCCTTGATCTCCTGCGCAAGGAGATCGGTGCCGTGCAGGTCATCAGGAGATGTGCTCATCCCAACTCCTTTACTAGGCCTCAAGTGTGCCAGGAAGCCTCGGCCTCGGAGAGTGATCGCGCCCAGGGGTGGCCCCAGCTCGACACGCCCGCCCCGGAGCTACCCCGGGGGGGTCAAGCGGGCGCGACGGCGTCGATGTTCCGGCCGTGCAGCAGTGCTCGCCGGGTGGTCAGTCGTTGGCTCGCTCGTAGTTGAGGAGGTGAACGTCGCCGACGGTTCTGGCCTCGGCGAGGCGCAGCCGCTTTGTGGTGCTTGTTTCGCTGAAGAGGCGCTTGCCAGCGCCGACGATGACGGGGTAGACCTGCAGGTGGAGGGCATCGACGAGATCGTGCTCGATCAGCGCCTGCGCGAGTTGCGGGCTGCCGTGGACGACGATGTCCCCCTCGAACCGCTGTTTGAGCTTGGTGACCTCGTCGACGAGGTCACCGCTGAGGACGGTGGTGTTGTTCCACTCCGGGTTGGTCAGGGTCTTCGAGATGACGTACTTCGGCATGGTGTTGAACTTGTCGGCGAACTCGCCTTCGAACTGCGGCCAGACCGGCGCGAAGCCCTCGTAGGTGACCCGCCCGAGAAGGAGCGCGTCCGAGGCCATCGTCTCGTCCAGCTTGAACTTGTCCCCTTCGGGTCCGCGCGAGAAGTCGTCTGTCCAGCCGACGCGCTCGAACGGCTCGGTTCCGCTCGGCGCTTCGACAACGCCGTCAACGGAGATGTACTCGGTTACGACAATCCTTCCCATCTCTGACTCCCTTCGTGGTTCCCATACCGCCATGACTGACCTGCACGCGGTAAGTCATCGGGCCTCTTGCGTCCTCGAGGCAAGTTCGGTAGCTCGCGAACTCGCGATCGCCGCCTGCGTTAGGTTCGTTACCCGACGGTCGGGCGGCCGTGTTCACTCGGCGGTTCCGGGCGCACGCGTATGTAGGCATCCTCGGTGACGACGACGACGGAGTCGTTGGGCCGTTGAACGAGCGCGGCTCGCAGTCGTGCTTGAGCGACGTCACCGTCCAACACGGGAAACCGCTCGGTCTTGCCGTCGTACTTCAGAACGAGGTACTCGCGTACTTCCAACCAGTCCCACCGATCTGGCCGCAGGGAGCGCGATTCTGCGCAGACAACAGCCAGTGTGTCAAGAGCCTTGCCTCGTTCAGTCCGCCTGTTGGGCGAGTTAGAGAAGAGCACCGGTCCGGCGGAGCCGGGACGGGCTCTTCGATGGGCGAACTCAGATCGATGAAGCGCTCGGCGTCCTCGTCGCTAGGTTTGCAACTCGCTCGATCGGTGGTATGGATGTCGGTACGTCAGGCGCGGCGACTGGAGGGTCGGCTCGCACACCGGTAAAACGGGGGGCGCAGATTCTTCCGGGGGCCGACGGAGAGGTTGCCGCGCCTGCCCCCGAACCCCGGCAGCGGCCGGAGGAGCGTCGCGACGAGTCGCGAAGGCACGGGGGCCGGGCCAGAGGGGTCATACCGTCAACCCTTCCCCTCTTCCCCTCGGAAGGGTTGACACCTGGCCCGGCTTGAACTCGTTCGCTTGCGAAAGGCGGCACCGTATCGACCGTCCTTCGCGGCCCGTATCGACCGCCCTTCACACTCCTCCAAACCTAGAGGTCGCACGTTCGATCCCTGTCGCCCCTGCTGCATTTGCGGCGCGAGTGGCCGGACGGCGGCCTACACGCTCACGGTCGAGCTGGGCTCCGCGGCCTCCGAGAGATGCGCGTCGAGCAGTCCGACCGCCATCACCGTGCGCGTTTCGCGGCAAGGGAATCGCCTTCTGCGGCCTGCACGATCGAGCCCTTCATGAGCACGTGCCACGATCTAGTGAACGACTCCGCGTCGTTGATTCCCGCCTGCTCGGCCAGCCGGCGGACAACGGAGCGGATGTTCTCGAGGTGCGCGGCGCTCGCCTTTCCGACCGGATCGCCCAGATCGGCAACCTCGAGCAGGACGTTGACGAACGAGCAGCCCTCGAAGTCGTCGCGGTGGAACCACTCGTCGAAGACGTCGAAGATCGCGAGCAGCTGATCCCTCGGAGTGGAACCTCGCCGAAGCGCCTCGGCCTCGACGAACTCCCGCGTCCAGCGCTGCTCGCGCCGCTGAAGAAAGGCGAGCACGAGATCCTGCTTGGTCCGGAAGTGTCGATAGAGCGTCGAGCGCGAAACGCCGGCCGTCGTCAGGATCTCCTCGGTCCCGACCGCGCGAATGCCGCGCGTCGAGAAGAGCTCGTACGCGGCTTCGAGAATGCGCTCGCGGGAGCGTGAGCGCCGGGGGGCGTCGTCCGTTGCGGCCTCGAGGTCATCCCAGCTAACGAACTCAGGAGCAGAGGTGCCGACGATCACCGTGACCTCGTCCGGACCGTTCAGCTCGCGACCCTAGATCGGTTGTGCGGGTTCGTTCGCCGTTTCCTCCCGGTACTGGAGGATCTCGCGGCCGACGGCGAGGAGCGAGCCTGCCACCGGGATCGCGAGGAGGGCGCCGATGATTCCCGCCAACTGAGCGCCGATGAGAACCGCGCACAAGACGGTCAGCGGAGACAGCTGAACCGTGCGTCCGTAGACGAGTGGTTGAAGAACGTGATTCTCGAACTGCTGGTATGCGATGAAGAAGACGATCACGACGAGGCCGCGGAACCAACCGGTCTCGATGACGACCACGGTCGAGACGATGATCGCCGCGAGCGTTGCGCCGGCCAGCGGGATGAGATCGAGCACCGCGACGAGGAGGCCGAGCGCGATCGCGAACTCGCTGCCGAGGATGAGGAGCATCACGGTCGCCAGCGTTCCGGCGATCACGCTAATGAGGAGGTTTCCGGTGACGTATCCCGAGATGGTCTTGTAGATGTCGCGCCCGACGCGCTCGTACCGCGGCCGCGCCGAGTCGGGAAGAAGGTCGAGCAGGCTCTCCACCGTGCGCGGTCCCTCGAGGAGCATGAAGAACGTCAGGAAGATGATCGTGATGAATCCCGCGACGACGGTGAGGACGCTCCGAACGACGTCGAGAACCGGCTCGCTCAGCCCGAGGACGCCGCCGGGACCTTGCTTCTCGATCGCCGCGCGGATGCGATCGACGATCTGATAGTCGTCCTGGAGCCAGCCCAGAGGCCCGCGTCCCGCTGTCAGGTCGTCGATGAAGTCGGGAACCGCGTTGATGAAATCGCTCACCTGATTCACGAGCGGCGGAACGACGAGCACGCCGATGAGCGTCAGGACGAGCAGCGCAACGGCGAAGACGACGCTTGCGGCGGCGAGCCGACCCATTCCGCGGCGCTCAAGCACCTCCACCGCGGGGTTCAGCGCTGCCGCCAGCAAGATCGCGATCAGGATCCACGAGAGCACCTGCCAGGCGAGGTAGCCGAGGAGCAGCACCACGATGACCAGCGCCGTGATTCCGAGAACCGCGAAGACGGTTCTCGGGTACACGTGAACCACACGTCCCTCCGGTCGCACCATGCGGGGGAGTTCGTCGTTCTCTGGCACGTTCCTGGAGTGACGCTCTTGAAGGCGAGGCCGACTGCAGCCGCGTCGAGGCTAGGCCGGAACCTCACGACGCGTCAGCGGTTGAGCACTGGCGCCCTCGTCCTTCGAGTGATCCTGTGCCTCGGGCACACCCGCGCGCACGGCTTCCAACTGCGCGGCGACAGCGATCCCGTAGAGGATCGCGAAGAGCCGAGAAGACCGTCCACAGCTGCAGCGCGACGAGTCCAGCGAGCGAGCCGTACGTCTGCCCGAACGTCTTCGAGAAGTTGAACACCAGCGCAAGCAGGACAGTCGTCAGCGTCCACGCGAGAACGCCGACGCCGGCGCCGAAGGCGAGCCACGGCCAGTCAGGCTGGCGACGCTTGGGCGCCCAGCGGAAGAGCAGCGAGAGCCCTGCAGCGACGAGCGCGATCCCGACGGGCCAGCGAGCCACGAGCCAGAACGCTCGCAGCGCCCCGCTGTCGACGAGGCCACGTCCGAAGGCAAGCAACACAAACGCCAGAGCGATGATGCCGCCGGCGCTCAACGCAAGCACGAACGCACGCTTGTACTTCTCTGCGAACGGGCGGTCTTTCTCGTCGCCGTAGATGCGGTTTATCGCTCGCTCGAGCTGACCCATCGCCATCGTGGCTGTGACGAGGACTCCGATCAGGCCGATGGTCAGCGGGAGGTAGCGATGGTGCCGGCCTACGCGGGTCGCTTGCTGGACTGCGTTGGTCAGGAGATCGCTCGTCGGGCCTGGAGCCGACGCGTGAATCGTGTCGAGCAGGAGCTGGCGGAACCCTGCCGACCCTGTCGCCACGGCCAGACCGACCACCACGACGAGGCCCTGGACGAGGACGAGCGAAACCGTGAATGCGAGCCCGCGGGCGTGCGTCGTCCCGTCGGCAGCGCGGAGTCGGACGAACGCGTCCTTGAGCAGCGCGACCCGGCCGGTGTTGAGAAGCGTCTTGCGCGCATCGTCGCCCGTGAGCTCCCACGTCTCCCTCACATGCGAGGCGGTGCTCATGCGCTCTCCTCCGGAATCATCACCGTGAGCGCCTCCGGCTCGACCTTGATCTTCAGGCGCTTGACCTTCTTGCGCTCGCCGCCGTCGAGCTCGTACAGGACCTTGCGATCGAACTCGACAGCGATCTTCTTGGCCTTCGTCGCCTGGACGAACGGGGACTGCGAGGCCGAGCCGATCGCCGTTCGCGTGACGGTTCGCGCCCATTGCCCGAGACTCTCAGCCTGAGTGATCCCGAGCTCGAGCAGACCGTCCTCCGGCGACGCGCTCTCGAACGCCTCGATCCCGCCGAAGATCGCGCCCACGTTCCCGACGAGGATGCAGCTCGCCTGTCCTTCGTACCATAGGTCGCCGTTCACCTCGATGCGCGCCTCGAACGGCTCGACACGGAGGTTCTTCGAGGCGGCCCAGATGTAGGCGAGTCGGCCGTAGCGATCCTTCGGACCTCCGTCGGCGTCGCGGATCATGCGCGCATCGAGACCTGCGCCGGCCATGACCGCGAAGTGCTCGCCGTTCATCTTCCCGAGGTCGAGCTTCCGCTCGCGGCCGTTCAGCCCGACGTGGACGGCGTCGCCGATGTCGTCCGGGATGTCGAGGTTCGAGGCGAAGAGGTTCGCCGTTCCAGCCGGGAAGAATCGCAAGGCGCGCCTCGCTTCCGGCCATGGCGTCGACGGCGCGCTGCATCATGCCGTCGCCGCCCCAGACGAAGATCGTCTCGGCGCCTTCTGCGAGCGCCTTCTCGACCCGCTCGGGCGCGTAGCGGCTCTTCGGAACCTCCGACCACAGAGGATCGTCGACGCCGGCGCGCGCGAGGACCTGTCGGAGCTCCTCGAGGCCGCCGCCCATCGACTTGCCCGCGTGGGCGATCACGGCGACGCGCTTCATGCCGTCCGATCGCGTCGGTGGGTGGCAGCACGTGCGGCGCGTGCGGCGAAGACGATGATCACGAGGGCAGCGAGTCCCATGAACACGCCCGCGCCGACGTCGGTGAGATGGTGCATGCCGCGGTACATCCGCGCCCACCCGACGAAGATCGGGATGGCGATGCCGACGACGAGCGCCGTGATTCTGACGGCGAGATTCTGGATGCGCGACGCGATGAGCAGGAGCAAGCCGCCGTAGAGCGCGATCGACGCGGCCGTATGCCCGGAGGGGTAGCTTGCGTCGACCGGAAGGCTCTCGAGCCGGTCGACGTCGGGGCGCTGGCGCTCGACGATCAGCGAGGTCGCGCGATACGAGCCGGACTCGACCGCTACCGCGAACAGCACGAACGCGGCCAGGAGCCAATGCCTAGTGACGAGGAAGACGAGGAGGCAGAGCCCGATGACGACCGGGATCACCAGCCCGCCCGCCAGCGTCGAACCGATCCACGAGAGATGCTCCTGACCCGAGGAGCGATGGCGCGCGAGCCACTCGCTCAGGTCTTCGTCGGACTCACCGAGCCCGCCGATCGGCAGGATGAGATGGATCATCGTCAGGCCGAGGAACACCATCGCCGTGACGAGCAGGGCATACCCGGCGAGGAGCGCGACGATGAAGACGCGGACGGGGTTCTCGGGGCCGAAGCGAGCCGCGAACCACTCGGCTGGCCCGCCAGGGCGCGGCTCGAGCAGCGTGGAGCCCGGAGCGACGCGCTTGCCGCTCCGCTCGGCGTCGTCCGACACTCCCGGCGCGATGGGCGCGGCATGGGCGCTCGCTTCCACGGGTCTGGTGTTTACCCAGCAGACACGCGGGTAAAACACGTCATGGCTCTGCGCCTGAAAATCATGCCCCTCTTCGCCCTCCTCCTGATCTCGCTCACAGCCGGAGCACTCGTTGCCTACGCCGGCTCGCGCTTCCCGACGCCGGTCGTCGGGCAGCGACCGGCGGATGCCGCGGCCGAGCAGATCGAGACGGGCCTCGAGAAGAGCCCCTGGCTTCGGCGCCTCCTCCGCGACCGTCTGGATCCAGCGACGGCGACCGGTCTCGCTTTGACGCTCGCTCTCGGGCTGGCGATCGTCGGCGGCGCCCTGATCGGGATACTCGCGTACCTCGTCCGCAGCAGCGGGACCCTCGTGCACGCGGACTTCTCGGTCGGGCAGTGGGGCGTCGACAACGCGACGAGCTGGTCGACCGACGCGATTCGATTGATCACCCAGCTCGGCAGCACGTACTTCATCGTCATCGCGCTCGTCGTTGTCGCCGTCGTGGAGTACATACGCATTCCGAACCGTTGGGTCCCGGTCTTCCTCGTGACGGTCATGGTCGGCGACGTCCTGCTCGTGAACACGATCAAGGGCATCCTCGACCGCGTGCGACCGACCTTCGATCCCATCGCCGAGCGGCTCGGACCGTCGTTTCCGAGCGGACACTCCGCGGCGGCCGCGGCGTTCTACGCTGCCGCCGCGCTCGTGCTCGCCCGTCGGCGCCCGCCGCGAGTGCGCGCGCTCCTCGCCGGCGGCGCGGTGACGATCGCCGTCGCGGTGGCATGCAGCCGCGTCATGCTCGGCCTCCACTGGATGTCGGACGTCATTGCCGGGCTCGCGTTCGGCTGGGCCTGGTTCGGGATCTGCGCCATCGCCTTCGGCGGCCGCTTCCTGGTCCTCGGCGCCCCGGTACAGCAGGCGGCGGAGAAGGTCGAGCAGCGCGGCGTGGACCCGCAGGGTCAGACGTCGTAGAGCTGGCTCTGTAGCGGGCCGATCAGGCGCCGCCGCCGACGCGAGACACCCGGCAGCTTGACGAGCCGGTGCGTCAAGGCCTGGCTGTCTTCGAGGAGTTCGAGCTGCTCCGAGGCGATGCGCTCCCAGTGCTCGTCGATGAGCTCGATCGGGTCTCCCTGCACGTCATCGAGGGGAAGCTCGAGGTGCTCGGACCACAGGCGTAGCCGCGTCGCCCGGGCGAGATCGGGATCGTGCGTGACGACGTTCATCTCCGTGTCGTGGAAGAGCGAGTGCGCGTTGAGGTTCGCCGAGCCGACGGTGAGCCAGCGGTCGTCGACGATGCCGATCTTCGCGTGGATGTACACCGGGTCGCGGAGGTTGCGAGACCGCGCGTAGATGGTGCAGGCGAGGAAGCGCGTCGTCTCGTCCGCGGCGTGGATGAGGGCCGCGACCTGGCCGCGCGAGATGTCGGCGCCGTCGTTCGCGCGCGCGGGTAGGACGACGAGGACGCGGAAGTCGTCGCTGGGTGGACTCTCGAGCTTCTTGGCGAGGATGGACACGACCTCGGGCGACCAGAGAAACTGGTTCTCGAGGTACACGAAGCGCTCGGCCGAGCGCAGCGCGCCGACGTACGACTCGAGGATCGAGTAGTCGCCCCGGCGCACCGCGCGATACGTCCCGGCAGGAATCGTGCGCACGATCTGCGCCTCGACGTCACCCGCCTGCTCGGGAATCTCCGGGCGCGGGAGGACATTGCCCGTCGATCCGTGCCAGCGAAGCCGGAAATGGTTCGCGACGTCCGCCACCGCCGGCCCTTCGATCCGCACGGCCGCGTCGTGCCAGCCGATCCCTCCCCGCGCGACGTGGGACGGGGTGTCCCAGGGATCGCCACCGTCGAGGGTCAGGTCGATGCCGCCCACGAACGCAACGCGGCCGTCGATCACGATCGTCTTCTCGTGATGGCAGTGCGTGAATCCCGTGCAGCCGTCCGCATGCGCCTCGATCTTCGTATACCGGGACATGTCGTCGAGCATGTCGCGAACGTCGTTCTGCGACGGCTTGAAGAGCGGCACGGGCGCGCCCTTCCAGGAGAGCAACCGCACGTCAACCTTCTCTGCCAGCTCGGCCAGGAGATTCCGGACGATCACCGGCTCGTCGTCTCGCGAGAGGTGGAGCTCGGGCGAGAAGTACCAACCGGTCAGATGGATGAAGGACTCGGCGCGCGAGAGCTCGGCCGCCATGGCCGGCAGTGCCTCCGAGCCGTCGACGAGGACGTCGAGACGATTGCTCTTGCGCGCCGGGAAGGTCTCGCGCGCGTACGCGACATCGTCGACGTCGAGCGCATGAGACCAGCCCACGTGCCGCAGGCGCTGACGATGACGATTCTGGACGGCCTGGTCGAGCCGCTCCCCGAACGCGTGCCCGAGCTTGACCGTCGTCGACTCGAGGATCCGCGGCGTCTTGACCTGCCCCGCGACGGAGTCCGCGGGCCGCGGTGTCCGGCCCGTTCCAGTCGAGTCGTCGTGTTCGTTCGCCATCCGCTCTTCGCAGCCTAGAGACCCGCGAAAGCGACAGGCACAGGCTTACGCAGCGACCGCCGGAAGGCCTGCCAGCGCGAGTGCGACCTCCTCTTCCGCATATGCGTGGTCCTCGAGCTTCCCGGCGGCGTAGTCGATGTACGCCTGCATGTCGAAGTGACCATGGCCGCAGAGGTTGAAGAGGATCGCCTGCGAGACCCCCTCCTCGCGGCAGCGGACTGCCTCGTCGATCGCGGCCTTCACGGCGTGGTTCGCCTCCGGTGCCGGGAGGATCCCCTCGATCCGCGCGAACTGGACGCCGGCCTCGAAGACCTCCGTCTGCGTGTACGCGCGCGCCTCGAAGAGGCCGAGCTCGTGGAGGTGGCTCACCATCGGCGCCATCCCGTGGTAGCGCAGGCCACCCGCGTGGAACGGAGGCGGGACGAATGTCGAGCCGAGCGTGTGCATCTTCACGAGTGGCGTGAGGTGGCCGGTGTCGCCGAAGTCGAACGCGTAGATGCCCTTCGTCAAGCTCGGGCAGGCGGCAGGCTCAACCGCGATGACACGGATCGAAGCCTCCTCACGCAGCGCGCGCCCGATGAACGGGAAGGTGAGGCCGGAGAAGTTCGACCCGCCACCCGTGCAACCGATGAGGATGTCCGGGTAGTCCTCGGCCTCGTCCATCTGCATCTGTGCCTCTTCGCCGATCACGGTCTGGTGCATGAGGACATGGTTGAGCACCGAGCCGAGCGAGTACTTCGTGTCCTCCCGCGGCGCGGCCGCTTCGACGGCCTCGGAGATCGCGATGCCGAGGCTGCCGGTGGAGTCCGGGTGCTCGGCCAGGATCGCGCGCCCCGTGTTGGTCTCCTCCGACGGGCTCGCGACGACGCGTCCGCCGAACGCCTCGATGAGCCCACGCCGGTACGGCTTCTGGTCGTACGACGCCCGCACCATCCAGACGTCGACCTCGAGTCCGAAGATCCCGCCCGCGAAGGCCAGCGCCGAGCCCCACTGGCCGGCTCCCGTCTCGGTCGCCAGGCGCGTGACGCCCTCTTGCTTGTTGTAGTACGCCTGCGGGACCGCGGTATTCGGCTTGTGCGAGCCCGTCGGCGAGACGCCCTCGTACTTGTAGTAGATGCGCGCCGGAGTCTCGAGCGCGCGTTCGAGACGGCGAGCGCGGTAGAGCGGCGTCGGCCTCCACTGGCGATAGACCGAGCGCACCTCCTCCGGGATCGTGATGAGCCGATCCGTCGAGACTTCCTGCAGGATGATCTCCATCGGGAAGAGCGGCGCGAGGTCGTCCGGTCCGACCGGCTGACCGGTACCCGGATGAAGCACGGGCGGAGGCTGGCGCCGGGAGATCGGCGGCGATGTTGTACCAGGCCTCCGGCAGCCTGTCCTCGTCGAGGACGTACTTCACCTGATCGGACATCTCGCGCTCCTCTCCCTGGCGACGGCGGTGACCTGGAGTCTCGCGCAGCCCGCCTCGACGGGCAAGCGGTAGGCTCGCCGCCGATGGCCGCGCTGACGTCCGAGGTCGTTCGCGACGAGACGTTCGAGCGACGGCACGCGTCGATGGAGGCGCTTGTCGCCGAAGTGCGCGCGCGCTCTGCGCTGGTTGCGGCAGGAGGCGGCGAGAAGGCGACGGAGCGCCACCGCTCTCGCGGCAAGCTCACCGCGCGCGAGCGGATCGACCGCCTGGTCGATCCGGGGACTGCGTTCCTGGAGCTGAACGCGCTCGCCGCCTGGGACCTCTACGACGGCGACGCGCCCTCCGCGGGGATCGTCACCGGAATCGGGGTCGTCGAGGCCCGACAGTGCGTGATCGTCGCCAACGACGCGACGGTGAAGGGCGGCTCGTACTACCCGCTCACCGTGAAGAAGCACCTCCGCGCACAAGAGGTCGCGCGGCAGAACCGCCTGCCGTGCCTCTATCTCGTCGACTCCGGTGGCGCGTTCCTTCCGCTCCAGGCCGAGGTCTTTCCCGACCGGGACCACTTCGGGCGGATCTTCTTCAACCAGGCGCGGCTGTCGGCTCTCGGCATCCCGCAGATCGCCGTGGTCATGGGCTCGTGCACGGCCGGCGGCGCCTACGTGCCCGCGATGTCGGACGAGACCGTGATCGTCAGCGGGACCGGAACGATCTTCATCGGCGGACCGCCCCTCGTGAAGGCTGCGACCGGGCAGGACGTCACCGCCGAGGAACTCGGCGGCGCCGACGTGCACACGCGCCGCTCCGGGGTCGCCGACCATTACGCCACGTCGGACGAGCACGCGCTCGCAATCGCCCGCGAGATCGTCCGCCATCTCGATCCCCCTCCCCCGTCGCCCTGGGACATGTCCCTCGTCGAGGAACCCGCTCTCGATCCCTCCGACCTCTACGGGCTTCATCCCGGAGGACTTCCGTCACGAGCTCGACGCACGCGCCGTGATCGGCCGCATCGTCGACGGCTCGCGCTTCCACGAGTTCAAGCAGCTGTACGGCGCGACACTGATCTGCGGGTTCGCGCGCATCGAGGGCTACCCCGTCGCGATCCTCGCGAACCAGGGCGTCCTCTTCGCCGAGTCGTCGCAGAAGGGCGCGCACTTCATCGAGCTCGCGTGCAAACGGCGCGTGCCGCTCGTCTTCCTCCAGAACATCACGGGCTTCATGGTGGGGAAGGAGTACGAGGAAGGCGGGATCGCGCGCGACGGCGCCAAACTCGTCATGGCTGTCGCCTGCGCGGACGTGCCGAAGTTCACCGTCGTGACCGGCGGGTCATTCGGCGCGGGGAACTACGCGATGTGCGGCCGTGCATACGAGCCGCGCCAGCTGTGGATGTGGCCGAACGCGCGCATCTCCGTGATGGGCGGCGAGCAGGCGGCGACCGTGCTCACGATGGTCGGCGACGCGGATCCAGACGAGATACGAGCTACGTACGAGGCCGAGGGCAACCCGTACTACTCGACGGCTCGCCTGTGGGACGACGGGATCATCGACCCGCTCGACACGCGGCGCGTTCTGGCTCTCGGGCTCGCGGCCGCCGCGAACGCCCCTGTGCCCGAGACGACATTTGGCGTCTTCCGCATGTGATGGGGTACTCGCTCGCACACGTCGACGACATCGAGCCTGGCGGGCCGGGCGGCGCCGTGCGGTTCGTGCGCCGCGAGCTCGGCGTCGAAGCGTTCGGGATCAACTGGTTCGAGCTTCCTCCGAACGCGGTCGGTCGCGAGCACGACGAGAGCGACTCCGGCCAGGAAGAGGTCAACGTCGTCATCCGCGGCTCTGGCACCTACCGCGTCGAGGGCGTCGACATTCCGGTTCGAGCCGGAACGTTCATCCGCTTCGACGCAGGGACGACGCGAGTAGCGATTGCCGGGCCGGAAGGGATGACCATGATCGCGGTCGGCGCGCGGCCGGGGAGCTACGAGCCGCGAGGCCCGTTCTAAGAGTGCTCGTACGCCTCCTCATCTGGAACGTGGCCGATTCGCAGACGACGATCGACGAGCTCCGCGAGTCGCTCCCAGAGCTCGAGCCGCCGAGCCGGTGGATCTGGAACGAGGTGTCGGAGCGGTTCGGCGTCATGGCGTTCGGCGACGAGCTCCCGGAATCGGTCGGCTGGGCGCAGGATCTCGTCGGCGGCGAGCCCGACGTCTACGAGGAATTCGACTCCGCGTAGCGTCACGACGCCCTCGGCCCAGGCGTCGAGTTCATCGCGCTCGTCGACGGTAAGCGCACGAAGCGGCGCACGGACGTCCTCCTTCACGGGCACGCCCTGGAGCGCGAGCAGCCGCTTGAGCGCTGCCTGCCGCGGGAACCGCTCCACGAAACTGCGGAGCGCTCCCAGGTGGGCGGCGCCTTCCGGTGTCGGCGCACGCACGACGGCCGCGACCTCGCCCGGGAGGGCTGACGCAAGTGCGGAAACGGCGCCCACCGCCCCATGCCCCATCCCGGCTGCAATGAGCGCCTCCGGTCCGACGAAGATGTCGAATCCCGGAAGCAGGTACTTCTGGAACGCCTCGAACGGCGTGTCTGAGACCTTGAGCCCGACGACATTCGGCGCGTCGTCGCGCAACCGCTCGAGCACGGCGGGCGCGATCGCATACCCGGTCGTGGACGCGAACTCGTACACGTAGAAGGGCACCGGAGCGCACGCCGTCGCGGCGGCGAAGAAGTGCGCGTACTGCGCCTGCTCGTCGAGCTTGAAGTACGGCGGGCCGATGACCACCACCGCATCGGCGCCCACTTCTGCGGCGTGAGCGGCGAGCGTCACGGTGTCCGCGGTCGTCTGCGCACCGCAGTGAACGGCAACCCGAAGCCGCCGGTCCGACGCCTGCAGGAACAGATCGGCGACGCGCCGTCGCTCTTCGACGCGGAGCAGGATCCCCTCGCCCGCCGTGCCCAAGGCGAGCAGTCCGTCGAGACCGGCCGCGACGTAGAAGTCGCAGAGCGGCCCGAACGCTTCGTCATCAATCGCACTGCCGTGCTCCCGGAGGGGCGTGATCGACGCGGCGAGCGCACCTCTCAGCATGGTCGGACTCTAAGTGGGGAGCACTAAGCTCCGCGCTGATGGCGTCGCTGAGGATCGAGCGGGACGGGCACCTCCTCCGCGTGACGCTCGCGAAGCCGGAGCGCCGCAACGCGTTCGACGCGGCGCTCATCGCCGAACTCGCGGAGGCCTTCGCGGACGTCGGCGATGCGCGCTGCCGTGCTGCTCGAAGGCGACGGGCCGTCGTTCTGCGCCGGCGCTGACGTCGAGTGGCAGCGCGCGTCGATCGACCTGTCCTACGAGGAGAACGTCGCCGACGCGATGCGTCTCTACAGCATGCTCGAGGCGATCGACTCCTGTCCCGCCCCTGTGGTCTGCTGCGTCCACGGATTCGCTCTCGGCGGCGGCTCCGGGCTCGTCGCCTGCGCCGACGTGGCGGTTGCGTGGCCGGACGCCGTGTTCGGCTTCACGGAAGTCCGGCTCGGGATCATCCCGGCCGTCATCTCACCATTCGTTCTCCCGAAGATCGGCTCGGCAGCTCGACGCTACTTCGTTACGGGCGAGCGATTCGACGCGGCGGAGGCACTTCGGATCGGTCTGGTGTCGGAGGTGGCGGAGGACGCCGGCGAGCGCGTCGAGTCGGTCGTCCGCGACGTCCTCGCCGGAGGGCCGATCGCGGTGCGGGAGGCCAAGAGGCTCGTGAGGGAGCGCCCGCAGGGCGAGGCGACGGCGCAACTTGCCGCAGCTCGCCGATCGAGCGACGAGGGCCAGGACGGACTGCGCGCGTTTCTCGAGCGCCGCTCCGCAGGCTGGCTCTAGTCGGGCAACAGTCCCTGCGCTCGCAGGAGCTAGAGCTGCCTGACGCTGCATAGAGTGCGCCCGTGCCGATCAGGCGACTGCTCGTCGCGAACAGGGGAGAGATCGCCGTGCGGGTCTTCCGCACGTGTCGTGCGCTCGGGATCGAGACAGTCGCCGTTGCGGCGCCCGACGATCTCGGCTCGCTCCACGCCCGTTCCGCGGATCAGATGGCTGACATCGCGAGCTACCTCCACTCGGAGGAGCACATCCGCGCAGCGCTCACGACAGGCGCCGACGCGGTGCATCCCGGCTACGGCTTTCTCGCAGAGAGTGCGAGCTTCGCCGAGGCAGTTGACTGCCGCGGGTCTCACGTGGGTCGGCCCGCCGCCCGAAGCGCTTCGGCTCGGCGGCGACAAGCTCGCCGCGAAGCGGATCGCGCGCGAGGCGGGTGTCCCGGTACTGCCCGACGGAACGCCAGAGGAGATCGGATTTCCGCTGCTCGTCAAGGCGGCGGCGGGAGGCGGAGGGCGAGGGATGCGCGTCGTTCGCTCTTCCGCCGAGCTCGAGGACGCGCTCGCGGCCGCCGAGCGCGAGGCAGCTGCCGCGTTCGGCGACGGGACGCTCTACTGCGAGCGCTACCTCGAGCGCCCACGCCACGTCGAGGTGCAGCTCCTCGCCGACGCGCATGGAAACGTCGTCGCGCTCGGCGAGCGGGACTGCTCCGTGCAGCGGCGACACCAGAAGGTGCTCGAGGAGGCGCCGGCTCCGGGCCTCGCACCGGCGCTTCGCGAGCAGCTCCACGAGGCGGCCGTCGCGTTCGGTCGTGCGATCGGCTATCGCAGCGCGGGCACGGTCGAGTTCGTCGTCGACGGAGACGACTTCTTCTTTCTCGAGCTCAACGGCCGGATCCAGGTCGAGCATCCGGTCACCGAGGCGGTCACCGGCCTCGACCTGGTCGAGCGGCAGATCCGCATCGCGGAAGGCGAGTCGCTCGGATCGGACGGTCACGAGGTCGAGGGATGCGCGGTCGAGGTGCGCCTCTATGCCGAGGATCCCCGGACGTTCCTGCCGCAAGCCGGCCGCATCGAACGCCTGACTCTGCCGACGAGCTCCGTCCGGGTCGACGCAGGCGTCGAGGAGGGTGACGAGATCGGCCTTGCCTACGACCCGATGATCGCGAAGCTCATCGCGCACGCGAGCACGCGGGCGGAGGCGCTCGACCTGCTCGCCGACGCCCTCGACGAGACCGAGGTCGGCGGCGTGACGACGAACCTTCCGTTCCTCCGCTGGCTGGTCTCACATCCCGTCGTCCGCGCAGGCCACGCCACGACGGCGTTCCTGACCGAGCACCCCCCACTCTCGGCGCTACCGCTACAGGTCACCGCTGCTCCCTTTCGCACGCCGTGGCGACTCAACCTCCCCGCACCACCTCTCGCGTCGCCGCCCGACATCGACGTCGAGTCACAGCGCCCGACCGTTGCGCACGGTGCGAGCTCGGTCACGGCACCGATGCCCGGGACGGTCATCCGCGTCGAGGTCCAAGCGGGCGACGAGATCCGTGCGCGACAGCCGCTCGTCGTGCTCGAGGCGATGAAGATGGAGATCCCGGTGGCCTCGCCGTTCGACGGCACGGTCACCGACGTGCACGTGTCAGCCGGCGATCGTGTCGCCGGCGGCGCCCTGCTCGTCGGGCTCGAGAGCTAGCCGGTCGCTATCCCGCGGCGGGCCGCCGTGCGCGAGGGCCACCCGGTAGCGCCAGTAGATGACTCCGACGGCGATCGCCGCGGCTACGACCGCCCAGACGTACGAGCCTGCGTCGCCGAAGTCCGGCTTGACTGTCATGTCGTAGACGATGAGGAATAGGAGGACGAGGTCTAGGCGCGAGAGCATGATGAGCCGCATCGTCCTCGGGCCGGCTTGAGGCGAGCCTTCCGCCGTGAGCTTCCCGACCCGACCCGACTCCGGCCCGAGGAACAGAAGCCCGGCGAGGAAGGTCGTCGCATAGAGGACGAGTGCGATGACGATCCAGTCGTCGCCGAAGCCATAGAAGTCCGACTCGATGACGAGCAGGACGCCACTGAGGAAAGCCAGAAGCGACGCCGGGATGAACACCCGGTTCGCGATCCACTCGATGTCCTCTCCGAGCGCGGCCATGCGCGAAGGATCGTGCGACATCGCAGCGCGGACGCCGAAGAGCTGCATCATCAGCCCGCCGCCGATCCAGATGATCGCCATCGATACGTGGACGAAGAGCAGGAACGAGTGCCAGGTCACGCAACCCCTCCTTAGGTTCCGGGCTTGACGACCATCACGAAGACGAGCGCGAACAGCACGAGGATCATGATCCGCGCCAGGAGGACGAGGCGGCCTACCTCGGCGCCGAGCTCCGGGCTCGGCCCCTCGGTCGCCATGCGCATGCCGACGCGATTCATCGCGCGCGTGATGTAGCCGAAGAAGGTGAACGAGACGACGGCCCAGCCGACGAGACCGAGCACGACGAACGTCTCGCTCCAGTCCCAGTTGCCGTTCTCGACGAGCAGGATCCCCGAGACGAGGACGACGAGGGACGCGGGCATGAAGACCCAGGGACCGACGGAGCCCATGTCCTTCCCGTATGCCGCCGAACGCGCCGGATCGCCCGAGGCCTTGGCGAGCGCTCCGAACACCTGCGCGACGACGCCGCCGCCGATCCAGACCGCCACACCCGAGATGTGGACGAACAACCAGAGCTCGTACCAGGTCATTGTGCTCTGACCTTGTCGAGGAACCAGCCGACCGAGACGTTCACGAGCCAGACGACGATCGTCGCTCCGACGTACGTCCAGAAGCCGTCGATCGAGAAGTTCGGCGTGAGCCACTCCGCAAGCGCCAGCATGAGCACGTTGATCGCGAAGTACGCGAGCCCGAACGTGAGAATGATGAGCGGCAGCGTGAGGATCGCGAGGATCGGCTTGATGATCGTGTTGCCGATCGTGAGGATCGCAGCGGCGAACAGCAGCGATCCCCAGCGGCCGATCTCGACACCGCTGAACATCCAGTCGATGACGATGAGCGCCAGGGTGTTGATACCCCAGCGAACGAGGAGCGCGATCCAGATCATCGTCGTCTCGGCGCGGTCGGTTCGGACTAGAAGATCTTCTGGAGCTTCATGGCGGCGCCCATATCGCCCTTGATCTTGAGCTTGCCCGTCATGTACGCCGTCGTCGGGTTCTGCTCGCCCGCGACGATCTTCTCGAAGCTCTCCTCGCTCGTCGCGAACGTGCAGTCCGCGTCGCCGGCACCCTCGTTGACGGTGATGCCACCGTCCGCGATCGCGACGGTCCAGACGCCGGCGCCCTCGATGTCGAAGACGTAGGTGTTGTTCATCCCCTCGATGCGATCGGGGGTGACACGGGTCGGAAGACCCTCGAAGAATTCCTGCACCGCGCCCATGGTCTCGGTCTCTCCTCCTCGTTCGCGAACGGCCGGAGACTACAGCGCGGCTACGATCCGCGCGCCGTGGACTTCGACCTCACTCCCGAGCAGGAGCTGATCCGCGACACGGTCCGAACGTTCGCGCGAGAACGCGTCGAGCCGGTCGCTGCAGAGCTCGACCTGACCGGTCGGTTCCCGTACGAGCTCGTCGCCGAGCTCGGCGAGCTTGGCCTGATGGGGCTTCCGATCCCGGAGCAGTACGGCGGCGCCGGCGGAGACACGGTGTCGTACGCGATCGCGATCGAGGAGCTCACGCGAATCGACTCCTCCGTGGCCATCACGGTCGCGGCGCACACCTCGCTCGGGACGATGCCGATCCTCCTCTACGGCTCGGAGGAGCAGAGAGAGCGGTGGCTCCCAGACCTCGCGTCGGGCCGCCGGCTCGCCGCCTTCGGCCTCACCGAGGCAGATGCCGGCTCAGATGCCGGCGCCACGCGTACTACGGCGTCGCTCCGCGACGGCGCGTGGATCGTGAACGGCTCGAAGCTCTTCATCACGAACGCCGGGACGGACATCACGTGGGGCATCACGCTCACGGCGCGCACCGGCGACGACGAGATCTCGAACATCGTCGTCGAGAACGGCACGCCCGGGTTCGTCGTGTCCGCGCCGATGAAGAAGCTCGGCTGGCGTGCCTCCGACACGCGCGAGCTCTCGTTCGAGGACTGCTCCGTGCCAGAGGACAACCTGCTCGGTCCGCGCGGCGAAGGGTTCCGCCAGTTCCTCGAGATCCTCGACGGCGGGCGGATCTCCGTCGCCGCGATGGGCGTCGGGCTCGCGCAGGGCGCGTACGACCTCGCCTTCGCGTACGCGCAGGAGCGCGAACAGTTCGGCAAGCCGATCGCGTCGTTCCAGGCGATCCGCTTCAAGCTGGCGGACATGGCGACCGAGATCGAGGCCGGCCGCGCGCTCGTCCTCAAGGCCGCGTGGCTGAAGGACCAGGGTCGGCCGTTCGCGCGCGAGGCGGCCATGGCGAAGCTGTACACGGGCGAGCTCTCCAACCGGGTCGCGAACGCCGCGCTCCAGATCCACGGTGGCTTCGGGTACATGGAGGAAGCCGCCGTCTCGCGCTTCTATCGCGACCAGAAGATCCTCGAGATCGGCGAGGGCACGAATGAGGTGCAGCGGATGGTCATCGCTCGCCATCTCGGTCTTTAGCGCGCTGCTCTTCGCCGGTCCCGCGGCGGCGCATGTCATCGCCTCGCCTGCGTACCTATCGAGCGAGAGCTCCGAGTCGATCTCGTTCGAGGCGCCGAACGAGCGCGTCGATCCGATGATCGAGTTCGCGGTGACGGCACCGCCCGGGCTCGCGATCGAGCACGCGCATCCGGTCGAGGGCTGGACCGGGACCGTCGAGGGAGCCACGGCCACGTGGTCGGGCGGATCGCTCTCCTCGGGAGCGATTGCGACGCTTCGGGGTGACTCTGAAGGCGAACGCGAAGCCGGGCCTCATCGAGCTCAGGACCGAGCAGCGCTACGCCGACCACGGCGTCGTCGAGTGGCCCGTCGTGCTCACGATCACGCCTGCCGCCGAGAGCCCGTCGCAGAACCTCGCGCTCGCGGGCATCGTCGGCCTCATCGGCGTGCTCGTGGTGGTCGCGATAGCGATGCTCGCCTGGCGTCGGCGGCCGCCTCCTCGTGACGGTCACGATCACGGCGAGAGCCCGCTGCCGGAGGACGTTCGGTCATGCAACGCGCATCAGTACGCGGATCAAGTCATTCGTCGATGCGCCACGTCCGTCGCGCACAAGCGAATAGAGCGACGCACCTGCAAGAGCGCCGGCAACGGGCGCTAGGAGATAGATCCAGAAATCCGTCCACTCGGACGCGAGCAGCGCAGGACCGAATGACCGCGCGGGGTTCATCGAAGCTCCCGTGACGCCTCCGCCAAAGAGCGCGTCGAGCGCGACGGTTCCACCGATCGCGATCGCGGCGGTCGCTCCGATAGCTCGCATATCAGTTGCGACCGCCATGACCACGAACATCAGGAACGCCGTCATCACGAACTCGTACGCGAGAGCAGCGCCTACGCCCACGCTCGGCACCGTCGCCCCGAGGTTCGCTGGCGTCCCCTCCCAGGCGAGCCGGAGCATCGCAGCTCCTGCGACCGCTCCGGCTACTGGGAGGGGATGTACGCCACGGCATCACGCACCGGGAAGTGACGAGTCGACGTGAACGCGACCGTCACGGCTGGATTGATGTGCGCCCCCGACAGGTGGCCAGTCGCGTAGATCATCACCATGATCGCGAGCCCGAACGCCGCCGCGATGCCCGTCTCGCCGAGCGATCCGCCACGCTCACTGTTCACAACGATCGCGCCGCAGCCCGCGAAGACGAGCGTGAACGTGGCGAACGCTTCCGCCACGCAGCGCCGGCCGAGCGACGGACTACCCAAGGAGCTCGTGGATCAGTGTCTGGACGCGAGCGTCGATCTCGTTCCGGATCCTCCGCACCGTCTCGAGATCCTGACCGGCCGGGTCGTCGAGGGTCCAGTCCTCGTAGCGCTTGCCCGGGAAGATGGGGCACGCGTCACCGCAGCCCATCGTGATCACGACATCCGATGCGCGAACGGCGTCGTCCGTCACAGGCTTCGGGAACTCGCGTGAGAGATCGACGCCGACCTCAGCCATCGCCTCCACGACGGCGGGATTGATCTCGTCTGCGGGCGCGCTCCCGGCAGAACGTACGCCGATGCGACCGCCGGAGCGGAGATCCACGAGACCCGCTGCCATCTGACTACGGCCGGCATTGTGTACACACACGAAGAGAACCTCGGGCCGCTCAGGCACGGTCGCTCCTACGCTGGCACGAGACTCGGGGGCTGGAAGACCGCCTGAAGACGCTCGATCGCCTCGGGAACCAGCCAGTAGTACGCAAAAGTCCCACGCCGCTCAGAGTCGACCAAGCCCGCCTCTCGAAGGATCCGCAGGTGATGAGAGATCGTCGGCTGCGACAGCTCGAACACGTCGGTCAGATCGCATACGCAGCACTTCTCACCCGACGCGAGCCGACTCACGATCGCAACGCGCGTGGGATCGCCAAGCGCCTTGAACACCGCGGCGAGGTCTTCCGCCGCATCCGGCTCCAACGCTTCAACGTCAGGCCCGCAGCAAAGGGATTGAAGAACCGGCAAGGTTTTCATTGACGATCGTCAATCTAGCACGTACTCTGCCTGATCGACGTTCTTCGATGAAAGGAGGCGCTATGGCCGACGTCAGCTCGTGTTGTGATGGCGACGATTGCTGCGGCGACGACTGCTGCTGATCGATCCACTGCGCCCGCCCGCGCGTCGGACGGCCCGGCCGCCCCGCGTTTGCTCCGCTCACGCGTGGTCCCCAAGCCGGGCCGTCCGCCGGGCGAGCCGCGGACGGGCACGTTCCCGCCGGTACTTCAAGAGAAATAGCGGGAGCCGCTGGTACGGTCGGGCGCGGCCATGATCTTCACGCAGTTCGTCGACGACGCGCTCGGCTGCGCCTCCTACCTCGTCGGCGATCCCGGTACCGGTGACGCGGTCGTCGTCGATCCGGCCTTCGCGATCGAGCAGTACCTCGCCGAAGCCGCGAAGCGCGACGTCCGCATCGTCCGCGCGATCGAGACGCACACGCACGCCGACCACCTCTCCGGACACGGGCGGCTCGCGCTCGAGCACGGGATCCCGGTGAGCATCCATCCGGCAGCCGACGCCGAGTACCCGAACGACCCGATGCCCGATGGCACGGAGATCGCGCTCGGCGACATTCTTCTTCGCTGCATCCACACGCCTGGCCACAGGCCGGAGCACTGCTGCCTCGCGGTGAGCGATCGAACGCGCGGTGACGATCCGTGGATCGTCCTCACGGGCGACTCACTCTTCGTGGGAGATGCCGCGCGGCCAGACCTCGCGGTCGAGGCGCGCGAAGGCGCGGAGGGCCTCTTCCACTCACTGCGACGGCTCGTCGAGCTCGGAGACGGCGTCGAGGTGTATCCGGGACACGTCGCCGGCTCGCTGTGCGGGAAGGCGATGAGCTCGAAGGCGTCGACGACGATCGGCTTCGAGCGGCGCTTCAATCCTGCGCTGGCACACGACGACATCGCGCTCTTCATCGCCGAGTCCACCGGTGTCTCGGCACCGCGGCCGCCGAATATGGAACGCATCGTGGAGATGAACCGTGGCCCGTTCGTCGGCGCGCAGCCCGAGCCGAGCGAGCTCGCTGCGCCCGCTCAGGGCACGCAGATTCTGGATGTGCGCCACATCGAGGCTTTCGCTGCCGGCCACCACCCCGGAGCACTCAGCGTTCCCGTCTCCGGTACGCGGATTCTCGACGAAGGCAGCGTTCGTGCTCGACATCGGCCCCGTCACCATCGCGGCATCGGACGAGGACGAGGTCGCCCTCGCCACGCGGTGCCTGCACTCGGTCGGACACCTGGACATCGCGGGCTACGTCCTCGGAGGCGGAGCGGAGGCGCTCGAGCTCGTCTCGCTCGAGCAGCTCGACGCACTCCTCGCGAACGGGGCGGAGCTCATCGACGTGCGCGAGAAGGAGGAGCGCGACTCGGGCTACATCGCCGGCAGCCGCAACATCCCGTACCGCCTGCTGGCGCTCGGCGAGGCCGATCTCCCACGCGACAAGCCGATCGTCACGATCTGCGAGACGGGGCCGCGAGCTGTCATTGCCGCGAGCATCCTCGCGGCGCACGGCTTCGACGCGCATCCGGTCGTGAACGGCGGGATCGACTCGTGGGTCGCCGCAGGGAAGCCGACCGTCGAGTTCCGCCGCTGCGGAAGCTGACTCAGCGCGCCAACGACGCTCTTGTTGCCTCGAGCGTTCCGCCCTCGACGACAACCGGCACTTCCTCCGGGATCGTGCTGAACAGCGAGCGCAGGCTGACAGGGAGCGACGTGAACCGCTCGCGCGGAACGACCACGATGGACGCCAGCACCGGCGGGATTCTACGAGGGCGGTCCGACCCGTTCCACCGTGTAGTGCGCGGCGCGGATCGACTCGAGCAGCTCCTGGCAGTGCGACTCGTCGCGCGTGGAGACGACGAGCTCGATCTCGGTCTGGAGCGCGCTCGTCGTGCGCCCTTCGCGGTGATGGTCGACCGAGACGACGTTGCCCCGTCCACGCGCGATCAGGTCGAGGACGCTGCGTAGCTCTCCGGGACGATCGGGGATCAGCAGCCTGATCGCGAGGAATCGCCCCGCCTCCGTCAGCCCGTGCCGCAGGACGGAGATGAGCGTCGTCGCATCGATGTTCCCGCCCGAGAGCACGACCGCGACCGATCCGCTGCCGGGCACCCGACCGGCAAGGAGCGCGGCGAGCCCGACGGCGCCGGCGCCCTCCACGAGGAGCTTCGTGCGCTCCACACACAGCACGAGCGCCTCGGAGATCTCCTCGTCGGACACCTGGACGGTGTCGTCGAGGAGCCGTTCGAGGATCGATGGACGGCAGAACGCCCGGGTGCTTGACCGCGATTCCGTCGGCGATCGTGTAGCCGGGCTGGCAGATCACGCCGATGGCGCGCACGTCGGGGCGGCGCTCCTTCAGCGCCAGGACGATGCCTGCCGCGAGCCCGCCGCCGCCGATCGGGATCAGCACCGTGTCCGCGTCGGGCGCCTGCTCGGCGAGCTCGAGGCCGATCGTGCCCTGGCCGGCGATCACGCGCTCGTCCTCGAAGGCGTGGACGAGCGTCGCGCCCGTCCGCTCGGCGTGAGCCTGTGCCGCGGCGACCGCGTCTTCGAAGCTCTCTCCGGTGAGCTCGGTGGCGCCGCCGTACGACCGCGTCGCCTCGATCTTGGCCATCGGGGCGTCCTGCGGCATGAAGATCGTCGCCGGGATCCCGGCCTCGCGTGCCGCCCACGCGACCGCCTGGCCGTGGTTGCCGGCACTGGCGGCGACGACGCCGGCGCGGCGCTCCGCCTCGCCCAGGGTCGCGATGGTGTTGTAGGCGCCGCGGATCTTGAAGGACCCTGTCCGCTGCAGGTTCTCGGCCTTGAGATACACCTGACGACCCGTGAGCCGCGAGAACGTCTCGGTCGGGTACAGCGGTGTCACGCGGGAGATCCCGGCGAGCCGCTCGCGTGCGGCCTCGACGTCAGCGATCGTCGGCGCCATCGAGCTCGAACACCTCCTCCATGATCTGACGGACGGCGCTCAGCGGATCGAGCTCACGTTCTTCGACCCGGGCCAAGACGCGCTGCAGCCCCGGATCGCCGGCCACCGCGGCTCGCAGATGCGCGCTCGCACGACTCGATGCCACGGCGAACACCTCGGCCGCGAGGTTCTTGCGGCGACGCTCCTCGAGGCGACCGTCGCTCTCGAGCGCGGCACGGTGCTCCTCGAGCGCATTCCAGAGCGCCGGGACGTTCTCGCCATCGAGCGCGCCCGTCAGCAGGATCTCGGGCCGCTCGTCCGGCGCCGCCAGGGCGACGATCGAGCGCACGTCGTTGAGCATCGTCTTGGCCGCCGAGTGATCCATCTTGTTGATCGCGATCACGTCGGGGATCTCCATGATCCCGGCCTTCAGCGCCTGCACGGCGTCGCCCGATCCGGGCATGAGGACGAGGAGGACGGTGTCCGCGATCCCGGTGACCTCGACCTCGCTCTGCCCGGCTCCGACCGTCTCGACGAACACGACGTCCTTGCCTGCAGCGTCGAGGAGCAGGACGGCTTGCAAGCTGGCCTCGGCGAGCCCGCCCAGGTGCCCGCGCGTCCCCATCGAGCGAATGAAGACACCCGGATCGAGGAAGTGATCGGAGAGGCGGATTCGATCACCGAGGAGCGCGCCGTGCGAGAACGGGCTCGACGGATCGACGGAGACGACGCCAACCGTCTGCTCGCGCTCGCGGATGTGGGCGACGAGCGCGCCGATCAGGCTCGACTTGCCCGCGCCGGGAGGCCCGGTCACGCCGACGACCCGGGCACGGCCGGTCTCCGGATACACCTCACGCACGAGCGGATACGCGAGCGCGTCGCCATCCTCGACGAGCGAGATGGCCCGGGCGAGCGCCCGCCGATCTCCCCCGCGCACGCCGGCAACGAGCTCCTCGAGCGTCAGCTCCCGTCGCACCACGCCGGGACTCTATGCGGCGCTACGACGTGCGCTGCGCTTCGGCTTCGCGACGTGCCTCGATCTCCTCGAGCAGTCCCGCGATGCGCTCGAGCGGCGGCGCGTGCGTGCCGTTCGTGCCCTCCTCGACGGGTGCGGGCACCGGATGCTGATGACCGTTGCTCAACGCCGCGACCGCCGACTCCGAGCTCGCCTCGAACGCTTCGTCCTCCTCCTCCGTCGCGACCGGCAGCCAGCGCGTCATGACAACTGCGACCAGTGCCGCGACGAGGTACATCACGCCCGCGCCTATCCAGACGGCGCGTGCGCCCACCACATCCGTGAGCACGCCGGCGGCGGCCATGGCGAGCCCGAGAACGGCGTAGTTCGAGCTCATGATCGTCGCGAGCGCGCGGCCGCGGTACTGATCGGGCGCTCCTCGCTGGACGAGCAGTCGATTGCAGACGATCACCGAGCCGTTCCCCGCTGCCCCTCCGACCACGAACGCAACGGCCAGCCAGATCGAGCCGCTCAGCGCTGCAGCGCCCCACCCGACTCCCATGAGCACGAGCGAGCCGATGTAGTTTCGCCGGAGGCCGACGCGCCCGAGCGCCGGCGCGCTGAGGAAGCTTCCGATGGCGAGGCCGACTCCGCTCGCGGCGACGAGCGCGCCGAACCCGACGTTGCCCGCATCCAACGTGTCCTTGGCGAAGACCACCTCGGCGACGTTGACCGCGGCCGAGCCGACGAGGGCGACGTTCCAGACGACGAGCACCGTGCGGAGCGGTCGTCCGGTGACGACGAGCTTCAGGCCGTCGGCGACATCGCGCCAGTGCCCGCGCGTGAGCGAGTCCTCGGACCGGAGCTTGCGTCTCAGAGATGCGCGAGACGAGGGCAGCGGACACCAGGAACGTCACCGCGTTCACGACGTAGGGCACGTCCGTGCTCCATGCCGTCACCATGAGACCGGCGACGACCGGCCCGATCATCCACGAGAGCGTCTCCACCGTCACGACGAGTGAGTTGGCGTTGACGAGCTCCTCTTCGGGGACGAGGTTCGGGATCGCCGCGTTCGCGGCGGGAAGGAAGAAGCCGGTGGCGATACCCGACACCGCCGCCAACGCGACGAGGCTGCCCACGCCGTCGACGAACGGCAGGGCCGCGAAGACGCCGAAGCGCACGAGGTCCGAGGCGATCATGAGCCTTCGGCGCGAGAGTCGATCGACGAGCGGGCCGAGCAGGAACCCGATCACGACGATCGGGAGGAAGTCCGCGATGAGGAGCGCGGCGACCCAGACCCCCGAATTGGTGTCGTCCCAGACCTGGAGCGTCAGCGCGATGGCAGCGAGATACGTGCCGAAGCTCGACCCTGCGGACGCAAGGAAGAGGTATCCGAAGGACGGCGACCGGCGAAGAAGGCCGAGACGGCTTGAGCTCTCCACGACCGGTGTTGACGCTACCACCAGGTTCCGATTTCGACTACGGCCTTTCGGGCCGTGTCCAAGCAGGACATGTGCGGGATGTTCGGCACCGCGCCACGGGCGCCTGCTTGGTCCTGAGCCGGCTCGGCTACGGCTCGTACGCGAGATTCTGGCGGAGCCAGCGCTCGGCCTCCGCGAGCTCGACGCCCTTCCGCTGCGCGTAGTCGGCGAGCTGATCTCGCCCGAGCCGACCGACCGAGAAGTACCGAGCCTGCGGGTGGCCGAAGTAGAGGCCGCTGACGCTCGCGCCGGGTGTGGTCGCGCACGACTCCGTCAGCCCGATCCCGGCACGCTCGACATCGAGCAGCGCGAGCAGCGTTCGCTTCTCCGAGTGGTCCGGACATGCCGGATAGCCGTAGGCAGGTCGGATCCCGCGGAAGCGCTCGCCGATTCGCTCTTCGCGCGTCAGCGCCTCGTCGGGCGCGTACCACTCACGGCGGGCACGCTCGTGGAGTCGCTCGGCGAACGCCTCGGCCAGGCGGTCGGCGAGCGCGCGAACCATGATCGCGCGGTAGTCGTCGAGCTCGGCGGCGAAACGATCGGCGAGCGCCTCGCTACCGTGGATCGCGACCGCGAACGCGCCGATGTGATCCGCGAGGCCGGTGTCAGCGGGCGCGACGAAGTCGGCGAGCGACCGATTGGGCCGCGAGTCGGCGTGGTCGGCCTGCTGGCGAAGCATCGGGAAGCGCGGAGCCGTCCTCGAGAACGACGTCGTCGCCGTCGGCACTCGCCGGCCAGAAGCCGTACACGCCGCGTGCCTGCAGCGAGCCCTCCCGTGCGATCTCGTCGAGGAGCTCGTTCGCCCCGGCGAAGAGATCGCGCGCGACGGCGCCCTTCTCGGGATCGTCGAGGATCGCCGGATAGCGGCCCTTGAGCTCCCAGGCATGGAAGAAGAACGTCCAGTCGACGTACTCGCGCAGCGTTGCGATGTTCTCCTCCACCATCCGCGCGCCCGTGAACGGAGGCGTCGCGAGGTCGTCTGCATGCCAGTCGATCGGCGTGCGACGCGTCCGGGCCTCGCGAAAGGACAGCAACGGCTTGCGCCCCTTCTCGGCGTGCAGACCGCGGAGTCGCTCCTGATCGGCGCGGTTCTCGGTGTCGAGCCGCGCCCGGCGATCGGTGTCGAGGAGATCTCCGACGACGCCGACGACGCGCGACGCGTCGAGGACGTGGACCGTCGGCTGGCCGTACTCGGGCGCGATCCGAACAGCCGTGTGCTGACGCGAGGTCGTGGCTCCGCCGATGAGGAGAGGCAGCTCGATCCCGCGGCGCTCCATCTCCTTCGCGACCGAGACCATCTCGTCGAGCGACGGCGTGATGAGCCCGGAGAGACCGACGATGTCGCAGTCCTGCTCGATGGCGACGTCGAGGATCCGATCGGCGGGAACCATGACGCCGAGGTCGATCACGTCGTAGCCGTTGCAGCCGAGGACGACGCCGACGATGTTCTTGCCGATGTCGTGCACGTCGCCCTTCACGGTCGCCATGACGATCCGGGCCGCGGAGGAGCGCTCCGTCTTCTCCGCCTCCATGAACGGCTCGAGGTACGCAACCGCTCGCTTCATCGCGCGCGCGCTCTTCACGACCTGCGGGAGGAACATCTTCCCGGAGCCGAACAGGTCGCCGACGATCTTCATTCCGTCCATGAGCGGCCCCTCGATCACGTCGAGCGGCCTCGCCGACTCGCTCCGCGCTTCCTCCGTGTCCTCCTCGATGAAGTCGACGACTCCGTGCACGAGCGCGTGCGCGAGCCGATCGGACACCGGCGCCTCCCGCCACGAGAGATCGAGCTTGCGCTCGGTCGCCCCACCCGTCACCGTCGACGCGTACTCGACGAGCCGCTCGGTCGCATCGGGTCGCCGGTCGAAGATGACGTCCTCCACGCGCTCGAGCAGGTCCGGCTCGATGTCCTCGTACACGGCGAGCTGCCCGGCGTTCACGATCCCCATGTCGAGCCCCGCGCGGATGGCGTGGTAGAGGAACGACGCGTGCATCGCCTCGCGGACGGCGTCGTTACCGCGAAACGCGAATGAGAGGTTCGAGATCCCGCCCGAGACGAGCGCGCCCGGGCAGCGCTCCTTCAGGAGCGGGATCGCGTCGATGAACGCCTTCGCGTAGGACGCGTGCTCCTCGATCCCGGTCGCCACCGCGAGGATGTTGGGGTCGAGGATGACGTCGTCGGGCGCGAACCCGGCCTCAGTCGTGACGAGGTCGTACGCGCGGCCGAGAATCTCGACCTTGCGCTCGACGGTGTCCGCCTGCCCGCGCTCGTCGAAAGCCATGACCACGACCGCGGCGCCGAACCGGCGAATCGTCCGCGCCTGCTCGAGGAACGGCTCCTCGCCCTCCTTCAGCGAGATCGAGTTGACGACACCCTTGCCCTGCAGGCAGCGAAGGCCGGCCTCGAGCGCGGAGAAGCGCGAGCTGTCGACCATGATCGGCAGCCGGGCAGCCTCGGGCTCGGTGGCGAGGAGGTTGAGGAAGGTGGTCATCGCCTGCTCGGCGTCGAGCAGGTCGGCGTCCATGTTCACGTCGAGCAGATTCGCCCCGCCGCGCACCTGCTCGAGCGCGACGTCGACGGCGCCCTGGAAGTCGTTCGCCTCGATCAGGCGGCGAAAGCGCGCCGACCCGGTCACGTTCGTCCGCTCGCCCACGACGACGAACCCGGTGTCGGGGCCGATCACGAACGGATCGAGGCCGGAGAAGCGGGGCCTCGTGTCGCGCGCGGGGATATGCCGCGGCGGCAGCCCCTCCACTGCTCGGGCGATCGCGCGCGTGTGCTCCGGCGTCGTACCGCAGCAGCCGCCGACGAGGTTGACGAGGCCGTCCTCCGCGAACGCCCGCAGGTAGCGGCTCGTATCCGCCGCCTGCTCGTCGTGGAGCCCGAGCGCATTCGGGAGCCCGGCGTTCGGATGGCACGACACGTACGTGGACGCGACGCCCGCGAGCCCTTCGAGGAAGGGCCGCATCTCCGTTGCGCCGAGCGAGCAGTTCACCCCCACGATGAACGGCTCGGCATGCTCGACGGAGATCCAGAACGCATCCGAGGTCTGGCCGGAGAGGTTGCGTCCGCTGCGGTCGATCGCGGTGAACGAGAGCCACAGCGGCAGGTCGGGCGCTACTGCTTGCGCGGCAGCGATCGCTGCCTTGGCGTTCAAGCGTGTCGAAGATCGTCTCGATGAGAAGGAGGTCGACGCCGCCGTCGCGGAGCGCGCGGATCTGCTCCTCGTAGGCGGACTGCACCGCGTCGAAGGTCACGGCCCGGAATGCCGCGTCTTCGACCTTCGGCGAGAGCGAAAGCGTGACGTTGAGCGGGCCGACCGAGCCTGCGACGAAGCGCGGCTTGTCCGGTGTCTCGTGCGGTCCAAGCGTCGGCGGCGGTGCGCGCAAGGCGCGCTCCCTCGAGGCTCATCTCGGCCGCGGCGCCATCGAGCGCGTAGTCGGCCTGCCCGATCGACGTCGCGGTGAACGTGTTCGTCGTTGTGATGTCCGCGCCCGCCTCGAAGTACGAGTCGTGGATCTCGGCGACGATCTCCGGCGCGGTCAGGTTCAGGAGATCCGGGTCGCCCTTGACGTCGTGCGTATGGCTCGCGAACCGCTCACCGCGGTACTCCTCCTCGCTCAGCCCGCGGCGGTGGATGAGCACGCCCCACGCCCCGTCGAGAACGAGGATTCTCTCGGCGAGAAGCTGCTGGAGTTGTTCCTTGACGTCCTTCATGAAATCGGCTCCCGCCTAAAGGGTCGGGAGCCGGAAGGCTCTCGCGCTTTAGGCGTTTGGTAACCCGGTCGCCAAGCTGCCGTTCAAAGCTCTCCGGGGTTGTCTCAGGCTAGCGAATACGCCTGCAGGCGGGACAGTCCTGCTCTAGCCGGCGAACACGCGTCGCTCTGCGTCCGCGATCACATCGTCTCGCGAGGGCGGGTCGAGCATGAGCTCGACGATCGCCTCGACCCGCGGGTCGTCCGTCGCCTGCATGAGCGCGACCGCCGCGTCGATGTCGTATTCGGTGCGCCGGAGCTCGACGTCGGGGCCGAGGAGCGCCCAGACGCGCGCCCGGCGCCGGCCTCCGTACGGCAAGCCCGACGCTTCCCGGCCCGATCGTCCGGATGCCATCGAGCGACGCGGTCGTAGCTCAGATGGACGTGCCCGTGACGACGACGCTCGCATCGACGCCGGCCATGAACTCGCGGACCCGCTCCGCCGGCGTCCGCTCCGTCACGCACTCCTCGTCGGAGCGCGGCGAGCCGTGACAGAAGCATGTTGAGACCTAGCCCGTCGACCTCGACGAGCACCGTCGGCTCGAACCCTCGAGAAACGCCAGGTCCTCGGGCGTGTGCATCGCGTCCATCCATCGCCCTCGTCTCTCGGTCTCGATGCCGACGGCATGCGATCGGCGTTGCCGCGAACGAAGCGCGCGGGGATCTCCAGCGCGCGGACGAGCGCGAGCGTCTCCTGCGGGAGCGAGCCCCATGTCAGATCGCCGCAGAAGACAACGAGGTCTGGCCGCTCGCGCTCGACCTCTTCGAGGACCGCCGCAAGAGCAGGCGCGTTGCCGTGAACGTCCGCGAGCGCGGCGACGCGCATCTAGCCCGTGGTTCGACCGGAAACCGAGAGCTGGTTCTCGGCGTGCTTGATGCGCTGCTCGAGCTGCCAGCGATCCGCCGTCGACTCGCCGGCCTCGAGCTTCTCGAGCTCCGCCTGCGCCGCCTCGAGCTGGCCGCGAGCCCTCGCGTCGTCGATCTCCTTCACGCTGACGGCGTCGTCGACGAGCGCGAGCGCACGATCGAGCTCGACCTTGAAGAAGCCGGGCCCCGTCGCGAACTCGAGCACCTCGTTCGGGCTCAGGTGGATGCGCGTCGAGCCCGATTTGAGCGTCGCCACGAGCGGTGCGTGCCGCGCGAGGACGCCGATTTCCCCGGCCGCCCCCGGCACGATGATCATCTCGGCCTCCCCGTCGAACGCCGCGCCGTCCGGCGTGACGAGCGCGACGTCGAACTTCGGGTGAGACTCGGCCACGGCTCGCTACGCGGCGACGGCCTCTGCCTGCCGCGCCTTCTCCACCGCGTCCTCGATCGTTCCGACCATGTAGAACGCCGACTCGGGAAGCTCGTCGTGCTGGCCGTCGATGATCTCGCGGAAGCTCCGGATCGTGTCCTCGAGCTTCACGTACTTGCCCGGGGTGCCGGTGAACTGCTCGGCCACGAAGTTCGGCTGCGAGAGGAAGCGCTCGATCCGGCGTGCGCGGGCGACAACGACCTTGTCCTCGTCCGTGAGCTCGTCCATGCCGAGGATCGCGATGATGTCCTGCAGGTCCGTGTACCTCTGCAGCGTCTGCTGCACGATCGTCGTGACCTCGTAGTGATCGTCGGAGACGATCCCGGGCTGCAGCGCCCGCGAGGTCGACTTGAGCGGGTCGACGGCGGGATAGATGCCCTTCTCCACGATCGCGCGGTCGAGGACGACCGTCGAGTCAAGGTGCGCAAATGTGTTCGCCGGAGCCGGGTCCGTGAGGTCGTCGGCGGGCACGTAGATCGCCTGCACGGACGTCACCGACCCGGTCATCGTCGAGGTGATCCGCTCCTGCAGCTGGCCCATCTCCGTCGCGAGCGTCGGCTGGTAGCCGACGGCGCTCGGCATGCGCCCGAGAAGGGCCGAAACCTCGGAGCCCGGCCTGCACGAAACGGAAGATGTTGTCGATGAAGAGCAGGACGTCCTGGCCCTCGTCGCGGAAGTACTCGGCCATGGTCAGCCCGGACAGGCCGACGCGCAGGCGCGCTCCCGGCGGCTCGTTCATCTGCCCGTAGACGAGCGCGACCTTGTCGACCACGCCGGACTCGGTCATTTCGAGCCAGAGGTCATTGCCCTCGCGTGTGCGCTCGCCCACGCCGGCGAACACGGAGACGCCGCCGTGCTGCAACGCCACGTTGTGGATCAGCTCCTGGATGAGGACGGTCTTGCCGGTTCCGGCTCCACCAAAGAGCCCGACCTTGCCGCCTTTCACGAACGGCGCGATCAGGTCGATGACCTTGATGCCGGTCTCGAACGTCTCCATCTTCGGCGAGAGGTCGCGGAAGCTCGGAGGGTCACGGTGGATCGCCCAGCGCTCGACGCCCTCGGGTATCGGGCCAGCTTCGTCGATCGGATCGCCGATGACGTTCCAGAGGCGTCCGAGCGTCGCCGCGCCGACGGGAACGGAGATCGGCGAGCCGGTGTCCACGCACGTCGCGCCACGCGACAGGCCGTCGGTCGAGTCCATGGCCACGGCGCGAACCCGGTCGTCGCCGAGGTGCTGCTGCACCTCCGCGACCAGCGTGCGGGTCGTGTCGCCTTCGGCGATGTCGATCTCGAGGGCGGTGTAGATCTCAGGGATCCGATCGGGAAAGACGGCGTCGATGACGACGCCCTTGATCTCGATGATCCGGCCCGTGTTCGTGCGGTGTATCCGTTCTCGGACATGGTTCTCCTGAGGCGAGGGACGAGGGCTGACCGAGGACGCCCGGCCGGGCTGCGAGTCTAGCGGAGAGCCGCACGGGCGCCTGCAGTAGGCGTTAACAGTTGCTCAGAATCGACCTGCCTTGGCGCTATCTGACGCCCGGCTATCCTGCCGACATGGGGTCGAGATGGCGCTGGATCGTCGTCATCGTCGGTGTCGGCATTGCCGCCCTCATCGCGACCGCCGTTGTCGGCATCGCAATCGGCGGAGGCAAGGAGCCGACGCTCGCGGGCCGAGTATCGAGGCGACCGTGGCAGCCTGCTCGCGATCGAGTCGACTACGCGCTCGGGCGGCATCGCGGAGTCGCAAGTCCATGGACGAGCTGATCGCCCGCATGGACGAGGCGGGCGCAGTGATCGACAGGAGCGCGAGAGAGCTCGACCATGCGGCAGTCGCAGACGGGTTCGAGGACGAGAATGCACAGCTTGTCACGACGCTACGTTCGTACTCGCCAGTCACTCTCAAGCACCGCGGCGACGATGAGGGATCCGTCATTCGCTCAGTCGCTGCCGACTATCAACAGCTTGAGCTTCCCGGAGTGGGACACGGTCAACAACGATCCTCGCGAAGCTCAGGCGCCAGGGAATCCGAGGTTCCTCCGCTTTACCGCCACGGCGGCGTCGAATAACTGCGGCATGCGCGACAGCTAACTGGCCCCAGCGGATGGCGTCAAAGTAGGCAGTGGCGCGCGCATGCGTTCTTTTGGCGGGTGGTCCTCGCCGCCGCGTGCGCATCCTTCGTGACCGGCGCAGACGCCAACGCCCTCGGTCCCGTCCCGGACGCGCCGATACCAGGCAAGTCGACTTCTGGGTTCCTCAGGCATCTGCTCCGAACGTCCCGAGGCAAGGCAGGCCGCGTGCTACATCCGGGGACTGCTCGCCGCGGTCAACCGGTCGGGGAATCCGGCGTACGGCCTGCCGCAGATCGACGCCCGCGTGCACGCGACCGGCGGGCTTCCTCGAGGCAGCGTGCCACTCGTTCATGCACGCCGTCGGGCCGCACCTGGGCCCGCCAGCACGACGTCACGCTCGCGAACCTCATGAGCTTCATCCCGCGCACGAACGACCCTGGCTGCTCGGCCGGCTTCGGCATGGGCATGGCGATGTACCTCGGCCCGAAGATCCTCATCGATCCCCCCTCGGCGCTTGCCATCTGCACGCGACTGCCAACGCGGTACCGGAGCTACACGTGCGTTCACGGGATCGGACACGCTCTCATGCGGGGATTCCACGGCCAACTCGAGGACGCGGTGAGGGCCTGTCGCACCCTCGGTCCGATGAACGCGCCCGACTGCTCACAAGGTGCGTTCCACGACTACTGGATCTCGCTCAGCGGAGGGGACGGGACAACTCGACCCGAGGGCGCTGACACCTCCGCACGGTCCCTGTGCGCCGGCTATGAGTTCGCACGCCCGTGCTGGTATCGCTACTTCTGGGAACGCCTTCCGAACGAGCGGGTGTACGAGGCGGCGGACATCGTGAGGCTCTGCGACGGCCTCGACGGACTACAGCGCGCAGGCTGCGTCAGCGGTGCGTCTCTCTCGCTGTCCCGCTCACGCGAGCCTGTCGATCACGCGCGTACCTGCGGCGATCTCCAGGGCTCGGACACGATCGAATGCCTGCGCGGCGTCGTCGTCCCGAGCGTTGCGAACAAGCCGTTCGAGCGACTCCGCCTCATCGGCACCTGCGCGGGACCTGCCGAGGACGACACGATCCCGCTGCTACGGCTGGTTCGGACGTACGCTGACCGTGGTCACGGACGGACGTTTCCGGCAGATCGGCTGCACCCGGCTCGCCGACCCTCAGGCTCGGGTGTGGTGCACCGCAGGAGCCAAGCGCACGAACCAGCCGCTCCGCACGTTCTCCTGAGTTCGGGACCGTGCCGACTTCGACTAGATAACGACCGTCGAGCCGCTGCGGTGCTGGACGAACGCCCGCCGGTCGGCGAGGGCCTGTTGCATTTCGTTCGCCCCCTCCGCCAGGGTCGGGAACTTCGACGGCTGCGGGAGCGAGCGTTCCACGCTCGGCAGTCCGAACTGGAGCATGGATCCGACGACGGCGATCGCAACGCCGGCGGCAAGACTGACCTGCGTGCGGTCGAGGACCGTCCGCCCCCTGCGCTGGACGACAATCGGGCGCTCGAGCAGCTCGAGCGGAGCGGCACGAAGCAGGTTCGTGAAAGTGACCACGTCATCCGCGTACGTCCGGCAATCCTCACAACTCACCAGGTGCGCATCGAGCATGCGCCGCTCGAGCTGCGACGTTTCGTCGTCGAGCTGCAGCGACACCTGAGCCCGGACGCGCTCACAGCCGACGGAAGGTCGTAGCATCCTCACGCTCGTTTTGACGAGGTTGAGGCGAGAGAGTTAGCTCGATGCAACAGCTTGTCCGACGACGTCGAGGGGCCGTTCGACCTCGGCGAAGTGGCAGGCGACGGGATGGTTCCCGCCTGCCCGGGGGATGAGTGCCGGATCCTCCTCGGAACAGATCTCCTTCGCCTTCCAGCAGCGCGTCCGGAACCGGCAGCCCGAAGGAGGGTTCGCCGGGCTCGGCACGTCGCCCTCGAGGACGATCCGCTTGCGCTTGCCGCGCAGGTTCGGTGTCTCGATCGGAACGGCCGACAGCAGCGCCTGTGTGTACGGGTGCATGGGCGTGTCGTAGAGCTCCCGCCTCGTTCCCACCTCCACGATCCTGCCGAGGTACATGACGGCGACGCGGTCGGAGACGTGGCGGACGACGGAGAGGTCGTGCGCGATGAAGAGGTAGGTGAGCCCGAAGTCCTCCTGGAGCTGGGCGACCAGGTTCACCACCTGCGCCTGGATCGAGACGTCGAGGGCTGACACCGGCTCGTCGAGGACGATCATCTTCGGGTTGAGCGCGAGCGCCCGGGCGACGCCGATCCGCTGTCGCTGACCGCCCGAGAACTCGTGCGGAAAGCGGTTTCCATGCTCGGGGCTCAAGCCGACCGTGCGCAGGAGCTCCTCCACACGCCCGCGTCCCTCGTTGCGGCGATACAGCTTGTGGATCCGCAGTGGCTCGGCGACGATCTCTCGCACGGTCATCCGCGGGTTCAGCGACGCGTACGGGTCCTGAAAGATGATCTGCACGTCGCGCCGGATAGGGCGCATCTGGCGGCGCGTGAGCGACGTGATGTCCTCGCCGTCGAAGATGATCTTGCCCGCCGTCGGCTCGATCAGCTTGATGATCGTCCGGCCGAGAGTCGTCTTGCCGCAGCCTGACTCTCCGACGATGCCGAGCGTCTCCCCGCGACGGACCGTGAGATCGACGCCGTCCACGGCACGCACCTGTCCGACCGTGTGCTTCAAGAGCCCGGCCTTGATCGGGAAGTGCTTGACGAGACCCTCGACGCGGAGGATGTCGTTGTGGTCCGGCGCAGAGCTCGCGGCCACAGCGGCTTCTGCCAAGACTTCGGTCGACGTCTCGCTCATGATCCCCCGCCGTGCGCTGAGCCCGCGCCGACCCGGGCGATTGCGAGCTCTTCTGCGAAATGGCAAGCGGAGAGGTGGAGCTCGCCGACGCTACGAAGCTCAGGCACGTCCGTCCGACATCGGGCCCGGCCGCCGGACTGAGCACACCGCGGGTGGAACGCACATCCCGGCGGACGAGTGACCAGGCTCGGTGGTTGACCGGGGATCGGGGAGAGCTTTTCCAGGTCGGCGTCCAGGCGTGCCAGGCTGCTCATGAGCCCGACCGTGTACGGGTGTCTCGGTGAGTTGAAGATCGTGAAGACGTCGCCGAGCTCGACGACTCGCCCCGCATACATGACGACGACCCTGTCGGCGAGCTCGGCGATGAGCCCCAGGTCGTGCGTGATGAGGATGGTCGCGGCGTGCGTCTCCTCCTGAGCGGCGCGCATCACCTCGACGATCTGTGCCTGGATGGTCACGTCCAGGGCAGTCGTCGGCTCGTCGGCGATGAGGATCGTGGGGTCGTTCGCCATCGCCATCGCGATCATCGCCCGCTGTCGCATGCCGCCGGAGAACTCGTGCGGGTACTGGTCGAAGCGGCGGTCTGGAAAGGGCACGCCGACGACCTCGAGCAAGCGCACCGTCCGCTTGCGGGCCTCCTCGTCGTCGACGTCGGGATTGTGCGTCGTGATCGCCTCGGCGATCTGATCGCCGATCGTGAACACGGGATTGAGCGAGGTCATCGGGTCCTGGAAGATCATCGCGACCTCGGCGCCCCGAATCGCCTGGAGCTCCCCCTTCGGCAGGGTCAGGAGATCGCGGCCCTTGAAGAGCGCCTCCCCGCTCACGATCCTGCCCGGCGGCACGGGAATCAAGCCGAGCATCGCCATGACCGATACGCTCTTCCCGGACCCGGACTCCCCGACGACGCCAAGCGTCTCGCCGGGGTTGAGGTCGTAGCTGACGCCGGTGACCGCATGCACGACCCCGTCCTCGGTGTCGAATTCGACGGTCAGGTCCTTGACCGAGAGGAGAGGTTCGGCCAAGTCTAGGACCGGGTCCGCTGCGTCGGGTCGAGCGCATCGCGCAGGCCGTCGCCGATGAAGTTGACGCAGAGCGCGATGACCACGATCACGAGCCCGGGGAAAGTGACGAGCCACCAGGTGTCGAAGCCGTTCGTCTCGCCGTCGGCGATGAGGCTTCCGAGCGCCGGATGTGGCGGCTGGATGCCGAATCCGAGGAACGAGAGTGCTGCCTCGGTGAGGATCGCGATCGCGACGATGAGCGTCATCGTCACCGCGATGGGGCCAACGCAGTTCGGGAGGATGTGGCGGAAGATGATCCTGCGGTCGCTCGCGCCGGCGGCACGCGCCGCCTCGACGAACTCCTTCTCGCGCAGCGAGAGGAAGATACCCCTGACGATTCGGGCCAGTCCCGTCCAGAAGAGGAACGCGAGGATGAGTCCGACCTTGGTGGGTTGCGAGATCCGAATCGGCCCGAGGTTCGAGTCGTTCTGTCCGAGGTACGACGCTGCGACGAGCAGGACCACGAGCCCGGGCAACGTCAGGATGAGATCGGTGAAGCGCATGAGCAAGTTGTCGGTCCGGCCACCGTAGTAGCCGGCGACGGCTCCGAGGGAGGTTCCGATTGCCGTCGAGAGCGCCGCGACGAAGAACGCGACCCAGAGCGAGGTCTGCAAGCCGTAGATGATGCGGCTGAGATAGTCACGACCGAGCAGGTCCGTCCCGAAGATGTGCCCCCCGCTCAGAGTCGGCCCCTCGGCGATGTGGTAGAAGTCGAGCTCGTCGTAGCCGTAAGGAGCGATCCGCTTCGCGAAGATTGCGACGAAAGCGAGAATCACCAGGAGAACGAGGCTCACCACGGCCAGCCGGTGGCGGAAGAAGCGCATGCGCGCATACGCCCACTGGCTCCGCGCCTTGACCTCGACGCCGCTCTCGTACGCGAGCTCGAGCCCGGCGCTCGTCCCAGCCAGGTCCGGCCTCAGCTGCTCCGCGGCGGGCGCTCCCTCAGTCATACCGCACGCGCGGGTCGAGGTAGCCGTACGCGATGTCGGCAACGAGATTGAAGAGGATGACGATGGTCGCGGTGACCATGAGCCAGGCCATGACCGGGTACGGATCGCCTGCGTTCAGCGCCCGAATGAAGTAGAGCCCCATCCCGTCCAGTGCGAAGACGGTCTCGGTCACGACCGCCCCTCCGAAGAGCGCGCCGAAGTTCAACGCGACGAGCGTGACAAGGGGAATGAGCGCGTTCCGGAATGCGTGCCGCATCGTCACCTTCCGCTCTGACAGGCCCTTCGCGCGCGCGGTGCGCACGTAGTCGGCGTTGACCACCTCGAGCATGGACGCACGCATGTACCGCGAGTACGTCGCGATGCTCGCGATCATCAGGACCAGCACCGGGAGCGTGAGGTGCCACGCCCGATCGGCGACGAAGTGGAGCCCACTGCCCGGGTCGACGGAGCTGAGACTCGTGATCGGGAAGATGCTGTGACCGGTCCACTCGTAGGTCTGCGTGAACAGGACCTGGACCATCAGCGCGAGCCAGAAGACCGGGATCGCAAGGCCGATGAAGCTGAACGTCGTCGCGCTGTAGTCGAAGGGGCTGTACTGACGTAAGGCCGAGTAGACACCGATCAGGACGGCGACGAGCACCGCGAGGATCTCGGCGATGATGACGAGTTGGATGGTGTGGCCCAGGACCCGCAGGAGGTCAGGGAGGATCGGCCGGTTGCCGACGAGCGTGTTGCCGAACTGGTTCGTGAACGCGTCACGTACCCAGTACACGTACCGGACCGGAAGGGGGTCGTCCAGGTGGTTGCGTTGCTCGATGTTGTGGATCGTCTGCTGGGAGATGTTCGGACGCGTGCGTAGGAACCCGAGCGGATCACCCACGGACGATACGAACGTGAAGACGATCATGCTCAGCAGGATGAGCACGACGATGCTGTAGAGCAATCTGCGAACGATGTAAGTCAGCATCTCACTCCTCCCCGGATCCTAGAAGGAACTCCGAGACGCCGCGAGTCCCGCTCTCGCGTGATCGGCGAGAGCGGGACTCCAGCGAGTCGAACGATGTACGGACGTTGCCTACTCCTAGCCGGTGCTCGCCCAGGTGTTGGCGTTCCAGGTCGCGGTCTGCTGCGTCGGGTTCACGACGAGGCCCTTGACCTTCGTGCTGCCGATGAGGTACTCGGGAGGAGACCACATCGGGATGGAGTTGATGTCGTCGGCCGCGATCTTCGCGGCCTGATCCATCATGGGGTTCCGCTTCGCCGGATCGGGCGTGAGCCCGGCCTTCCGGAAGAGAGCGGACGCCTTGGCGTTGCACCAGTTCATGTAGTTCTGGCCACCGCCGCAGCCGAAGATGCCGAACGCGTTCGTCTGGCTGGCCGGTGAGCTCGAGAACGTGAACATGAAGAGATCCCAGTCACCGGACGGGAGGATCTGTCCGAAGACGAGGGTGTTCGGGCCGAAGTTCGGCACGAGCTCGATGCCCACGCTCTTGAGCTGCTTCTGCATGATCTCGAAGGCGAGCGCGCGGAGCTGATTGCCGCTCGTCGTCGTGAAGCGGAAGCTGAGCTTGCCGACGTTCGGACAGCTCCAGATGGAGCTGTTGGATGCCGACGGGGTGTTCGGGCCACCCGTGCATCCGTTCTTCTTCAGCAGGGCGATGACCGCTTTCTGGTTGAACTTGTACTGCGCCCAGTACGGCTTGTACTGCGCCTGCTGCGGGAAGAAGACGTTGTTCTGGAGCACCGGCAGGTCCTTCGCCGACTTCACGAGCCCGGTCCTGGACCCACAGGGCGTCCACGATCTGCGGGCGGTTGATGCCCAGGACCAGCGCCTGGCGGACGTACTTCTGCTTCAGGGCGGGAGCGCCCTTGGGGCCACGCTGGATGTCGACGTGCTGCCACTGGAACGCGGGAGTCGTCTGTACGGTGAACTTCGAGTTCTTGTACAGATCCGCGATCTGGATCTGAGGCTGCGGCGACATGACCTGGATCTCTCCGGCCTGCAGCGCCTGGAACTCCGAGGGGGTGCTGGGGATGAAGCGGAAGACGATCTTGTCGAGCTTCGCCGCCGGTCCCGCCTTCCACTTGGGGTTCTTGACGATGGTGAGCTGGGTTCCCTTCGTCCAGCTCTGGAACTTGAACGGGCCGCTCGAGAGAGGCATCGAGTTCAACCACATGTTGTTGAAATCGGAGGCGTTCTGCGAGTTCATGATCGGCCCGACCTGCTGGCGCGGCATGAGCTGGTTGCCGGCGATTGCATCCCAGAAGGCGACCGGCTTGCCCTTCTTGAAGGTCATCGTCACCGACTTGCCCTTCGCCTTGACGCTCTGGATGTCTTCCCATCCGGTCCGGTCCGTGATGTCGAAATTCGGATTCATGTACACCTTGTAGGTGTCCACGAAGTCCTCGCCGGTGACCGGCTTTCCATCACTCCAGACCGCGCTCTGCTTGTACTTCCACGTGACCGTGAGCGGGTCGTTCTTGAGGATCTTCGGCTGACCGTCCCAGAGCTGTGGAATGAGGGCAGCCTTGTTGTTGTAGATCGCTCCGGACGCGAGCACGTTGTTCATCGTGAGTGGCGTCGGGGTGTTGCTCCCCTCCGTGACAAACGGGTTGAGCGTGGACGGCTCCTGGTCGTGACCGAAGACGACCGTCCCGGCCGACGCAGACCCGGACTTCGCCGAGGCCGACGGGCCAATGATCATGCTCGCGACGAGAACGAGGACGCCCGCCACGAGCGGGATCGAACGCTTATTCATGTATTCCCTCCATCCGAGTGGGCCCTGCTCAAAGTGCGCCATGGTTCTGTAGCTACGCGATGAGATGACCGCAGCCGCCGCGGGCGTGAGCGGTTCCCGCCGGTTGCAGGGTCATTCGAGAGCGTTGTCGTCGCCATGGTCAAGCGCAGGATCATACTCTGTGACGCCGAGCATCGAATTTCGTTAGAAGGGAGTTCACGTGCCGTTCCCGAGCAAGGACGAAAGGCGTGACGGCGCGCAATTCTTCGTGGCGAACGAGGATGCGGCGCGCCTCGCAGCCGAGACCAGCACCGCCCTCGAGCGTGCGGTGGGAGTCCCCTGGTACGACGTCGCGGGGACAGACGTCGACCTCGCGGCCCTGAACCTCTGCCGGCTGCGCCGCGCCGGAGCGAGCATCGGCGGCGGGATCGAACATGGAGACGAGGCGGTGCGGAGGGTTCTCGAGCAGACGAGCCCGGCGGCGCTCACGTGGATCGCGAGCAGGGCAATCTCCTACATGGACGAGAACGGCTACCCCGACGCGGTCGCTCCATGGTTTCCGGAGGATGTCGACGAGAGCTAGCGATCTCTCCGCCGGAGCACGAGGAAGAGCGGCGCCAGAGCCGCCGCCGCGAAGTAGGGCGCAAGTGGGATTCGACTCCCCTGCTCGCCGCGGACGACGGTCGGACCGGATCCGAGCCGCCGGCCGATGTCCCTCCGAGCCGACGCGAGATCCCGTTCGCTGTAAACGCTCCCGTCCAATGACCTGGCAATCCCGTCGAGCACGGAGCGTGCGGACGGATCGGGTCGATACAGGGGTTCCGCAGCGTTTCCAGCGAAGACGCGCTCGTCACGGCCCCAGAACTGGACGAATACGGTCTCGATCCTCGGCTCCTCGAGGAAGAGGTTCCGAAGGCGGGCGGTCGATACGGGTTGGCTCTCGCCGTCCGTGAGGACGACGACGAGGCGCTTCTTCGCCCGCGGCGTGAAGAACCGCTGGGTGCGGATGCTCGCCAACGAGTCGAGCCGGGTCGCACTCGTGAGGAGGCTCGATCGCGGCGGAGGCCTCTCGATGTCGACCGAGCGCCGGAGTGTCGCGTCGAAGACGTCCTCGTCGACGCTCGGAAAGAGATGTGGGAGCACGCGGTCCGTCATCGACGCGATCCCGAACGGGATCTCGGATAGAGATCGTCGGAGCGTTATTGCGGCCTTCTTCGCCCGCTGGATGCGGGTCGGTGAACCCTTGTCCTTCTGGCCGAGCATCGAGCGCGAGACGTCGAGGACGAAGAACGCCTCGGCATCGGTTCGTGTTCGCGCCGACAACGTCCGCTCGACCACCGGCTGCGCCGCGGCGACGCCGAGGAACGCTCCCGCCACGATCACGGCGGCGAGCGCAACCAGGATCCTTCGAAGCGGAGGCTCGGACAGCCCGAGAACCCTGCGCACTCGCCTCGCGCGCCGCCGGACGAAGAACAGCACGGCAAGCGGAAGCAGGGCGCCGAGCGCGAGCAACACTCCAGAAGGCGTGAGGAAGACGAGTCTCGTCGCCATCAGTACCCGCTGCCGGGTTGGCCGTGGCCCGCGCCACTCGAACCGCTGCCTCCTGGCGACGGGTTATTGCCGCTCGCGGACTCGTTGATCTGCACCCCGCGTCCCCGCTGGTACGCGAGCTCGAGGTTGACCTTCGCCTCGTCGTTCGAGGGATCGAGGTCGATCGCGCGGCGGAAGTTGGCGACGGTGCTCGAGAGGAGGGCATCTCGTCCCTGGGGTTCCGCCACGAATCGGGCGAGCCCGAGAACGCCGAGCAGCCCTGCTGCACGGGAGCGACGCGAGCGCACGTGGTCGTTCGCGACGACGGCCTCGAGCCGAGCCTGCGCCTCGTTCCGTTTGAGCGCGATCCGCGGATCCGAGAGGAACGAGTTCGGCTGGTCGACGTGCGCACCCCGCAGGGCTCGGATAGCCCGGCGAAATGCAATGTCGTCGTCGACCGCGAGGATCCTTCGCGCGACGCCGAACGCCGCGAGCTGGTCGATGCTCCACAGCGCGGGATCGCCCGGCGTTGTGCGGTATTCGACGTCGTCCGAGCGAAAGGCGCGATTCCAGCGAGACACGTCGACGGCGACGAGAACGAGCACCAGCGCAAGCACGATTCCGAGCAGCGCCCCCGCTCCGAGCAGGCTCCGACGCACGACCTCCCGCCTGCTCACGTCTGCCTCCGGGCAGGCCACGCGAGCATGAGCCGCCCGGCGTAACGTTCGTGCGCGGCGAGCGCGACGAAGAAGAGCGCGCTCAGAATCAGGAGGGCGATCGGGAAGGCGATCGGCGTCTCGCTCACCCTTCGAGGTTCTGCTCCCGAGGATCCGGGTACGACGAACGGGGTGTCCTGGATGGCGCTCCCGAAGAGCAAGCGAGCCTCGCTCGACGGCCCGAGCGCGATGACGTGCAGCGCGATGTCATTCTGGTGCAGGCCCTGGATCGTCCTCGCGAGTGCCGGAACGTCGTCCGGCGCCGTCTCGAGATCGCTGACGAGGAGCACGGCGCCCGAGGCGACGTGATCGCGCTCAGCATGCTCTGCGCCAGCTGGAGCGCAGTCGATATCGTCGTTCCCGCCCGGAACGTCTGCGTCCAGGGGTTCACCGGCGGACCGAGCCGCGGCGGGACGAGCAGGCGGAGCAACGGCTTGAGCTGTGAGGCCGGCGTTCCGGGCGGAAGCAGCTCATAGGCGACGTCCGAGAACACGACCAGCCCGATGCTCGCGTCCTCCGCGATCAGCCGCGGAACGCACGACGCAGGACGCTGTAGTCGTCGCCGTGATCGAGAGCGACAGGTCGACGACGACGACACCCGTCGTCCCGGCTCGAAGCAGGCCACGCTCCGCGTCTCGAGATCGCGCGCTCGACCACGCGGCGAGCGGCGATCAACGCCACGGCCGCGACCGGCGAGCGCGAGCCTCAGGATGCGCGTCCGCAACGCCGCGCCGGGAAATGCGCTCGTGTCGTGCGACTCGGACACCGGCGACCCCGGCGCGAACCAGCGACTCAGCCTACGTCGCATCCCGATCCCCGTTCTGCCGCTCGTACTCCTCGTCGAGCGCAGCGCGAACACGCGCCGCAAGGTCCGTCGTCTCGATCGACGGGCGGACCCTCTCCGACCACGCCAGCGCTCGTGCCGCACTCGCAAGCGTATGATCGCCCCATGCGGCGCGCTCGAGCTCCTCGGCGACGAGCTCGAGCGCGCGTCGCTGCTCGGCAGACCCGTTGACACGCACCGACGTTCTCGAGGAGGACGAACGCCTGCTCGAATGGACTCAGTGCCGGCTCGGGCGGAGGTGCCGGCTCGGGCTGGAGCGGCGGCAGGTCGGCCGCCGTGGCCAGGCCGCGTATGCGAGCGCGACCGCTCCCAGCGTGCTAAGAGCCGCCACCAGGAGGAGCGCGACGAGGAGTCCGGGCGCGAGCCGGAACGACGTGGTGGGAAGCGACAGGACATCCGTCTGCCATGGTGCCGACCGCGGGCTGCCTAAGGTCACGGCCTCCGAAAGGCGGGAAAAGACGCGCAAGGACGGCCAGCGGCACGCCGACGGATCCCTCGTCGGCGAGCTGTCCGCGTTCCGCGTGCGAACGACACGCGACCCGGGTCGAACTCGTACAGTCGTCGAAGCGCCCGGACGGGACACAGGCGCCGGTGACGCAGCGAAGCACGAACGTCGTCCGCACGTATGCCCGCTCGCCCGCAGAGCGCTTGTGCTCCGGCTGTCCGACGATCTCCCAGGGAGAGAAGTCGGCTGCGAGCTGGACGAGTCCGGGATCGACACGAGTCCGCGTCGACGACGACGTCGACTATGCGCCGGACGGTGTCTCCGAAGAGCGATCGACCTGGCGCGAGATCGCTCGCGTGCGCTTCGACCTCGGGCGTCGTCCGTTGCGCCGGTTGCCCGGACTCGTCGCCGCCTCTGACCCAGGTCAGCCGCACGACGACGAGCGGCACTCATGCACGACGACCCGGCGAGGACGCCGAGCACCGCCGGCGGACGCGTCGCACGCACGTCACGTGCCCAGGACGCGCCTCGTGCGCCGCAGATCGGTCCAGACGAGGAACTCGGTCAGGATTGCGAGCGGTCGCTCGACGATACGAGGATCGGGTCGATGTCGAGCGAACGGAACCTCGCGAGGAGCGCCTGCAGCCGCGCTGCGTTTGTGCGCGGCGCTCGGCGGCCTCCTTCCTCCGCAGCCGGACCGGCGTCAGCCTGCCGGTCCGCGGGTCGCGCAGCGGGACGACGATCCCGCTCGACGTCCGGAAAGCTCTGCTCCCAGGTCGGATCCTGGATGACGACCGGCACCACGTCCCAGCCGATGCTCGATCGCGGCGAGCCACAGCTCGTTGGACGGCTCAGGGACGAAGTCGGAGAGCACGAAGACGAATGTGCCCGGAGTCACGGCGCGCGGGTGCGCCGCGAGGTGATCGACCGAACGCTCGAGCCAGTCCGGCGGCCCGCCGTACTCGGACGACCAGAGGCGGTGATCTCGCAGCTCGATCAGCTTCCGCTCCCCTTTGGGCTGACGCCAGTGCGGCTCGCCGTCCGCGTAGTCGAGGTAGCCCGACGAATCCTCCCGCGGCACCTGCGCTCGCGAGGATCAGCTCGACGACGGTCCGCATCGCGTGTGGCTTGTCGAGCCACGGGAAGCCCGGCACTGAAGCACGACATCTCCGGACGTCGGTCACAGACGATGATGACCTTCGGCGCTTCCTCGGCGAAGCGCTCGCGCACCACGAACTCGTCGCTGCCCTTCGCCGTGGACAACCGCGCCGATGCCGCCCAGTCGATCGCGTCGATGTCGTCGCCTGGCCGGTACGGACGCGAGCCCGGCGACATCGGTCCCGAGCCGCGCCTCAGGCTCTTCATCGTCCCGAACGAGAGCCCGATCACGCGACGACGCGGGACGAGCGGAAACGTCAGCCGAGCGCCCGGCACGTGGGCCGTCTCGCGTCAGACCCGCGGGGTCTGACCCCCGCCCTCGAACAGGGGATCCTCTTCGGAGCCGGGACGCGGGCGCGAGCTCGAGGCAGCTCGGTGCGGAACTCCTCGATCGCCTCTGGCCAGCCTGCCGGCTCGGGCACGCGCGACGAAGCCCGGATGTGAAGACGACGCGGTGCACGAGCACCGGCACGAACAGCCGCTCGATGTCCTCGGGCACGACATAGCTCCGGCCGTCGAGGAGCGCCCACGCGCGCGCAGCTCGCTCGAGCGCGAGGCTTCCGCGCACGGAGCTGCCGATGACGACCGACTCCTGCTCGCGCGTCGCACGCACGAGCTCCACGACCCAGCGGTGGAGCACGTTGTCGACATACACGTGCTGGGCGGCTGCCCGGAGCTCGTGTACTTCGTCGAGCCCGACGACGGGCTGCAGAGCCTTCGAGCGGGATGCGCGAAGCGCTGGTCGACGAGGATCCTGAGCTCGTCCTCGAGATCCCGGATAGCCGAGCGAAGCGCGCAGGAAGAAGCGGTCGAGCTGCGCTTCCGGCAACGGGAAGGTGCCCTCGTACTCGATCGGGTTCTCCGTCGCCAGAACGAGGAACGGATACGGCAGCTCGCGCGTCACGCCGTCGACGGTCACCTGGCGCTCGGCCATCGCCTCGAGCAGCGCGGACTGGGTCTTCGGCGTGGCGCGGTTGATCTCGTCGACGAGGACGACGTTGGCGAAGATCGGCCCCGGCCTGAACTCGAAGCCACGGGTCTGCTGGTCGAAGACGGAGAGTCCCGTCACGTCCGTCGGCTGCAGGTCCGGCGTGCACTGGATTCGCTGCGGGATCGCACCCTCGATGCTCCCGGCGATCGCGCGCGCGAGGACGGTCTTCGCCGTCCCCGGCACATCCTCGAGGAGGACGTGCCCGTCGCATGCGAGCGCCGTCAGGACGAGCTTGATCTCGCTGCGCTTGCCGTAGACGACCGTCTCGATGTTGTCGACGAGGCGATCGGAGATGACGCCGGCACGCTCGAAGCGCTCGGGCTCGGGCTCGGCGGCGGCTGTGACGACCGGCTCCACCGGCGCGATGGTAGCGGGGGTCGCATATGGGACAGGGCTCGTCATGCCGCGCGCTATCACCTTCTACGCACGCGGACGCGAGTTGTTAGCAGTCGACGGCTATACCAGCGCTTCTGCGCCGGCCACGACCTCCAGGATCTCCTGCGTGATCTCGGCCTGGCGCGCGCGGTTCATCGACAGCGTGAGCGAGTCGATGAGATCGCCGGCGTTCTTCGAGGCGTTGCGCATGGCGGTCATACGCGCGCCCTGCTCGGACGCCGTCGACTCGAGCAGCGCACGGTAGATCTGCGTCTCGAGGTACACGGGGAGCAGGCGCTCGAGGATCTCCTCGGGCTCCGGCTCGAAGATGAAGTCGCCCCGCAGCGTGTCCGCTTCGCGCTCGTCGTCTTCGGTCTCGAGGATTTCTGGCGAGATGGGAAGCACGTCCTGCTCGGTGACCTTCTGCGTGAGCGCGGAGACGTACGTGTTGTAGACGAGCACGACGCGATCGACCTCGCCCTCCGTGAAGAGCTCGGCGACGCGATGTGCGATCGCCTGCGCGTTCTCGTACGCGGGTCGATCGGTGAAGCCGATGTACGCGCCGGACAGCTCGCGCCGGCGGAAAGTGAGCGTCGAGCGCCCCTTCTTCCCCACCGCGACCCAGCGGACGGTCTTGCCCTCGGCCTCGAGCGCGCGCTCGAGCGCGAAGGCTCGGCGGATGACCTGGGCGTTGAACGACCCTGCGAGCCCGCGATCTCCGGTCAGCGGGACGATCGCGACCGCCTCGACCGTCTCGCGCCGCTCGAGGAGGGGCAGCCGCACCGATGACGCCGCCCGCCCCACTCCGGCGATGAGCTCGTTCATCGTCTCCGCGTAGGGGCGAAGCGCCGTGATGCGCTGCTCGGCTCGGCGCAGCTTGGCCGCCGCGACGAGCTCCATGGCGCGCGTGATCTTCCGCGTGTTGCGGACGGAGCGGATCCGGCGCTTGAGGTCCTGGACGGTCGCCATCCGTCAGCCCGCGAGGCCCTTCTCCTCCTCGACGTTGAAGACGCTCTGGAAGTGCTCGAGCTCCTTGGCCAGCTTCTCCGCGGTCTCGTCGGACAAGTCACCCGACGTGCGGATCGTCTCGAGGATCGTCTTCTCGGTGCGCAGGTGCTCACGCAGCTCGTCGTGGAAACGAGGCACCTGCCCGACCGGGATCTTGTCGAGCCAGCCGTTGATTCCCGCGTAGATCGCGACGACCTGCTCCTCGGCGGCCCACGGCTGATACTGCGGCTGGTTCAGCGTCGCGACCATGCGCTCGCCACGGCCGAGCGCGCTCTGCGTCGCGGCGTCGAGCTCGGAGCCGAACTGCGCGAACGCCTCGAGCTCGCGGTACTGGGCGAGGTCGAGTCGCAGGCGCCCGGCGACCTTCCTCATCGCTCTCGTCTGTGCGTTCCCGCCGACGCGCGAGACCGACGTGCCGACGTTGATCGCGGGCCGAACGCCCGAGAAGAAGAGGCTCGACTCCAGGAAGATCTGCCCGTCGGTGATCGAGATGACGTTCGTCGGGATGTACGCGGCGATGTCGCCGGCCTGCGTCTCGATGATCGGGAGCGCGGTCAGCGAGCCGCCGCCGAGGTCGTCGGAGAGCTTGCACGCGCGCTCGAGGAGCCGCGAGTGGAGGTAGAAGACGTCGCCCGGGAACGCCTCGCGACCAGGCGGCCGGCGCAGGAGGAGCGAGAGCTGGCGATACGCGTCCGCGTGCTTCGAGAGGTCGTCGTAGATGCACAGCGCATGCTGCCCCGAGTAGAGGAAGTACTCACCCATCGCGCAGCCGGCGAACGGCGCCATCCACTTGATCGGGGCCGCCTCCTGCGCGGGCGCCGAGATGACGATCGTGTACTCCATCGCGCCTGCGTCGCGCAACCGCTCGACCACCTGGGCGACCGTCGACCCCTTCTGCCCGATTGCCACGTAGATGCAGATGAGGTCTCCGCCGCGCTGGTTCAGGATCGTGTCGATCGCGACCGCCGTCTTGCCGGTCGAGCGGTCACCGATGATCAGCTCGCGCTGGCCGCGGCCGATCGCCGTCATCGAGTCGATGGCCTTGAGCCCCGTGTACATCGGCTCCTTCACCGGCTGCCGCTGGATGACGCCCGGTGCCTTGAACTCGAGCGGGCGGCGCTCCGCCGCCTCGATGGGACCGAGCCCGTCGAGCGGGTTGCCGAGCGGGTCGACGACGCGGCCGAGCAGGCCCGGGCCGACGGGAACGCTCATGACCTCGCCGGTGCGGCGCACCGGCTGGCCCTCGGTGACGCGCTGCCACTCGCCGAAGAGCGCGACTCCGACGTTGTCCTCCTCGAGGTTGAAGGCGATGCCCGTCACCCCGTGCTCGAACTCGAGCCGCTCGAGCGCGACGCAGTTCTCGAGGCCGTGGACGCGGGCGATGCCGTCGCCGACCTGGAGGACGCTGCCGACCTCCGAGAGGTCGGTCTCGACGTCGAACTGCTGGATTCGATCCTTGAGGATCGAGGTGATCTCTTCAGGTCTGAGCTTCAAGGGGTCTCCTTATCGAGCCGTGGCGAGTTCATGGCGCAGGCGCTCGAGGCGCCCGCGAACGCTTCCGTCTGCGCGGTGCGATCCGACCTGCAGGACGATCCCGCCGATGAGCTCCGGGTCGACGGAGCGGGTGGCCTCCACCGTGCGGCCCGAGGCCTTCTCGATCGTCTGCACGATCGACTGCGCCTCGTCGTCGGAGAGCTCGTACGACGTCGTGAGCTCCACGGAAAGACGGTTCTGCGACTGCGCGACGAGGGCGTCGAGCTCCTTGCTGAACTCTGGAATCTCGCCGGCGCGGCCCTTCTCCGCCGCGAGCCGGACGAAGTTGCCGGTCAGCTCGTCCCCGTCCGCGGCCAGCTGCGCGAGCACGTCGGCCTTGCCTGCGGGGTCGATCTGCGGATTGCGGAGAAAGGCGCGCAACGCGGGCACGTCGTCCATCGCTGCCGCAAGCGCCGCCAGATCCGCCGCGACCGCGTCGACGCGGTCCGCCTCCTGCGCCGCCTCGAAGAGCGCGCGGGCGTACATGCGCTGCGCGATTCCCATGCCTAGCTGCGCTCCTTCTCCAGCGCGGAGAAGTCGAGCTCCGCGATCGCCTCGTCGATGAGCCTGCGCTGGTCCTCCGCGTCGAGCACCTTGCCGGTGACCCGCGCGGTCGCCTCGAGCGTGAGGTCGGCGACCTCCGAGCGGATCATGTCGAGAGAGCGCTTCGTCTCGGCGTCGATCTGGCGCTTGGTCTCCTCGAGTCGCCGTGCCCGATCGACCTCCGACTCCTCCTTCACCCGCTCGATCTGCGCGTCGGCGACCTTCCGCGCGTCGGCGAGGATGCCGGCCGCCTCACCCTTCGCGTCGGCGATCAGCTGCCGGTGCTGCTCGAGCAGCTCGCGCGCCTCGTCACGTGCCTTGTCCGCCTCGTCGACGGCCGCGCGAATCCGGTCGCGCCGCTCGTCGATCGTCTTCTGGATCGGGCCGAACGCGAACTTGCGCAAGCACGAAGAACGTGATCGCGAAGCAGATCAGCGTCCAGATCATCAGACCCGGGACGACGTCGATCAGCCCGCCCGAGGATTCGTCCGTTGCTGCGAGGAGGAACGACGGCATCGCTCAGACGAGGACGTAGGCGAGGAGGCCGCCGATGAGGCCGTAGAACACGACCGCCTCGGTGAGCGCGAAGCCGAGCCACTGGATGCCGGTGAGCTCACCGCGCAGCTCGGGCTGCCGGGCGACGGCCTGGATCATCGAGCCGAAGATGTTGCCGATGCCGACTCCGGCGCCGAGCGCGCCGAGACCGATGCCGAGCGCGAGGGCGATCGCCTTGCCGGCGTCGGCGCCGTCTTCGGCTGCGGCGAGGAAGAAGAACGAGGAAAGCATTGCGGGGACTCCTCCTTAGTGCTCGGGCTCGATGGCCGAGCCGATGTAGATGGCGGACAGGGCGGCGAAGATATACGCCTGGATCGAGACGACGATGACGACCTCGAAGAGGTAGAAGACGGTCGCCAAGAGGACGGAGAAGGGAAAGACCCAGGGCGTCACGAGGAAGATCAGCCCGATGAACGTGAGGATGAGCATGTGGCCGGCGAGCATGTTCGCGTAGAGCCGGACAGACAAGCTGATCAGCCTCATGAACTGCCCCAGGATCTCGAGCGGGATGATCATGGGCAGCATCGCTTTCGGGACGTCCGGGATCCAGCTCTTGAAGTACGCCCAGGAGCCGTTCTCACGGATTCCCTCGACGTGCGTGAACACGAAGGTCATGAGGGCAAGCGCGAGCGTCACCGAGAGCGTCGACGTCGCGGCGAAGATCGCGAGCGTGGGCACACTGATCCCGGCCACATGCCAGCGCTCGTCCGAGAGCGGGAGCGGGATGAAGCCGAGGATGTTGACGACCCAGATGAAGATCATGAGCGTCGCGACATACGGGAACCAGCGTCCGATCGCCTTGGTGGGCAGTCCCTGCTCGGCGACCTGCACCTGCGCAACCTCGTAGATCGTCTCGCCAAGCGCCTGCCGCCGGTTCGGGCCACGGCCGGGACGGATGCGCATGAAGGCAATCCCGATGACGATCGAGACGATCGTGCCGAGCATGAGGTAGGCGACCGCCTTGTTGATCGACATGTCGATCGGACCGATCTTCAGCTCCGGCCCCCAGGTCTTGAGGTTCCACTCCTCGGACGGGTCGAACTCCTTGTCGTCGCTTCCAGCCGCGAGCGCGACCGACGGCAGCACGAGCGCCGCCAGCACGAGGAGTGCGACGAGGCGCTTCACGCCTTCGCCTCTCCGCCGAAGTACGTCGCGAGCCCGACGCCGAGCTCTGCAGTGAACGCGATGGCGTAGAGGATCGCCGCGGCCAGGCCGACGGTCTCGTTCGACACCGTGACGATGACGAGCACGATGCCGACGAGGAGTGCGCGAGAGGTTGTTCCGATTCCCCGCATGCCTGCGGCGGCGAGGTTATCCGGGTTGTCCGGAAGGCGCGTCAGTAGCAGCGCGAAGATCTCGGATGCGACCCAGAGCACCGCGGCGAGCGCCCAGCCTTGCAGCGGCCAGCCGGCGACGGCGAAGATCGGGAGCGCGAGCGCGATGATCGTCCCGCCTGCGAGCGTCGGCGCCGAGCCGGCTCGGCAGCGGACGCGGCGTCGAGAACATCCCGGAGCTCACGCGTTCTGCCCCCGCCCGAAGACCTGATAGACGACGAGTGCACCGAGCGGGATGCCGACGAGCGCTCCGACGAGCAAGCCCGAGCCCACCCGACCCGACGGCCCAGCCGATGACCGCGCCCAGCGCCATCGCAGCGGCGAGCGTGCCCAGCAGGAGGCCTGAGGCGGTGGCGAGCGAGTGAGGCGAGGGAGCCGTGTCCGGCGTCATCCCGGCCTGAGCATATCAGCGTGCTTGTAACAGCACGATCTCGCTTGGTTAAAGGAAATCCGGTCGACTTCGTTACAAGGCGTTACGATCGTCCGATGGAGCGGATCGTGTTCGTCCACGGGAGCGTCGTGAACGGTCGCGCGACCTGGGCGGCGCAGCGGCCACTTGCCGAGCGGTTCGAGCTCATCGTGCTCGACCGTCCCGGCTTCCCGCCGAATCCGCCGGTCGCTCGCGTCGACTTCGAGACGGACGCGAGGCTCGTTGCCGACCTGCTCCAGCCCGGCGACCACCTCGTCGGGCACTCGTACGGCGGCGTCATCTCCCTGCTCGCCGCGGCAGCCCGGTCCGAGCGGCTCGGCTCGCTCACCGTGATCGAGCCTCCGGCGACGACGGTCGCTGCAGGGAACCCCGCGGTGGACGCGTTCGCCGTAGCCGGTGCGGCTCTCTATGCGTCGGGCGCGAACGATGACCCCGAGGTCTTCCTGCGGAGGTTCCTGCGCGCGGTCGGCTCACGGTTCGACCCGCCCTCACCGCTTCCGCCGGATCTTGCGCAGGGCGCGCAGGCGCTCCAGGTCGAGCGCGGTCCGTGGGAGGCCGCGATCCCGCTCGCGGAGCTCTCGGCGACGAGCTTCCCGAAGCTCGTAGTGTCGGGGGCGCACCACCCGGCATTCGACGCGATCTGCGACGTGCTGGAACGCGAGCTTCCCGCGGAGCGCGTCGTGCTCCCGGGCTACGGCCACGTCGCCCAGCTCCACCCCGCCTTCAACGAGGCACTCGCAGACGTCGTCGCGAAGGCGGCTAGGCGCTGAGCCGCTCGCGCGACTCGGTCTCGTCACGCTCGCGACGGCGGACGCGCGGGTTCGCGAGCTTCACGATCTCGAGCAGATACACGACGTAGATCGAGAAGGCGACCGCGAAGAGACCGATCGCGAGCACCGCGAGCGTCTCCCACAGATGCCACTCCCCTCCCTCGCGGAAGGGAACGAACCGCGTCGCGAGCGCGGCACCGGCGAGGCTCGCGCACCACAACCACATCGTCACCGCGGCCCGGCGCTGGGAGAAGCCGATGTTCAGGAAGCGGTGGTGGAGGTGGCTCCGATCGGCGGTGTAGATCGGCCGCGAGTGCTTCAGCCGCCGCGCCACGACGAACGACGTGTCGATGATCGGGACCGCGAGCACGAGCAGCGGTAGCAAGAGGACGACGGTCGACGCCGTCTTCAGCAAGCCCTGGATCGAGACGGCCGCCAGGATGAATCCCAGGCAGAGCGCTCCCGAGTCGCCCATGAAGATGCGCGCCGGAAAGAAGTTGTGCCGGAGGAACCCGAGGCACGAGCCAGCGACGATCGCCGAGAGGATCGCCGGATCCGGCTTCCCCAGCGACAGCGCGAGGATCGCGTAGGTCACGCCCGCGATCCCGCACACGCCCGCCGCGAGGCCGTCCATGCCGTCGAGGAAGTTGACCATGTTCATCACCGCGACGATGAACACCATCGAGAGCGGCACGCCGATCCAGGCCGGGATGTCGACGACACCGAGGAACGGGAACGTGAAGTGGTCGATCCAGACGCCGAACATGCACGGGATCGACGCCGCGACGAACTGCCCGATCAGCTTCACCGACGGCGAGAGCCCGCGGAAGTCGTCAACGGCACCGACCACGGTCGCAACCGCCGCGCCGAGCAGCACGCCGCGGCTCTCTCCCGAGAGGTCGAGGAACGCGAGCGCCGGTACGAGGATCCCGAGGAAGATCGCGAGCCCGCCGAGCCGCGGGATCGGACGTCGGTTGATCCGCCGTGCGTCCGGCCGATCGACTGCGCCGAGCATGCGCGCCATCCCGCCGACGGCAGGCGTCAGGAGCACGACGATGACGAACGCGATGATCGCCCCGTACAGGACTTCGGGCGTCGCACGCAGCTCGTCGAACACCAGCGCCTACTTCGTTCCGTAGAGCCGATCGCCTGCGTCGCCGAGGCCGGGAAGGATGTAGCCCTGCTCGTTCAGCCCGCGGTCGACCGAGGCCACGACGATGTGCACGTCCGGATGCTCACGGTGTACGCGCTCGATGCCTTCCGGTGAGGCGATCAGCGCGATCAGGCGCACCGACGTCGCTCCTGCGCGCTTCACGGTCTCGACCGCCGCGGCGGTCGAGTTCCCCGTAGCGAGCATCGGATCGAGAAGGATGACGTCGCGGTCGAAGATGTCGCCGGGGAGCTTGACGAAGTACTCGACCGGCTCGAGCGTCTCCTCGTCGCGGAAGAGGCCGATGAAGCCGACGCGCGCTCCAGGGACGAGGGAGAGGACGGCGTCGAGCATCCCCATTCCCGCTCGGAGGATCGGGCAGACCGCGACCTTCTTGCCGGAGATACGCCGCGCCGCGGTGCGCTCGAGCGGCGTCTCGATCTCGATCTCCTCGTCAGCCAGGTCCTTCGTCGCCTCGTAGGTCAGGAGCAGTGTGAGCTCGTTGACGAGCTGGCGGAACATCTGCGTCGTCGTCGTGGTGTCGCGCAGCAGCCCGAGCTTGTGCTGGACGAGCGGATGCGTGACCTCCGTGACGAGGCCGGTGGCTGACGCGTCGAGGTCGGCAGTCGTGTCCACGGCGTCCTCCTAGTCTCCGAATGAGGGGAAGGCCGGCAGGCCCGAATACAGCGGGCGGCGTTCGACGAGTGCGGCGCTTCGGGCGCGCAACGCGGACAGATCGGCGTCCGGCTGCATCGCGTCGCACATGATCGCGCCGATCTCCCGGAAGTCGTCTTCATCGAGTCCGCGCATCGTCATCGCGGGCGTCCCGACGCGGAATCCCGAGGCGACGGTCGGCGGTCGCTCGTCGAAAGGAACGGTGTTGCGGTTGACGGTGATGCCGACCTCGGCCAGGCGCTCCTCGGCGTCCTTGCCGCTCCACTCGGTCCGGCGAAGGTCGACGAGCAGGAGATGCGTGTCGGTCCCGCCGGTGAGCACGTCGAGCCCGCCACTCTGCAGCGCGGACGCGAGCACGTCGGCATTCGCCCGCACTGCGCGCTGGTAGTCGCGGAACGGCTCGGAGGCGGCGATCTTGAAGCACGCCGCTTTGGCCGCGATCACATGGTTGAGCGGCCCGCCCTGCATGCCGGGGAACACCGCGCGATCGACCGCCTGAGCGTGCTCCTCGCGACACAGGACGAACCCCGACCGCGGGCCGGCGAGGGTCTTGTGCGTGGTCGAGGTGACGAAGTCGCAGTGCTCGACGGGGTTCGGCTGCAGCCCCGCGGCGACGAGCCCGGCGAAATGAGCCATGTCGCAGAGGAGCAGCGCGCCGACCTCGTCAGCGATGTCGCGGAAGCGCCAGGTCTCGACCGTGCGCGGGTACGCCGAACCGCCGCAGACGATCAGCTTCGGCCGATGCTCTTTCGCGAGTGCGAGCACGTCGTCGTAGTCGACGAGGTTCGTCTCGCGGGAGACGCCGTAGTGGACGATCTCGTAGAGCCGGCCGGAGAAGTTCACCTTGAGGCCGTGCGTCAGGTGCCCGCCGTGCGAGAGCTCGAGCGAAAGGATGGTGTCGCCCGGCTGGAGCGCCGCGAAGTAGACCGCCATGTTCGTCTGCGCGCCTGCGTGCGGCTGGACGTTCGCGTGCTCCGCACCGAAGAGCTCTTTCGCGCGATCGATCGCGAGCTGCTCGATCTCGTCGACGACCTCGCAGCCGCCGTAGTAGCGCCGACCCGGATAGCCCTCGGAGTACTTGTTGGTGGGAACGCTTCCGACCGCCTCCAGCATGGCCGGCCACGTGAAGTTCTCCGACGCGATCAGCTCGATCTCGCCGCGCTGCCGCTCGAGCTCGCGCTCGAGGAGCGCCGCGACCTCGGGATCGATGTCGGCGAGGCCGGCTGTGCGAAGATCGTCGAGCGTCAGCGGCAGCGTCGCCATGACGCCGGATGCTACTCGGCGATCCGCGCGAGAGCCTCAACGGCGGGGACGGCGCCCTCACGGAGAACCCGAGGTTCCAGGCCAGTCAGATCGATGACGGTTGACGGCGTACCGGGCAGCTCGCCGCCGTCCAGCGCGGCAGCGACTCCTCCGATGATCTCGGCAGGCACCTCGTCGAGGCGCCGCGGATCAGGGTCGCCGTGAAGGTTGGCGCTCGTCGCGGCGACGACGCCGACCCGCTCCAGAAGCTCGGCGGCGACCCCGCTCAACTCGGGAACTCGGACGCCGATCGTGTCGGGACGGGCACCGCTCAGCCACGAAAGCCGTCGTGCGGGATTTGCCAGTACGAGCGTGAAGGGACCGCGCCGGAGGCGCGACGGCGGAAGCTCGGGAATCAGCCCGAGGAGCGCGTCGACGCTTGCGGCGACGAGCGCGATCGGCTGGTCGGCTGACCGGCCCTTGAGCGCAGAGAGCGCACGCACGGCTTCCTCCCGATCCGGACGGCACGCAAGCCCGTAGACGGTGTCGGCCGGGATGACGACGAGCTCGCCCGACTCGATCGCAGCGACCGTCTGGTCGACAGAGCTCATCCGACACCGAGGGCTGACGCGGTCACGGCCTCGACAACCCTGTCCTTGCCGGCGAGGTCCCGCGTAACCGAGATGTCCGTGTAGCCGAGCGCCCGGAGAAGTGACGCGACGCGGGCCGCATCGGCGGCCGCGACCTCCAAGACGAGCGCACCGCCCGGTCGAAGAACGTCCAGCGCCCCCCGAGCAACCGCCTCGGTCGCTCCCACTCCCACGAGCGCCTCACGCGGCTCCCACTCCCGCACCTCGGGCTCGAGCGTCTCGATCTCCTCCGGGAGGACGTACGGCGGGTTGGACACCACGAGGTCCCACGGCCCGCTCGGAAGCCCCGTGAAGAGGTCCCACGCGTGGAGCTCGACAGCCAGACCGTTCCGCAGCGCGTTCGAGCCGGCCACCTCGAGCGCGCCCGTGGACACGTCGATTCCCGTCACGCGAGCGCCACGATGCTCGTCCGCGATCGCCAGCGCGATCGCGCCGCTCCCGGTTCCGACGTCGAGAACATCAGCCTCGCCGATCGCCGCCAGGCGCGCGAGGCAGCGCTCGACGACGACCTCGGTCTCGGGCCGTGGGACGAGCACACGCCGGTCGACGTTCAGGGTGAGCCGCCGGAACCCCCACTCACCGAGCACGTACGCGAGAGGCTCGCGCTGCTCGCGGCGCGCGACGAGTCGCTCGAGCGCCTTCTCCTCCTTCCGAGCGACCTTCGGCTGCAGCACGAGCTCCGACCTCGTGACCCCGACCACATGGGCGACGAGAATCTCGGCTTCGGCTTCGGCCGACTCGACGCCGACGTGAGCCAGGCGTTCGGTGACGCGAGCCACCGTCTCCCGCACGCCTGCGGCCATGCCGCGCTACACCCAGTCGGTGAGCACGCGCTCGGAGAGGCCTTCGCGCTCGAGTCGTTCTCGCAGCCGGTCGTAGTCGGCACGGAGCTCCGGGATGTGGCGATCGTGGAGCTCGATCACGGTGGTCGCAACGCGATCGATTGCACCGGTGTCGAGGAGCCGGTCGACGATCGGTCCTCGACGCCTTCGACGTCGAGCTTGAGCACCTTCACCGGCTCGTCGAGCGCGAGCACGAACTCCGCCAGATCGATCGTCTCGACCTCGACGAATCGCCCTGCATCGACGTTGCCCTTGAACGCCAACATGCTCGACCCGATCGACGCGCCGACCGGGTCGTGCACCGCGTCGACGTGGAAGTACAGGCGAGCGACTCCGGCGCGATCGAGGACGGCCTGCGGATGGAGGTGCACGGTCTCGGTGTGCGCGAACCGACGCTCGAGGACCGCGTAGGCGTCCGGGTTCGGCTCGAATGCGTGCACGGTGGCGCCCCCGCGAGCGAGTTGTGACGTCACGTTTCCGACGTTCGCTCCGCAATCGATCGCCACGTCGCCGCGCGCAAGCCCGAAGGCGGCGATGCGCCGCTCGAGCGCGGAGGGGCGAAGGCGCCGGCGCAGCGCGCCGAGCAGGCTCCGCGGCGTCCGGGCCGGACGCTCACGCCGACGCGGCGGCGAGCGCCTGGCGCTGCTCCTCGGCGCGAAGCGCCTCGGTGAGCTCGGCCATGTCACCGTCGAGCACCTGGTCGAGCCGGTGCAGCGTGAGCTTGATCCGATGGTCCGTGACGCGGCTCTCTGCGAAGTTGTAGGTGCGGATCTTCTCCGCCCGCTCGCCGGTGCCGATCTGAGAGCGCCGCGAGGCGGCGAGCTCGGCCTGCTGCTTCTCGCGCTCGAGCTCGTAGAGGCGTGCACGGAGGACGCGCATCGCCTTCTGGCGGTTCTGGAGCTGCGACTTCTCGTCCTGCATCGCGACGACGAGACCGGTCGGAAGATGCGTGATGCGAACGGCCGAGTCGGTCGTGTTCACGCTCTGGCCCGCCGGGGCCGGTCGAGCGCATGACGTCGACACGGAGGTCGTTCTCGTGGATCTCGATCTCGACCTCCTCGGCCTCGGGCATGACCGCGACCGTCGCGGTCGAGGTGTGGATCCGCCCCTGCGACTCGGTCTCGGGAACGCGCTGCACGCGGTGCGTTCCGCCCTCGAACTTGAAGATCGAGAACGCGCCCTGGCCCTTCACGGCGAACACGGACTCCTTGACACCGCCAGCCTCGCTCTCGCTCGTCGAGAGCGTCTCGGTCTTGAGGCCCAAGCGCTCGGCGTACCGCGTGAGCATCCGGCGCACGTCCCCCGCCCAGAGCGCCGCCTCATCGCCGCCCACACCCTGCCTGATCTCGACGATCACATCCTTCTCGTCGGCGGGGTCGCGCTCGACGAGTGCGAGCTGGAGTTCGCCTTCGAGCCGGTCGATCTGGGCTTCGAGCTCAGGCACCTCGTCTGCGAAGCCCGGGTCGCTCCGCGCGACCTCGAGGTTCTCCTTCGCCTCACGCCACTCGTCCGCCAGCCGCTTCGGCGTCTCGAGCTCCTTCAGACGGCGGCCGCCGTCGGCGGCTTGACGGTGGTCGTTGTAGACCGCAGGGTCGGACATGCGCTCCTGCGCTTCCGCGTAGGAGCGGTCCAGCTCGTCGACGAGGCGCTCGATCGCCATCGCCTGAGGGTATCGGGCGGCTACGCCAGCGAGGCTCGAAGCGTGATCTCGGGCACCGACGCGAGCGCCATCGAGACCGGGCAATTGTCCTTCGCCGCGCCCGCAGCGTGCAGGAACGCCGGCTCGTCGATTCCGGGCACGGAGCCGACGACAGCGAGCTCGATCGCCGTGATCCCGGTGCCGGGCACGAAGGTCACGGTCGTGTCGACGTCGAGCTTCTCCGCCGGGGTGCCTGCCTCCGCGAGGCCGTGCGAGAGCGCCATCGAGAAGCACGCCGCATGCGCGGCGGCGATGAGCTCCTCCGGGCTCGTGCGTCCGTCCGGCTCGTCGGCGCGCGACGCCCACGTCACGTCGAGCGGCCCGAAGGCGCCACTCCCGACGCTCGTGATCGTCCCGGCGCCTTCCATGAGTGATCCAGACCAGGTGACGTGTGCGGTGCGATCTGCCATCTAGCTTCCTTCCTCGAGCGTTGCGTTCACGGTGACGGTCGCGCTGGCTCTGATCAGCGCCGAGAACGGGCATCCCGCATCCGCGGCTTCGGTGGCCTTCGCGAGCGTCTCGTCATCGGCACCCGGTGCGGCGGCGACGGCCGTGATCTCCGAGGCGACGATGAGGTGCCCTTGCCCCTCCACCTCGTCCATCGTGATCGTGCAATGGACGTCAATCCGCTCGGCAGGCGCTCCGGCGCGGTGGAGCTCGCCTCCGAGCGACGTGACGAAGCAGGTCGCGTGGGCGGCGGCGAGGAGCTCCTCCGGGCTCGTCTTGCCCTCGGGCTCGGCGATGCGCGAGGCGATCGTGACCGGAAGCTCGAATGCGCCCGAGCTCGAGGCGCGCACGACACCCGAGCCGCGCGAGACGGTTCCCTCCCAGCGGATGTCCGCTTCCCGGACGATTCGGGGCACGGCTAGGCCATCACCTCGACGCGGGACTCGAGCCTTCGCTGCTCAGGGGTCTCCGCTGCTTCCTTCTCGATCACGCGCTGGAGCGCCTGGATCGAGACCTCGACCTGATCGTCACTCGGCTGCCGCGTGGTGAGGCGCTGGAGCCACAGGCCGGGTGCCAGAAGCGTCATCAGGACGCGGTTGTCCTGATGGTTGCCGGCGTAGCGGATGAGCTCGTACGCGAGCCCGGCGATCACCGGCAGGAGCAGGATTCGGCTCAGGATGAGCCAGTACCAGACCGGACGACCGACGAACGCGAAGACGAAGATCGCTATGACCATCACCCAGAGCAAGAAAGCGGTTCCGCAACGCGGATGAATCAAGCTGAACTTCTGCACGTTCGTTGGCGTGAGGTCCGCTCCAGCCTCGAACGCGTTGATCGCCTTGTGCTCGGCTCCGTGGTACTGGAAGACACGGCGAAGGTCGGGGAGCAGCGAGATGATCAGGATGTAGGCGATGAACACGCTGACCCGGATCAGGCCTTCGACGATCACGAACAGCTCGGTCGACTCGACCGGGAGCCAGCTCGTGATCAGTGCCGGGCCGATCTTGAAGAGCATCAGCGCGAAGCCGATCGCAATCACGAACGAGAAGATGATCTGGCCGCGGCTGATCTGCGTCTCGATCTCGCCGTTCTCGTCACGCTCCTGCGACGCGACATTGGCGGAGATCGCAAGGGCGCGGAATCCGATGGCGAGGGACTCACCGAGCGCGATGACGCCGCGAATCACGGGCAGGCGCCAGAGCCTTCGACGCTGCATCGGCGAGGAGATGTCCTGCACCACCTCGGTGATCTCCCCCTCGGGGGTGCGGATCGCGACCGCCCAGGACGACGGGCTGCGCATCATCACGCCCTCGAGAACGGCCTGCCCGCCGTAGCTGACGGCCATGGGGCTACTCGTCGTCGCCGCGAGTTGCGCCGGCCTTCTCGAGGCGGCGCTGGAAGCGCTCCACCCGACCGCCGGTGTCGACGAGCTTCTGCTTCCCCGTATAGAACGGGTGGCACTCGGCGCAGATCTCGACGTGGAGCTCTTCCTTCGTCGAGCGCGTCCAGAACTCGTTTCCGCACGAGCACGTCACGTGCGCGAGGACGTAATCGGGATGGATGTCGGCCTTCATCGGCTGGCCAGGATACCAGCCACGATCTTCGGATCCGCGTTGCCGCCGGACACGACGGCAACCGTGGGGCCGTCCTCCAGCGCGACCTTCCCGGCCAGGATCGCAGCAACCGCAGCGGCTCCTGCCGGCTCGCAGGCGAGCTTCGCTCGCGAATAGAGGAAGCGCATCCCGTCCTCGATCTCGTCGTCGGTCACGAGCACGACCTCGTCGACGCGCTCGCGGCAGACGTCGAGCGTGCTCTGCCCGGTGAACGGCGCGTTCAGGCCGTCGGCGATCGTGCTCGGCTCGATGCGCACGGGCTCGCCCGCCGCGATCGCGGCGGAGAGCGACGGCGCGCCTTCCGGCTCGACGCCGATGACGCGGCAGTCGACGGCCGATGCAACGCCCGCGATCAGCCCGCCGCCTCCGACCGGGACGACGACCGTCGCGACGTCGGGGACGTCCTCCACGACCTCGAGCCCCAGCGTTCCATGTCCCGCCTGGAGCACGGGATCGTCGAAGGGATGGACGAACGTGCGCCCGGTCTCCTCGACGTATGCGAGCAGGCGCTCGTGCGCCTCGACCGGATTGTCGGCGGTGAGGTCGACCTCGGCGCCGTAGCCGCGCGTCGCCGCGACCTTGATCGGATTCGCGGTCGCCCACATGAAGACCGTGCACGGGGTGCCTGCTTCGGCTGCGGCGAACGCCGCTCCTTGCGCGGCGTTGCCCGCGGACCAGGTCACGATTCCACGCGCTTTCTCCTCCTCCGAGAGCGACGCGACCTTGTTCACCATCCCGCGCGGCTTGAAGGATCCCGTCTTCTGGAAGAGCTCGGCCTTGAGGTACACGTTCGGCCCGAGGGCTTTCGAGGAGAGCATCGGTGTGCGGTGGAGACGGCTTCCGATCAGCTCGCGCGCACGTTCGATGGCATCGCGGTCGACGGCCATGGCGCGATCGTAGTCAACCTCGCCGGCCGCTCGTCTTACCGAACGTGAGACGAGTGCGGGTGCTCGGGGCCGTTGCAGCCGTCGCGCTGGTGCCGTCGACGCTAGGCGGTTCCTCGACGGCCGCGCCACCGAAGCTTGGCGCTGACGGTACTGGACCGGACAGGCCCCATGTGGGCTCGCCGCACGGGCCGGATCCTTGTGGATCGGCGTCTACGGTGACCGGCACGCTGCTCCGTGTCGAGCGCGAATGGACGAGTCGAGACGCGCATGCGTATCGGCCGCTCGGCGTGCAGGGTCGCTGTCGGATCGGCGGCGGCATGGGTAACGCGCGACCAGGCGGCGGAGTTGGTTCGGGTCTCACTCGGTTCAGGACGCGTGCAGCGCGTGCACGTCGGTCCTCAGCCCTTCGACGTACTCCTGGCAGCCGGCTTTGCGTGGGTGACGAGCTGGGAGGACGGCACCGTCTCGAAGATCGACCCGGAGCAGGGAGCGGTGATCGCAACCGTGCGTGTGGGACCGAACGCAACTGGCCTCGCTTGGTGTGGCGGACGGGTGTGGATCGGTCACGGCCGCAGCGCGACGCGGATCACGTCTCTCGACCCGAAGACACTCCGACCCCGCCAGGTCAACCTTGGGGCGACTCCGGAGTGGCCGCACTGCATCCGGGGTGCACTGTGGGTGACGACGCCGGACACGGTGATCAGGCTCGACGCGCGGTCAGGCAGGGAGCTGTCGCGGCTACGCATCGACGAGACGCTCGCCGACGCAGCGATGGCGACCGACGGGCTCGTCTGGGTCACCGACAAGGAACATTCGCTCGTCCGGCGCGTCACTCCTGACGGGCGCGCGGTCGTGGACTCCGTCGTAGCCGGACCGGGGGCATTCGCGTCGCCCGGCTCGGGCGATGCCATGTGGGTGACCAGCTTCGCCGGTTCGGATGTCAGACGGTTCGACCCGTAGCAAGCCGTCCGAGCAGCGAGAATGAGACGATGGCGAGCATCGAGCAGCGGCCCGTTCGACTCGTCGTTCGCGACGATCTGGCACGGAGCCGCCTGACGGTCGTCTTTCGCTTGTTCCTCGCGATCCCGCTCTTCGTCTGGGTGGTGCTTCGCGGAATCGCCGCCGCCGTGGTCGGGTTCGTGAACTGGCTCGCCGTGCTGATCCAGGGAGAGGTGCCCGACAGCCTGCACGGCTTCGTCGCGTCGTACATCCGCTACTCGACGCAGGTCAGCGCCTACGTGTTCCTCGCAGCGAACCCGTACCCGTGGTTTCGCTGCCAGTCCGACTATCCCGTCGACCTCGAGATCGACCCGCCGGTTCGCCAGGGTCGCTGGGGCGGTTTCTTCCGGCTCGTGCTCGCGCTGCCGGCGATCGTCATCGCCTCGGTGCTCGGCTCCGGCCTGACGTCTGGCTCGCCGAGCGAGAGCTCCTGGTCCGCGTCGAGCGGCCACAAGGAGGCGCTCTGGTGGAACGTCTCCTCGTTCGGTGGCGTCGCTGCCGCGGCGGCAGTCGTCGCGTGGTTCTTCATCGTCGCGCTCGGACGCGCGCCGCGCGGATTGCGTGATCTCACTGCCTATGCGCTCGGCTACGGGGCACAGGCCGGCGCGTACCTGTTCCTGCTGACGCCGCGCTACCCGACGTCGGACCCGGAGCTCGCCGAGCCGTACTCGGACCTTCCCGAGCATCCGGTTCGAGCCGTGGTGGATGACGACCTGGTGCGCCCTCGACTCACCGTTCTCTTCCGCTTCTTCCTCGCGATCCCCCACTTCGTGTGGATTTTCCTGTGGTCGATCGCTGTCGTCTTCGTCGCCTTCGTCGGCTGGATCGCGGCGCTCGTCCTGGGGCGCCTTCCCGATCCGCTGCACCGCTTCCTTGCGGCGTACATCCGGTATGCGACCCATCTCGTCGCGTTCGTCTATCTCGTCGGCCGGCGCTTCCCGGGCTTCACCGGGCGCGAGGGCTCGTACGGGATCGACCTCGCGATCGACCCGCCGGCCGAGCAGCGGCGCCTGACGATCCTCTTCCGGTTCTTCCTCGCCTTGCCGGCGTTCATCGTTGCGAGCGCCCTCGGTGGGGTCGCATTCGTGCTCGCTCTCCTCGCCTGGTGGTACGCGCTCGTCACGGCGCGGATGCCCGAGGGGATGAGGAACCTCGGCGTCACGTGCCTGCGCTACTCCGGCGCAGACCTATGCATACGCGATGCTCGTGACCGGTCGCTATCCGTACGCCGCCCCCGTCCTCCGTCAGGCGCGAGCCGGAACCCGAGGAGCTCGTCGACTTCCCGACGCCCGTCCTCGGAGACACCTTCTGAGGATCGCGTTCGTCGCGCTCGGCGCCGTCGCGCTCGCGGCAGCTGCGTATCTCCTCTACCCGACCGCCGTTCCGGACTCGCTCGTGCTCGGGCCGATCGACGTCGACGCGGTCTTCGGCGCCGACCTCGTCGAGCGCGCGAAGCGGTACGAGCGTTTCTTCTACGTCGACTGGGTGCTCGCGCAGATTGCGCTCCTCGTCACGCTCTGGATCTACGCGAAGCGAGGCGCTGCCTTCGCGCGGGAGTCGTCCGCGGGGCCGATCGGCACGGGAATGCTCCTCGGAATGCTCGGTCTCGCGTTCGCGTGGATCGTGCACGTCCCGTTCGCACTCGCAGCGCACTGGTGGCAGCGGCGCTGGGACCAGAACGACCTCAGCTACCTCGACTGGCTCTTCCAGGACTGGGCTGTGCTCGCCGCGCAGTTCCTGTCCATCTGCGTGGCGCTGCTCATCGTGATGGGCCTCGCACGAAAGCTGGGCGACCGCTGGTGGCTTCCGGGAGCGGCCGTGTTCGTGGGAATCGCAGCGCTGTTCTCCTTCGTGGCGCCGTACCTCGACTTCACGACGACGCCGCTGAAGGACAAGGCGCTGCTCGAGGCGGCCGCCGACTACGAGTCGAAGCTCGGCCTCGGCCACATCCCGCTCCGAGTCGAGAAGGTGAGCCCCGACACGGATGAGGCGAACGCCTACGCGTTCGGGCTGGGGCCGTCTCGGCGCGTGGTCTTCTGGGACACGATCCTCCGGAAGCCGTTCACGGAGGAGGAGCAGAAGGTGGTGCTCGCGCACGAGCTCGGGCACCACTCGCAGGAGCACCTGCCGAAGGGCCTCGGCTGGTTCGCGCTCTTCGCGATTCCCGGCGCGTGGGTCCTCATGCGCGCGACCCGCCGTCGGGGCGGGATGGGAGACCCCGCAGCCGTTCCGCTCGCCCTTTTCGTCGTCGCCATCCTCCAGCTCGCGACGCTGCCACTGGCGAACCACATCTCGAGCCGCATGGAGGCCGAGGCGGACTGGAAGGCGCTCGAGGTGACCCGCGACCCGGCGGGTCTCGAGGACCTGATGGTCGAGTTCGGCAAGACGTCCCTCGGCGACCCCGCCCCGCCGCTCCTGGCGCAGATCGCGTTCGGCACGCATCCGACGCTCGCCGACCGCATCGCGATGGCGCGCGCCTTCGAGACGCATCGTTAGGTCAAGGTGTACTCAGGCCCCGAGCCGCCCTCGGGCGGGGTGAGCCGCCCGCCCTTCGCCGTGATCGCGCCGCACTGGACGCAGTTCGACGGCGTGATCTCGAGGTTCACCATCCCGTCGCCGACGTCACGGCCGACCTCGTACACGTGCGCGGGACACATCCACTCCCACGCCTCCGCGACCGGCCGGCGAACCGTCGTGCGCACCTTGAGGTGGTTGGGCTGGTCGTCGCGCGTGCGGTTGCCCGAGGCGAAGACGGACGAGAGCTTGTCGAAGATGTACTTCCCGTCGGGAGCCGGATAGCGCGACGCCCGACCCGTCTTCTTCAGCGACGCCGACGCGTTCGGATGGGTCGGGAAGCGGCCGTTCGGAGCAGCGGCCCTTGGTGACGGTCATCATGCTCGCGAGCGCACCGCCCATGAAGAAGCCCTTGTCGAAGACCTGACGCATGTTGCGCACCTCGTACAGCTCCCTCATCTGCTTGCTCGCGCGCAGCGACTCGTCGTAGGAGTCGAGCGCGCCGAGGCGGCTCGGCACCTCTCCGCGCTGCAGCGCGCGGAACGCCGCCTCCGCTGCGAGGCGGCCCGACTCGATCGCGTAGTGAACCCCCTTCAGCCGCGGCACGTTGACCAGCCCGGCGCTTTCGCCGACCAGCAACAGGCCAGGCGCGTTGAAGCGGTTCGGAAGCGAGTAGTAGCCGCCCTCCGTGATCGTCTTCGCCCCCCACGCGACCCGCTCGCCGCCGCCGAGGATCTTCCAGATCAACCGGTGCGTCTTGAACTCCTGCAGGACGTCGTGCACCGAGAACTCGACGTCGGCCGACTCGAGCCCGGCGACGAAGCCGACGGTCACGAGGTCGTCACCCATCGGGTAGATGAACGAGCCGCCGAACTCGCCGAAGCTGGCCGACGTCCGCAGCGGCCAGCCCATCGTGTGGATGATCTTCCGCAGCGGCTTGCGCACACGCCAGACCTCTTTCACGCCGAGCGCCCAGATCTGCGGGTTCTCGCCATGGAGCCCGAACTGGTCGATCGCGGCGCCCGTGAGATAGCCCTGCGTGCCCTCGGCCAGCACCGTGAGGCCCGCCGCCACGTCGTTGCCCGGCCTCGAAGGTCGGCAGCGGCTCGCCTGGCGTCCGCGTCCACGGTCGCCCGTGCGCACGCCGGCCACGCGACCGTGCTCGACGAGGAGCTTCGTTGCAGCGGTCTCGGGGAGCACGACGGCGCCGAGCGCTTCCGCCTGCTCTGCCAGAAAACGACCGAGCTCGGACAGCGAGACGATGAAATTCCCGTGGTTGCGCATCGTGGGCGGCGGCGGGATGCGGTACGCCGAACGACGAGTCAGCACGTACACGGCCTCGCCCGGCACCTCGCCGTACGTGGGGAAGTCGGCGGTCTTGAGCCGCCCGCGGAACAACGCGCGGAGCGGAGACGGGTTCATGACCGCTCCCGATAGCAGGTGCGACCCGGCCTGCTTGCCCTTCTCGAGCACTGCGATCGGAACGTCGCCGAGCCGCTCGCGCACATCCGGGTGCTCCTCGAGCAGCTGGCCGAGCCGGATGGCGCACGCGAGCCCGCCCGGCCCTGCGCCGACGATCGCGACGCCGACCTCGATCCGCTCGTCGCGCGGATCCGTCGGCGCGCCGACTGCGTCGATGGCGCCGAACGGTGGTTTGAAGTCGATCGGCCTGGCCACGAGTCAGCCCCGCGCGCGCACGAGCTCCGTGAGCTTCGGGACGATCTGGTGCAGGTCACCCACGACGCCGATGTCGCAGAAATCGAAGATCGGCGCGTTCGGGTCCTTGTTGATCGCGACGATCGTCCCCGAACCCTGCATCCCGACCTTGTGCTGGATCGCGCCCGAGATCCCGCACGCGATGTAGAGCTTCGGCGAGACCGTCTTGCCCGTCTGGCCGACCTGCGTCGAGTACGGGTACCAGCCGGCGTCGACCACCGCGCGCGTCGCGCCGACCGCGCCACCGAGCGCAGCCGCGAGCTCCTCGATCATCGTGAATCCCTCCGGCGAGCCGAGCCCGCGTCCACCGGCCACGATGATGTCGGCCTCCTCGATCGAAGGCCCGCTCGACTCCTCTTGCGTGTGCTCGACGAGCGTCGCGAGCGTGGAGAAGTCGGAGAACGTCGTCTCGAACGTCTCGACCTCGGCCGATCCACCCGACTCGACGGGATCGAACGCCCCCGCGCGGACGAGCGCGAGCTTCGGGCCGCCCTTCCAGCCGACGTCGACGAGCACGGTGTCGCCGAGCGCCGGACGCTTGCCCACGAGCTCGCCGTCCGCGAGCGACAGGTCCATGAGATCCCAGTTGAGGCCCGCGTCGAGACGCGCTGCGAGACCCGACGCGACGTCGGCAGCGAGCACGGATGCCGCGAAGAGAACCGCCTCCGCTCCCGTTTTCTCGACGAGCGTCGCGAGCGCGTCGACACGCGGCTGCGGAAGCGGCGCCGCGAGCTCTGCCGCCTCGCACGCGTAGGCCTTCGTCGCGCCGTACGCGCCGGCTCCGGCCGCAAGCCCGGCTGCGCCCTCTCCGAGCACCACCCCTGCCGCGTCGCCGAGCGTCGCCGCCTTGGCGAGGACGCCGAGCCCGCCCTTCTCGAGCTCGCCGCCGTGGTGCTCGAGGAACACGAGCGACTTCACAGGAGCTTCCTCTCGACGACGAGGTCGAGGACCTTCTGCGCCGCCGAGCCGTCGTCCTCGATCTTCACCTGGCCGCCACGGGACGGAGGCGGGCCGAGGTCGAGCACGGTCGTTTTCGCGCCGGCCTCGCCTGCGGAGCCGGCGTCCACGCCGACATCGCCCAGCGACACCGTCTCCTGCGGCTTCGTCTTGGCGCCCATGATCCCCTTGAGCGACGGATAGCGCGGCTCGTTGATCGCGTCCGATACCGCGACCACCGCGGGCAGCGGCGCGCGGATGAGGTCGTAGCCGTGCTCGGTCTGGCGCTTACCGGTGACCGCATCCGCCTCGACCGTCGAGCGCCGCGACCTGCGAGACGACGGGCCTGCGAAGCCTGTCGGCCACCGCCGACCACAGCACCGCGCCGTCCCCGTCTCCCGACGACTGTCCGAAGAGGACGAGATCGGCACCTTCTCGCTCGAGCGCGCCTGCGAGCGCGCGGGCCGTTCCCAGCAGATCCGACCCGGCGGCGGCTTCGTCGGAGACGAGCACAGCTCGATCGGCGCCCATCGCGAGCGCCTTGCGCAGCGAGTCGACGGCCTTCTCCGGCCCGAGCGAGACGAGAACGACCTCGCCGCCCTGCGCCTCCTTGATCCGCAGCGCCTCCTCGACCGCATTCAGGTCGGTCGGGTTGAGCGCCGCCTCGCCGGAGCGGTCGAGCCGCTTCGTGGCCGGGTCGATCCGCTTGTGCACGGTCGCGTCCGGCACCTGCTTGACGCAGACGGCGATCTTCATCGGCGCGGACTCTATCGGCGCGTGCCGTTGTCGTTCGACCTCAAGCAACTGCCGACCCGAGTGCGGCAGAGGCTCCGCCGGGCTGCCGATACTTCACGCAGTGGAGATCCGCCCGATGCCCTTCGCCGCGGTCGTCGCAGCTTGTTCGCTGCTCGTCGGCGCCGCGAGTGTCATGACTTGGCAGGGGGTCGCTCTGGCGGCCGACGGCGCCTTCCAACTTGTGCGCATCCTCGCCACCGGAGACGTCTATGGGTCGGACGCCCGGATTCTCGCAGCGGGTGCACATCAGGGTGCCGTAGTGATCGCCGCGCGGGCCGGAGTGACCGATACGCACACGCTCGCGATCTTGCTCGGCGTCGGGCAACTCCTCCTCCCTGCGATCGCGTGGTCGATCGCGATCGTGCTTTGCCGAGCCGACCGACTCGTCTGCGCAGCCGTTTTGATGATCGCCGGCCTCTCGGCCGGAGCGACCTGGTTCGTCAACGTCAGCGAAATCGTTCTGGCAGTACCGCTCACGGTCCTCATCGCTGTGCTCCTCTGGCAGCCGCAAGCCTGGCGCCGGCGTGAGATCGTGCTCGCGGCCGCGGCGGCATCAGTTCTCGTCGCGAGCTACGAGACGGCGGTGCTGACCGGCTCCTTGCTCGCCGTCTGGGCCATTTGGCGCGCGAGCCGCTCCGGCACGCGTATCGAGACGCTCGGGTGCTGGATGGTTGCGGCGCTGTCGACCCTCTCCGTCATCGTGGCGGTCTGGGGCACCCGCACCGGGTCGAACCCAACGCACTCGCAGTCATTTCTCTACTTCATCGTCTCCCTCGGGCCGTTGCGTCCTTCTACGTCGGGCTCGTCGGCATCGCGATGGTGATCGCGGCGCTCGGTCATTGGCTCGGCGGCGCGGCGCAGCGCATCGCGCTCATCGCCGGGTGCGCCGTGCTGATCCTCGCGGTCGTCGGTCTCCGGCCCGATGCGTTCACGGCGTTCCAAGCGCGCGGCGGAGCGGCGGTGGCGGTGCTTGTCCTCGCAACCTTCCTCTGGTGGCGCTGGTTCGTCGGGGTCAGAGCGGCTGCGGGAGAGGCACGGCAACAGTCGCGGCGATCGATGGGGCGTGGAGCGGCTCGGCGTGGCGATTCCCGTCGCTTTCGTTGCCGCCATGGTCGCGACGAACGTCGCGCCTGTGATCGGCTGGGACCGCAGTCTCGACGCGTTCCGCGCGGAGGTGATTCAGACCCAAGGCGTCGCCGACGCTGTCGATGTGTTGCCCAGCGGTCGGCGAAATGTCCTCTGGGGCTGGACGGCCAGCTCGCTGTCGCTGATCGTAAGGCGCGACCCGGAGCAGGCGGGAATCTTGGTCAATCCCGAACCCGTCCTTGCGTACCCTTCGCACCCCACGATGCACACGCTCAACTCGACGACGCGTACACCTGGAGACGGTAGTCGCGCTGCGAGTTTCGTCCGTCACGCTGTAGCATTCCATGAGACGCCACCGGACGACGGACACAGAGATCCTCGGCTCCCTCCTTCTCGTCGGCGCTGCTGCCACGGTTCGCATTTCGCCCGCGAGCGGCCACCAACCTGGAGCCGTGCCGCGCCTGGCACTTGAAGCGGGCCTGCAAGTCACTCTTCGCGGCGTGTACCGGGTCGCTGTTCAGTCTTTGCCCTACGAGGCACCTTGACTGCGGCCGGCGCGGGCGCGGCAGTGCTTGAGGTCGATCGAGTCCGTCGCCACCCGGGAGGCCGCTGGCTCGACACCGACCGGCGGGAGCTCGAGTTCACCGTCCCGCTCGGTGCGGACATCGCGCCCGCGCTCGGTCGGCTCACGGGCCTGACACCGCGGACACTGAAGTCGCCCGTAAAGGTCGCGGCCTACACGCTGAAGGGAATACCACGCACGAAGCGATCGTCGCCTCGCCAGGCGAGCTCGTACTCGGCCGAGTCGTTCCGACGCCCTGAACGTAGGACGTCGCGCTGGGCGGTCGAATTCCGCAAGCATGGCCGGCGGCCTCACGATCCTCATGCCCGTCTTCAACGAGCGGTGGACGGTCGAGGCCGCGATCGAGGACGCCTGGCGGCCGAGCTTCCCGGTCGCGAGCCGCGAGCTCGTCGTCGTCGACGACGGCTCGACCGACGGACGCGCGAGCTCCTCCAGCCGCGAGCTGGCCCGACGGACGTGAGCTCGTCTACCACGACAGAACCTCGGCAAGGGCGCGGCGGTACGGACGGCGCTCGAGCATGCGACGGAGGAGTTCGCGGCGATCCTCGACGCCGACCTCGAGTACCGCGCGGCCGACCTCGCCGACGTCCTCGAGCCGCTCGTCTCGGGCGAAGCGCGCGTGGTCTTCGGCACGCGGGCGTGGACGTCGCAATCGTCGTTCAGCTTCTGGTACGTGATGGGGAACAAGGCGGTCACGATGGCGACGAACGTCCTCTACAACTGCTGGATCTCCGACGTCATGACGTGCCACAAGGCGATGCGTACGGAGCTCTTCCGCTCGCTCCCGCTCCGCGAGCGCGGGTTCGCGATCGAGCCCGAGATCGCCGCGCGCGTGCTCCGCGCCGGCGAGCGGATCCACGAGGTGCCGATCTCGTACCGCGCGCGCTCCCGCGAGGCAGGTAAGAAGCTCACGCGGTCGACGGCCTTCGCGTCCTCCGCACGCTCGTCCGTTGCCGGGTGACGTGAGCGCCCGAGCGGCCGCTCGCGACGTCGTACGCGGTCCTCGGATCGATTCTGTCTGGTCGCGGCTCGTAGGCCTCGGGACCGGCTACTGCTGCGACGAGATCCGCACGGTCATGGACTACGTCGGAGGCGGACCCCGCGAGATCCTCGCCGGCCCGTACATCCCCAACAACCACCAGCTCTTCAGCATGGTGGGGTGGGCGACCGATGCGGTGATCGGCGAGTCGCCGCTCGCGTTGCGATTGTGGTCGGTTCTCCCGTTCATGCTCGGCGTCACGGTGGTCACGTGTGGTTGCACCGAGCTACCGGAGCGCTGTCCGCTTTGTTCTATCTCTTCCTCGTGACGCGTCGCCGCTCCTTATCGATATCACTCGGCTGGCGCGTGGCTACGGGATGGCGTACCTCGCAATGAGCGTGCTCCTCATCGGCGCCCTCGAGACAGAACGCTCCGGTGGTACCGGCGCGCTCGTTCTCTGCATGGCGTCGGGGCACGGGCTCATTCACCCTGCCCCACTTCACGATTGCGTTCGTCGCGACCGTACTTGCGATGCTCCCGGATCTACTTCGAACCCGCGTCGTGATCGGGGCCGGCGTCAGCCCGGTGCAATCGTGTTGTGGTACCTGCCACACATCGACGACATCGCCGTAAGTGCCCTCGCTGAGTACGGCCATCAGATCGACATTGCATGGCTCGCCACCGCACCGATCGACCAGACACTCGTTCCCGCAATGACCCTGCTCGACGACGCGTTCGTCGCCCCGTCGCTCTCGTCGGTGCTATGGGCTGCCGCTGGCGCACTCCTCGCCACCAGCCCCTTGATCCGTCACCGCGGACAGGCATTCATGCTCTGCTCTGGCGTCGTCGCACCGTGTCGCGTTCTGGATAACCGGCACGTATGTCGTGCCGCGGTTCCTCAGCTTCCTCCTCGTACCGCTGTTCATGCTCGTGGCTTCAGGGTCTGCAACCGTGCTGGGTCGCGTCTCACGCGTCCGAGCCCCGCTTCGAACGACGGCCGTGGTCGCAACGTTCGGCCTACTTGCCGTTGCTCCGCCCCACTGCTCCTCGACGTGCCGAGGATGCCGCGAGATGCCGGAAGCGACGCTGCCAACACGATCCGTGAGCTCGTCCCTCGTTCGACGCCCGTGTTCGCTCACGTCGCGTATCCCATGATCTCGCGTTCCATCTCGGTCGAGCGGTCACGCCTCGTGGACTCCCTCCGAAGCACGAAAGGTCTGCGCGACCGAAACCTCGCGGTATACGTCGATCAGCCCTACCTCGTTCCCCCCGTATCCGTGTCGTGTACCAACGTGCAGGCACACTCCACCGCCGGTTCGCCCAGTACGCCCGAGGACGGAGGATCGATGTCTGGGTCATCCCCCCGGCAGCCTGAGCCTGCGTCGACATCAGGCGGGCGTCGCGTTCGTGGCTGCTTACGTCGTTCTCGGCGCGGCGCTCGTGTGGTCGCGGCTGCGCACTCGGGAACAGCTTCTGGAACGACGAGATCTTCATGGTCCAGCATACGTCCGGCGGGGACCGGCGAGATCCTCGCCGGCGCAGAGCTGAGCCACGAGCTCATCGCGATCCTTGCGTGGGGGACGAGCGCGCTTGTGGGCGAGTCCGAGATCGCCTTTCGTCTGTGGTCGGCGGTGCCCTTCATCGCCGGCGTCGTGCTCGTCACGTCTGGCTCCACTGGCGCGTCGGCCCGCTCTCCGGGTGCTGTTCCTCTTCCTCGCGACGGTGTCGCCTTTGCTCCTCGACATCACGCGACAGGCACGCGGTTACGGACTCGCGTTTTTCGCGATGAGCGTCCTCGTCGTCGTCGTACTCGAGGCCCTTCGCCGGCGCGGCCTGCCGTCGTCGCCGCATGTGCGGCCGGCGTCGTCGGCACCTGGACGCTCCCGCAGTTCGGCGTCGCGTTCGTCGCGACCGCGGCGTCCTCCTGCTCGACGCGATGTGGCGCGCGGCGGCAGTCGGCCTCGTCGCCTCTCTCGTCGCGATCCTGCTGGTACGCGCCCCACCTCGGGGAGGTTCGCTCGGCATCGCAGATCGAGGACGGCGTCCAGATCGGCTTCCCTGGGTGGTCACGGCGCCAATCGACCAGGTACTCCTCCCCGCGCTCATCTGGATCGATGGAACTGCGCTCGTCGGGCGTCGTCTGGCTGCCTCTCGTCGTTGCGGTCCTCGTCGATCGGGCGAGCCCGCTACTCCCGCCAGCAACGCGGCCTTCTGCTCTGCTCGGGCCCTTACGACGGTCGCTCGTACTCTGGATCGCGCAGGCCTACGTTATCCCGCGCTACCTCAGCTACCTCCTCGTCCCGCTCTTCGTGTTACTCGCGACCGGGGCGGCGTCGACCCTCGGCCGTGTCGCGCGCCGTGACGCCCTGGTCCCTTCGGTCTGTGCCTCGTCGCCTCGCAGTCCTCGCGGTTCGGTTCGTCTTCCTCTGCACCCGACGTCATCGGCCTGCCGCGCGAAGCGAATCGAGATGTCGCTGAGGTCATCTCCACACGCGGGGGTTCCCTGCCGGTCATCGCCTACATGCGTCATCCGGAAAACCTCGCGTTCTACCTCGGCCGGCCGGTGACGACCCCGCCGAAAGAGCTCGCAGCGCTGTCTGCGAAAGCAAGACAGCGGTGTTCTACGTCCAGGCGTTTTCGCTCAAAGATGTCGAGGTCCCGTGCCTCGACCGTTCCGGTGTCGAGCACCACCGTTTCCGCCAGTACGCCCGCGGCGAGATGAACATTTGGTTCGTCCCGCCGCAGAGCTAACGACGTAGCCGAAACGCAACGACAGCGAGGTCGAGGCTCGCTCGGAGCATGTCCCGCAGGCGAAGCCGCGACCCCGAGACGTCACGCCATTCCCAGAGCGGGACCTCCTCGAACGCGGTCAGCGGGACGGGTGCCGTCGAACCCGAGCCACGCAGGAGGCGACCGATGAGCTCGACGTCCAGAACCCACGTCGACCTGAATGGCTCGGCGATCGCAGCTCGCACAGCGGGCGAGGCGCGAAACGCCTTCGCACCGCACTGCGTGTCGTAAACCGGGATGCGGAGTGCGAGCGAGGCGAACGTCGCGAACACCCGACCCAGGTAGTGGCGCACGGCTCGACGCTGGATCTTCCGCCCGAGGAGCGCCACCCGCGCCGCGAGTACGAACTCGAGGTCGGGTCGCGACTCGAGCCGATCGAGAAGCCGGAGAAGCTCGCGCGGCGGAGTTGCCAGATCGGCGTCGTAGTACCCGACCACGGGCGCACCTTCTTCCACCGCATGGAGGAGACCCAGCCTCACCGCCTCCGCCTTGCCGACGTTGCGCGGGAGGCTCAGAGGACGTCGACGCGGCGCGTTCCGCGAGCGTCCCGAGAGCGATCGCGGTGCCGTCCGTGGAGCCGTCGTCGACGAACAGCAGGTGTACCCGGCCTGACCCCGCGAGCTCCAGCAGGCGCGGAACGTCGAGCCTGCGCTCCTCGTTGAAACACGGGATCACGACGAGCGGCAAGCCGCCGCCGAGTTCGTCGCTAGCGCTCACCGAGCTATGGGACGGCAGAGCGCCCAGTAGCTGAGCCCGGGAAGCGCGATCCCGCGCTCGCTCAACCGAAGCGAGGCCTCCCCGTCCAGGACGAGCGCGCGCGTCACCACTCGCGTGACGCGCGGCCCAGCGCCCCACGTGGACACTGTCCTCGAACGAGCTCTGGGGCGAATGCGCTCGTGAAGGACCTGCGCCGCGCGCAGCGGTACGAGCGACGCGAACAGCCCTCCGCTCGACACAATGCTGAGGCGTGCCTGCTCGATGAGCTCGCGGCACCGTGCGGGCGAGTAGCGGCGCCGATGCCGGAGCTCGCGATCATGGGACGAATAGAGCGCGTCGTACGCTGGGACTGAGACGAGAACAACTCCGTCCGCGGCGAGCAACGTGTCGACCGTCGACGAGACGAGCTCAGCGTCGTCGTCAGCATGCTCGATGACGTCCAGCATCAGGATCGCGCCGAAGCGACCCTTGGGTCGGGTCACGACGAAGCTGAGGCCGCCTGGTCTTCGGGATCAGGGCGTCGAGGCCGGCGAGATCTTCCTGTGTGTAGTTGATGTCCCAGCACGTGATACTCGCGTCCTCCGGAAGCAGTCGGAGAAGCTGCGACGCGAACCACCCGTCGCCCGAGCCCGCGTCGAGCCACGCGCGGCAGCCCGAGAGGAGATCGTGGCGTTCGAGCAGGCGGAGGAAGAACTCGGCGCGCGCAACCTCCCATGGGTGCCTCGTCGTGCCTGAGCCCGTGCGCTCGACGAGATCCATCGGCCAGTATGGTCAGGCGGAGGGACGCTCGTGCACGAGGAATGGTGCTAAACGTTCAGCTACCGGCTCTTCGACCGATGGTCGTCGCAGCGGCCTTCGGGCACGAGTGATCTGACACATGTCCCTGCTAGCTTCGACCGCGTTGACAGCACCCCCACAGATATCGGTGGTCATCCCGTGCTTGAACGAGGAGGACGCCGTCGGCAAGGTGGTCGACCAAGCGTTCGAAGGGATCATCGGACCGGGCGAACGGGGGAGGTCTCGTCGTCGACAACGGGTCGACCGACCGCTCGGCGGAGGTGGCGACCGCGCAGGCGCGATCGTCGTCGCGGAACCTCGTCGTGGGTACGGCAGCGCGTACCTCGCGGGCCTCGACGCCGCAAAGGGCGACGTTCATCGTCATGGGCGACGCGGACGATACGTATCCGCTCAACGAACTCAGCGTTCGTCGAGGGCTCGATCCAGGAGACGACCTCGTGATCGGGTCTCGCTTCAAGGGGACGATCCATGGCGACGCGATGCCGTTCCTTAACCGGTTCGTCGGCAACCCGATCCTCACCGGCATCCTCAACCTCCTCTTCGGTGTAAGGTCTCCGACGCGCATTGCGGCATGCGCGCGATTCGCCGCGAGGCGCTTCCCGTGCTCGACCTCCACTCGACCGGATGGAGTTCGCATCCGAGATGGTGTTCAAGGCGTATCGCCGCGGGCTGACCGTGAGCGAGGTGCCGATCGACTACTACCCAAGAGTCGGCGAGTCGAAGTTCAACCGCTTCAACGATGCGTGGCGCCACGTTCGCTTCATGCTCCTCTACAGCCCCAGCTGGCTGTATCTCGGCCCGGGGAGCATCCTCCTGCTCCTCGGGATCGTCGGCATGGTCGCGTTGGCGACGGGCCCGTGGACATCCTCGGACAAACCTGGCAGATCCACACAATGCTCGGGTTCGTCGCGTTGACGCTGATCGGCGCACAGGTCATTCAGCTCGGCGTGTTCGCGCGGACATATGCACGCGTGCGGATCGGTGAGCGGGACGCTCTACTCGAGAGACTCGGAGGCACGTCACCTTGAGCACGGCCTCATATCGGGAGCACGCTCGCTCTCGGATCGGTCGTCGGACTCGTCGCGGTCGGCATCGAGTGGGCGTCGAACGGCTTCGGGGTGCTGGGGCGAGCATACGAGACCGCGCTTCTCGTAACGGGCCTCGGGCTGGGGATCCAGATCGTGTTCGGCGCGTTCTTCCTCGCGCTGCTGAACATGCCGTTGCGACGCGATGCGCCGGCGACAGACTCCGAGCGTGACCGGGTCGGAGCGCCGGGTACGTCGAGCTCAACAAGCGGCCTCTGGGAGGTCACGCACGCCTCCTCGCACTGGTCGGCGGGACAGACGCGTCCTCGACGTCGGCTGTTCGAGCGGCTACTCGCTCGGCCCCTGGTCGAGCGGGCTGCACGGTCGTCGGCGTCGAGTCGACCCCGAGGCGGCGCCGCCGCACGAACGGTCTGCGAGGCCGTCCTCGTGGAGACGTCGAGGCGATGGAGCTCCGCTCGAGCGGCGTCCTTCGACGTCGTCTTGTGCGGGGACCTCATCGAGCATCTGCGCGATCCGGATGCTTCCTCGCTCGTGTGCGACCTCTGCTCCGCGACGAGGTCGCATCGTTCTGTCGACGCCGAACGTGGCGAACGGGCATTGCGGTTGAGCCTCCTCGTAGGGCGGTGGCGGTACACGGAGAGAGGAATCCTCGACCGCACGCACCTCCACCTCTTCACGCGACGACGTGGTCGAGGCGCTCGAGCGCGCCGGCTTCCGAGTCGTCACGCTCGACCACACCGTCCCCGTGCCGCGTCAGTCGGACCCCGCCGTCGAGCGGTCGCACACGCCGTCGGTCGCCTGTAAGACCGCAGCTCTTCGCCTATCAGTTCGTCGTCGCGGCCGGGCCGAGATGATCTCGGTCGTCATCCCCGTGAAGAACGGCGGCGCCGATCTCGTGCGCTGCCTCGAGCGCGATCGCGCGGCAGATCGCTCGGGAGGTGGAAGTCGTCGTCGTGGACTCCGGCTCCGACGATGGAAGCCCTGGCCGGGCTCGCGCGTCGGCGCACGAGTCCACGAGATCCCACCGAGCGAGTTCCATCACGGCCGGACGCGGAACCTCGGAGCGAGCCGGCCGAGGCGACATGCTCGTCTTCACGAGTCAGGACGCCTATCGGGGCGAGCAACGTGGCTCGCGGGGCTCACCGCCTCCCTTCGTTCCGACGCGGGTCGCCGGCGCCTACGGCCGCCAGCTTCCGCACGAGCGACGCGACCCCTCCAGAGAGGTACTTCCTCGACTTCCTCTACGGCGCCGCGCCGCGGGTGCACGCATCGCGCATGCGGAGGAACTCGAGGTTCGAGTCGACGCTCTTCTCGAACGTGAACTCCGCCATGCCAGGAGCACCTGGGAAGCGTTCCCGTTCGCGGACGACATCGTCATGAGTGAGGACCAGGAGTGGTCTCGCCGCGTCCTCCTGGCGGGCATCGCATCGGCTACGAGCCGCGGCAGCCGTCCACCACTCGCACACGTATTCCTGGAGGCGGCATTCCGGCGCTTCTTCGACTCCGGAGTGTCCGCCGAGCGATCGTATGTCGCAGGCGAACGCTCCAAGTGGGCGTTGTGGGACGCGGCCGGCCGCTACGCCCGCGGAGAGTTCGCGTGGCTGTGGACGACCCGTCAACTACAGTGGATCCCATACACGTCGTCTATGAACCGCAAAGTTCACGGGCCTCCAGCTGGGCCGGCGGCACCACGTGCTTCCGACGAGCCTGAAGTCCCGGTTGAGCGCCTACCCCGAATACTGGAGCACGTAGCCGCAGAGTGGCGTACAGCGCGACCCCACGCCGGCCGGCCGATTCGCGGGAAGCTCGTCGAGGCGGCCGTCGTCGTCGTCGCGATGGCGGCATTCGCCATCGTCGTCGCCCCTACGCTCGATCAACCACTGCTCGAGCGCCATTCGTTTCGGCAGACCCAGACGGCGTACACAGCACGGATCTTTCACGAGGAGGGCATCGATCTCCTCCACCCCAAGCTGCCAGTCCTCGGTGAGCCTTTCGAGGTGCCGTTCGAGTTCCCCCTCTTCCAGGCAGCGGCAGCGCTCGTGATGGACGCGGGGGTCGACGACGACCTTGCAATGCGCCTCACGGGTCTGTTGTGCTTCCTGCTAACGGGGGGTCTCATCTACGGGCTCGTGCGCTACGTCGCGGACCCCGTGAGTGGGGTCGCAGCCTTGGTCGCGTTCCTCGCAACGCCCTTTGCGCTCCTCTGGGGGAGGGCGTCGATGATCGAGTACCTCGCGACGGCCGGCGCGGTCGGCTTCGCATGGGCAACGATCGCATGGAGGCAGAACCGACGCCCAGCGGTCGCCGGGCTCGCTCTCGCAGCCGGACTCGTCGGGATGCTCGTCAAGCCGACGACGGCTGTCTTCTGGATCATTCCGGCCCTCGCATATCGACCCGTGGGCTCCCGGCCGGGCGACGGGCGACGAGGCGTGGCGGTGCTAACGGCGCTCGTCCTCGTTCCTATCGCTGCAGCGTCGCTATGGACGCGTCATGCGGATGCCATAAAGGCAGCGAGTCCGACGACGGCATGGCTGACGAGCAGCAATCTCGAGGACTGGAACTTCGGGACACTCGCTCAGCGACTCGATCCTGGCGTCTGGGGAGTGTCCCGAAGTTCCAAGTCCCTCGAGATTGCTGCTCGTCAGCCATGCCGTCGTCGGGCTTGCTGCCTTTATGGCATCCGCGTGAGACGCGTCCATAACGACGCAGCAGCGATCAGAACGAGGACGAGTGCCGTCAGCAGCGGCCACGCCTCGTGCTCGTTCCTATCGCTGCTGCGTCGTTATGGACGCGGTTCACGCGGATGCCATAAAGGCAGCAAGCCCGACGACGGCATGGCTGACGGGAGCAATCTGAGCTCAGAACTCGGGACACTCCCCAGACGCCAGGATCGAGTCGCTGAGCGAGTGTCCCGAAGTTCCAGTCCTCGAGATTGCTGCTCGTCAGCCATGCCGTCGTCGGGCTTGCTGCCTTTGGGGATCCGCGTGACGCGTCCATAACGACGCAGGCACGCTCGGAACGAGGACGAGTGCCGTCAGCAGCGCCACGCCTCGTCGCCCGTCAGCCGGCCGTGAGCCCACTGGTCGATATGCAAGTGCCGGAATGATCCAGAAGACAGCCGTCGTCGGCTTGACGAGCATCCCGACGAGTCCGGCTGCGAGAGCAAGCCGGGGCCGCCAGGCGCTGCGGGTCTCCCTCCACGCGATCAGTTCCCCATGCGAAGCCAACCGCGCCGGCCGTCGCGAGGTATTCGATGATCGACGCCCTCCCAGAGGAGCGCAAAGGGCGTTGCGAGGAACGCGACCAAGGCCGCGACCCCACTCACGGGGTCGGCGACGTAGCGCACGAGCTCGTAGAGGAGACCCCCCCGTTAGCAGGAAGCACAACAGACCCGTGAGGCGCATTGCAAGGTCGGGGCCACGTCATCACGAGCGCTGCCGCCGCCTGGAAGAGGGGGAACTCGAACGGCACCTCGAAAGGCTCACCGAGGACTGGCAGCTTGGGGTGGAGGAGATCGATGCCCTCCTCGTGAAAGATCCGTGCTGTGTACGCCGTCTGGGTCTGCCGAAACGAATGGCGCTCAAGCAGTGGTTGATCGAGCGTGGGGGAGACGACGATGAGCGATCCCCGCCATCGCGACAACGACGACGGCCGCCTCGACGAGCTTCCGCGAATGGCGGGCCGGGTGGGTGCGCGCCGTACGCCACTCTGCGGCTACGTGCTCCAGAAACGGGGTAGGCGAGTGACCGGGACTTCGGGCTCGTCGGAAGCACGTGGTGCCGCCGGCCCAGCTGGAGGCCCGTGAACTTTGCACTTCCGTAGACGAGCGTGTATGGGATCCAATGTCGCTGACGGGTCGCCCACAGCCACGCGAACTCTCCGCGGGCATGGCGGGCGGCCGCGTGCCACAACGCCCACGTCGAGCGGTCGCCTGCGACATACGAGCGCTCGGCGGACACTCAGAAGTCGAAGAAGCGCTTGAATGCAGCTCCAAGTGAATACGTGCTGCAAGTGATACACGGCTGCGCGCGGCTCGTAGACGATGTCGAGGCCCGCAAGGAGGACGCGACGCGACCACTCCTGGTCTTCACTCATGACGACGTCGTCCGCGAACGGGAACACTTACCATTCGCTCTTCGGCATGGCGGAGTTCACGTTCGAGAAGAGCGTCGACTCGAAGCTGAGATCCTCTGCACGCGCCAGGCGTTGGAGAGCGGCAGGCTCCGGGGAGGAAGTCGAGGAAGTACCGCTCTGGAGGGGTCGCGTCGTCGTGCGGTAGCTGGCGGCCGTAGGCACCTGCGACACGCGGGCCGGTCAAGCGAAGGGGCGTGGTGAGCCCTGTCGGCCGCGTCTGCGTCGCGGCATATGCATCCTGACTCGTGAAGCAAGCGTGTCGCCCCGGCCAGGGGGGGGGGGGGGGGGGGGGGGGGGGGGGGGGGGGGGGGGGGGGGGGGGGGGGGGGGGGGGGGGGGGGGGGGGGGGGGGGGGGGGGGGGGGGGGGGGGGGGGGGGGGGGGGGGGGGGGGGGGGGGGGGGGGGGGGGGGGGGGGGGGGGGGGGGGGGGGAACATAGTTCACGGGGATGACGATCGAGATCATCTCGGCCGGGCCGCGGCGACGAACTGATACGCAAAGAGCTGCGTGCTCAGGCGACCGACCGTGTGCGCGACCCGCTCGACTGGCGGGGTTCCGACGGCACGGGGATGGTGTGGTCGAACACAGACGATCTCGAAGCCTGCGCGCTGAAGCACCCTCGACCAACGTTCGTCGCGTGTAGACGCAGGTGGAGATGTGTGCGGTCGAGGATTCCTCTGTCCGTGTAGCGCCAGCGCCCTACGAGGAGGCTCAAGCGCAAGGCCCAGTTCGCCACGTTCAGAGTGACAGGACGATGCGACCATCGTCGTGGAGCTGAGAGGGCACGATGCGAGCCAGAAAGGCATCCGGATCGCGAAGGATAGTCGATGACGTCCCCCCGCACAACGAAGACGTCGAAGGACGCCTCCTCTAACAGCTGCTCCATCGCCTCAACGTCTCCGACGAGAAGCGCCTGGCGGACCGATTGTGCAGCGTGCGCCGCGTCGGGGTCGTACTCGATGCCGACGACGGTGCAGCCATGCTCGACCAGTGGCCGAGCGAGGTAGCCGCTCGAACAGCCGACGTCGAGCACGCGTTTGTTATCGCCGACCAGTTCGAGTAAGCGCGCGTGACCTCCCTTAGGTCGCTTGTTGAGCTCGAACATACCCGGTCGGCTCCACCACGGTCATCCGCTCGGCGTCGTGTTGCCGGTGGCATCGCGTCGCAACGGCATGTTCAACAGCGCAAGGAAGACACTTCGAACACGATCTGGATCCCCAGCCCGAGGCCGCTGAAGCGAAGCGCGGTCTCGTATGCTCGCCCCAGATCCCAAAGTTGTGCGACGCCCATTCAACGCCCACCGCCACCGACCACCGACAGAATGCGAGAGCGAGCATGCTCCCGATGGAGTGAGGCCGTGCTCGAACCGTGAGGTGGCTTCCGAGGCTCTCAAGTAGAGCGTCGGCGCTCGCCGGGATTGCGACTCGTGCGTAGGTGCGCGCGAACACGCCGAGCGAGTGACCTGTGCGCCGATAAGCATCAACGGAGCGAATTGTCGGGCGTCGTGTGGATCTGCCAGGTGTGTCCGAGGAGGTCGATCGGGCCCATCGCGAGCACGAGCATGCCGATGAGCCCGAGGGGGAGCAGGAATCTTGCCGGGCCAGAGGATGGCCGGGTTGGGGCTGTAGAGAGAGCATGAAGCGAACGTGTCGCCACGCATCGCCGAAGCGGTTCAACTTCGACTCGCCCACTCCGTGGGTAGTAGTCAATCGGGGGGCACTCACGGTGAGGCCGCGGCGATACGCCTTGAACACCATCTCGGACGCGAACTCCATGCCGGTCGAGTGGAGGTCGAGGACGGGAAGCGCCTCGCGGCGAAGCGCGCGCCGTGCACCATGGCGGGGCTGCAGACCTTGACGCCGAGGGAGGTGAGCATGCCGGTGAGGATGGGGTTGCCGAGCGAACAGTTAAGGAACGGCATCGCGTCGCACATGGATCGTCCCCTTGAAGCGCGATCCGATCACGAGGTCGCCTCCTCGAGTCGAGCGCCTACGATGAGTTCGTTGAGCGGATACGTATCGGTCCGCGTCGCCCGGGCTCGAGGAACGCGCCCTTTGCCAGCGTCGAGGCCCGCGAGGTAGGCGCTGCCGTACCCAGCGACGCAGCTCGCGACGACCGTCGGGGCGTGCCGGGCGGCGACCCTCGGCAGAGCGGTCCGTGGATCCGTTGTCGATGACGATGACCTCGCCCGTGCGCCCGGAGGCGCTTGAGGATCCTGGAACTCGCTTGGCCCCCGCCTGACGACAACGATCCTGCCTCGTTCAAGCACGGGATGACCACGGGACCTTGGGGGGGTGTCAACGCGTTCGAAGCTAGCAGGGACATGTGTCAGATCACGCATGGCGTCCGAAGGACGTCGCGAGGAGCATCGGTCGAAGCAGGGCGGTAGTTGAACGTGGAGCACCCATTCCTCGTCGCGGTCAGCATCCCTCCACCTGGCCATACTGAGCCGATGGATCTCGTCGAGCGCACGGGCTCAGGCACGACGAGGCACCCATGGGAGGTTGCGCGCGCCGAGTTCTTCCTCCGCCTGCTCGAACGCCACGATCTCCTCTCGGGCTAGCGCGCGTGGCTCAACGCGGGCCGGGCGACGGGTGGTTCGCGTCGCAGCTTCTCCGACTGCTTCCGGAGGACGCGAGTATCACGTGCTGGGACATCGTTTTCCTCCACAGGAAGAAAAAACGGCCTCGACGCCCTGATCCCGAAGACCGGCGGCCTCAGCTTCGTCGTGACCCGACCCGAGGTTGGCTTCGGCGCGATCCTGATGCTGGATGTCATCGAGCATGCTGACAACGACGCTGAGCTCGTCTCGTCGACGGTCGACACGTTGCTCGCCGCGAGCGGAGTTGCTCCTCGTCTCGCTGCCAAGCATACGACGCGCTCTATTCGTCCCCACATGATCGCGAGCTCCGGCATCGGCGCCGCTACTCGCCCGCACGGTGCCGCGAGCTCATCGAGCGGGCGCGCCTCAGCATTGTGTCGAGCGGAGGGCTGCTCGCGTCGCTCGTACCGCTGCGCGCGGCGCAGGTATTCACAGCGCATTCGGGCCGGACTCGTTCGAGGACAGTGTCCACGTGGGGCGCTGGGCCGCGCGTCACGCGAGTGGTGACGCGCGCGCTCGGGGTGGACGGGGAGGCCTCGCTTCGGTTGAGCGAGCGCGGGATCGCGCTTCCCGGGCTGGGCTCCTGGGCGCTCTGCCGGTCCATGGCTCGGTGAGCGCTAGCGAGAACTTGGCGGCGGGTTGCCGCTCGTCGTGATCCCGTGTTTCAACGAGGAGCGCAGGCTCGAAGCGTGGCGCGCCTGCTGGAGCTCGCGGGGTCAGGCCGGGTACACCTGCTGTTCGTCGACGAGCGCTCACGGACGGCACGCGATCGGTTCTCGGGACGCTGCGCGAGAACGCGGCCGGCATGAAAGAAGGAGCATGCTGGGAGACCCCCGCGCAACGTGGGCAAGGCGGAGGCGGTGAGGCTGGGTCTCCTCCATGCGGTGGAAGAAGGGTGCCGCCGTCGTCGGGTGCTGCGACGCCGATCTGGCAACTCCGCCGCGCGAGCTTCTCCGGCTTCTCGATCGGTCCGAGTCGCGACCCGACCTCGAGTTCGTACTCGCGGCGCGGGTCGCGTCCTCGGACGGAAGTTCCAGCGTCGAGCCGTGCGCCACTACCTGGGTCGGGTGTTCGCGACGTTCGCCTCGCTCGCACTCCGCATCCCGGTTTACGACACGCAGTGCGGTGCGAAGGCGTTTCGCGCCTCGCCCGCTGTGCGAGCTGCGATCGCCGAGCCATTCAGGTCGACGTGGGTTCTGGACGTCGAGCTCATGCAGGTTCACCTCCTGCGTGGCTCGGGTTTCAGACGGCACCGGTCCCCGCTGACCGCGTTCGAGGAGGTCCCGCTCTGGGAATGGCGTGACGTCTCGGGGTCGCGGCTTCGCCTGCGGGACATGCTCCGAGCGAGCCTCGACCTCGCTGTCGTTGCGTTTCGGCTACGTCGTTAGCTCTGCGGCGGGACGAACCAAACGTTCCATCTCGCCGCGGGCGTGCTCGGCGGAAACGTCAGTGTGCCTCGACAGCGGAGGCGGTTCGAGGCGCGGGATCACGACATCTTCGAGCGAGAACACCTGGAACACGTAGAACACCGCTGTCTTGCTTTCGCAGACAGCCGCTGCGAGCTCTTTCGGAAGCGGGGTCGCGCACCGGTCGGTCGAGGTCCAAGGCGAGGTTCTCCGGGTGACGCATGTAGGCGATGACCGGCGTGGAACCCCCGCGTGTGGCGATCACCTCGGCGGCGTCTCGATGCGCTTCGCGCGGTAGGGCGATGACGTCGGGCGCCGAGGACGGCGAACCGAACCGCGAGCACTGCGACAGCCACGAGGCACAGCACCGATCGGAGCAGAGCGTCGCGAGACGCGTGACACCTCGAGGTTCGCTAGCCACCGGTCGCGAGTAACACGAAGAGCGGGACGAGGAGGTAGCTGAGGTACCGCGGGATGACGTGGGCCTGCGCAATCCAGAGCACGACGAATAGTTGGTGACCGGCCCCCGAGCAGAGCACGAAGGCCGACGTTGGCTGGCGGAGTAGCGGGCTGGCTGCTCGTTCGACGAGAGAAGAGGGCCCGCCGACGAGCGCCAGAGGAAGCCAGACGACGCCCACGGCGACGAGCGCGGTTAGTGCGACATCCAGATCAGCACCCCGGGAGCAGTATCTGGTCGATCGGCGCCGTCACAACCCAGGGATGGCCAATCTGGACGCCGTCCTCGATCTGTGATGACTCGCGAACGGCCCCGATGTGGGGCGCGTACCAGCAGGCGATCGCTGCGAGAGAGGCGACGAGGCCGACCGCGGCCGCTCGCCACATTTCGCGTACAGCAAGGAGGACAGCCGCGGTCGCGACGAACGCGATGCCGAACAACAGGAAGAGTCCAGGTGCCGACAACGCCGGCCGCACATGCGGCGCCGACGGTCCATGGCCACCGCGGTCAGAAGCGCCTCGAAGTACGACGACGACGAGTACGCTCATCGCGAGAAACGCGAGAGTCCGTAACCGCGTGCCTGTCGCGTGATGTCGAGGAGGACAGGCGAGACGGTCGCGAGGAAGAGGAACAGGATCCCTGACAGTGCTCCGACTCTCAAAGTGGAGGAGGCCGTATGACGAGCACGACGCCGGCGATGAACGGCACGGCCGACCACAGGCGAAACGCGGAGTCGGACTCACCCACCACGGCACGCGTGAGCCCGGGCAAGCAGCGCGAAGAGCTCGTGGCTCAGCGCTGGCCCGGCGAGAATCTCGCTGCGGTTCCTTCCGGACGTAGACGAAGGTCATGAGGATCTCGTCGGTCCTCCGGGGGTACCCCGAGGTGCACGAGCCGCGACCACACGAGCGTCGCACCGAGCGCGACGTAAGCAGCCACGAATGCGACGCGAGCACTGGATGTCGACGCAGGCTGGGCTCCCAGAGGAATGACACGAGAACATCGATCCTCCTTCCTCGCGTGAGCTGCTCGAATCGGTAGTGGCGTGTGCCTGCCCGTTTCGTACACGACACGGGAGTAGGAGGCACGAGGGTGAGGCTAATAGACGTATACCGGGGGGTGCAGACACGCACACCTTCGTGTTCGGCGGGGGGGGGGGAGGCGGTGACGGCTCGACCGAGATGGAACTCGAAGAATCGTGCGGATACGCGAGGTGAGCGAACACTGGAGTCGAGGGCGGGACCACTCACGGATCGTGTTGGCAGCGTCGCGTCCGGCATCTCGCGGGAGAAACGGGCGCGTCGAGCAGCAGTGGGGCGGGGCAACGGCAAGTAGGCCGAACGTTGCGACCACAGCAGTCGTTCGAAGCGGGGGTCGGACGCGTCGAGACGCGACCCAGCACGGTTGCAGATCCTGAAGCCGCGAGCGTGAAGAACAAAACGAGGAGAAAGCTGAAGAACACAGCACCACGTGATTGCATCGTGAACCAGAAGGCAATCACACGTCGCGACGACACCAGAGCAGAGAATCGTGCCTGTCCTCTCTGCCTTTGCAAGGGGCTGGAGGCGATGAGTGACGCAAAGGCGGCGGCCCACAGAACCGATGTGAGCGACGGGTTCACGAACGCGTCGTCCGACGGCGCTCATTGCGGGAACGATGGTCTGGTCGATCGGTGCGGTGGCTAGCCAAGCAGTGTCGATCTGATGGCCGTACTCGCCGAGTGCGCTGAGGCACGATGTCGTCCAAGAAGTGCGGCGCGTACCACGCCACGATTGCACCGAGCGTGACGCCGGCTCCGATGACGACGCGGGGTTCGAAGGTCCAGTCACGACAGCGCAAGTGCGGGTGCGAGGAACACGATGGTGAATAAGGGGCCGGGTAGATGACCCGGCGAGACCGGACGCCATCGAAGAGAACGAGTGCGCCGGTACCTCCGGAGCGCTCTGCCTCGAAGAGCAGCAACAACGAGCACGCTCATTGAGAAGTACGCCAGGCCGTAGCCACGTGCCATCCGCGAAATGTCGATGGGGGGGCGGCACGTTGCAAGGGACAGGAACAACAATCCGGAGAGGGCGCCGGTAGATCGGTGCAACCACACCGTGACCACCGTGACGCCGAGCATGAACGGAAAAAATCGGACCAGAGGCGCAGCGCGATCGCCGAGTCGCCGACCAGGGCATCGGTCGGCCGTCCCACCATGCTGAAGAGCTGGTGATTGTTGCGGAATGTACGGCCCGGCGAGGATCTCGTTGGGTCCACCTCCGACGTAGTCGACGACCGTGCGTATCTCGTCGCAGCAGTAGCCGGTCCCGAGGCCTAAGCAGCGACCAGCACAGAATCGATCCGAGGACCGCGTACGACGTCGCGATGGGGACCGCGCCCGCTCGCGCGCTCACGTCACCCGGCAGCGGACGAGGGGGCGTCAGCGCGAACGCCGTCATAGGCTGTGAGCTTCTTCCCTTCCTCGCGGGAGCGCACGCGGTACGAGATCGGCACCTCGTGGATGCGCTCGCCGGCCCGTAGCAGGCGAGCGGCGATCTCGGGCTCGATGGCGAGGCCGGCGCTCCGCGCAAAAAAAAGAAGTCCCAGTACGCATCGCCTTGTGGCACGTCATGACGTCGGAGATCCAGCAGTTGTACATCCACGTTCGTCGCCGTCGGTCAGACGGCCTTGTTCCCCATCACGTACCAGAAGCTGAACGAGGATTGCGAAGTCCATGCCCGCGTGCCGAAGACCACGTGCACTTCGCCCGAGACAGTGGCTCGAGGACGTCAGCGAGGACAAAAACGCGGTACTCGAAGTCGGCATCAAGGATCGCCGAGAATTATTCCCGATGATGCTCGAAGGGGGCGGGGATCCAGCACCGCGCCCTTGCCGAGGGGCATTGTCGTGGAAGGCGAGCCGCACGTTGTCGGGCCATTCGCGGCTGGAGAGGGCCTGCGCGTGAGGTCCAGGGAGAGATCGTCGACGACGACGAGCTCGCCGGGTCGCGACCGGGAGGTCAGCCCCGGGCGTCGTCGATCGCAGCCTCCACCGTCGAGTCCTCGTTGAAGACTGGCATGAGAATCGTGAGGCCGCCGGCCATGCTTGCGGAATTCGAGCGGCCAGCGCGACGTCCTACATTTCAGGGTGTCGGAACGACTCGGCCGAGTACGAGCTCGCCTGGCGAGGCGACGATCGCTTCGTGGGTGGTATTCCCTTCGCCCTAGGTAGGCCGCGACCTTTACGGGCGACTTCAGTGTCCGCGGTGTCAGGCCCGTGAGCCGACCGAGCGCGGGCGCGATGTCCGCACCGAGCGGGACGGTGAAGCCAACTTCCCGCCGGTCGGTGTCGAGCCAGCGGCCTCCCGGGTGGCGACGGACTCGATCGACCTCAAGCACTGCCGCGCCCGCGCCGGCCGCGGGGGGGTTGGCTCGTGGGCAAAGACTAGGACGCGACCCGGTACACGCCGCGAAAAAGACTTGCAGGCCCGCTTCAAGTGCCAGGCGCGGCACGGCTCCAGGTTGGTGGCCGCTCGGGGGGGCGAACCGTGGCAGCAGCGCCGACGAGAAGGAGGGGGCCAAGATTCTGTGTCCGTCGTCCGGTGGCGTCTCATGGAATGCTACAGCGTGACGGACGAAACTCGCAGCGCGAGCTACCAGTTCCAGGTGTACGCGTCGTCCGAGTTGAGCGTGCCTGACGTGGGGTGCGAAGGGTACGAACGAGAAACGGATCGACCAAGATTCCCGCCTTCGGGTCGCGCCTTACGATCACGGACAGCGAGCTGCTCGTCCAGCCCGGGAGGACATTTCGCCGACCGCTCGGCGACACATAAAAAACGTCGGCGACGCCTTGGGTCTGAATCACCTCCGCGCCGGACGCGTCCGAGACTCGGGTCCAGCCGATCACAGGCGCGACGTTCGTCGCGACCATGGCGGCAACGAAAGCGACGGGAATCGCCACGCCGAGCCGCTCCACGCCCCATCGATCGCCGCGACTGTTGCCGTGCCTCTCCCGCAGCCGCTCTCAGCCCGACGAACCAGCGCCACCAGAGGAAGGTTGCGAGGACGAGCCCCGCTGGCGCCGCTCCGCCGCGCGCGCTTGGAACGCCGTGAACACATCGGGCCGGAGACCGACGACCGCGAGGATCAGCACGGCGCACCCGGCGATGAGCGCGATGCGCTGCGCCGCGCCGCCGAGGGGGGAACCGAGCGCCGCGATCACCATCGCGATGCCGACGAGCCCGACGTAGAAAGGACCACGGCTCAAAGAAGGAGAACGATGAAGTAGAGAAATCGACTCGCGAGTGCGTTGGGTTCGACCCGGTGCGGGTGCCCCAGACCGCCACGATGACGGAGAGGGTCGACAGCGCCGCAACCATCCAGCACCCGAGCGTCTCGATACGCGTGCCGGAGCGGCTCCGCGCGCCAAATGCGGCGCAAGCAAGGAGCCGGTCAGCACCGCCGTCTCGTAGCTCGCGACGAGAACTGATGCCGCCGCGGCCGCGAGCACGATCTCACGCCGGCGCCGGGCTTGCCGCTGCTGGAGGAGCACAGCGATGGGTGGGTCGGGAGCGGTACTGCCAGAACGATTTCGCTGACGTTGACGAACCAGGTCGCTCGGACCGAGAGGCCGGCGATCATCAAAACGGCTGCGCAGCGAACGGTCGTTTCGGCAAAGCACGATCGCGATCGACCACGCGATCGCAGGGAGGAGGAGTTGCCCGACGCCGAGCAAGATCGTGAGCGTGTGCGTATCGGTCACTCCGGCCCGCGCGGCGATCACTCGGAACCTGATGTGCACCCGCGGGGGAATCCTGCCAGCGTGCGACCCATAGACGTCTCCGGTGGCGAGGATGCGCACAAGTTGGAAGGCGCCGTCGGCCGCCAGAGCAACCCCCTGCCAAGTCGTGACACTCGCGGCGCCGACGAGCAGCAAAGCAAGCTGCGACGACCGCGGCGAAGGGCATCGGGCGGATCTCCACTGCGTGAAGTATCGGCAGCCCGGCGGAGCCTCTGCCGCACTCGGGTAAGCACCGTGCCTTGAGGTCGAACGACAACGGCACGCGGCGACATGAGTCCGCGCCGATGAAGATCGCCGTCTGCGTCCGAGCAGGTGCGGACGCGACCGTGCACAAGCGGATCGACCCGGCAGCGAAGCGGCTCGACCGCTCCGGCGAGGCGGCACTCAACCCGATGGACTTGAATGCCGTCGAGGAGGCGCTGCGAATCAAGGAGGCGCGGGGCGGCGAGGTCGTCCTCGTCTCGCTCGGGCCTGCGAAGGCCGTGGACTCGCTGCGAAAAGCGCTCGCCATGGGCGCCGGCGAGCCGGGATCGTCTCCGACGAAGCCGCTGTCGGGTCTGATCTCTTGGGGACGGCTCGCGCGCTCGCCGGCGCGCTCGAAGCGAGAGGAGGCCGATCTCGTTCTCTTCGGACAGTCGTCGGGAGCGGGGACGAGCGCGGGGCTGTGGTCGGCGGTGGCCGACCGGCTGTCGCGGGGGGGTGTCGCAGGTTGCGGCGCTCACGGTCGAGGCGGATGCAGTCACCGGGAAGCGCCAGACCGAGCACGGATACGACCTCATCCGCGCGCCGCTTGCCGGCGGTGGTCGCGGTGTCGGACGCGATCAACGAGCCGCGCTATCCGTCGCTCAAGGGGATCATGGGCGCCAAGACGAAGCCGCAGGAGACGGTGTCGCTCGGCGATGTCGGCGTGGACGCCGGCTCCGCGGGCGAGGCGGGCGCGAGGACAACGTGCTCGACCTCGGCCCGCCTCCGTCCCGTGGCGGCCAGGTCAAGATCGAGGACGACGGCTCGGCGGCGCAGAAGGTCCTCGACCTCGTCATCGAAGAGGAAGCTCCTGTGAAGTCGCTCGGGTCCCTCAAAGAGCACCACGGCGGCGAGCTCGAAGAAGGGCGGGCTCGGAGTGCTCGCGAAGGCGGCGACACTCGGCGAGGCGGCCCCGAGGGTTGTGCTGGGAGAGGGTGCAGCCGGGCTTGCGGCTGGAGCCCGCGCGTACGGCGCGGCGAAGGCCTACGCGTGCGAGGCGGCAGAGCTCGCCGCGCCGCTTCCGCAGCCGGCGTGTCGACGCCCTCGCGACGCTGGTCGAGAAACTCGGAGCGGACGCGGTTCTCTTCGCGGCGTCGGTGCTCGCTGCCGATGTTGCGTCGGGTCTCGCAGCAGTTCTCGACGCGGGTCTCAACTGGGACCTGATGGACATGTCGCTCACCGACGGTGAGCTCGTGGGCAAACGCCCGGCGCTCGGCGACACCGTGCTCGTCGATGTCAGCTGGAAGGGCAGCCCGAAGCTCGCGCTCATCCGAGCGGGGGGCGTTCGATCCCGTCGAGTCGGGCGGATCTGCGGAAGTGGAGGCATTCGATACGACCTTCTCCGACTTCTCCACGCTCGCGACGCTCGTCGAGCACATGCAGGAGGAGTGAAGTAGAAAACAATCGAGGAGGCCGACAACATCATGGCGGGTGGACGCGGGCTCGGCTTCACCAGAGGGATCCACGATCATCGAGGAGTTGGCGGCTGCGCTCGGTGGCGCTGTCGGCGCGACTCGCGCGGTGGTCGACGCGGGCTGGTATCCGTACTCGACGCAGGTCGGCCAGACGGGCAAGACGGTCTCGCCGAAGCTCTACATCGCGTGCGGATCTCGGGTGCGATCCGGCGCAAGGTCAACGCGATCAACAAAAACCGAACGCGCCGATCTTTGCGACTTCTGCGACATCAGCGGTCGTCGGTGACCTGCACCAGAGTATCCCGAAGCTCACGGAGCTCGTGCGAGCTCAAGGGTAGAACGTGACCAACCGATCGACTTCCCCCCATCGCTCGGCGCCATCGACGCGGTCGACGCACCAACGGATCCGCGCGACGAGCGGATCGAGGTCGGCGTCGCGATCGTCGGCGCGGGGCCGGGCGGGCTCGCGTGCGCCATCCGGCTCGGCCAGCTGCTCGAAGGAGCACCCGACGTGCGTGGGGGGCTCGGCGACGTTCCCATCGCCCATGCTGAAGAAGGGCAAGCAGGCCGGGTCCGCGCACCCTGCTGTCGGGAGCCGTCATGAATCGTACCCGCTGCGCGAGCTGTTCCGAGGGCGGCTCGAGCCCGCCGACTGGAAGGCGAGGTGCCGGGCGAGAATTTATATGTACTGACTCGTGGTTCGGCGTACCGCATCCCGCCGCCGCCGACGATGCGCGACCAGCGGGAATTTCATCGTCTCGTTGTCCGAGCTCGGTCGCTTTTGCTGGCTGAGCAGGCGGAAGCGCTCGGCGCGGTCGGCATGCTCCGAGACCGCTGCGACGAAGCTCCTCGTCAACACAGTCGCGTGGCCGGCGTTCGCACGGGTGACCGGCCGGGCGCGGGCGCCACGGCGAGCCGCTGGGGGCCTTCGAGGCGGGGAACGACGTGGTGGCAGGTCTAACGGTGCTGGCCGAGGGAACGCAGGGCTACGCGCGGGCGCCGCGATCAACCAGTTCGAGCTCACGGCGAGAACCCGCAGATCTCGGCGCTCGGCGTGAAGGAGGTCTGGCGCCATTCGCGCAAGCCGCTGCGGAGGATCATCCACACGATGGGCTGGCCGCTCCGGACGTCGGCCAGCTTCGGCGAGTTTGGCGGGTCGTTCATCTATCCGATGGGCGACGACCTGGTGACGGTCGGCTTCGTCGCCGGGCTCGAGTTGGCCGACGTCGAGTTCTCCGTGCACGATGTCCTGCAGGAATTCAAGACGCACCGTTTGATCTGGAAGATCCTCAGCGGCGGCGAGGGGAGAGCGTGGGGGGCCGAGACGATCACGGAGGGCGGCTACTACTCGCTCCCGAGCCGGTTCAACGCGGCCGGGCTGTTGCTGGTCGGGGAAGGCGGTTGGGCTCGTCAATGTGCCGCGCCTGAAGGGCGTTCACTACGCGATCGAGTGGGGAAATGGCGCCGAAGCCGCGTTCCGTGCGCTCCAGCGCGGAGAGGTGCCGAGCCGCGGTCAGTGCCCGACTCCTATGACGAGTCGCTGACGCGAGCAAGCAGATGAGGAGTGTGCGAGGTGCGCAACATGCGTCAGGTCTTCGACAAGGGCTTGTTCATGGGCGGTGCGCTCGCGAGCATGATGACGGTCACCAAGGGCCGCGCTCCGAACGGCCGCTTCCCGACCCATCCGAACGCGTCGGCATCGCTGAAGAAGACGGGGCGGGCGTCGCGCTATCCGGCTCCCGACGGGACGTACATCTTCGACAAGCTCTCGTCCGTCTTCGCTTCGGGCAACCGCACGCGCGACGACCAGCCCGATCGCCTCAAGGTGCGGGCGACGGTTCGCCGGCCGGTCGCGGAGGCGTGGGGATGGATGTGTCCCGCGCACGTGTACGAGGTCGGCCGCGACGTCGGCGACGGGATGGTGGATGCTCAAGATCACGCCGTCGAACTGCGTCCGGTGCGGCGCCGATCACGGCGAAAGGCGGCCGGCTCACTCCGCCCGAGGGCAGCTGGGGCTGGAGTACACCTTGACCTCAGGCTGCGTCTCGAAGGCGCGCGCCATCAGCGATGCGGGGAGCAAGCGTGGGATACCGTGCCGAACACAATCTGCGCGGGGAGCGGCGGGGCGGGGTCGCCGAGGAACATGTTGCCGAACTCGACCATCAGGTCCTGGAGAACCACGGGGTCGCGGGTCACCTCGAAGCGCCTTGCAGTCCGCCTCGGCCTCCATGCGGCTGGAGGAATATTCGTCAGTGGGGCAGCGTCGCAAGCTGGAGGATGGCGACGACGAAAAGGGCGAGCGGGACGGCTGCGGGGTCTCCCAGTCCGGCCCGGCGGCGAGTCGCGCGCATGAGGACCCCGCGCGCCGGGAATGGGGAAGAGAGAAGAGGCGGGAACCTTCGGCAGGTGCTCCTGTGAATGGTGCCCGAGCTCGTGCGCGAGCGCGCGCCACCTTCTGCTCCTCCTCCGTGAACGGCTTCCGGAGGATCGTGTCCCAGAGAAGACCACGCGCCGAGACGGCCCCAGCCCGAACGCGTAGGCGTTCGCCTCATCCGTGTCGGGGCTCACCTTCTCGACTCGGAGCGGGACGTGGCCGAGGCCGAACTTCGACTCGTAGTCGGCGGCCGCCTCAAAGCAGCGCTTTGTACCTCGAGCGGCGTCGTGGTGAATCGAGGTACGGCGCAGCAAAGGAGGACGGCGCTGCGGAGCTCCACGAACACGCCGGCTCCCAGGAAGCCGCCCACTGTCGCCCAGGCTTCCGTGCGAGGCCCATCACGATGAGCAGCGCCACGCAGATGGACAAGAACTGCGCGGCGAGCACCGCCCCAGTCCTGGAAGAGCCAGTCGAGGTAGCTGAGGTCGTTATCGTCCCAGCGCCACTGCCACCGGTGCCGTCGAGTGCGAACGGGAC